>JBBKWC010000023.1:0-119252 GCA_037968735.1 Woeseiaceae bacterium | reverse complement strand
GACGTCAGGAGCGCGCGACGACCAGATCAATGGCGTGATACGCGGACAGAATCGCGCCCTCCTGCCAGCCCTGCAGAATACTCAGATGCTCGCCGGCGAACACGATATTGTCATCCGGTGTCAGCAAGGTGGCCGGGTTCGATGTACCCCATGCACCAAGCTGAAAAGGAACTTTTGACCAGGCGACGCTGATCCCGCGAGCAGACTCCACGGCCAACTCCTGGTGCAGATTCGCGCCTTGCACAAGCGCTGCATTGATTCTCTGCTGAGGCGCCTGATTGGCAAACGTAACGCCGGCAGTGCCGCCGAATATATAAGCACCGACAACAATACCGTCGTTGCGGCCAAAGCCGCCGTTCGGATACCAGATTTGCGTGATGTCCTGAGTTGTCCAGGAGATGCCACCGTAGATGTTGTGATCCTGCTCCCAAAAACGCCGTGACTGGAAGGCAATCTTGCCGGCGGCCGTATAGCTGAATCCGCTGATCTCGGCCTGATGGGCAGTTGAGAAATCATTCGCGATACTCCGCAGTACCGACGCCGGGATCGTACACATACAAAAATCGCCATCCTGCGTTGTCGGTGTGCCGAACTGATCCTGGTAAACAATCCTGACGCCGCCGACAAGTTTGCGGATTTCCGTGACCGTGGCGCCGGTAATCATGTTCTGGCCCACCTGCGTTTCAAGGGCACGGGCGATCTTGTCCATGCCGCCGACGGGTTGCAGCATGGTGGCCTGCTGCTCGAGACCTTCTGTGAAACTCTGTCGCTGCTGCCAGAACGTGTCATTGATCAGCTGCTGCAACTGCAAAGGACTGACGAGTTCTCCGCGGCGACGGCTGCCGACATCCTCCTGATCCGGGAATCCGGCTCGCGTGCTGCCGTTGTAATTGAAGTTATTATCCAGGTCGCCGAATTGTCGCAGCATCACGAGGATATTCGTCTTATCGGCAGTCGTCAGTTCCTGATCGAGTGCATTCTGGTTCACGGCCTGGGCGAGCAACCGGGCGATGTGGCCCCGCGTATCCGCATGAATGCGGCGTGAGATCACCGGCTGGCTGCTCATCGACGACGATGAATGCATGAGTGCCGCGCGATTTTCATTAGTGAAAGCCTCCAGCGGTACGCTGAATTCGCGGCAATAGTTCAATAGAAATTCATGGTGGTGTGGAATGCGCGCCGGTCCGGGATTGAAATAAAGCGACTCGTCGACATCGAACAGGCAGGTCTGGGTCGAGTCGGTTTCAACCGCGAGATCACCAGACCGAATGGTGCGATTGCGGCCGCCGGCGGTCGCCGCGGCTTCAAGGATCGTACAGCTGTATCCAAGGCGCTGCATTTCCAGCGCGCTGACCATACCTGCGATGCCGCCGCCCAGTATGACAACAGACTTTCCAACACCAATGTTTGCGGGCCAGTCGCCGGGCCGCGGTGACAAGGGCCGGCCCGGTGGTGGTGGCGGGGCCGGCGGGCTGCCCGGCGCGGTGGACCCTGCTGACGAAGAACCGCAACCGGCAAGTGATGTGCTGATACCCATGGCAGCAATCGTGCGCAACATCGCGGAGCCGCCCACTGCTCTGCCAATCGAGGCAAGAAATTCGCGGCGGGCGACACGTGTCACTTTTGAACTCATCCGGGCATTATAGGGGAAATTGCACAAGCGGTTGCCGCCCGCAGCGTCGTTATAGCTTCCGGTTATGAGGAGGCTTACAAGCGAGAACTTGCGGTCTTTTATTAAAACAACTTAAGACAGGTGTCAGCATGCATTGGATCAACCGGCCGGCTTTTCCGGCAGTACTTAGCGGGATCGGCGTTTTATTTTTTGCATTGACGGTAGCGGCTGAGCCGCTGTCGCCCGAAGCGGTATTCGGCTTTCGACCCGGCGACGATTACAAGCTGGCGAGTTACGAACAAATGGAGCGTTATTACCGGCAACTGGCTGCAGAGAGTGACCGCGTGGAAATGCGCGAAATCGGCGCGTCGTCGCTGGGCCGGCCACTGTTCCTGCTGACCATTTCATCCGCAGAGAATCTTGCTCACCAGGACCGCTACCGCGACATCAGCGCGACACTCGCCCGCGCCAGAGTCGATGCCGAAACTGCAACGAACCTCAGCAGCGAAGGGAAAGCGGTTGTGTGGATTGATGGCGGGCTGCATGCGACTGAGCTCGCACATGGACAGATGACTTCATTGCTGGCGCATCGTGTCGCCACTGAAGAATCGGTGGAAATGCAGCACATCCGTGACAACGTGATCTTTTTACTGATGCCGGTTATGAATCCTGACGGTCTCGAAATCGTCCGCAAATGGTACGAGAGTCAGCTGGACACGCCGTTCGAACAAACAAATCCGCCAGAGCTCTACCACCATTATGTCGGGCACGACAACAATCGTGATTTTTTCATGAACAACATGCCCGAGTCCAAAGCAACGGCCAGGGTTATTTACAACGAATGGTATCCGCAGATTGTTTACAACCAGCATCAGAGTTCACCGGGCTTTGCCCGTATCGTCATTCCGCCTTACTCGGATCCTGTCAATCCGATCATCCATCCCGGTGTTACTACAGGACTGAATGAAATAGGCAGTGCTATGGGTAACCGATTTGCGCTGGAAGACATGCCCGGCGCAATCTCCGATGTCGGCTACTCCATGTGGTGGAACGGCGGCATGCGGACAGTGCCCTACTTCCACAACATGATTGGCATTCTGACTGAAACAGGCCACGATTCTCCGTCACCCAGAATCTACGATCCGAAAGTGTTCCCGAAAATGCTCTCGCTGCGTGCGAGTTCCAGTGCGCTCGGTGTCACTGTCGCTGAAGAAGAGAGCGGCATTCCCGACCCCCGAGTCCTGTATTCCTTACCCTACGAAGGAGGCGAGTCGCATTTCAGTGAACCGGTCAACCTTATGGTCACGGGTTCAATAGCCGTGCTCCGCGCTGCGGCAGATTCACGTCTCAAGTGGCTGGATAATATCTACAGCATGGGTCGTGACGCGATTGCCGATGGTGAAACCGGTACGCGCTACTACATCATTCCGGCGGATCAGCCGCACGTGGATGAGGCAATCAATCTTGTCAACATCCTGCTTGAGGGTGGCATCGAAATCGGCCGCGCATCTGAGGCATTCCGTATCGGCGACGAACGCTATATAGCCGGCGACTGGGTCATTGATGCTGCTCAGGCATTTCGTCCGTATCTCGTCGATCTTCTGGAAAAGCAGACTTACCCGAATACGCGACTGGATCCGGGCGGTTCAATTAAACCGCCATACGATATCGCCGGCTGGACCTTGCCGATGCAAATGGGCGTTACCGTAACGATGATCTCGGAGGACATCGGTGTGCAGACCGAATCGGTCGATGCTCTGGTCAAACCGAGGCCAGGCACAATCAGCGGCAATTCGAGCTACGGTTATGCACTGGACCGCTCGACCAACAGCAGCGTCACTGCCGTCAATCAGCTACTTGCTGCCGGCGATGTCGTCAGCGTGTCAGCCGAGGCCTTCCGCGCTGGTCGCAATGACTACCCGGCGGGCGCGTTCGTCATCGCTGCCGGGGACGGCACCGGCGACCGCTTGTCTCGCATTGCCAATGACTTCGGCCTTAGCTTCACGGGTCTGGCGGCGGCGCCACGAACCGCCTTACGCGCTCTGACACGTCCTCGTGTCGGACTTTATAAATCTTACGTTGCATCAATGGACGAGGGCTGGACGCGCTGGGTTCTGGAAAGTCATCACTTTGACGTCGTTTCCCTTAGCGATGAGGATGTGCGGGCCGGCGCCTTTGACGGCCTTAACGCGATCATCATGCCGCATCCCGACGGGCGAGTTTACTTCAAGAATAATATTGAAAAAATTCTGACCGGACACCCGGCGGGCAGTATGCCGGAGCAATATACCGGGGGTATCGGGTTGCAAGGTGCGCTCGCATTACAGCAATTTGTTGCAAACGGCGGCACCATGTTGAGTTTCGGCGACGCGGTGGAATTTGCCATCAGCCAGTTTGGCCTGCCCGTACGCGACATCGTTGCGGGCGCGTCGACCAAGAATTTTTCCATACCCGGTTCTCTCCTTAGAGCAAAGGTAGACAGCGACGATCCGCTTGCCATTGGCATGGATGAGGAAATCGCCGTCAACTTCGTGCGGGGTTCTGCGTTTGCACCGCTCAGTCAGACCGGCTGCCTGGATGACCTGCTGAATACACGACATTGCAACGAAATAGCCCGCGGCGGGCGACCTGTGAAAGTCTTTGCGGAAACCGATTATTTCGACAGCATCGTGAACTATGCAGAAAGCGACGTATTAATGAGCGGCTGGGCTGAAGGAACTCGTCATATCGCCGGAAAATCCGCCCTTGCACGTGTGTCGTTAGGCGAGGGGCAGGTATTTCTTTTCGGCTTCCGGCCACAGTTTCGCGGCCAGCCGCGCGGCACTTACAAGCTGATGTTCAATGCACTGTTGGAATCGGCTGCTGATTGAGCAAAGAATTTGCGTCCCTGAGAAGCGCGCTGCATCCGGGCAGCGCGCGTTCTCCCACTAGGAGCGCAGCCGGTAGCCGGTCTTGAAAATCCACCAGACTGCGGCAAGGCACAGCAGCAAAATGCCGACGGTCATGCCCAGGCTGAGGCCGATTGCGACATCGGCGGTCCCGTAAAAGCTCCAGCGGAATCCGCTGATGAGATACACCACGGGATTAAAAAGCGTCACCGTCTGCCAGAACGGTGGCAGCATGCTGATCGAATAGAAACTGCCGCCGAGAAAAGTCAAAGGCGTCACGATTAGGGTCGGCACGACGGCGAGTTTCTCCCAATTGTCGGCCCAGATACCGAGAAGAAAGCCGAACAAGCTGAATGTGACTGCCGTCAATATAAGGAACAGCATCATCCACACCGGGTGCAATATATCGATGTCGACGAACAAATTCGCCGTGGCCAGAATGATGGCACCAATGATCACGGACTTGCTTGCCGCCGCACCAACGTAACCCAGTACGATTTCCACCACGGACACCGGTGCAGAGAGTATTTCGTAAATAGTCCCGGAAAACCGTGGAAAATAGATGCCGAAAGATGCGTTCGAAATGCTCTCCGTCAACAGAGACAGCATGATCAGGCCAGGCACGATAAACGAGCCGTAACTGACACCGTCAATTTCGGTAATTCGCGAGCCGATTGCCGATCCAAAGACAATGAAATAAAGCGACGTCGATATAACCGGCGAGACGATGCTCTGAAACAGAGTCCTTCGCATACGTGCCATCTCGAAGCGGTAGATGGCATTGATGGCATGCAGATTCATTTCAGTTTTTTTACCAGACCGACGAAAATATCCTCCAGCGAGCGCTGTTTGGTCTGCACGTCGTGAAACCGTATGCCGGCATTGCTTAACTCACCCAGCAGCGCCGTTATGCCAGTCTGGTCGGCCTGTGTATCGTAACTGTAGATGATTTTATTGCGATCGGAACTCAGCGTCAGCTGATATGAGGAAAGTTGCTCGGGAATGCTGGCCAGCGGCTCATCCAGATCCAGAATAAGTTGCTTCTTGCCAAGCTCGCGCATCAGGCGTGCTTTTTCCTGTACCAGAATGATTTCGCCATTATTGATGATGCCAATGCGATCCGCCATTTGCTCGGCTTCTTCAATGTAGTGGGTCGTCAGGATAATGGTCACCCCCGACTCGCGAAGTGCTCTAACGACAGCCCACATGTCCTTACGCAGCTCGACGTCGACGCCGGCGGTAGGCTCATCCAGAAACAGCACGGCAGGTTCGTGCGCCAGCGCCTTGGCGATGAGAACCCGCCGCTTCATACCTCCGGACAAGGTCATAATGGTCTTATCCTTCTTGTCCCATAAGGACAAGGATCGCAGCACCCGCTCAAGGTGCGCCGCGTCCGGCGCTTTGCCGAACAGGCCGCGGCTGAACGTCAGCGTTGCGATAACTGACTCGAAGGTTTCCGTCGTCAATTCCTGTGGCACCAGGCCGATCATTTCGCGGCAGTGACGAAACTCCTTCACATGATCGTAGCCGTCGACGCAGATGTCGCCGGAGGACGCGTTGACGATGCCGCAGACGACGTTGATGAGGGTCGTTTTTCCCGCCCCATTGGGTCCCAGCAAGGCAAAGATCTCGCCCTTCTGGATTTCCAGACTGACGCTCTTCAGCGCAACGAAGCCGTCGTCATAAACCTTGCAAAGGTCATTGATCCGGATAATCGGCGTGTCCGCCGGTGCAGTCTCGCGAAGCCTTGCAGTCATCAGTATTCGACGCGCTCGCCGCGTTCTTCTTTCTGCTCGATCACCATCTGGCGTACGTCAGCAAGCAGTCTTTTCGCATCGTAGACGATGCCGTCCTTGATCGTGTAAAGGATGCCGGTGGTACGCTCCGGGCTTCCCGTCTCATCGTTGAGGCGGACCGCACCCGTGCCATAAAGCACTTTGAGATTTGCCAGCGGATTTTCCTCGACGATGATGAGGTCGGCCAGCAATCCTGGTCGGACGACGCCGAAATCGATCTCCTGACCTTTCGGCTCGAAAAGTGCCTCGGCGCCATACATGGTTGCCGAACGAATTACCTCAAGCGGGTGGAAGCCCGCCTCCTGCAGCATTTCCAGTTCCAGAATTGTGCCGAAGCCGTAAAGCTGGTAGATAAATCCGGAATCGGAGCCCACCGTTACGCGGCCGCCCATGTTCTTGTAGTCGTTGACGAACTGCATCCAGACGCGATAGAAGTTTTTCCACGCAACCTCATCCTCAGTTGTCCAATAGAACCAGTAGGCACCATGACTTTCCCTATTCGGCGTGAAGTAGTCCCATTGAGTCGGTAAGGTGTATTCCTTATGCCAGTCAGCATTGCGCACCCGCTCGACGTCCCGTCCGGCCGAATAGATACTGAAAGTCGGGTCCAGGGTAAATCCAAGGGCGTGAAATTCCTCCAACAGTTCATTCCACTTCTCGGAACCGCGACCCGCGATCAGATTCCACTGTCGCGCCACCTGGCCGAAGCGGTGCTGCTCGTTGTTGTAGTTCATATCGGTTGGCCACGGCTGGACATCGTGACCTTCGTACATCGCCTCGAACAAGCCGTAGTAGTGGGTGAGCGTGCCCAGTCCCAGTTGCGCGGCATCCTGAGCATTCATTTGCGCGATACCCATCTGCCCGAGATGCGCTGTCGAGCCCAGACCATGTTTTTCTGCTTCTTCGAGTAACGCTTTCATGATCGCCGGCCGATGCGATCCCAGCTTGAGACCGTCGGCGCCTGCCGCTGCGAGGTAACGCACCCAATCGCGCGCTTCGTCAGCGGTCAGTATTTTTCGCTCCTTGTAGCGCTCGCCGGAACCAAGCGTATGGTAGGAAAAAATTCTAGGTGCGACGATGTCGTTCGCTGCACTGCGCGTTTTCTCGCTCAGTGAGAACTCGAGATCGCCACTTGGCACGCCGCGCACTGTTGTGATGCCGTGGCCCATCCAGAGTTTGTAAGAATATTCTGCTTCGGGCGCTTTGCTGCTGCCGCCCGTGTGCGTGTGCATGTCGATGATGCCCGGCATCACATACTTGCCATGCGCATCGATTTCACGAATAGCATTCGGCGGACGCCGCGATTCGTCGATCTTCAGGCCCGGGTAACCGACGGATTTGACGTCTGCAATTCGATTTCCCTCAATGACGATGTCCACAGGACCGATAGGAGGTGCACCGGTGCCATCGATCAGGGTCGCGCCGCGGATGATCAGTGTCGAAAACGGTCCCTCACCCTCCCCGTCACGACGCGCCGGTGCCGGCTGCATGCGCGCTTCCTCTTCCTGCGCACCGGCGCTGCAAAGCGGCTGCCAGGCTAGGGATAGCAACGCGAGCTGACAGGCAATAAACGCTGGTGTTAAACGTTTCACGTTGTCAATCCTCGCTTGCCTGAAGTGATACCGCCGGTTCGATATGCAAACGGTGAATCGTCGCGGCAGCGTTGACCAGCCGCAGCTGCAACGGTCCCGGCTGATAGTTTTCCGTAGCCCGATAGGTCGCAATCAATCGCCCGTCCTGCCACAGGCCGTAGTCTTTTGCCTGACGCGTAAATGAAAGCCGCATGCGTTCACCGCGTACGACGTTTATCTGGCCGGTTGCACGCACGATCCAGAATCCTTCTGCAACGGTCTTGATATAACCACGCGCTACCTCGTTGTCTGGCGCATCCCTCGGGAGGGCATGCCCCGTTGCCATCCAGATGCCTGACTGCTCCTGCTGCGAGAAATCGAGATAAACGCCGAGGTATCGGCCACGCGTAAACGTCACCTCCAAATGCACCGCAAAGTCACCTTCGGCGACGGGTTTTGCGACAATAAATGCACTCGCGGCAGGGTCAGTCTTCTCGCCGTCATAAATTTGGCTGCTGCCGGCGAGTTCGCCGTCAGCGAAGCTCCACACGGCGTCACCCGTGCTTTGCCAGCCACGCTGCCCATTCGCCAGCAGATCGATGGTCTCTGCTTTCACCGGCATGCCTGCCAGCAGCATGCAGAAGATGGCCGCGGTTCTGTGATTAAATGTGAACAATAGTGATCCGCCCATGATTTTTGCCAGCTAGGTTACCTGATGAAACGCCGATTTGCTTTACTCACCTTGCTCACTGCCGCACCGCTGGCGCTTTTCGCACAGCAGGAAAGTCCGCGCATCGATGGAGCTCGCCTCAACGCGAGCATGCAGGAAATGAAATCCTTTGGCGGCAACGCCGACGGTGGCTCGGACCGCGTCGCCTATAGCAGCCACAACGTCGACGCGCTGGCCTACCTGGCTTCGCTGATGCGCGATGCGGGGCTTGCCACGCACATCGACGTTGCGGGCAATCTCGTCGGTCATCGCGACGGCGATGTCGAAGGCCTCGCACCGGTCGTCATGGGATCTCACATTGACACGGTGCCGAACGGCGGCCACTACGACGGTATCGTCGGCGTGATGTCAGCCATCGAAGTCGCGCGCACGCTGCACGATGCTGGCATCAGTACCGACCATCCGCTGCTGGTTGTCGTCTGGAGCAATGAAGAAGGGGGCAAGACCGGCAGCCGCTCGTGGAAAGGAGACATCGCTGAAAGCGAGCTTGAACTCGTCGCGCTGGGTGAACGGAACATGGGCGACGGCATGCGTTACCTGGGCGGAGATCCCGCACGTCTTGGGCAAAATCGCAAACGACCCGGTGACATCGCAGGCTACGTTGAATTGCATGTCGAGCAAGGGGCAGTGCTTGATCGCAACAGCATTGCTATTGGCGTTGTAGAGGGCATTGTCGGCATCCGCCGGTGGAACATTACGTTGACCGGCTTTGCCAACCACGCTGGCACGACGCCGATGGACCAGCGCCAGGACGCGATGTACGCAGCGGCACTGATCATCGCGGACATACGCAGGATCATTACCGCCGAAGCAGGCACTCAGGTCGGCACGGTCGGAAGGATTGAAGCATTTCCCGGCGCGCCCAATGTAATTCCTGGAGAAGTAGTCTTCAGCCTCGAGATTCGCGATCTGGAAATGGACAAGGTTGGTTCGCTGTTTGATCGCATTCAACGCTCCGGAGCCGCCATTGCAGAGAAAAATGGCACCAGCATTCGATTTGATCAGTATTACGAATCACCCGCTGCAGACACGGACGCCGGCATTGAACGGCTGGTAGCGGACGCGGCGAAGGAACTGGGACTGTCATCGATGCCTATGCCCAGCGGCGCCGGCCATGACGCGCAAAGCCTTAAAGACGTCGCACCGATCGGCATGATCTTTGTACCCAGCAGAGAAGGCATCAGCCACGCGCCGACAGAATTTACGAGTCCCGATGAAATTAGCAATGGTGCAGACGTGTTGCTGAAAACAGTACTCGGGATGGATGCCTTATTGCAGTGAGACCCTGCCGGCGCCCCTGGCATCCTTGAAAATGCGCCACACGCCGTAGGTCAGTACCGGCAGCACAAATACGAGCAAAAACCCCCAGGTAATCGTCCCGTAGCCTTCTGCAATCAATGTCGTAAGACCGATAGCGTCAGCAAGTATCACTGCCACGAACAAAATAAGCAGCGCAACGACCGGGCGCAGCCAGTCCGGCATCTGCTGGCCACGTTCGCGATAAGTGTGGTCAATTCGTTCATTGACGCCATGAATCATGGCGCCGCCGGTTTCAACAAATGTGCCAAACAAGACCACCGGGAAAAGGTAGACGAAGAAATCTGCACCAGTCAGTGCGCCGAGCAGGACGGTAACGGGCAGCACGCCAGTATCTGCTGTTGCCGTCAGCAGGTCGTACTGGCCAATCATGGCGACGAAAAAAAGCATCGCTGGAATCATGGCGAGCGGCCCGGCCAGCGCGCCGGCAATGAGGGCTTCCCTCTGCCGGTGCAAATGTCGAATGCAGAACAGGATAGCGGGCACGGACGCCATGTTGTATCCCGAATACGCGATACCGCTCTGCAGCCAGCCACTCTGCACTTCATGCGACTGCAGGTTCGCCATAATCTGATCACCATGTTGTACGAGGTGCCAGCCAAGGAACGTGAGGTAGGTCGCGTACAGTACGAAGGACCATCCCGCGAGAAAATTTTCGACAGCCGTCGTGCCGTAAAAAACCAGTAGTGCGATCAGGACCATGATGCCAGTGACGCCAACGAACCTGGGAATGCCGAAGGTATCGTGCATTATGTCACCGGCGGCGGCGCCAACCACAGAGATGACGAGTATCATCATCAAAACGTACAGCAGTTCGTAGAGCGGCCATGCCCGGCCGAGCAGCGCCTTGCAAAAGCTGCGGTAGTCAAACAGCTGAAAGCGCCGGGAAAATTCGTAACTCGCCATGAGCACCGCGCTGAATATCAACATCGTCACGGTCATGCCCAGCAGTCCGCCGAGGGGTCCGTGACGGAAGAAAAACTGCTCAAGTTCCTTGCCGGAACCGTAAGCGCCGGCGATCACGGCTGACTGGAAGATCAGACCTGGCAACAAATAACGCTGGAGCCAGCTATCCTTCATGGTTGACTCCACACTGTGGCAGTTCGTGAATCCGCGACAACGGTGCGATTCGCAGTGCCGATGCTCTCCGGACGTGAGCTATGTCTATCCCCAGAGTTCGGGGCTGAAAACATCGACAATCCCCCGTTCGTAGTGCATGGCGTGCTCACAGTCTTTTGCCTGCAACAATGGTCCGTCAATATCGACATAGCGGCAGCGCTGCGCGATGACGAACGCCGGTGCCATCGCAAGCGACGAGCCCAGCATATTGCCGACCATCAGCTCGAAACCCATGCGTTCTGCTTTTTCTACCAGTTCCAGCGCTTCGGTGAGCCCGCCGGTTTTGTCGAGTTTGATGTTGACCATCGAATAAAGACCTTGCAGGCGCTCCAGATCAACACTCGTCGCACAGGACTCGTCGGCGCACAAGGGAAGTGGCGCGACGTAATCACGTAAGGCTTCATCCGCTTCTGCTGCCATGGGCTGCTCGATCATCTCCACGCCCAGCGCTTGCAAGGGCTCTGCGTAGCGCTCGAGGTCGGCGACTGACCATGCCTGGTTCGCATCGACAACGATTGCGGCACCCGGCGCGCCGGCACGTATGGCTCTGATCTGTTCGAGCGGGTCGCCAATGCCCACCTTTACCTTGATGATCGGGCAGTCGCTGTGGTCCGCAGCATCCTTCTGCATGCTCGCTGCATCGCCAATGCCTACCGTATAAACGGTTGTCACTTTTTTCGGTTTCCAGCCAAGCAGCTGCCAGATTGTCTTGTCCTGACGTTTTGCATCCAGGTCCCACAAGGCACAGTCGATGACGTTGCGTGCGCCGCCGGGCGGCAACAGTGTCTGCAGTTCTTGTCGAGAAATGCCGTTGGCAATATCGGCCCTTACCGATTCAATCTGCGCGATAATCGTTGCGACAGATTCGCCGCGATACGACACGCCGGCTGCTTCGCCGCGTCCGATGTGAGTGCCATCACTGATGGTACAAAGCACCGTCTCAGCGTCGTGGTGGACGGTGCGGGATATCTTGAACGGTTTTCGCAGGGGCCAGTTTTTCTCACGCAGTTCAATTTTATAAGTCACGCAGATTTCCTTGTGGTTATTCGACAACGCCGGCTACGACTTGTCCAGCGTCGAATCGCGCCCGAATGCATTCCCCTGCTAGAAACTTGCAACGATCAGATCGATAATGGGTTTCACACCGGTAGCGACGGGATCGACACAGGGCAAGCCTGTTTCCTCTGCCAGGTCGCGCAGGTACGCGACGCGGGCGTCGTCGGTCATGCGATGCGTATTAATGCTGACGCCGACGCAGCGTATGGCCGGGTTCGTCAGGCGGCCACAGCGAACCGTATGTTCGATGAGCTCCGGAATTGTCGGTAGCGGAAAATCGGGAAATGCCTCGATCATCTTCCGCCCGGCCTGATGGCAGACAACGAATGCATCCGGCTGAGAACCGTGCATCAGACCGAGCGTCACTGCCGCATAGCCCGGATGATAGAGCGACCCCTGCCCTTCGATAACGTCCCAGTGATCAGCATCGTTCGCCGGCGACAATACTTCGGCTGCCCCGGACACGAAATCCGACACGACGGCATCAATCGGCACGCCGCCGCCGGCAATCATGATGCCAGTCTGGCCGGTCGCGCGAAAATCGGATTTGAGGCCACGATCAGCCATCTCTCTTGAGAGTGCGAGCGCCGTATACTTTTTACCGACCACGCAGTCCGTGCCAACGGTCAGCAGGCGCAGGCCGGACCTTTTGGCACCGCTGCCGACCGGAAGTTTGGGCGGTGGCTTGCGTATGTCGATCAGCGCCACGCCGGCCTTCTCGGCGGCTTCAGCCAGTCCGGGTATTGCGCGCAGCGAAGAATGCGTGCCGGCCACGATGTCGAGTCCGGCAGTGACCGCATCGAAAAGACTGGGTATCCAATGCTCGGGAACAATGCCGCCGACGCCCGCAACGCCCCAGATCATTGACTTCGCGCCCGCAGCGGCCGCCTCGGCAGGCGTCATGTCGGGAATACCGAGATCGACGCCGCTGCCCGGCAGCCGGAGCTGGCCGACGCAGGAATCGGCGCGCCAGTAGGCAATGCCCAGCGCCGTTTTGGCGTGCGTCTCCTCGGGTTCATCGCCGAGAAACAGAAGGTACGGCGCCTTGATTTCAACCTGCATTTTCAGTTTTTCCTTGGGGTGGTGCGGAAGCGACTGGATGGGCGGGTAGACCGCTTATTATCATTGTTCAGCGCAGTATCGTACCGCGAATCGCCGGGCGCACCATACGGTTTTGGCTTCCTCGTCGCGCACTGTGTAAAAATCCTGTGCTTTAACCAGCGTTGGATTGTGTCAGTGAAATTTATCTGTGCCCCGGACAGTTTCAAGGAATCGCTGGACGCGTCCAGGGCGGCCGCAGCCATGGCGACGGGAATCAGGCGTGTTTTGCCGGACGCCGACGTTGTGCTCTGCCCCGTTGGAGATGGTGGCGAGGGCACACTCGATGCACTGCTGCAATCGGGCGACGGACTGCCCTTGTCGACCCAGGTCAGCGGTGCCAACGGCAGTTGTGTCGATGGCCGCTATGGTACTTTCCATGGCGGGAAACATGCCTTCGTTGAATCCGCAGCGGCAGTCGGTCTGGGCCTGATCCCGGCTGCAGAACGCCGTGCTATGCACGCTCACAGCGTTGGTGTCGGCGAACTGATTCTTGCTGCCGCAAGGCAAAAACCTGAGCGAATCATCGTCGGCGTCGGCGGCACGGCGAGTAACGACGCCGGTTGCGGCATGGCGCAGACGCTGGGCATTCGTTTCTTTGATCGATACGGGAGACAAATCAAAGTTGCGCTCAGCGGCAGAATGCTGACGACCGTTGACCGTATCGATCCGTCCGGCAGCTCACAGTTGCTAGACGAATGCCAGATCATCGCCGCCTGCGATGTCGTCAATCCACTGTTTGGTATTAACGGCGCAGCCCGCGTGTACGGGCCGCAAAAGGGTGCCAGCGCCGATGAGGTCGAAGCGCTTGACGAGGGTTTCTGCCATATCGCCGGCTGTATCGCTCGCGACCTTGGCATCGACGTTCAGGCAGCGGCGGGTGCGGGTGCGGGTGGCGGACTCGGTGCCGGGCTGCTGGCATTCGCCGGTGCGACTCTGACCCCCGGCATCGAACTCGTTCTCGACCTGGTGCGGTTTTCGCAACGCGCCCCGGGTGCAGTTTGTTGTCTGACGGGCGAAGGCAGGCTGGATGCGCAATCGCTTGCCGGCAAGGCCTGTCTCGGCGTGGCGCAGGCCGCCGCAGGCATGGGGATTCCCACCATTGCCCTGGTCGGCGCGTGGCGTGCGACCGAGCTGCCGCTCGCGGACGCCGGACTGCTGGACTGTATCGTCATCGGCAAGGACCTGCCGGAATGGCAGTCCATGCAGCAGGCAGAAGCGCTGCTGACGAACGCCGCGGCAGGGGTAGCGGAGCGTTTCCGCCAGGGAAGTCTGCCCGCCTAGCCCGAGGGCTAAGAGCCGGCCGCCTGTGCTGCCCCGCTCTGCCCGGTTTCGGTGACCGGTAATCCTTTGAGAAATTTTCCGGTCAGTACACCGGCGGTCATCGAGCCGTTGACGTTCAATGCCGTTCGCGCCATGTCGATCAGTGGCTCGATAGAGATGAGCAATGCAACGATCGTCACCGGCAAGCCCATCGCAGGCAATACTACGAGCGCGGCAAAAGTCGCGCCGCCGCCCACGCCAGCGATACCAAAGGAGCCAATCGCGACTATGCCGATGAGTGCCGCAATGAATCCTGGATCCAGTGGATTGATGCCCATGGTGGGTGCAACCATTGTGGCCAGCATAGCGGGATAAATTCCCGCACAGCCATTCTGGCCAATGGTCGCGCCAAACGTCGCCGAAAGATTGGCGATAGGCTGCGGCACCTTCAATTCTTCAACCTGGGTTTCGACATTCAGCGGAATGGTCGCAGCGGAACTGCGGGATCCAAAAGCAAACGTCAGTACCGGCCAGACTTTACGGAAATAGTCACCGAGACTGACGCCATTCAGCCGTAGCAATACAGCGTGGACGACGAACATAACGCCAATTGCCAGATACGAGGCAATGATAAACGTCAGCAGATTTTTAATGTCACCGGCGTTCGAGCCCGCCACAACCTTGGTCATCAGTGCCAGGATGCCGTACGGCGTCAGCGCCATGACCAGATGCACCAGCTTCATGATGATGGCCTGAAGCGTCTCGATGAACTTCTGGATCGCATTGCCGCGCTCGGCATCCTCGCCGGAAACGAGCAGCGCTGCGATACCGAACAGGATGCCGAACAGCACTACGGCAATCACTGACGTAGGCCGGGCCCCGGTCAGGTCCTCGAAAATATTGCTTGGCACAAAAGCGACGATCATGTCTGCAAGACTTAAGTCAGACATGCTTGCCTGTCTGGCGACCAGAACGTCCGCGCGCGCCATCTCACGGGCACCTTCCACCAGGCCTTCGGCCGTAAGCCCAAACGCACTTGCCATGAGAGTGCCGACAAGCGCCGCGATCATCGTTGTGCCGATTAGAATGCCGATTACCATGCCGCCTATCTTGCCGAGCGCGGCCACCGCCCGCATTTTGACAACTGCCGCGATCATCATCACCAGCACCAGCGGCATCACAATCATCTTCAACAAATTGATGTATGTCGTGCCAACGACATTGACCCACTCGAGCGTGCCTGCCATGACATCCGGGTTTCCGCTATAGGCAAACTGCATGAAAAAGCCAAAGGCGATTCCCGCGACCAGGCCCATGAGTACCTGGCGGGACAGCGAATAGGCTGGCTGTCTGAAACGCGTCAGGAACACGATCAGACCGACGAAGATGACGAGATTGATAATGACGTACATGGTCATGCTGATACCCGCTCTGATGTCGAATGGCGACAGTGATTATTCTTGGCGGTGCGTGCCGCGAATGGCAAGGGCACACGTCCGGGTGCTTTGACCCGAATCTACACGAAACTGACTGGGCATGTTAGCGACAGTCTCAGTTGTAATCACCTGCGCTGCGGAGTATCGCCGGGACAGCGTTAGTGCGGTGTCAGTGCGGGCGACCTGCAAAGTCAGGAAAGGTGCCGCCCCGACCATCGCGTTGTGCGCGCGGTTCGATTCAGAAGAAATCAAACCTTCGATGGCCAGGGCAGCGTCGTTGGCGTCGTTTCATCCGGCTGCGAAACAGGATATGCGCAAGCCTTATTCCGACCACCGGTTACGGCGCGCTCGTAAACTCAATGAGTTCGACGCGATCACCGGTCTCTACATCGATTTCGACGATCAGGCCGGTGCCGGGCAGGTAGTACTTGTTCTCTTCGACGTCCGGATCGAGTGGCGTAAAATCGGTCGTCTTCAGGCAGGTGGAATTACAAGATCCTCCGGGAGAGGTTTCACTTGCCGTGACGCTGTCGATGCGGATGACGTCTTCCGCTTCGCCATAAGCAACTTCCTGCCGGATGACGTCGTCGGGTTGTGGTGCGAACGGCAGCAGGATGCCGGGTTCGGCACCGTCTCTACCAGCCTTCCAGGAGCCGTCGATATCGACCAGTTCCGGCGTCTCCGGATTGTCGCCGTCGAAGACCTCGAAGTTACGGGCGATCTCGCCGCAGTACCATACGTTCCCGGCTACGTCCTGTGCATACCAGTCTCGCGTGATTTCAACAACGACGCCTTCTGCTGTCGCAATGTCGACAACGACGACGCAGGTCACGCCATCGATGAGTTTGGTCTCGCCCGTCACTTCAACGTCGATCGACTCATCAATGCCAGCGTATTCCCAGCGATTGCCGGTAACCAGCGGAAACCATGGATTAGGCACAACCGTATTGCCGATTTCCAGCGGATCGACAAAGTTGCCCGCGAACGCAGGACCAAACATTGGTTCATGCGCCGCATCGGCCAGATCCTCGCAGAGAGAAAGACGCGCCTCGAAAACGGCGTCGCACTCTTCTTCCTTTTCCGCAAGGTCAACGCTGCCGTTCTGCAGACACGCCGCGCGATCGTCGTTATCCGCGATATCGTTACACACGGCCGCGAATTCGAAGAGGTCATCGAGCAAATCGACCGAGCAGGCCTGCTGCAGCGATACGGCCGCACTTGAACAAGGACCTACTGCGTACATGCTGATGTCCTCGTCGCTGCCAGCCGCTTCAAGGTCTGCGACAGCTTGCGCCAGCGCTTCGAGCTCAGGCGTTGGCTGCAGATTTGCGGGAATATTGCCATCGAGGTCGCCATCGGTCGTGTCGGCGGCCATCGCTTCCAGCAGCTCGTCGAAAGACGCGCTCGCAATAAAGGCCGTCGAACGCAGCAACGCACCGAGGACCGCAGATGCACGATGAACTTCGTCGTCGTCGGGATGACTGACAGGATCGAAATCGACCGGATAGAGATCTCTGCCAAGAGAATCCTGACTGACGCCAGCGAGGACGTTGTTAATCGCGTCGCCGATCGCAGCTGCAATGGCAGTGTCATCAATATTCGTGCCGTCGTTGTCCGGATCGAGCATAGCCCGCACCTGGCGTGCGATCAGCGTCGTCTGCAGGGAGACGTTTACCCGCTGACTCGAACCAGCAGCGCCCGCCATGGCCACTGATTCCAGGTTCGGCGGTGAGTCGGAAAATGCTTCGTCGTCTGCGCCAGTATTGTCGAATACGAAAAACAGCGGTTCATTCGCAAAGTCGCCGGGGACGCTCAGCGAAAACTGATCGCCGTCAGCCGGGTCTCTTGCGACGCTCGCGACCGATGCCGCCGCATTCAGTGCGGCCAGCCTGTCGCCCGCTGGATCGATACTGGCCAATGCCGGTAGAACCTGCTCCGCGGAGAACACGAACAGCGTGCCGCCACTCACCGGACCGTCAGTAACCACGCCTGCGATTGCCAGCGCCGCAGGCGGCGGGGGTGGTGGAGGCGGTGGCGCCGGCGGTGCACTGCTGCTCGAACCGCCGCAGGCGACAACGCCGGCTGCGACAAGCAGACCCAATACGGCATTTCGTGTGCCGCCAGGTACCTTCCGTATCGATTGGTTTTTCATTGTCCAACTCCTGTGAACTCGGCGAGTTGTACCCGCTCATCCGTACCGGGTTTGACTTCGACAATCAGCCCGACACCGGGTGCATAAAATTTGTTCTCTTCCGCGCCCGGCTCGAGCGGCGTGAAGTCTCTCGTCATGAGACAGTTTTCGCTGCAGGACGCTGCAGGTGAGGTTTCGCTGGCGTCCAGCGCGAGTATCTCGATAACGTCCTCGGCGTCTGTCTGTGCATATTCCTGGCGAAAAACGTCGCCAAGCTGCGGACTAAACGGCAGTAGAATTCCTGCCTCCGCTCCATCGCGGCCTGCTTTCCACGAGCCGTCGATGTCAACCAGTTCTGGCCCAGTGGTTTCGTCGCCATCAAATTCCTCAAAATTCTCAGCAATCTCTCCGCAATACCAGACGTTCCCGTCTACATCCTGCGCATACCAGTCATTGGTAATCTCCACGACCACCTCATCTTCAATGGCCGTGTCGATTACCACGATGCACGTGACGCCATCGATGAGCTTCGTATCACCGGTTACGACGACTTCGATTGACTCGCCATCGCCTTCATACAGCCAGCGATTTCCCACCACGAGCGGAAACCAGGGATTCGGTGTCACCGTTACACCTATAGCCAGTGGATCGACAAAGTTCGCGGCGAAGTCCATGCCGAATGCCGGGTCATGAGTGGAGTCATCGAGTGATGCGCAAAGCGCAAGTCTTGCACCAAGTACGTCGCCGCACTCTTGCAGCGCTTCATCGTATTCATCACCGGCGGCCTCGAAACAGGCATCGTCTGGATTCGCCGAATCAAGGCAGGTCGCGCGACTGGTGTAGAAACTGTCACGCAGATCAAACTCACACGCCAGCCGTTGAATATGCGCCGTTGACGCGCAGCCTGGCTCGGCAACGGAAATACCGGACAGCGCCAGCAGGAAAACTCCTGCTGCGATGACTGGCGTCGATGTCCTTGAAAAATGTCGCATGGCCCTCTCCCTCGTAATGCACGCTTGTGCTCGGTCTGGTAGACGGCTGCGTTGCAGAAAGTCTGTCGCGGAAACTGCAAAAATCGCGACAATTGAGCATAAAAAAATAATTACTGAACTTGAGACCGGTTTTCGTCACCGCCGCCGTCTCACAACAACGACATCCGCGTGCGATACTGCAGTCAGGCAAACGTTTACCGGAATCTCACCTTGCTACCCGACTTCAGACTGGAAACATTTTTCTCGGCATGGGAATTCAAGGCGCGCTACCACCTTTGCGCATCAGATATGGAAAGCCTGTCGCTGCAGGCGCTGCTGACGATGGCAACGGAAAGCGACCGCGCCTCCTGGGAATCTCTGCGCCTTGGTTACACCGAAACGTACGGCGCGCCGTTGCTGCGCAAAGCGATTGCCGCCAGCTATGAGCTTATCGAAGCAAGTGACGTGCTGACCTTTGCGGGCGCCGAGGAAGGCATATTTGTTGCAATGCAGGTTTTGCTGTCAGCGGATGACCACGCGATCGTGATCACACCGAATTATCAGGCGGCCGAAACGATACCGGCGTCGATTTGTAACGTGACCGGGATTGCATTGGACCCTGACCGCAACTGGGATCTCGATATTGGTAAAGTGCAAAGCGCCATTCGCAGCAATACTCGCCTGATCTCCATTAATTTCCCGCACAATCCAACCGGCAAAGTCCTGTCGATGAAGTGTCTCGATGCGCTGATTTCACTCGCGCGCAAGCACGGTATATACGTGTTTTCGGATGAGGTGTATCGCTTGCTGGAGCGCAACGAAGCCTTGCGCCTGCCGCAGGTAGCAGATATTTATGAACGCGGCCTCTCATTGAACGTGATGTCGAAAGCCTATGGATTGCCGGGGCTGCGTATCGGCTGGATTGCTTGCCGTGATCACGACGTGTTGCAACGTATGGAACGTGCCAAACACTACCTGTCAATCTGCAACGCCGGGCCCAGCGAAGTACTCGCTACCATCGCGCTGCACGCAGCGCCAAAAATTCTGCATCGGAACCGCGCACTGATCTCTGCGAACCTCACTCTGCTGAACGATTTTTTTGCACGCTTCGAGGCCCTGTTCGAGTGGTCTGTGCCGGACGGTGGGTGCATTGGCTATCCGCGCTACCTCGGGACTGAAGGTGTTGAAGCATTCTGCGAATCTCTGCTTGATGCAACGGGTGTGCTGCTGCTGCCTGCCAGCGTCTATCGTTCTGCACTGACCGCTGTGCCCGACGACCGCTTCCGCATCGGCTACGGCCGCGCCAACATGCCGGAAGCACTGAATGTGCTGCAGGACTACCTGAGCCACAATGATGCCTGCGCGCCGGTAATCGCTTAACAAGGAGGACGATTAGCGCTACAGTCTTCCCCATGCTGAAGCATCCATCATGCTCACGATTCACGGCCTGCCTGGCAATGGCGACGTTGCTGATTGCTGCCCAGTCAGTCGTACTGGCGCATGCGTTCGATCACGATCTCGGTACGGTGCCTGGTCAGACCTGCACGGTCTGTGCTGCAGCGGCTCAACTGTCTTCAGCCGCCGTGGATCATGCGCCCGAGCCGGCGCTAACTGCGCCCGGTCATTGCTCTCTTCCGCTTGCTTACGAGCCCTTCGGCTGTGTTCGTCCTGTCATCGCGCAGCAGCGCGGCCCACCCGCATCTCCGTGAACTGATCTCCAGGGAAGTATTCCGGTACCCGGGCCGTGGTCCGCGTACCGGTCAGATCGGATCGATGATGACGAGTGGTGATTATCATGAAATTTGCACAATCTGTGGCGCTGCTGGCCGTTTCGCTGTCGCCGGCGGTTGCGGTCAATGCACAGCAGGCCGGCGACGCGCTGGCTGAGCTGCGACAAGAGGTCGCAGAACTTCGCAGCGACTACGAAAACAGACTCCGGGAGCTCGAAGAACGCCTCGCTCGTGCTGAAACACTGGCAGGTGTTGCCAGTCGCGATGCCGGTGAAGCGATAGAACTCGCCGAGCAAACCGCGATTGATCAGAATTCGGGCTCGTCTGCCGCGAATACTTTCAATCCGGCAATCGGTGCCGTGCTGGGTGGCAGCTACGCGAAAGTCGACAATGGCTGGGAGCAGATACCCGGTTTTCAAAGCGGCGGCGAAATAGGCCCCGGCGGCTCCGGCTTCAGTGTCGGTGAAGCGGAAGTGAACCTGAAGGCCAATGTCGATGACAAGTTCTTTGGCAATCTGACCGTCGGCATTCACGAAGACGAGGGCGAAGCCGAAGTTGGCGTCGAAGAGGCGTGGCTGCAAAGTACAAGGCTGCCCGCCGGCGTCTCTGTGACTGCCGGCCGCTTTTTTTCAGCGACGGGTTACCTGAACGGTTTCCACTTTCACGCCGACGATTTTGTCGACCGTCCGCTTCCCTATCAGGCATTTCTGGGCGGGAGATATACCGTCGACGGGCTTCAGGCACGGTGGATAATCCCGAGCAAATGGTTGTTTGAAGTCGGAACGGAAGTCAATTGGGGCGGCGGATTTCCAGCAACGGCCAATGAGCGCACGTCACCAGGTGCCTGGACTTTTTTTACAAAGACGGGTGGCGATATCGGCAACGGTCATAGCTGGCAGGCAGGCCTCGCGCACACGCGTGCCGATGCAAGCGATCGTGGAGCGACCGCGTTTAGCGGCATGAGTGATCTCAGCATTGCCGATTTCGTCTGGAAGTGGGCACCGGTCTCCGGCGCCAGTGCGAAAAGTTTCAAACTCCAGGGAGAATATTTCGCGCGCACTGAAGACGGCGATTTTGACGATCTTCCTTATAACGGCGAGCAGGCCGGCTGGTACCTGCAGGGCGTCTACCAGTTCGCCCGGCTGTGGCGGGTTGGCGTACGGCACGATGCCGTCGACTCGGACAACGGGCCGCTGTTTATCGGCACGGAACTCGAAGATCCAGATCACAGCCCGTATCGGAACAGCGTGATGCTCGACTGGTCACCCAGCGAATTCAGCCGCCTGCGCATGCAATATACGCGCGACCGGGTGTTGTCGTATGCGGAAAACCAGTGGTACCTGCAATACATCATGAGCATTGGTGCTCATGGTGCACATCAGTATTGAGGGGAATTGTGATGCGCTTTCTGCTACCGATCGTTGCGCTGGTCGCAATACAACTTGCGCCTTCAGACGCAGATGCTCTCGACGTGTTCGCCTGTGAACCGGAGTGGGCCGCCTTACTTGTGGAACTGGGTGGTCCTGACGTAACGGTTACAACCGCTACCACTGCGTATCAGGATCCGCATATGCTGGAGGCACGGCCCAGCCTCATCGCCGCCGTGCGAAACGCCGACCTCGTCGTCTGCACGGGCGCCGATCTCGAAGTGGGCTGGTTGCCGCTGCTGCTGCGCCGCGCGGGAAACCCCGGGGTACAACCCGGCGGTCGCGGAAACTTTCTGGCGGCCGACTTCGTACGGCGACTGGAAATCCCCAGAAGCATTGATCGCTCCCAGGGAGATGTCCACCCGCAAGGAAATCCGCATATTCACCTTCATCCGCGCAACATCGAGCGGGTCGCCGATGCACTGGCAGAGCGGCTGGCCAGCATCGATGCTGCCAATGCGGCCGAATACCAGTCGCGGCAGGAGGATTTCCTGAAGCGCTGGAATGCAGCAGTGCTTGGTTTCGAAACGCGCGCCGCGGCTTTACGTGGCATGCGGCTCGCCTCCCACCACCGCAGCTTCTCGTATCTTGCGGACTGGCTGGAACTCGATATCGTTGCGACGCTGGAATCCAAACCCGGTATTCCGCCTAGCGGCGCTCAGCTCGCTGCCTTGCTGGAACAACTCACACCCAACCCGCCTGCGGGCGTGATCCGTGCACCGTACGAGAATGAAAAGCCGTCTTTGTGGCTGTCGGACCGCCTGCAAATTCCTGTCGTGCAATTGCCTTATACCGTCGGTGCGACGGATGACGTTACCGATCTCATTTCGCTGTATGACAAATCCCTGCAGATGCTGGAGGCACTCTCGCAATGAACAGTTTCGAGATGAGCATCTTTCTGCCGGCATTTGTCGCCTGCCTGCTGGTGCTCAGCACGCATGTCCCGCTGGGAACAGAAGTGCTGCGGCGCGGCATTATTTTCATCGACCTGGCGATTGCACAGGTCGCAGGGCTTGGTGTGATTGCGGCCGACAGTATGGGCTGGGAAGCAGAAGGATTGATGGTGCAGATTGCGGCTGTGTCGGCCGCACTCGTGGCGGCCTTCCTGCTGCACCTGACCGACAAGCGCTGGCCCGAAATTCAGGAAGCGCTGATCGGCGTCGCATTTGTCCTCGCCGCCACCGCGGGCATCCTGCTGCTTTCCGGCAACCCCCACGGCGGTGAGCATCTTAAGGAGCTCTTGGTCGGTCAGGTGCTGTGGGTCAACTACGAGCAGCTCTGGCCTGCAACGATCGTTAACATTCTAGTTCTTGCAGCCTGGTTCCTGATGCGAAAGCAGCTCCGGGGCTTTGGCTTCTACGCCCTGTTTGCGTTTGCGGTCACTGCATCCGTACAACTGGTAGGCATCTACCTGGTATTCGCCAGTCTCATTATCCCGGCACTCGCTACCCGCCACATTAGCCGGCGAGGTCTGCGCATTGTGTGCGGCTACGCAGTAGGGGCCACCGGCTGTTTGCTCGGGCTGATGTTATCTGTCACCGCCGATTTGCCTGCCGGAGCTGTTATCGTCTGGAGTCTCGGTCTCATTGCACTGGCGTTTGCCTGGGCAGCGTGGCCAATCATGCGTCACCGCGACAAGTCGATCGCAGGCAACTCTCAGGAGCATTGACGATGCACAATCCCGAAACGCTGATCAGCGAGGACGAAATCAGAGTTCGCGTAGACGAACTGGCAGCACAGATTTCGCTCGATTATGCAGACCAGGATGAGCTGGTTTTGGTCGGCGTGCTAAAAGGCGCGTTCATTTTTCTCGCAGACCTGTCGCGGCGACTAAGTATCCCGCGTCACATCGAATTTCTCGCAGTTTCCAGCTACCGTCACGGCAGCGTGCGCAGCGGGGCGGTGAGACTTGTCATGGATGTGCGGCGCAGCATTGAAGGCAAACATGTGCTGATCGTCGAAGACATCGTTGATACAGGCCATACCCTTCTCTACCTGATCAATATGCTGAAATCGCGTAACCCGGCCTCAGTACGCACCTGCACCTTGCTGCACAAGGCACACAAAACCGAAGTCGATGTCCAGATCGATTACCTCGGATTCAACATTGGCGATGAGTGGGTGGTCGGCTACGGTCTGGACTACGGCGAAAAAGACCGCACCCTGCCTTACATCGGCAGCATTCAGCCCACTGACTGAAAAAACAGGGTCAGGTATTTATTACTTTCGATCGGCGCAGTCGTCGACTTCAACTTCGATCGTTGAATGCGTGATTGCGAAGCTGTCACTTAATACAGCTTTGACGCGACGTACGATGGCGGTCGAATTCGCCACGGCGTCATTGAGCACGACGTGCATCGTAATCATCGGATGTTGTGGCGTTAGTGCCCACGCATGGATGTGATGGACCTCCTTCACTTCCGCAATATCCGTGACCAGCCTTTCCGTAATTGCCTCGGCATCCAGCCACTCTGGCGCCCCTTCCAGCAGGATATGCGCACTGCGCCGAACCAGTTGCCATGCGCTGCGAAGAATCAACATCGCTACCAGGACAGACAGCAACGGATCGATCGGCATCCAGCCGGTCTTGATGATGACCAGCGCCGCCGCAATCGCCGCAACCGAACCCAGCAGGTCGCCCAATACGTGCAGAGCGGCACCACGGATATTCATGTTTTCCTGATCGCCACCGTGCAGCACGATAAACGCCAGGATATTGACGGCGAGACCTAAGACGGCGACTACCAGCATCGTTGGCGCCAGCACCTCCGGTGGGTCAAGAATTCGCAGGGCGGCTTCAAAGATGATCCAGCCCACGATAACGAGTAACGACAAGCCGTTCACGAAAGCGGCCAGAATCTGGAAACGCTGGTAGCCGTAACTACGCTTTGCGTCTGCGGGCCTGCTGCTGACGCGGAAGGCGACTGCGGCAAGCAGCAATGCCATCGTATCGGTCAGCATGTGCCCGGCATCGGCAAGCAGCGCCAGTGAGCCTGACAAGATGCCGCCGGCAACTTCGACGAGCATGAATACGCCGGTTATCGCGAGCGCGATTTGGACGCGCACTATGTTCTTGCGTTGGCCATGCTCGTGGTCATGCTTGCTGGTATGCCCGTCACTCATCCCTGCGACCCCTTATCATCCCGATCCTACTGAAACACCCTCTCCGCCGGGATGATGGCAATATCCTCAGCTTCGATATCCAGCGGCAGCGCCTCGATGGCGCGATCCTCGGCGAGGAGCTCATCCGGCTTTTCTGCATCGTAACTGATGGGCGACGGCTGGTCGCTGGCAAGTCGCTGTTGCAAATCCTCGGCATTGCGGGTGACGAAGACGAACTGCATGTTCTCAGCACCCAGATTCTCGCGGATGACACGATTTACATCTGCGAGCGTGAGCGACGCCAGACCATCGCGCACATAGCGCGCAAATTCGCCGGTTTCGTAATACTGGTTGTCCAGCGCATAGCCAAGCTGCCGCGTCTGGCCGTCCGTCATGAGGCTGACGAATTTCGACAGGAATGATCGCGTTGCTTCGAAGTCGGCTTCGCTCATACCCTCACGCACCAGTTTGTGCAGCTCGAATACGGCCGTACGTGTCGCGAACAGCGCGTCATTGTTGTTGCGCAGCGGTCGCAGCCAGATCTGGAAGATTTGCTGCTGTCTGCCGAGATTGGTGTCGGGGCTGGAACGATACATCCCATCCGGAAAATATTCGATGTAAGCGTAGTCACCATAGTTCATGCCACGCAATTCCCGGATACGCTGGTAAAGATGGCTGTTCTCACTGCGATGTTCTCCCAGATAGGAACGCGCCAGCCATAAAGCGACCCAGTCGCTGTCGCCTCGCGTGAGATCTATCGGAAAACCGAACGAAACGGCAACGGCCGGCGTTTCTTTCTGCACGATCGTCGCCGCGTTGCGCGAAATCTCCGGCGCTCTTGCTACGTCTATCCGGTCCCGCTCACCGGCCGGCAGTACCTGCATATCCTTACTGAGCTGTGCGACGAAGCCTTCCGGGTAGCCGCCGGCAATGCCTACCGTAATGTTGTTAATCGTGTAGTGATCACGATAAAAATCCTTTACGTCGTCGAGCGTCAGACTGGCGATGTCCTGACTCTTCCCCAGATTGGGTGCGCCGTAAGGGTGGCCTTCAGCGTAAATACGGCTATAGAGCAGCTCTTTGCCAAGCTCTTCGTCGTTGTTGGCAATGAGACCTGTGCGCAGCGAATTTTCAAGTTGCGTTGTGACGCGCTCAAAATCCTGTCTGTGCCAGCCCGGATTCAAAAGCTGGCTGCGGGCATAGCGATACCAGGTCTCCAGATTATCCTTGTGCACCTGGCCTGCGAGGCGCGTCATTTCCTTGTCGATGTGTGACTCGAATCCACTGGCGATCGGGTACATCGCCGCATTGATTTCCTGAATCGACCATCGGGCGGAGCCGCCATCTGTCAGCATCGCGGCCGTCAATGCGGCCAGCCCTTTCTTGCCCGGTGGATCCATCGCAGCGCCTGCATGAACCAGAACGGCTACGTCGACCAGCGGCGACGATACAGAGGGCTGCGCGATGACTGAAACGGGTACCGCCTCGCCGGACGCATCGAATCGTTCATCTTCTTTGGGCTCGGCGGAATTTGCTGTTTCCTGAGGAATCGCGTCACGTTTTCTGACCGCCGCCAGCGCATCGACAGACGCAATGTCGTCCATGCCGCGCAACGAAGCGGAACGAGACAGTGACACCAGGACCCTGCTGTCGTCCCTGAAATACTGGTCGGCAATGTCCCGAACGTCGTTTGCATCCAGCACGTCAAACGTGCGATACATCTGGTTGACCGTCTCTGGCGTACGCTCAAACGGGACGAATTGCGCCAGCATGCTGCCGATGTCGCCGGCGCTGCCAAGATTTGCAGTGAAACGATATCGCAGCCGCGATTTGGTCTGTTGCAGTTTTTCTGCATCAATAAGCTGGGTCCTGGCCTCCGCCAGGGTTGCGAGGACGGCGTCGGTCACGGCAGCCGCGTGAGCTTCGTCGGTTAGCCGCACATAAATCAAATTGAGGTTGGGATCCCGGTTCATGGGAAAATCGGTCAGCAGCAAATCGGCATACTGGTCGTCGATAACGAGTTGTTCGTAAAGGTCCGATGAATCCGAGAAATAGATTGAGGAGATGACACTCATCGCCGGCATGTCTTTCTGCGTTGCAACGAAAGCCGGGCTCCTGAAGCCGAAGAACAGCCAGGGCTGAGTTTCGCCATCCCACTGCAAGTGCTCATATTGCGGGCCTGCCGGCGCAGGCTCCGCGGGAATGTCCGCAACGAAGCTACCCCGCTCCCACGCTCCCCAGTATTTCCTGACAAGCGAAAGCGTACGTTTCGCATCCACATCGCCGACGATGACCAGGGTAACGTTCTGCGGCCGGTACCAGCGATCGAAAAACATCGTGGCGTAATCGAATTGTTCCGGCATGGCTTCGATGTCCTCGATGAAGCCCATGGTGGTATGACTGTAGGGATGGACGTTAAACGCCAGCGCGCGGGTCCGCTCGAATGCCTGGTTGGTCGGGTTAGAGAAATTCTTCAGATACTCCCCTTTGATCGCAAGCGCCTCGGTGCGAAAGTCGGATTCCGTATATTTCAAATTCTGAAATCGGTCTGCCTCGACTTCGATGAGTTTTTCAAGATCTGGTTTGGTAAACGTCAGGTAAAAGTTGGTGAAGTCATCTGTAGTGAAGGCATTGGTTGCAGCACCGGCTTTCTTGAGCGTGTCTGAATACAGCTCCGAAGAATATTTTTCTGTGCCGCGAAACATCATGTGCTCGAAAAAATGCGCAAAGCCGGATTTTCCTTCCTCAACTTCGTTGCGCGAACCCGCCTGAACGGAAATCTGCATGTCGACGATATCCGGGTAATCTGTTTCCACGATTATTACGCGCAGCCCGTTGTCCAGTTCGCTCATCAGGTAAGGCATGTCGAAAACGGGCGCGCTGACAGCAGCATCATCGGAAACCAGCGCACGGTGAGCGAGGTCTTCAATATCTTCCGACTCACCACAGGCAGACACCAACAGCCCGGCGCAAAGCCCGGCAAAGTGTAATTTCATCAAAAAATTCCTCACACGCATTACAATCAGTTTCTGTATGACAACGCGTAAACAGCCGCGGTTCAAGCCAGCGGCTTGAATGCACGGCTCACACTGCGTAAACCGGTCCGACAAATTTTGATTTACCGTAAGGATATTCCCTTGAAAAAGACCATCCAAACAGTTAGTTGCATCTCTTTTCTCATCTTTATTAGCAATGCATTTGCCGCCGATCGGCTGCTGCATTCGATCAACGGCTACACGAGTTCGGATGCCGGTATCGTCGAATTTACGGCACTGCTATTCGATGAGTCCGGAAAGGTTATTGCGACCGGCGGAGACGAATTGCGCCGCATGAACCCGGACGCGGAGACGATCGACGGCGGCGGCATGACTGTTTTGCCCGGACTTCAGGATGGGCATGGGCACGTTTCGAGCCAGGGCTTTTTGAACGTCGAGCTAAACGTTACCGGTACCCGGAGCCTTGAAGAAGCGGTGGCCAGAATCGCCGCTTACGACAAAGAGAATCCTGGATCCGGATGGATTAAGGGCAGGGGCTGGAATCAGGTCCTGTGGACCGTTAATGAATTTCCTACAGCAGCTGCGATTGACAGCGTCGTTGCTGATCGACCGGTCTGGCTCAGGCGCATTGATGGCCATGCCGGCTGGGCGAATAGCAAGGCATTGGCACTGGCCGGTATAGACAGGGACACCGCGGATCCTGTCGGCGGAAAAATTCATCGCGATGACGATGGCAACGCCACCGGCACTCTGGTCGATAATGCAATGAACCTGGTCTCTTCGAAAGTACCCTCGTCGACCAAGGAAGAATACCGGCGAGCCTTTCAGGCTGCCTTCCGTGAGCTGACCTCTCTTGGACTCACCGGCGTACACGATGCCGGTATTGGCATCGACGAGGCCGAGGTCTACATGTCGATGGCGGACAATGACCAGATGCCAATGCGCATTTACGCCATGATGTGGGAAGCCGAAGAGAATCTCGATGCGATCGGTAAACCCATTGTCGCCTACGGCAATGACCGCCTCGACATCAGATCAGTAAAGCTCATGTCCGATGGCGCGCTCGGCAGTCGTGGTGCAGCCATGATTGATCCTTACGAGGACGACACTGAAAATCGCGGTCTCCGGATGTACCAACAGGAGGAAGTTAACGCGAAAGTGAAGAAAGCCAACGATATGGGATTCCAGGTTGGCATCCATGCCATCGGCGACTTTGGCAACCGGCAGTCCCTGGACGCGTTCGACGCCGCCCAGGGTGGCAAGGCATCGCCGCTGCGCAACCGCGTAGAACATGCGCAAATCATCACTTTGCAGGATATCCCCCGGTTCGCAGAGCTCGGCGTGATCGCATCCATGCAGGCAACCCACGCGACCAGCGACATGAACATGGCTGAAGATCGTATCGGTGCCGAACGCCTTAAAGGCGCTTATGCCTGGCGTAAACTGCTGGATTCCGGTGCCGTGGTGGCAAACGGATCTGACTTTCCGGTCGAAATGGCCAATCCCATGCTCGGCCTGTATGCGTCGGTCTCCAGAAAAGATCGTGCGGGTTTGCCCGAAGGTGGCTGGCATGCCGAAGAAGGCATGACCCGGGAGGAAGCACTGCATTCGTTTACCCTTGCCGCGGCGTTTGCCGCGCATCAGGAAGATAGACTAGGCAGTTTAGAGCCCGGAAAATGGGCAGACTTCATCGTGATTGATCGTGACTTTTTCACAATTCCTGAAGCAGAGATAGACGACATTCAGGTACTGCAGACCTGGGTCGGCGGTGAGAAAGTATACCAACGCTGCAATGACCCGGACGATGCCGCGTGTACTGACTGAGATTAATCTTGATCGTAGAACAGATCTGGACCGGCAACAGCCTGCGCAATTACAACTATCTGATTGCCTGCGCTGAGACCGGCGACGCCCTGGCAATCGATCCGCTGGACTTCCGTCAATGTCTCGAGATCGCAAAGACCCGGGGCTGGACTATTCGGCAGGTGCTAAACACGCATGAACATGGTGACCATACCGGCGGCAACAAGGGCATCGTGGCGGCAACCGGCGCGACCGTCATCGCTCACGAGAATGCCGGCGGGCACATTCCCGGCATGGACCGGGGTGTGGGTGCCGGCGATGTCATTCGCGTCGGCAACACGGTCGAACTGGAATGTCTGGATACGCCGGGACACACGATGTGTCACATCTGTCTGTTGTCACACACTGACCAGCCGGCGCTGTTTAGCGGGGATACGCTGTTTAATGCCGGCGCCGGCAACTGCCACAACGGCGGACACCCTGTTGCACTGTACCGCACCTTTGACGAACAACTGACCAGGCTTCGGGAGGACACCTTGCTTTATCCCGGCCACGACTATCTCATCAACAATCTCGAATTTACGCTCGCTCGCGAACCCGACAATGTTGCAGCAAGAGAACTGCTGGCGGAACAGGCCGGGCATGACCCCGGCTCGCCGCTCGTCACGACCCTGGCGCTGGAACGCCACATCAACACGTTTTTTCGACTACAGAGTCCGACCGTAATCGCAAACCTGAAAAAAACGTTTCCCGAACTTGGTGATGATCCGGATCCCGCGAAAGTTTTCCTGAAGTTGCGAGAATTGCGTAATCGTTGGTAAGGACTGCACCACTTCCTGCCTCTCACAGTCAGGCTGACGCCCGGATTCTTTTCTGCAATTTCGCCAGCCGGACAGCCTGCTCCGTTGTCTCTCGATCCTGCTGTCGCGCCGCCAGCCATAACCACTGTATCGCATCATAAATAACACGTTGTTGTTGCAGCCGGTCATGCACGCGTTCATCCGGCACCTCACAATAAGCGCGCAGCAGCACGTCAACGCGATGCTCGTCCAGATCATGAAAGCCGATCAGCGAAGCCAGGTCGAACAACGGATCGTTGTCACCCGCGAATTCCCAGTCAATGAGTTTGAGCGTTCCGTTCCCGATAACATTGCCGGCGACGATATCGTTATGACAGAACGATACACGCTGTGGCCGCGGCATTGACGCGATCAGCTCAACGCAGTAATCAGCAAACGCATTCGGCCCGGCATTGCGCTCGATGTACTTCGCGTAAATTTTCGCGGTAGCAGACATTTGAAGCCGTGTCCCGCAATGGGGCAAGCTATGGACGGCGCGTAACAGGCCGGCCAACGCCCGCAGCTTACTGTCGTCTTCCAGTTCGGCCTGCGTGAAGGCATGGCCCTCCACGTAATTACAGATCAGCACGCCCATCGCCGGCTCGGCAAATATAACGCGCGGTGCCAAACCCGCTGCCGAGGCCGTCTGTAACGCGCAAAGTTCCAGCCTGCGATCAGGTTGGAATGCCCCGGGCATATGGGGATCCAGACGCAATACCCAGCGGCTGTCGCCCCCCACGATCAGGAAGCTCCGATTACTCAGCCCTCCCGGCAACTTGCGTATTTCAAGGGCATCCACGTCTACGCCGGGCACCATTGCCAAGGCATCGCGTGCGCCAAGGCGCGATTTCATACCTGCCTTCGCACAGCGTGTCCCCGATAGGACAAGGTCCATTGCCACAATCCGAACGGGATCATCACGACGTACAGCGCAAATAATGCAGCCGTCAGCTGCAAATCGCGTTGTGAGAACAGGTAAATGGAAAGCACATCGATGATCAGCCAGTACCACCAGTTTTCCAATACCTTCCTGGCCACGAGAAAGGTTGCCCAGACAGCGGCCACGGTCGTCAGGCTGTCCAGGTAGGGGAACGCTGCATCGGTATTCGCAGCAAGAAAGTAGCCCGTTATGCCACTGAATACACAGATGACAATCAACGCGGTGAGATGCACGCTTAACGGCCAGCGACATACTGGCAGGCCCGCCTTGAGATGGCTGCCAGTCTGCCAGACATACCAGCCGTAAATCGCCATGCCGAAGTAAAAGACGTTCAGCAATGTTTCCATATACAGCTTTGCCGTAAACAGGATCCAGACGTAGATTGCGGTGCTGATTGCGGCACACAGCCAGCACCAGATATTCTGCCGGATGGCAAGTACAAGATAGAGAATCGCAAGGACTACAGCCGCAACCTCGAGCGGCGACAGTGCCGCAATCAGGTCCGCCAAGCGACTAAATTGCGTTCCCAAAGCGGATGCTAATCGGCAAGCGGATTGTTGAGAATCCGGATTGCAAACACCGCCTTAGGCAGGTCTTCGAACGTCTGACCAATTTCGTTCTTGAGAATCTCCATCACCTCATCGTATTCGCCCTTTAGCTGGGTGCTCATCGAATTGGTGGACACTTCGACGGACGAATGACGCTTCAATCGGCTGATGACGTCCTTGATGGGCGGAATGAAATTCTCGTCCAAAGGGTAGAGACTGATGTCGACTGCTACACGCATACGCTAAAACCTCTTCTCGATAGTAATGCCAAGTTGGCGGGGATCGCCCTGCCGAATGTAAAGCATGGCTGGAAAATCCGGCGGTTCGTTTCCAAAATAAAAGCCGCGGACTGCATAACGTTCGTCGAACAAATTCCGGCCCCAGAGATGTACTTTCCAGGTGTCGCTGTCGAAGCCAACGCGCACGTTAGTCACGCTATATGCCTCGGAGTTCTGGTCGTGCGAGACATCAAAATAAAACTCGTCTTTCAGAGTGACGTCGATGCGTGCAAATAATCCTGACGTATGCCGGTAAGTGCCTCCGAGCGCCAGCGTGTATGCCGGCGCGTGTGCCTGGTCGCGACCACTGATATCAAGCTGCGGGGTGACGAAACGTTCGAATTCCGCATTGAGAAGTCCGACATTCAGATACAGCGATAGCGCGTCGAGGGGAAACCACTGTACTTCTGCTTCCAGTCCACGGGTCACACCGCTCGCAGCGTTGTCGGTGAAAAACACGAAAGAGGCCGGATCGTTCGGATTGATCTGAAACGACGTCTCGACCTGCTGGTCTTCGCGCCTGTTGTAGAAAATGGCGCCGTTCATGGTCATGAGACCGTCTGCGAGGACCGACTTCACGCCAATCTCGAGATTCCACATAGACTCTTCGCTGAATTCGCGCCTGCCCTCGGGCACAAAGCCGAGATTGAAGCCGCCTGCCTTGTAACCGCGCGACACACTGGAGTAGACATTCACCCGCTCAGACAGTGCATGGGTGTAAGCGATCTGGCCACCCGTCATGCTTTCATCAGGCCCAAGGTTCAGACCGCTGCTGTCGCGGTAGTCAACAGCACGGCGTTCGAGGCGCGCGCCCGCGCTTAGCGTTCCTGCCTCCCCTACGGCCACATCGAGTTGCCCGAACACTGCCGTATTGAGGGCACGAAAATCGCTGTTGATACCCTCATCAAGCGAGTCTCTGAAGCTGGCGTCCGGATCAAAGTACTCGCCCTCGTTGGTGGACAACAATGACTCATCCATGCGATTCAGATAGATGCCTGCAAGCCAGCCGGCGCGCCCACCAAAAATCCTGCCGGCATCGGTCGACGTCAGTCGTATCTCCTGGCTCACCGTTCTGCGTTGCCGATCAGTGCTGGAGAAATAGTCATACAGTACCGGGGCCCAGGCAAGGTCATTTCCCCAATCCGCATCGAAAGAAAACAGGATGTCCGAATCCGCGTATGACGTAATCGTAGTCAGCTGAAACGCGCGCGGCAGAAACCACTCAGCGCGCAGCGATGCGCCGAGGCTTCGCTGGGCGTCTTTACCGGGCTTGTCGGATTGCACAACAAGCGAGTTGTCGATAGCAAAAGCATCGTAGCCGTTATCGATGTCTGCCAGCATTGCGGTCAGGTTAAAAGCCCAGGCGCTGTCGGTCTCCCACTTGAGCCGGCCTCGAAAGGCAGTTTCATTTCTGCCGTTGGTGCTCTCCCTGCCGAGAAACGCATTGTCACGAAAACCGTTACTGCGGTAATGCTGGGCGCTGACCCGGTAACCGCTTTGCTGCCCCAGCGGGCCGCCTGCCGCGATGCCGACGCTCCACGCGTCGTCGTCTGCCGTTGTAACGCTGAGTTTGCCGGCGGTCCGCTCACCCGGGTCTTCGCTGTAGAGATAGACGAGACCAGCCAGCGCGTTGGCGCCGTAGCGGGTGCCTTGCGGCCCGCGCAGCACTTCGACGCGCTGCATGTCGAACAAAGTTGCTATCGTGCCAATGCCACTGAAATCGATGTCGTCCACAATGAATCCGACCGATGGGTTCGGTGCACCCTGATACTGTGCAAGTTCGCCTGCGCCGCGAATCTGCAGGTACCTTGCTCTGTGGCCGTCACCTGACCAGTTGACGTTGGGCACTTTATCGATCAGTTCCTCGAAATGCTGCACAGCCATTGCAGAGACTTCGCCAGCGTCGAGTATCGAGATGCTGGACGGCAGTTCGGATGCAAGGCGTCCGCGATAATCCGCAGTAACAACGATTTCGTCGACGAATTCCTGTGCCGGCACGTCCGGCGTACAGAATGTCAGCGTCGCGACAAGGAGCCACAACGGAGGCTGGCAATTTATATAACGAGACATCTGGAAATCCTCTCCCTACGCCGGCATTACCCGGATCAGGTTCTAGGGTTCCCGTCTCGACGCGTGTGTCCTGTCGCGTCGCGGATCTCAGGCCGATTGGCCACCCCTGTGACTGGTTGGATTATACGGGCTTTCGCCCTGAACGTCGCGCTTGCGGTATGCGCTTACGATGCACGCTTCTGCAGTCTTGCGATCAGGCTGGAGGTGTCCCAGCGACGCCCGCCCAGCGCCTCGACCTCGCTGTAGAAGCCATCGACCAGCCGGGCGACTTCCAGGTCGGCGCCGTTGCTTTCTGCCGCAGCGATGGCGATGCCCAGGTCCTTGCGCATCCATTCCACTGCGAAGCCGAAGTCGAAGTTGCCCTCGACCATCGTCTTCCAGCGATTTTCCATCTGCCAGGACTGAGCCGCCCCCTTGGAGATGGCCTCGATGACTTTCGCCACATCAAGACCGGCTTTCTCCGCAAAATGCAGCCCTTCCGACAGTCCCTGTACGATACCGGCGATGCAGATTTGATTAACCATTTTTGCTTTCTGTCCGGAACCGACCGGACCAATCAGGGTGATCGCTTTGGCGTAGGCCTCCATCACCGGCCGCGCACGGCCAAATGCATCGGGGTCGCCGCCGACCATGATCGTCAGCTGGCCGCTCTCAGCGCCCGCCTGGCCACCGGATAGCGGCGCGTCAAGAAAGCTTACGGATTTTCGCGATGCCTGTGCCGCTACTTCTTCCGCAATGGTCGCGGACGCGGTCGTATGATCGACAATGATGCCATCTGCTGCAGTCGTCTCCAGAACACCATCTCTGCCGAGAATAACGGCGCGTACGTCGTCATCATTGCCAACACAGCAAAAAACGAGTTCGGCGTTAGCTGCTGCCGCGGCTGGCGTGTCTGCCTTTCTTCCACCAAACTCGTTACACCAGCGATCGGCCTTGTGGGTCGTGCGGTTGTAAACCGTAACTTCGTGTCCGGCGTTCTGCAGAAAACCAGCCATGGGATAGCCCATGACCCCAAGCCCTATAAATGCCACGCGCATCGTCATCCTCTCCGTTCAGTTCAGTACCAGCGTATCGCTACTGCCATCACTTGTCAGGTCGCCTGCCCGGCCGCAATCGAGGCATCTCGTTTTTTGCGGGGATCCAGGCCGAAGGAGCGGGCGATGATCTCACGCATGATCTCGGAACTGCCGGCGTAGATTCGGGACACACGCGCATTGAGATACATGCGGCAAATCGGATATTCCATCATAAACCCTGCACCACCGTGCAATTGCACGCATTCATCCATGACTCTGCCTTCAAGCTCACTCGTATAAAGTTTCGCTTTCGCCGCATCGTCCGCGCTGAGTTCCCCCGTATTGTGTTCGATGACGCACTGATCAATAAATGCCTGTGCCACGTCAATCTCGGTTCGCATATCTGCCATTTTGAATCGTGTGTTCTGAAAGTCGGCGATCGTCCTGCCAAAGGCTTTTCGATCGTTGACAAACGCCAGTGTGATATCGAATGCAGCGTTTGCCGCCGCCAGGTAGCCCACCGCACCGAGCAGGCGCTCCTCTGCAAGAAAGTGCATGAGATGACGAAATCCACCGTGCAGCGAGCCCAGCAGATTTTCTTTAGGCACTTCGACATTATTGAAAAACAATTCGGCAGTGTCCTGGCTCTTTAAGCCCATCTTCTCCAGGTTTCTCCCTCGCTCGAAGCCAGCCATGCCGCGCTCGACGACGAACAGGCTCAGGCCGTGCCGCGCGCCGGGCTCAGTGCGCGCAACGACGACGACGAGATCGGCAAGTATGCCGTTCGAGGTGTAAATCTTTGAACCATTGAGCAAAAAATGGTCACCCTTTTCTTCAGCCCGGGTACGGATGCCGGCGACATCGCTGCCGGCGCCAGGCTCGGTAATCGCGACTGCAAGAATTTGTTCGCCAGTAATACATTTCGGCAACCAGCGCTGCTTTTGCTCGTCCGTGCCAAGCTCACCGATATAGGGTCCCACCAGCCTGCTGTGCAACGGCGCGAAAAATCCGGCGTCGCCCCAGCGCGCGTTCTCCTCAATCAGAATCTGCTCATAGCGAAAGTCAGCGACGCCGGCGCCCCCGTATTGCTCGTCCGCCCACATCAGCAGCAGGCCCTGAGCGCCGGCTTTGCGAAATGCGGCCCGGTCGACGATACCGTCCCGTTGCCATTGCTCGCTGTATGGCTGAATCTCTTTTTGCAGAAAGCCCCTGACCGAGTCACGAAACATGTCGTGTTCTTCGTCGAATAATATTCGTTTCATGGTTATTCCTGAAAAATGATCCGCTTCGCAAAATGTCACGGCAGCGATGGCCTTTCGACTTGTAGGAGCCCGCCCTGCGGGCGATCGCGGCCATGCGCCGCTCCTACAGTTCCTGTTACGTGCGTTGCGGGCGTTCGCGCTACCTGCCTTTGAACGCCGGCTTGCGCTTCTCGAGAAAGGCGGCCACGCCCTCTTTGCAGTCTTCGCTTTGCCGCAGTGACTGCTGCATAGGCGCTTCCACATCGAAGGTGCTCGCCCATGAGCCGGAAGTCGCATGGCGCATGGCCTTCTTGGTGGCAGCGAGCGACATGGGAGCGCGCGTCGCGAGCGATTTTGCCCAGGCAAGCGCCTCGCGCGACAGTTCTGCAGCAGGAACTATTTTGTTGGCGAGTCCGAGCTCGAGGCAACGCGCAGCAGTTATACGTTCTGCCTCAACGCTGAGCTGAAAAGCGCGGCGGTAGCCGAGCTGATGCACCAACAGCCAGTTTAGTCCGCCGTCAGGCACCAGCGATATGGTCGTAAAAGGCGACAGCAGAAATGCGTCGTCCGCCATGATCAGCAGATCGCATATTAATGCGAAGGATGTACCAATGCCGGCAGCAGAGCCACCGACCGCTGCGATCACCGGCTTCTCCATATTCCAGATACATTCCAGCGCAGGACGGTATTCCTTCTGCAGCATCTCATCGACACGGCTGTCGGGACTCAATCCGTCTTTTAAATCTGCGCCGGCGCTGAAAGAGCGTCCTTCACCGGTCAGGAGGACAACACGAATGGATGCGTCGTCGGCAGCCTGCTTGCAGGCCAGCAGCAATTCGCGCCTGAGTTCTGCGTTAAAAGAATTCATTGCGTCGGGTCGGTGAATCGTCACAACGGCCACCGGACCATCGACTTCGTACCTGACAGAGTTAAATGTCTGCATCGGGTGGTCCTCAGGCAGCGCTCTGCCGGGCCGACTTGTCTGCCATTTCGTAAAACGTCTGTCCCTTTTTTGCCATGGTTCGGAGCTTTTCAGGTACGGCAAAGCGCTCACCGTAAGCCTCGTGCAGCCGGTCCGCCTCACGGACGAAGCGCTCCAGGCCTATTGTTTCAATATAGGAAATAGTGCCGCCGGTGTAGGGAGGAAAACCCCAGCCGAATACCGAACCGATATCTGCATCGGCAGGATGCGTGACCACGCCTTCTTCCATACAACGTACGGAATCCAGCGCCTGCACGTACAGCAGCCGGGTTTTCACCTCTTCCGCTTCGGGCTGTTGTGCCGCTGGCGGATAGAGCGAAGACAGCTCGCCCCACAAATGCTTTTTGCGATCGGCCGGGTATTCGTAGAATCCCTTGCCGTTCTTTTTGCCCTTGCGGTCCAGCTCGTCGATGAATTTTGCGATCACCTGATCTGCCGGGGATTCGACGTATTCATCCCCGAGTGCTTCGCGCGTTTGCTTTAGCACGTGGTAGCTGAGTTCGATGCTGACCTCATCGGTTACCGCAAGTGGCCCGACCGGCATTCCCGCGTGTCTCGCCGCGTTTTCAATGAGCGCCGGCTTGACGCCTTCCGCCAGCATCGTGATGCCTTCTTTGCTGTAGGTGCCGAACACACGACTCGTATAAAAGCCGCGCGAATCGTTGACGACGATCGGCGTTTTTCTTATCTGCCGAATGTAGTCGAGCGCCTGCGCGATCGCGACGTCAGATGTCTTTGCGCCGACGATTACTTCCACCAACGGCATCTTGTCCACCGGTGAGAAAAAATGGATGCCAATGAATTTTTCCGGTCGTTTGGACGCTTCCGCCAGGCCGGTAATTGGCAACGTCGAAGTATTCGACGCAAAAATTGCGTCGTCGGAAATCACCGCTTCAGACTTTGCCGTGACGCCCGCCTTGATGTCACGATCTTCGAAGACAGCTTCTATGACGAGTTCGCACCCGGCGAGATCCTCATAGTTCTCGGTCGTCTGAATTTTTTCCAGGATTGCGGCGGCTTTCTCTGCATCCATGCGACCCTGCTCCACCCTCTTCTGCAGCAGTTCGCGTGAATAGTCCTTGCCTTTTTCTGCGTTCGCCGCCGACATGTCCAGCAGTACGACATCCATGCCAGCATATGCCGACACGTACGCCACGCCTGCGCCCATCATGCCAGCGCCGAGGATACCGAGACGGGTTACCGGCCGTTTCGCCGGACCTTGCGGACGCCTAACCAGTTTGTCTGCGGCCCCCTTGTTCACGAACAGCGTACGGATCATGTTGCGTGCGACAGGATTCATCAGCACCGACGTGAAATATTTTGATTCGATATCCAGTGCCTTGTCGACAGGCAGAACGCTGCCCTCGTAAACCGCCGACATGATGGCAATCGGCGCCGGATAGTTGTGGTTGGTCATCTTTTGTAGCAGCGCGGTGCCTACCATCTGAGTCTGTATGGCATTGGGATTCATCAGGCCTGCGCCGCCGGGGAAGCGGAAACCCTTTTTGTCCCAGGGTGCCATCGGTTCTTCGCACTGCTGCACCCATGCTTTTGCCGCTTCGAGTTCCTGGCCAGGCTCGACGACTGCATCAATAAATCCCAGTTTGAGTGCTTCCTGCGGCGAGACAGAGTTTCCCTGCGTCAGCATCCGCAGCGCGGGCTCAAGACCGAGCAGCCTCGGCAGTCGCTGCGTGCCGCCGGCACCGGGAATGAGGCCAACCTGCACCTCCGGCTGGCCGAGCTTGATTTTCGGATCGCTGCCAACGACGCGGTAGTGGCAGGCCAGCGCGAGCTCCAGGCCGCCGCCCAGCGCCGTTCCCGCAATCGCCGCCGCAACCGGCTTGCCACAGGTCTCGAGTTTCCGGTATGCCTGCTGCACGTTTCTGCACCAGCCGTATATTTCCTCTGTCGAGGCGTTTTTTTCGAATACCTGTACGAGTTCCTTGAGATCGCCACCTGCCATGAAGGCATCTTTTCCCGAAGTAAGCACGGCACCCTTTACAGCGTCATCCGTGGCAATTTTTTCCGCCGCCGCAGCGATATCCGTGATGAATTCAGCTGTCATGACATTCATGGGGCGATCCTTGACGTCGATGGTCAGAACTGCGATGCCGACCTTATCCACTGCATAGCTGATCGTTTTCATACTCATACCCTTTCGATGATGGTTGCGGTGCCCATGCCGCCACCGATACAAAGATTAACCAGTGCCGTCTCAAGATCACGGCGCTCGAGTTCGTCAAGCACGGTACCCAGAATCATCGCGCCGGTTGCACCAAGCGGGTGTCCCATCGCAATTGCACCGCCATTGACATTGATCTTGTCATGCGGAATCTCGAGCGTTTGCATAAACAACATCACGACGGAGGCAAACGCTTCGTTCAGTTCAAATAAATCAATGTCGGCGGTGCTCATGCCGCAACGCTTCAGCACCTTTTCTGCCGACGGCACCGGGCCGGTAAGCATGATGGTCGGATCGGTGCCGATGGACGAAAAGCCGCGAATTCGTGCACGTGGCTTCAAGCCCTGCGACTCGCCGGCTTCGCGGCTGCCGAGCAATACCAGTGCGCAGCCGTCGACGATGCCACTCGAATTGCCACCGGTGTGTACGTGATCGATGCGCTCGATGTCCGGATATTTCTGTAGTGCCACGGCATCAAAACCTGCCTGCTGGCCGGGAATTTCAAAGGCTGCTTTCAGCCCGGCAAGGTCGTCGGCCGTCGTGCCCGGACGCATGTGCTCATCCTTTTCCAGCAAAGTCAGGCCGATGTGATCGACTACGGGGACCACGGACCTGGCGAAATAACCGCTGTCCCAGGCGTGTGCCGCCCGCTTCTGACTCTCGACCGCGTACGCGTCAACTGCTGATCGTGAAAAGCCATACTTTGTGGCGATGAGATCCGCGCCAATTCCCTGCGGCGCAAAATAGAGTTTGTAGGCGATGGCAGGATCTGCATGCATGGCCCCTGAATCGGAACCCATCGGCACCCGCGACATGCATTCGATACCGCCGCCGATGGTAAGGTCCGATTGCCCGGCCATGATTTGCGCGGCCGCGGAATTCACCGCTTCGAGTCCCGATGCGCAAAAGCGATTGAGTTGCTTGCCTGGCACACACTCGTCGTATGCTGCATTCAGCAATGCGGTTCGCGGTATCACAGAGCCCTGTTCGCCTACCGGCGATACACAACCCATAACGACATCGTCGAGTGCGGCTGTGTCGAGGTCATTGCGCTCGCGAAGACTGACGAGCATCTGTGCGGCTAGATCGATCGGCGTAACTTCGTGCAGCGCGCCATTCGCCCTGCCGCGGCCGCGTGGACTTCTGACGTGATCATAAATGTAGGCGTCTGTCATATCGGTTTCCTATTGGCTCGCGCCGGGTGAGCCCAGCGAACGTATGAGTTGAGTTTTCATGTCTTCATTGGCGCTCCGGAAGTCGATCGCTGCCGGGTTGATCAACCACAGGTAGGTCATTCCGGACGTATAAGCAATGTACTGCGAGGCGACGTTCTCCGGTACCGCGTCGTCGCGGATACTGCCGTCTTCCTGGCCGCCCCGGACCCAGTCGGCCACGTCATCCAGCTGCCGCTGGTATACGGAGACCGAGGTCTGCCGGTATTTTGATTGTGGAATCGCCGCGGCACAGTAGAGAATCTTAAGTACCCGTAATTCACGCGGGGATTCGGCGCCAAATGCGTACAACGCGTCGAGCGCTGCGCACATCGCGGCAAGTCCGGTGCGTGCGCCGACGCCGGCCTGCAGATAATCCAGCCAGCGCCGCGAAATCGCTTTGAAAACTGCGTCATACAAGCCCGCCTTGGAGCCGAAGCGGTAGGTAGCAAGTCCGCGGCTGTAGCCGGCCCGTTCGCCGATGAGCGCCAGGGTGGTTTTCTCAATGCCTCGCTCAAGAATTAACGCCACGGCAGCTTCAAGCATCGCCCGGTCAGAAATCGCCGTGCGTTCTGCCTGGGTCAGGGAGGCAGTCACGCTCGATGCGGTGTTGCTGGAAGTTCCCAAGGCATTTTTCCGGATTTATCGGGGTGGCAGGCGCAACAGCAAAGACACTTGCTATCGACAAGCAAGCTACTATACGGGGCTGAAGACTGTGCTGCAAGCGGCCGATCACAGGCGTCCCGGGGCTCTTCTGGCAATCACGAGCGGGTTCAGACAGACTGCTTTTCCGCCTGTTTCTGACCCAGAGGAGCGCACCCCATGATCGCCGTCACCCGGTTCCTCCGTCTGTCGCTGACCGTTCTGCCGTGCGTTGCTGTGGCCGCGGCGATCGCGGAGACACCCTATGAGCATGCTGATGAAACTATCGGGACGGTGCGCCAGGTGTATGACGGGGCGCTTTTCCCGGACACCCAGGTCAACACCTTTCGTAATATCCACCGACTGTTTCCAACCCGCCTGGTCAAGGCCGGCAGTCAGGCTTATCCGCTGCCGGCGGCGCGCAAAACGCTGGCGAATTTCCGCTTCACGTCGCGTGAAAAGGAATACGACCTTTACGATTTTCTGTCGTTGAACCGCGTCAGCGGGCTGCTTGTCGTCAAGAGTGGGGAGGTGGCGTTTGAACAGTACTACCTCGGCAATACGCGCAGTACGCGCTGGATGTCGATGTCGGTCGTAAAGTCAATCACGGCCACCTTGGTTGGTGTTGCAATCAGGGACGGGTATATCCACAGCATCGACGATCAACTGACGGACTACCTGCCGCAATTCGCAGGCAGCGCGTACGATGGTGTAACGGTCAGGCACCTGTTGCAGATGGCATCCGGCGTTGCATGGAACGAAACCTACACTGATCCCACATCGGACAGACGTGCCATGCTGGAGGCACAAATTTCAGAGCAACCGGGCGCCATACTCGATCTGATGGCCGGCCTGAAACGGTATGCAGAGCCAGGCAGCCGCTGGAACTACAGTACGGGCGAGACCCAGGTTGTTGGCGCCCTCGTTGCGGCGGCGACGGGTCAACCGGTCGCGGATTATCTTGCGGCGAAAATCTGGGTGCCATTCGGTATGGAATCGGATGCCACCTGGTGGCTGGACTCTTCGGATGGCATGGAAATCGGCGGCAGCGGACTTTCCGCGACGCTCAGGGATTACGCCAGATTCGGCCTGTTCATGCTGGGCGGTGGCGTTGTCGATGGCAGTGAAACCTTGCCGGAGGGGTGGATTGCCGAAGCATCGACGCCGAAAACAATCGCCGGGGAGCGCGTCGATTACGGCTATATGTGGTGGCCACTGGAGCGCGGTGCGTATGCAGCCATCGGCATTTTCGGCCAGTTCGTCTACGTAGAGCCGGATGCCGAGCTGGTCATTGCCATGTGGAGCGCGCAGCCGAAACCGGTTGGGACCGACGCCATCGACGAATACGAATTTTTCAAGGCAGTGTCAAAAGCCCTGGAATAATGTTGGCACCGGCTAAGACCACAGCGGTGTGCTGAGGTATTTCATGCCGGAATCGCAGGCAATGACCGCCACGACCGCACCGGCCAACGGACCATCCAGCAGGGACAATGCTGCGGCCAGGTTTGCCCCGGTCGAGTAGCCTGTAAACAGTCCTTCGCTTTTCGCCAGCCGGCGGGCAGAGTCCGCGGCCTCGTCGCCCGACACCGTAATGAAGCCGTCGGGGGGTACGCCTTCGAGCTGCTTCAATGCAGGCATCGCATAGCCGCCGCCCTGGATAGGGTGCCGTGGTTCTTTGACCACGTCGCCGGACAGCGTCGCGGCCCCTTCTGGTTCAACGACGTAACAACGTATGGATGCATTACGCTCACGAAAATAGCGGCTGCATCCTGCGAAGGTTCCGCCTGAACCCGCGAAATCGCAAAAAGCCGTGACAACGCCACCGGACTGCTGCCAGATTTCAGCCGCGGTGCCAGCATAATGCGCATCGCGATTAGCGAAACGTTCGAACTGATCGCTGCGAAATGCGCGCCGCGCTGTCGTAATCCGTTGCGTTTCGGCTTCGACCAGCGCCAGGTCCGCGCCGCTGACCTCGCCACGGACAGACTCCGGTGCCTGATCAACCAGCACCACTTCCGCTCCCAGTGCGCGCATCATCAGCGCTCGTTCCTGCGAGTTTCCTTTCGACATGACGGCAACGAACGGGTGTCCTGTCGCCGCGCATACGATCGCAAGCCCGGTACCCATGTTACCGCTGGTCAATTCGACAACGGTTTGTCCCGGCCGGAGTTCACCACTGGACTTCGCCTCAAGGACAAGCTGCTTTGCCGCGCGGTCTTTTTTCGAATGTCCCGGGTTCAGATATTCGAGTTTCAGCAGGATGCGCCCATCGACACCTGCCGCGAATCGGGAAAGCTCAACAAGCGGGGTACGCCCGATCGCGTCGATTACAGAGCTCGCAATGGCGTTGCCGGTTTTACGCAAGGCCCAATGCCTCGATCTGAGTGTCAGACAGGCCCCACTCACGCAATGCGGCATCCGGTTCCTGCTCAACCGCTGACGCGGGTCTGCTGATTGCGCTTTGGGTGCGGGAAAAACGTGGCGCGGGCGCTGGCTGCACGATGCCATCAAGCTCGATGAACGTGTCGCGCGCGCGATTGTGCGGGTGCTGCGGCGCTTCCGCGAGCGACAACACGGGCGACAGGCAAGCATCGCTTGCGGCAAATCTTGCACACCATTGTTGCTGAGTGGCGGTTTTGAAAACCTGCGCCAGAATCGCTCTGTGTTGCGGCCATCTGGCTTCCTCGTACTGATCTTCGAGTTCGATATCCTCGATGCCGGTGTGCGTCAGGACTATCTGAAAGAATCTGGGTTCCAGCGCGCATACAACGACGTACTTCCCGTCCGACGTTTCGTAAGGACTGTAAAAAGGTGCGCCGCCGTCCAGCAGGTTCGCGCCGGGTGCATCGCGCCACAGCCCGCCCGCATGCAGGCCGTAGAAAAGCGTCATCAGTGAGGCGGCGCCGTCCACCATTGCCGCGTCGACGATTTGTCCTTTACCTGAGCGCGACGCTTCCAGCAGCGCCGCCAGCAGGCCGAGAGCGAGATAAGTACCGCCACCGCCGAAGTCAGCAACGAGATTCAGCGGCAACACAGGCGGCCCTGCAGGTGGGCCAATCGCAGCCAGCGCGCCTGATAGTGCCGCGTAATTGGCATCGTGACCGGCGGTTTGCGACAGCGGTCCATCCTGACCCCAGCCCGTCATGCGCCCATAAACCAAGCGCCTGTTTACCGTCATGCAGTCATTGGGACCAAGCGCCAGTTTTTCCATGACACCGGGGCGATAACCCTCGAACAGCGCGTCTGCGGTCTCGCACAAGGTCAGTAACAGCGTCTTGCCTTCCGCTTTACGGAGATCGACACTGATCGTCCGTCGACTGCGATTCATAAGATTGAATGCAGGCGGCAATGCGGTTGGACCTTGCTCTCCGCCCGGCCGGGCGATACGCAGCACCGTGGCGCCCATGTCAGCGAGCAGCATCCCGCAGAACTGGGTTGGCCCGATCCCGGCGAGTTCGACGATGCGAAAACCTGTGAGCGCGCCCATGCTGGCTGACCGTGATCCTCGTCAGAGGCTGCTGCAGAGATGACCACCATCCACTGCAAGGATACTGCCGGTCATATAGCTTCCGGCATCGGATGCCAGCAGCAGAAGCGGGCCTGAAATTTCCGCCAGTTCGCCGACGCGGCCCATCGGCACCTGCTGGTTCACCTGCTCATGCGCGCCCTGGTCAAACTGCGCCTGGTTCATTTCCGTGACGAAGTAACCCGGCGCCAGTGCATTGACCCGAATCTGGTGTCGTGACCATTCCAGCGCCATTGCTTTCGTGAGCTGCACGACGCCCGCTTTCGCCGCAATATAAGAGCCCAGCCCCTTGCTGACCCGCAACCCCAGTATCGAGGCAATGTTGATGATCGAGCCCGGCTTGCCTGTGCGTACCAGCGCCTTGGCAGTTGCCTGCGCCATCATGAAGACCCCTTTCAGGTTCGTATCCAGGACCGCGTCCCAGTCGTCTTCGCCGATATCGCTCAAGAAACCGGGCCGGGCGATTCCCGCGTTGTTGACGAGGATGTCGGGCACGCCCACCTTGCTTTCCGTCTCACGCAGGCAGTTCGTGATGGAAAACGCATCCGTAACATCGAGTTCGAGGCAAATTGCTGTGCCACCCGCAGTCCGCACCATTTCCGCTGTCTCGTCGAGTTTCGCCCTGCGGCGTGCCGCCAGCGCCACCGTCGCACCTGCTTCCGCAAGCGTTAGAGCAAACTGACGGCCAAGGCCACTGCCGGCACCCGTTATAAGCGCGACTCGCTTGTTCAGATCAAACATTTTCATTGGCCTCGCGTCGCTGCAGCTCGCGGCTTTGTGGTTTGTAGGTGCCGGTTGCCGTGGCGCATAAACGATTGTGCTCCGGGTCAAATATTTTGGCCTGCGCAAAGAACAGTGACTTCGTCGTGCGCACCAGCTCTCCTTCAGCAATGACGCTCTTACCCTGATGCGGTGCCATGTAATTGCAATTCAGGTTGATCGTGACGGAAACAAATTTATCCGTGATGCCAAAACTTCCGGCGACCGCGCCTGCGATGTCCAGCAAAGACGCGATGACACCGCCGTGCAGGTAGCCAACCGTGTTGCGGTGCTCCGGACGTACCGGCATTTCCAGCTTCGAGTAGCCCTGCTTCCAGCCGATGAGCTTGAAGCCAAGGAACTCCAGGTAGGTGCCCTTGTACAGAGTCGGGTTCTCGACAATATCCGTCGGCAGCTCGTCGCTCATGCCGCAATCGCCCGTGCACGCCGCAGAACGGCCAGGAATACGTCGGGTTCGGGCCGCACCCGATAATTATCCGTCTGATCGGAGAAAAGGATCGTGCCGTTCTCATTCGTCATTACAAGTGTCGGCAAAACGGTGTCTGCCGCGTAGTCCCCGGGTAGTCCGGTTGGCACGCCATTGCTGAGCGCAATGCCCAGCGTCTCGGCCAATTCATTATCTTCGTCGACCAGAAATTCGAACGGAACCTCGAAACGGCTCGCAAGCGCTTGCGTCTGTATGCTCGCTTGCGGGCTGATGAGCACGACGCGAATACCAAGCGCAGCCATATCCTGATAACGGCTCGCCAATTCCCTGATTTGCGCCATACAGAGCGGACACCAGCCACCACGATAGAAGAGGATGACAGCGGGAGCGCCCTTCAGCTCCGTTGAACTGAATACTTTCCCGGTGGCACTCTCGAGGCTGAATTGGGGAAGCTTCGCGCCAACCGTCAGCACTGCGCTTTCCATGCGGCCGAAACGCGAGTACCAGAACACGTAGGCGAGAAAAATGCCCGCGGCCGCAACTGCAAGCAGTGTGGGCGTCCAACCGGAAACGCCTTCGATGTGCTGTTCCCAAACAGCAATGATGACACCGGCTGCAGCAAGCAGAAGATAAAATGGCAGGTTTTCGCTGGTGCGCTCGACCGGGAAAAACGTCAGGCGGACAAGAATCAGCGGCAGAGGCAATGCCGCAATCGCTGCGCCGAGCCAGGCAATGCGTTCGTTGCCGGAAATGGCAAGCAAAACCAGCGATGCTATCAACAGCAGGACAGTTGCTGCCGCCGCAGGGAGAATAAATAGCGATTTGTAACGGGCGTCAATAGCCAAATCAGATCCAACGAGTCTTCAGGAAAGAGATGCCAAAGCTTACCGCAGATCGAAATGCAGTGAACCCCCGATCGCTGTATTACATGTTGCGTCGGTACTCACCGCCGACCTCGTAGAGCGCGGCAGAAATCTGTCCCAGGGAATTGCATTTTACCGTTTGCACCAATTCTTCGAACACATTGCCGCGAGTGCGCGCCACGTCCCTCAATCTCTCGAGAGCTGCGCCTGATTCGTCCTGGTGCAATGACTGAAATTCCCTGACGTGCCTGATCTGGTCTTTCTTTTCCCGCTCGCTCGAACGGATGAGCTCAAGCGCGTGCACTTCGTCTTCCTGTCCCTTCTTGGGCAGGAATGTGTTCACACCGATCAGCGGGTAGGTGCCGTCATGTTTGCCGCTTTCGTAGTAAAGGCTCTCGTCCTGGATTTTGCCACGCTGGTACATCGTATCCATCGCCCCGAGCACGCCGCCACGGTCCGAGATACGATCGAACTCCTTGTAGACCGCTTCCTCGACGAGGTCGGTCAGCTCATCGATAATGAATGATCCCTGCCAGGGGTTCTCGCAGTAATTCAATCCAAGTTCACGCGAAATGATCATTTGAATCGCAACCGCCCGGCGCACTGACTGTTCCGTTGGCGTGGTAACGGCCTCATCGAACGCGTTCGTATGCAAACTGTTGCAATTGTCGAACAGCGCATACAGCGCCTGCAATGTCGTACGAATATCGTTAAAACTGATTTCCTGAGCATGCAGGCTGCGACCGGACGTCTGGATGTGGTACTTCAGCATTTGACTACGCGCACTTGCGCCATAACGTTCCCGCATCGCACGCGCCCAGATACGACGTGCGACGCGGCCGATTACCGCGTACTCGGGATCCATGCCGTTAGAGAAAAAGAAACTCAAGCTTGGCGCGAACTCATCGATGGACATGCCACGGGCGAGGTAGTATTCGACGATCGTAAATCCGTTCGACAAGGTAAACGCCAGCTGACTGATCGGATTCGCACCAGCTTCGGCAATGTGATAACCACTGATCGACACGCTGTAGTAGTTGCGCACTTTGTGATCTATAAAAAACTGCTGCACGTCTCCCATCATCTTCATCGCGAATTCCGTAGAGAAGATGCAGGTGTTCTGCGCCTGATCTTCTTTAAGGATATCGGCCTGCACGGTGCCGCGCACAGATGCCAGTGTGCGCTCGCGAATTCCGGCATAAGTGCGCGCGTCGACGAGCCTGTCACCTGAAATACCGAGCGTACCGAGGCCTAATCCATCGTTGCCTGCCGGCAGCGAGCCAACATATTCCGGGCGTGGCCGGCCTTTAAAGTGAGCTTTGATTTTCTGCTCAGCAGCCGCCCAATTACCCGCTTCCCGCAGGTGCTTCTCGACCTGCTGGTCAATGGCAGCATTGATGAAAAAGGCAAGAATAATCGGCGCCGGTCCATTGATCGTCATGGATACTGACGTTGTCGGCGCGCAGAGATCGAACCCCGAATAAAGTTTTTTCATATCGTCGACAGAAGCGATCGATACGCCGGAGTTGCCGACCTTGCCGAAGATGTCCGGGCGTTCATGCGGATCTTCACCATAGAGCGTCACGGAGTCGAACGCGGTCGATAACCGCGCGGAGTCCTGCCCGTGCGAGAGGTAGTGGAAGCGAGCATTGGTTTTCTCCGGCGTTCCTTCGCCGGCGAACATCCGGGTTGGGTCTTCACCGAGGCGTCGATACGGGTAGACGCCAGCGGTATACGGATACGCGCCGGGCAGATTTTCTTTCAGCAGAAACTCAAGCAGTTCACCCCAGTCCCGGTAGCCTGGCACCGCAATTTTCGGAATCTTCTGGTGACTTAGTGACTCCCGAAAGTTTGCACCCGTGACATCCTTGCCACGTACGCGGTAGCTGTATTCTTCCTGCTGCACGGCTGCTGCCCGCTTCGGCCAGTCCCGCAATAACTGCAGCGATTCCACATTCAGATCGTTTAGCGTCTCCTGGTACCGTTGCCGGAGCGTGAGTAGCGAGGCGTCTGCATCTGTGGCGAGCGCGGACTCTGTATAAGCTGCAAATACATCGGGCAACTGGTCAGTTTCCAGTTCCCTGAGCGCCTCATAGAGATGCTGCAGCTTGCTGGCGGCTTCGGCCTGAGAGATAGCGGCGAGATTACTGGCCCTGCCCTGCTCGCTGATCTCTGACAGATAACGCACGCGCGATCCGGGGATGATGGCTGCGGAGCGCGGTTCTTTTTCGGTCACCGCAAGATCTGGCGTCCAGTTTGCGGCGTCGAGTTCGAGCTTCTCGCGTAACAGTCGGCACAGTTCGAGAAACATCCAGCTGATTCCTGGATCGTTAAACTGACTGGCAATCGTCGGATAGACAGGAATGTCGCCATCGGCCGTCTGGAAGCTGACGTGATTGCGTTTCCATTGTTTGCGAACATCACGCAAGGCGTCTTCTGCACCACGTCGATCATATTTATTCAGCACAACCAGGTCGGCGAGGTCCAGCATGTCAATTTTTTCAAGCTGGCTCGCGGCACCGTAGTCACTGGTCATCACGTAGACGGAAAAGTCGACCAGGTCGACGATTTCACTGTCGCTCTGCCCGATTCCTGCCGTCTCCACAATAATGAGGTCAAAGTCCAGCGACTTCAGGAAGCGAATCTGATCAGCCAGCATTTCGCTGGTCGCCAGATGTTGACGCCGCGTTGCAATCGAGCGCATGTAAACACGCTCCGAGCGCAGGGAATTCATCCTGATTCGATCACCGAGCAGTGCGCCGCCGGTACGCCGACGTGTCGGATCGACGGCAAGCACGGCAATCTTTTTGCTGGCAAAAGCGCCGAGGAATCGATTGAGTAATTCGTCTGTCACGCTGCTCTTGCCGGCGCCGCCAGTGCCGGTAATACCGATGACCGGCACCTCGCCTGCCTGCATCTGCCACGCCTTGCGCATTGTGGCAAGCTTCGCCTCGCTGAACGTGAGTTCTTCCAGCGCAGAGATCGTTGCTGCCACGTTGCCAGCATCGCCCGCCTTCAGCTCAGCCGGCAATTGCGTTTCCCTGCGACCGGCTTCGGTGCGGCGAACAAGATCCGCAATCATCTCTTCAAGGCCGAGACCCATGCCGTCGTTCGGGTGATAAATCCGTTCGACCCCGTATTCCATCAGTTGACGACTTTCATCGGGCGTGATCGTGCCGCCGCCACCGCCAAAAACCTTGACGTGACCGGCGCCCCGCTCATTCAATTGATCCACCATGTAGCGGAAGAATTCCATATGACCGCCCTGGTAAGAGCTGACGGCGATGCCGTCCGCGTCCTCATGGATTGCGGCTCTGACAATATCCAGCACACTGCGGTTGTGGCCGAGATGGATGACCTCCGCACCCTGTGCCTGAATGAGTCGGCGCATGATGTTGATGGCCGCGTCGTGACCATCGAACAGCGAAGCCGCTGTGATGAATCGCAATGGCGCGTGGCGGGCCTCGCCGGACGTAACCGGCAAATCAGATCGGGCAGTGCTCATCGACGGTCGTCCTCAATCAGTTTTGCGCCGGAACCTGCCGCCTGCTCGCGGAAAACTAGAATAAAATCAATGATATCCGGCGTTGCAATTATTTTAATACAGATTAAAATAATGCACCTGCAGGCAGAGTTCAAGTAGCAGATGGCGAAACCATGACGGAGATTCACCGCAAGTGAGCACAGACCCCTTACCCAGCCGCTTCGAGGCGCAGCGGGACCGCATCCTGAAAGCGGCAGCCGCCTGCTTCAATGAAAAGGGGTACAGCGGTACGTCGCTCAAAGACGTCTCGCGGCATCTGGGGCTGACCGATGCGGCCCTTTACTACTACGTCAGAAACAAGGAAGAGCTGGTGTACCAGTGCTATCTGCGTGCGGCGGATCTCGGCCGTGAGGCGATGCTGAAGGCAATCGAGGACGGCAGCAGCGGTTTGCAACAGGCCAGCCTTTATCTCCGCTATCACATCGAAACGATGGTCGGGGACGACGGACCGGTGGCCATCATGAGTGAAATTCCATCGTTAAAACGCGTTCATCAGGAAGAAATCCTCGCGGTTTCGCGACGCCACAGTGCGGACTTCGAGGATATTCTCAGGCGAGGCATCGAAGACGGCAGCATCGCCCGTTGTGACGTGCGTATGACCGGCAACGCGATCATGGGATCGATCAACTGGATTCCAAAATGGTTTCATGGCAGCAGTACCATGGCCGCAGAGATCTGCAGCGAATTCCCTAAAATACTGACCCGTGGACTTGTTGCGGCAGGCAATAAGGCCGGCTCTCACGCATCCGGATCCTGAAAGCTGGGCAGCCGCTTTTCCAGGTTGGCGCTGGCCGCCTCGCGCTGGTTAGCGCCCGCAAGAATTTCTTTTTGTAATGCCGCTTCGAGCTGCAGTGCCGCCCCGCCATCGACATCCCAGGCTTCGTTGATCAGACGCTTGATAGCGCGTATGGCATCCGGTGATTTTTGTGCGATGTCCATGGCAATCTGATATGCCCGGGCGAGCGGGTCTTCGTCTATGCCGGTGACCAAACCCAGCGAGGCCGCTTCTGCCGCGGTGACGATTCTGCCGGTGTATGCCAGTTCACGGACTTTGTCCGTGGGAATGACATGCCGCATGGTGTTTGTGAAGGCCATGTCGGGAATCAGGCCCCAGCGAACCTCCATAATGGAAAACCGGGCTTCGGCCGAGGCATAACGCATATCGGCGCCCATCGCAATTTGCAGTCCGGCGCCGAAAACCGTGCCATTGAGCGCTGCAATCACCGGCACCGGCAATTCACGCCATACCAGACAAGCCAGCTGCACGAGGTTGGCAGACGTATCATGTGGCTTCGCCAGCAGGTCCGGTCCCGTCGCATTGATCCCCTCGCCGGCGAACATCGAGATATCGATACCGGCACAGAAGTGTTCGCCGTCCCCGTGTAGCACCACAGCCCTGACCTTGCGCTCGCTTCGTATTTGCTCGGCTGCACCAATCAGCCCATGAAACATGTCCATGTCAACCGCATTGCGCTTGTCCGCCCGATTCAGGGTTACGGTCGCTACGTTGTTCTCGACTTTGAGCAGAACTCGCTTGGTCAATATCTTGCCCCGCTTGCGTCAGGCGACGAGTGTACATCGGCCGTCGCTGATGACGGTGACATTACGCTCGCGGACGTAGCAACGAAAAGTAACGATATTGCGTTCCTGCCACATCTCTGTCGTCACCATGTCGCCAGGATATACCGGTGAACTGAAGCGAACGTCAATGCCCCCTATCAGGGTGAAATCATAGTCACAGACAGTTTTCAGAATCGCATGGCAGGCAATGCCGTAAGTGCAACGCCCGTGCAGGATCGGTCGGCTGAAGCCGCATTCCATGGCGGTGACAGGATCGGCGTGCAACGGGTTCATGTCTCCCGCCAAACGAAACAGCAGCGCCTGATCGGGACGCGTCGGCAGATTGCATGTGAGGTCGGGCTCGCGATCCGGCAGGCGGTGCCGGAGCCGCGGTGTCGGCGGGGGTCCGTCGAAGCCGCCGTCGCTCCGTGCGACAACGCAGCTGCCGAGATTACAGATGGGTGTATCGTCCTTCGCCATACGCAGTTCAGTTTTCAGTTCGATTTCCGCGCCCTTTTCCACGCCCCTGTCACAAACCGATACAACTGACTGATTAACGAACATTTTTCCAGAAGATGGCAGCGGTCTGAATAACTCCAGCGTTTGCGTTCGATGGAGAATGCCGCGGGGGTCGCAGCCCGAGTCTGCAATGATGGTGTCAGGAACCAGCATGCTCGCCATGGTCGGAATTGTCTGCAGGCCACGGCATTCGGCGACGTAAGGCAGCTCTCGCGCATCCAGGGGATCGCTGCCGAAGCCAACACCCAGCGCATAGAGCATGACGTCTTTCTCGGAATAATGCGCTCTGACATCTGAGAGCGTTGCGCGCATGAGCGCTTCGTAATCGATCGACATGAATATTGTTACAGCTACGTGACGGACAAGGGGTCGCCATTCTAGCCCGGTCTATCTGCAAACACCCAACCGCCTGTTTATAATCGCGACATGTATATTCGCGATTCGCTTGTATTGCGCAAAGCGCATTGGTCCGACGCGACCGCAATTGCCGGCATGTCCCGCTTACAGATCGAGCATGGGCTCCACTGGCGGTGGACACCGAGCCGTGTGCGTCGTGTGATTCGTGATTCCGAAACAATGGTGCTGGTTGCCAGTGTCGCTGGCGTGATCGAGGGTTTCGCCATCATGAAATTCGGCATGGACAAAGCTCACCTGTTATTGCTTGCAGTCGCCCCGCAAATGCGACGAACGGGAATCGGCACTGCCCTGCTGCAATGGCTGGAAAAGTCCTGCGATACCGCCGGCATTTCCCTGATTCGGCTTGAGCTTCGTACGAGCAACAATGATGCGCGACGATTCTACGAAAATGCCGGCTATCAGTTCGTCGGACAGCGGGCGCAGTATTACGATCGTCGCGAAGCCGCGGTGCTGATGGCAAAGAACACCCGTCAGGACAGCTGACTTCCGCCTACATGCGGAAGATGCCGTAGTGGGATTCGCCGTCGCGCGGCTTGTTGAGTGAAACAGAAATGCCCTGACCCAGCACTTTACGAGTATCCACCGGGTCGATGACGCCGTCATCCCACAGCCGGGCGCTGGCGTAGTACGGGCTGCCCTGCTTCTCATACTGGCGATTAATGCGCCGTTCGTAATTAAGCTGCTCTTTCTCCGGCCAAGACTCCCCGCGCGCTTCCATGGCATCGCGCTTGACACTCGACAATACCAGCGATGCCTGTTCCCCGCCCATGACGGAAATTCTGGCATTTGGCCACGTCCAGAGCATACGCGGCGAATAGGCACGACCACACATTGCGTAGTTTCCGGCACCGAAGGAGCCGCCAATGATGACCGTGAATTTGGGCACAGACGCCGTGGCAACGGCGTTGACCATTTTGGCGCCATCTTTCGCGATACCGCCGTGTTCATACTTGCGGCCTACCATGAAACCCGTGATGTTCTGCAGGAACACCAGTGGAATGCCGCGGCGATTGCATAGCTGGACAAAGTGCGCGCCTTTCTGTGCCGATTCGGAAAACAGGATGCCGTTGTTAGCCACGATGCCGACCGGGTATCCGTAGATATGGGCAAAACCGCAGACGAGCGTCGGGCCATACAGCGCTTTGAATTCGTGAAATGCGGAAGCGTCAACGATGCGGGCGATCACCTCCCTGACGTCGTAGGGATAGCGGAAATCGCGTGATACCACGCCATAAAGCTCATCCGCTGCGTAGCGCGGTTCCTCAGGCTCCCGCAGATCGAGATGGCATTCCTTGTGCCAGTTCAGATTGGAAACAGATTCCCGCACCATCGCAAGTGCTTCAGCATCGTCCCTGGCGAGGTAATCGGTGACCCCGGAAATTCGCGAGTGCACGTCGCCGCCACCGAGCGTTTCAGCATCGACAACTTCGCCTGTCGCCGCCTTGACGAGTGGCGGGCCGCCGAGGAATATCGTTCCCTGGTTCTTCACGATGATGGCTTCGTCGCACATCGCGGGCACGTACGCACCGCCGGCGGTACAGGAACCGAGTACGGCCGCAATCTGCGGAATACCGCGCCCCGACATATGCGCCTGGTTGTAGAAAATCCTGCCGAAATGATCACGATCCGGAAACACTTCATCCTGCAGCGGCAAAAAGGCACCCCCCGAGTCAACCAGATAAATGCACGGCAAATAATTTTGCAGAGCGATCTCCTGGGCGCGCAGATGCTTTTTGACGGTCAGCGGGTAGTAGGTACCCCCCTTAACCGTCGCGTCATTCGCCACAATCATGCAGTCGATGTCGCATACCTGGCCTATACCGGTGATGATGCCGGCCGAGGGCACTTCGTCGTCGTAGAGTCCGTACGCAGCAAGCTGACCAAGCTCCAGAAAAGGCGAGCCCCGGTCCACCAGGGATCGAATCCGGTCGCGCGGTAACAGCTTGCCGCGCGCAACGTGCTTGTTCCGTGAACGCTCGCTGCCGCCGGCAGATATTTTCAGTGCGACGTCCTTGAGTGCTTTCGCCAGTTTGCGATTGGCGGCGTCGTTTTCCGTAAAGGCTTTTGAGTCAGGCTTGATTTTGCTGTTGATGACCGGCATGTGTGCTACTGCTTGTTCCCGTTTCAACCCGTTGCATTGAAGATCTCGCGACCGATAAGCATACGCCGAATCTCGCTGGTTCCGGCGCCGATTTCGTACAGCTTTGCGTCCCGCCACAATCTGCCCGCCGGATATTCGTTGATATAGCCGTTGCCACCCAGCGCCTGAATGGTTTCCCCGGCCATCCAGGTCGCTTTCTCTGCGGCCAGCAAAATACATCCCGCCGCATCGAAGCGTGTGGTGTGCCCTCTGTCGGCGGCCGCGGCAACCGCATAGACATAGGTCCGACAGGAATTCATTGCTGTGTACATATCTGCGATTTTTCCCTGCATAAGCTGAAATGTACCAATCGGTCGGCCGAACTGTTTGCGATCGTGAATGTACGGTGTCACCAGTTCGAAACAGGCACGCATGATACCGAGCGGCCCTGCAGCCAGCACCAGCCGTTCATAGTCGAGACCGCTCATGAGAATGGCGGAGCCCTTGCCCTCTTCGGCAAGCATGTTGTCTGCGGGAATGCGGCAATTGTTGAACACGAGTTCGCCGGTGTCTGAGCCCCGCATACCAAGCTTGTCGAGTTTCTGGGCGGCGCTGAAGCCGGGCGTGCCGCGCTCGACGATAAAGGCGCTGATGGACTTACTGCGCTGGTCGCCTTCTCCGGTTACCGCATACACGATTGCTACGTCCGCCTCAGGCGCGTTGGTGATCCACATTTTGCTGCCATTCAATACGTAGTCGCTTCCGTCTCTTACGGCTGTGGTCGTCATGCCCATCACATCAGAACCTGCCCCGGCCTCACTCATTGCCAGTGCGCCGACGTGCTCGCCGGTCAGCAGTTTGGGCATGAATCGTTCAATCTGTTTCGCATCGCCCCAGCGCCGCAGCTGGTTCACGCACAGATTGGAGTGCGCACCATATGACAGGCCGACTGCCGCAGACGCTCGGCTGATCTCTTCCATGGCCACCACATGCGCGAGATAGCCAAGTCCCGTCCCACCCGTATCCTCGGGGACCGTAATGCCGAGCAAGCCCAGTGCCCCCAGTTCCGGCCAGAGATCGCGGGGAAACTTGTTCGAGGCATCGATATCGGCGGCACGCGAAGAGATACGATCCATCGCGAATGCGCTGACGGATGCGCGCAGCATGTCGATGTCATCACCGAGGTTAAAGTTGAATTCAAGCATGGCAAGCAGATCCTGACAGTGCTGCAAACGAAGCGGTGGAGTCTGCCGGTCGACGCTGCCACAGGAAATACCATGCGACGGGTATTCTCACGTCAAGCTTCTGTTTTAACTGAATTAAATTCGACCCAAATCGTCGATGAGCATGGAGAAAAGCTCGTATTGCGAGCTGACGCCGAGCTTCGCAAACAGGTTGCGCTTGTGCACCATGACGGTACCCGGTGCGATACGCAGGATTTTGGCGATCGATTTTGACGAGTGCCCGCGCAGCAACAGCTGGCTGATTTCGCGCTCTCGTCCGGTCAGCACCGGCCGTCCGAAATTCTCGAAGCACTCGGTCAGTCGTCGGTGTACGTCGTCTTTGCCGCGTACGTTGCCCGGTCGCGCGATCCAGGCCGTCCAGATTTTGCCTATGGTCGCCTGTACGACCGGCTCGGCGGTCGCGAGACGACCGAGTTCTGCACGCGTGAACATGCGTTGCCGTCGACCGATGACGAGAACGAGCGTGGTCTCTGCAGAGACCGGTGCCAGGAAGTCCATTTCGTCGAGCAAATGAGTACGTTCGCAATACTGGCGATAGTATTCGCTGGAACGGAACCGGTCGGGCAGTTCATCACGAAAGCGAACCAGCGCTGCCTTTTGACTACGCAATGCAAGCTGATACAGTGGATCGAGAAGGTAGGTCCCGTCGAGATATCGTTCCAGGTAATGTTTTCTGCCAGCGGGCTCCAGCGTGTGATGCAAGACATCGGGACGCGCGTTCCTGTGGAAGGCGATGAGGCAGATGCCCTCATGATCGACGATGGCATCGATCGCACCGCTAAGTCCTGCCGCTAATTGTTTGCCGCTGTCCGCGGCGATGATAGCGGCCAGGGCAGCGTGCCAGGCAGCAGCGGCAAAGTCAGGCGGCATCGTGCTCCTCGCGTTGCAGATCCTGCCAGATTGCTTCTGCCCAGCTGCGAATTTTCAACGCTTCTTCCCAGCGATCGGACAATTCGAGCTGGTCTGGCCCCGTCATTGCGTAGGGCGGCGGTCCGAGTTCACACAGGAATATCAGCGTTGCGCCCTTCTCATTGCGGCGTCGCCACCGCCGCATGCCCTCTTTCCACCAGCCGCGAAAAATATCGACCCACTCCTGATGTTGCGGAAAATCGATTTGCAGCTGCACCTGCTCCCGTCCCGCCACGCGTCCCTGGAAGCAGTCCGAGCGCTCAAGAATGCGGTCAATGTAAGCCTGATCGCGCGCGGTGACAGGCGCGCGCATCTCGCGATCGACAACAAAATGACTGAGGTCCGCGCACAGTCGTATTTCAGGAACCAGGTCCATGAGCTGCAATGTAAAGTACATGTCGTTCAGCAGGCTGTCCCGATGGGTTTCGAACAGCACCGGAATATCGCCTGCTTCCTCGCGCCAGCGCCTGACGATCGGCACGGCGTCTTGGGGCTCGATGGGCATCACGCCACCAATGATATTGACCAGCACCGCGTCCAGATCTGCCGCAAGGGCGTACAGAGGTCGCATGTCGTCAGCCTCTTCCGGAAATGCATTGATCATGCAACCGAGACCGTATTTATCGTACAGCGGCTTGAGCTTTTTCATCGCGTCGATTTCTGCGGGTGACGGATCGATACACACACCGTCATAGCCGGCCGCAGCGATCATGCGGAAACTTTCTTCCGGACCAGGTTCTGCTTGCCCCGGAACGCGCTGTTCCATCGCCCACAGGGACTGAAAGATTTTGAGTTCCTGCATTATCTCCGGCTTGGCGGTCAGAAGGATGTCAGAAACGAGGCAGCATTGCCGCCATACACATCGGCACGTTGGGCGGCACGCAAAAACTCGCGTCCTTCAGGCACCTCACCCACATGATTGCCAACCACCCGGTTGACCCGCTGTTTGTGAAATATTCGCAACTGGGCCGCCAGCGGAATTACCGCGGCAGGATCGTCGCCAAACATCTGCCGATGCTTTGCCGGCAGCCGGTACCATGGCACCGTCATGTCGTCATGGTGGGCGTTGTGAAAACCAAAGTTGAGCGTGAACCAGTTTGGCCAGTCGCGCCGCAAGGTATGCGGATTGGAAAAGGTGTGTTCCTGCTCCCAAACGAAATTGCCTTTGCGTTCCGGGCGGTCGAACTCGAACAGCGTCAGGCTGTAGGGGTAGTCATGCTGCAGGCTGTCCATAAAGCGCAACACGGTCATCATCAGCAGATAAGCGATGACATAAAGCAGTGCGACTTTCGGTGCCAAAACCAGCAATGCAATGAACACCCCGCCCCGGACGAGTATAACAGTCAGGTTGCGCAGTCTTTGAGCACGTCGCTGCGGGATGATGAACGCGCCGAACACCATAATAAAGTGCATGATCAGATCATGAGCCGGAATGTAAAACCACTCCAGTACCCGGGTCAGGCGCAGTGCCGCCGGGTGCTCGGCGAAAAATTGCTCATAGTCGAACCAGACCACGTCATCGTTATCCACATGATGACGAAAGTGTTTGTAACGGATGTCTTCGTACGTGCCGTAAGCTGAACCGGCGATCCAGCTGAGAAGACGGCCTAGCCGGGCATTGTCACGTACGCTTTTGAATATCAGATTGTGACTGCACTCGTGAATCAGATATGCCGCGATGACCATGCCGTGGGCGAGCAGCAGGACGCCAGCCAGATTGAGCGGCCAGGCATCCTGCCAGACGGCGGTCCAGCCGGCTGCGTACGCCGACAGCGCGTACAGCAACGCACCGCCGTGATACTTGAGACCCGCTGCTTCTCTTAATTCCATTGAATGACTCTACACCGTCCCGAAAATACTATCTTCCCGGCAGGGCCGCAGTGCTGGCAGAAAACGACGATAACTGTCTGTCAGGAGTGAGACAAGGGGAGTGTGGCACGACTGCAGCGTATAGGAATCCCGCGGCAGTATTGTTAGGATTGCGACGTCTGCAGGACCCTCTGGATTTTACATGAAATTGATTACGGCAATTGTCAAACCCTTCCGACTCGATGATGTCCGTAATGCCTTGAGTGAAGTTGGCGTCCAGGGCATGACCGTCAGCGAGGTGAAAGGATTCGGAAGGCAACGCGGCCACACCGAACTCTACCGTGGCGCGGAATACGTCGTCGATTTCCTGCCGAAAGCCAAAATCGAAGTGGCGGTATCGGATGATCGGCTCGATGAGGTTGTCGAAGCAATCATCAACAGTGCCAAAACAGGCAAAGTGGGTGACGGCAAGATATTCGTCAGCTCGCTGGATCAGGTCTGGCGTATCCGTACCGGAGAATCCGGGGACAGCGCACTTTAGCCTGCTTGCGTATCCCGATCACTCATTTACCGAAGTAGAACGCATTCAACTTGTTGCCGTCGAGATCCCTGAAGTATCCGGCGTAGAACTCATCACTACGTTGTCCGGGGGCGCCCTCGTCTTTGCCACCCAGCGCCAGTGCCTTGGCATGCAACGCGTCAACCTTTTGCCGCGAATCCACGTTGATAGCAACCATTACGCCGTTGCCAACCGTGGCGGTTTTACCGTCGTAGGGCTTGCAGATCGAGATGGCTGGCGAGTCTATCCCGGTACCCCAGGCAATAAAATTGTCCGCTTCCATCATGCGCTTGGCGCCAAGCTGCTTAAGCAAGTCGTCGTAGAATTTGGCCGCTTTGTCAAACTTATTCGTGCCTACCATGACGTAACCAATCATTGTTTTCTCCTCAAGTGGAAGTCGATTGTGACAATACATCGGCAACAATGTGCCAGTGCTTCAGTTTTTCCTTATAGGGCATTGCCGCATGTGCGGGGCTCGTCGACGGCAGCACATGACATTCCGGCATATTGGAGCGCGTTTCGAGTTGTGGCGCAACCAGGCGTCTGAAGAGGCGGGCCGCCGCCTGACCGTTGAAAAAGAGCGTCGCAATCTCCGGGTGTGCACCCAGAAATTGCTCGAAATTGTTGGCACGTGCAGTTTCTGCATCAATCGACGCATCCAGGCTGCCCGGCCTGACGGAAGCAGCCAGGACATCCCATACAGCCAGCCCGTTTTTCATTAACACGCGCTTGCGCTGTATATATGGAAGGCCTCCTTCGATGCCGAACAAATCAGCCATTATTGGCCAGAAGGCATTGCGTGAGTGTGCGTAATATTCTTTAGTTTGCAAAGACCTCCGGCTTGGCAGTGTACCGAGAACAAGGCAACGGGCGCCTGGACCGGCGATTGCCTCGAAGCCTGTAAGCAGCTCTCGCTTCACCAGGTCTGACGCCCGCTCTTTGCTTCAACGGCGTAAAGGTAAGCGGGAAGTGCGCAAGACAGGCCTACTAACAGATTCAGTGCGATAAAAACCCACGGTGTCGGCCCACGTCCGGCGTTTTTCCTGGCAACAATAGCGACCCAGAACACGAGCGACGAGATCAGCAGATCAATAGTAAAGCCACTTGCCGCGTGCGTCGCAAATACGGCGCGAACGAACGCGGACAAATCGAAGCCCTGGTCCGCAACGTGCAAAAAGAAAAAGTAGTACGGAATAACGGCACCCGCTATCGCCAGCAACAAATACAGCTGCTTCTTGCCCATTGTCCGCCTCGCTTTATAATTTCCCGGAAAAGCAAGAGGGCAATATACATCGCCTGTGCCGTTAATGTGATAGACCGGATTGCACCATGTCGCGCACTATCAGGTAGCAGATTTCCAATGCAAGGATGCGGGATGTGAGTTTGCCAGCTCTCCTTATCGGTATCGCCCTGGCCACGGGGCAGGTCATGGCTGCGGACAGAAATGACGAACGCCAGTGCCGCGAAGTGAAGGCGAAAATACGCCTTGTTCAGTCTAAGATGCGCGCCGGATACACCCGTGCGAAAGGCGAAAAGCTGCAAAGTGAACTGCGACGGTTGCGAGTTCTGCGCAAGGCCAAATGTCGCTGAGTTACTTTGCCTATTCGACGGCCAGGATCCGCGACATCAATTGCGCGTCGTCCGGCATCAGCCCTGCGGCCGGTAGTCGCTGTACCAGTTCGCGCCATTGCGGCCACATAGCAAATGCTTTTCTGAACAATGGTAGCGATGCATCGACTTCCCCCGCTGCCGCGAGGGTTGCTGCATGCCAGAAGATCATTTCGTGGCTATCCGGTACCAGTGCTTCGGCGCCGCTGTACGCTTTCACCGCATTCTCTACCTCGCCGTTCGTCATATGCTCATCGCCCTCATTCATCAGACGGTAAGCGCGGGCCATGGTGAGTAGCCGCCGCAGCTCTGCCAGCGGTTGCGGGTGATCTTCTATGCGTAGTTCAAATTGTCTTCCACCCCAGGCCGGTGCGCTTATGTCGCCGTCAACGACCAGTAACGCTGCAGACTGCTTGCCACGAGCGTCGCCGCCCTCGCCTTCCGCCGCCTCAAGCGCACGCATCATGCGCTCCGCCAGGTCACCGGAAGACTGACTGAATGCCCTGGCCATCGCCTCGCAGACGGTTGGCTTCAGCATCATATTCGCCTGTACGGCGAAGTTGTCGCCAGTCAGGTCACAAGCCTCTGCGATGGCATTGCTGCCGGTGTGATTCATCAGGTTGCCGGTGGCGTCAATCATCGCCACCTGGCGTACATCCTCGTGTTCATCGGCCGCGAGCAATGCGGTCAGTGCTTCGCTTGCGGTATGGCCACCACGCATGAGCTGCAAGCCCAAAGGGCCATACGCGGGTTCCACGAATGATTGAGTTGCAACCGCGCCAATGCCGGGTTCAGCCCAGATAACGATCGAACCAACGGAGAACCAGTGCGACTGCACGGCGGCACCCAGCGCGCCGGTATCGGGATCGCGAGCAACAATGGAATAGGTGTTGACCGGGCGTAATGGACGAAGATCTGCCGCGGAAAGACTGTCTGCCGCGATCACGAGCAAGAATAGCGTGCACTGTTTTAATAAGGTCATCACATTGATTCCCATTACTTCTAATATCGCCAACCGTAATTCCCTGTCAGTCTTAATCAACAGGCTGCATCAATCAGCCTACAAGTCGGCCGACATCCGCCCTTGAACCGTGAATTCAGCAGAGTTACAGCCATTTTTTGCGCTTTGATACTTCAAATTTCGGACAAATAGCTACGTGAATCGATTTCGTTGGTTTCAGATCTGCCCTCCAGGCTGTGCCTCTGTTCGAATCATGTTCGGCTGATAGAAGACGAAGGTGCGAGCCTGTCGCAATTCCAACGGCCAAAAAAAAGGGGGCCGACTGGCCCCCTGATCTTAATGCTTCTGCAAGCTTTTAGAAACGCGCCTGAAGCTGCAGACGTACGTAACGCGGTTGTTGCCAACCATAGGCTGCACCGTACCATTGGTTCGCTGTACCTTCTGAACGACGACCTTCTGCATGTTCGTTGAACAAGGTCACTTCCTGAAGATTCAGGATGTTGAAGACCTGCAGAGTTGCAGTCATATCGATATTGGATACTTCGAAGTCGTAGTTGAGTGATGCGTCGAGTGACGGAAGCCATGGCGTACGACCCGCATTACCGCGACCCGTGAACTGATAGATTTTATCGGTTTGAGCGGGTGCAGCACCACACGTGCCAACGCCGTAAGGATTTGCCGCCGTTCGTGCCACAGAGTTGTAGCAGGTATTGGTGAACAGATAGTAAGTATCACCATAGCTACCAAACACGTTAGCGCCCTGGTCGAAATAACCAGAACCGTAAGCGCTCATCGGACGACCGCTCGCAAGCGATGCGTTCCAGCCTGCAGTCAGCGCATCAGTAACCTGATACGAACCGTAGAACTTGAACACGTGTCGTCGGTCATTTGGCAGGTATCCGTCAGCCCCATCCATCAACGCCGGGAAGTCGAAGTCCTGCGTAATACCAGCATCCGCCTGGACGATATCCGATTTGACCGCACCCTCGAAATTGCCTTCACTACGAGACCAGGTGTAGATGAAATTGTAGTTCAGGCGCTCGCCTGAGTGACCCCACTCCAGCTGCACGGCGGTATAATCGTTCTTACCCTTTGGCAGTCCGATGGTATTCGCATCGTAAAACGTCAGAGGTCCGCCAGCGAATGCTGACCAGGATCCGCCGAAGCCAGGGTTAACCATTGTGCAATACCCCGGATTCGCAAAAACGCCGCAGTAGTCATCCAGCGTAGCGCCCGTTTCGCGTCGAACGACCCTCATACCGACCTTGTTCTCTTCGGACAGGAATCGCTCATAACCCACTATGTACTCTTCCTTGTAGAACGGGTCTGCCTCCGCAGCCTGGAACTGATCCTGGGTCGGCGGCGTGGGCAGGGAGTTAACAACGACGGAAGTCGCGAGATTGCCACTAAGCGGCTGCAAGCCCGTTGGTGCACCAGTCGTCGGGTCTGTGCCCGTGTATGAGTAGTACGTCGTTATGTCGCTAACGCCTGAAGCAACGCGGAAGTTCGTATTGTTCGCGATCGGCAGGTAATAACGGCCCCAGGTTCCGTAGAACTTATTCTGGCCATCTCCCGTTGGATCCCAACTCATACCAAGCCTGGGCGCCCACTCCTGATCGAAGTCAGCAAAAACGACGCCGCCGGTTGCAAAGTTGGTCAGCTGGTCTTTGCGTGCACCCAGATACAGAACGAGCTTGTCCGTGACCTGCCATTCATCTTCGATGTAATAGGCCGTCAATTCACTACTGAATCCGCCACCCAGGTCCTCGTTACTAAAGATCCGATCGAAAACGTAATCGATCGCAGCACCACTGTTATTTGTAAAGATCGGACCACTGTTGCCCTGAACAGACGCCGCATTACCTAACGTTGAATAGGTGTAATTGTGTCCGCCAATCGGGACAGACAAACGCGTGGAGTTGCGATCCTGCTGGTCGAGGCCAACTCGAACGAGATGGTCGCCAATTGCCCACTCGATATCGAGGCGCAACTGTTCGTTCTCATCGAAGTTATTGCCGAAAGAACCACCCGGACCGCAACCGGTAATCGGGTTCGCAGGAGCCGGGTTACGCTGGTCGGCAACCGCCGGACAGCTCTGGGTATCGTCCGGATCCGATGTGTACTGCGTTTCAATCGTGCCCCACATCGCGGATACCGTCACGTCATCAAAGAATGTACCGGTATAGCTGATACTTTGCGCCTCACCACCGCGCTTGCGGATGATGGTTTGGTTCGAGACTGTGCTGAGCGCACCGGAATTCGGGTTGTACGGATAATGGATATCTGTACCGTCGCTACGGTTTGAGTAGCCCCAGGCACTAAGACGGTGATAGTCCGTAATATCCCAGTCTATCTTCGCGCCCCAGAACAGGTTATCCGCGCCATCTTTATCAACCGTCCGGAATTCATCGTCGGGCGCATAATTTTGCCGTGATGATGTCTGCCATGCGAAGTCCTGAGACTCATCTCGTGGATTGACGATGGCATATATGAACAGCTTGTCCTCGATGATCGGTCCGCCAGCGCTTACCCAATATTCAAACAATGAGTTTTCATTCATTGTCGTATCGCGAAAAACGTTACCGGTGCCGGCGCCACCAAGACCGCCGCCAAAACCGCCGCCGCCGCGGGAAATCTTGCCTTCCTCGTAAAGCGAACCAGGTTCAATTGCGAGACCGACGCCGAATTCCCATTCATTCGTACCGCTTCTCGTGACAGCGTTCAAAACGCCGCCCGTGGTGCGGCCATATTGTGCTGAATAGCCGCCGGTTTTCACCTGGAACTGCTCATAGAATTCAAATGGAACGGCACCGCAGCCTAGACCCTGGCGGGTGTTCGTCACTTCAAGTCCATTGATGTAGCAGGAATTCTCGGCAACCGAAGATCCGCCAAAGGAAGCGAGACCAGGTCCGCCGCTAAGTCCGAATTTCTCGTCGCCCAGTACCACGCCGGGAGCAAGCATCGAAATGCTGGTCAGATTACGGCCGACTGGCATGATGTCGATTTCAGCTTTCCCGAGTACCAACCCGGAGTCCGTTGAGTACGTGTCACCGGTCAATCGCGATGCGGTAACGGTAATCTCTTCCATCGACTGGTCGGCGATAGGGAACATTGCGACCGTATTGCCATTGAGTGATACACCGAACGAATCACGCGCGACAACATTTCCGTCACGCGACACCGTCAGATCATAGGTACCAACCGGCAACTGGGAAAACCTGAAGCTGCCATCAGCACCCACGCCAGTTGTTCTGGATCGCCCGGTAGCCGGGTCGCGCGCGTTGACCGTGTACTCGCCACTACCGTGATTTTCCAGCGAACCAATAATGTCGCCGGTCGAATTGCCCTGCGCATAAACCTGCAGGGAAAACATCGACACAAAAGCGAACAATACTTTCACTAAAGTTTTAGTTTTCACAATGAACATCTCCCGAAAAAGCTGAAATCCCCCGCGTTGGGTAAAACGGATTTTCGCTTGGTCCTGTTTTTAGATGCGCCGTTAAGGTATGACCGTCGAGTTAGTATTAACTTAATCTGTTACTCGTCGCGCCTGCCGGTGCGGCATATGGTGCGAATGATCACTATTTGGTATGTAAATAGCAATTAAGTGTTGCGGGGACGATAGGCGCTGCTTAAACTTTTTTATTATTAGCCTAATTTCCTGACTATAATCAATTAGTTGCATAAGTCTCTAATTGTTGCGAGCTTACCACAGTGGCCAGTGCTTAAAGTCGCACCGGCCACGGTTCGCCCCGCCCATGCGCAATCGGCACAGACTCAAACGGGCCGCTGTTCAATACTCTGCCTGTGCCAGTAGGTCAGCGATCGCCACAGCCATTCCGCTGGGCCGAAGCGAAACCGGGCTAGCCAGATCGGACTTAGCCACAGTTGCAGGGCAATCATTCCGCCGACCAAGCCCATTTGCCATAATCTCGGCACCTCACCATAGAAATTGAAACCGTAGCCGTAAAAGAGTGTCGTCATGACGATTGAATGCATGAGGTAATTGGTAAAGGCCATGCGTCCGACGGCAGCGAATCGTTGTTGCACCTTTTTCAGTATGCCGCCGCGCACGACGATCATGACAAGGGCAATGTGGCCGAGTGCGACCAGCACGCTGCCAAAGTAGTTCGGGATGCCCCCCACCCTGAACATCCACAGCATGTCCCATGCATTCGCCTGCATGCGCCATGCACTGATTGCGACTAGCGGTAAACCGAGTCCGTATCCCCACCGCATCATGTTCCGGTAGAAGTTATCGCTGCGCGACGCCGAGAGAATACCAAGCTTCATGAACGCCATGCCCACTAGCATCAGACCGCCTATCCGCCAAATGAGATAAAACGGCAGAGCCTGCGCCTGCATCATTGCCACCGTCGGTGCGCGATAGCTGACAATCTCCGCGTAGCCGGAGCGATAGGCTGCCAGGTCTTCTGCAACCTGCTGCGCTGGCGGTTTCAGGAACATCGCGTTCTGTTCATACTCTTCCAGCGTTTCCAGCTGTGCGGCACTAAGCTCCTCGCCGGACTCCTGCATCGCAGAAATCTCTGCGCCTGCAATCTGCACCTCCTGCATATATTTGCCGCCTGCAAGTCCGAGCAACACTGCGACCGGTAATAACAGGCACGCTAAAACAAGAAGCTGCCTTGGTTCGAGCTTGTGAAACGGAAAAATCAACATGCCCACGACTGCATAAAAGAACAGGATGTCACCCATCCAGATCAGGTAGCCATGTAGCGCCCCGATAACAAGCAACCACAGGCTGCGTCGAAACCAGACTGCGGCGTAGGGGACCGCCCGCTTTTCCACACGCGACGCCATCATGACCAGTCCCGCACCATAAAGAATGGAGAAAATCGTCATGAACTTCTGATCGAAAAACAGGTGCGTGAAGTACCAGGTGGCGAGGTTGTACCATTCGTTGCCACCGTAGGCGAGCGGGTTCTGATACGCCACGAAGGGCATCGCAAAAGCGTAAATATTCATGACGAGAATGCCGAGCACCGCAACGCCGCGCAGAGTGTCGATCGACGAAATTCGCTCATCTGCTGACACGGGCCTGGGAACGGAATCGGGACGCAGGTCTGTCGCTGAATCGAGTTCGCTCATTCTTTCGCCGTTTTTGTTTATTATCAGAACGCGCGCTCGTCTATACGCATTACGGAATCTTTGCCAGCACACGCAGCGCCCGCGTAGCCCGCCCAGCGCGGCAGCACGTGCTGCATGTAAAAATTGACAGTTGCGAGTTTGGCCTCACGGAAATCGCTGCCATGGGTGGTGCTCTGGTCAGCAACTGCCAGCGCTGACCGCGCCATAACCCACCCGCCAATGACAGTACCTGCAAGCATCAGAAGGCTGACCGAGGCAGCCCCCGGTACCTCGGGATCGTCTTTTGCATGCAGCAACAGCCAGTCAACTGATTTTGCCAATCCGTCTACAGCCGGTGCCAGTGATTGTGCAAGGTCATGCAACGACGTGTCTTCATTCAATGCTTCGACGGTCGACCGCATGTCCGCCAACAACAATTGGATAGCCCTACCCTCGTCTGCCAGAATTTTCCTGCCTACAAAGTCGTTGGCCTGAATGCCGGTAGTACCTTCATAGATCGGCAAAATGCGCGCATCGCGCATGTGCTGTGCAGCACCGGTTTCCTCGACATAGCCCATTCCGCCCTGAATCTGCACACCGAGAGATGTTATTTCCTGCGCCGCTTCCGTCAGCCAGCCCTTGATGACCGGTGTCAGCAGTCCCAGGCGCGCATTCGCAATGCTTTGTCGCTCAGCATCCTTCTCATACTTTTTCAGGTCCAGCAGCGCTGCCGTGTAATAGGCGGCACCGCGCATGGCTTCAATTTGCGATTTCATCAACAGCAGCATGCGGCGAACGTCCGGATGTTTGACGATCGTCACCCGGCCTTTGTGACCCGGCGCATGTCCCTGTACCCGCTCGAGTGCGTAGCTGCGAGCAAGTTGGTAGGCCCGTTCGCTGAGGGCGAGTCCCTGTACGCCCACTTCAATGCGGGCATGGTTCATCATCGTAAACATATTGGCGAGGCCTTTGTTCTCCTCGCCGATCAAATAGCCGACAGCCCCTCCCTGATCTCCAAAGTTCATCACGCAGGTCGGGCTCGCATGAATTCCGAGCTTGTGCTCGACGGAAACCGGGCCGGCATCATTGCGTTTTCCAGGCTCGCCATTTTCGTCCAGTAAAAATTTTGGCACGACAAACATCGAGATGCCGCGCACTCCCTCCGGCGCATCGGGCAGTCTGGCAAGCACGAGATGAATCACGTTTGCTGCCATCGGATGGTCACCCCAGGTGATGTAAATTTTCGTTCCGGTAATAAGATAGTGATCGCCTTCAGGCACCGCTTTTGTCGTGATCGCTGCAAGGTCCGAGCCGGCCTGCGGCTCGGTCAACACCATGGTGCCGCTCCATTCTCCGCTTACAAGCTTTGGCAAGAAGCTTTTTCGCATAGCCTCTGTACCGTGTGCTTCGATCGCGGTGATGGCCCCGCTGGTCAGCATGGGACACAGTGAAAAAGCCATGTTCGCCGATTGCCACATCTCGAAGCTTGCAACGGCGACACCTTCCGGAAAACCCATGCCGCCATAGGAAGCCGATCCGGCCAGCGCCTGCCAGCCGTTATCGACGAATTGCCGGTAAGCCTCAGCGAAGCCATCCGCGACCTGCACGGCGCCGTCCTCGACCCGGCAACCTGCGCGATCGCCCGGAATATTAAGTGGCGCGAGAACGTCGCGTGCAAACTTGCCGGCTTCTTCTACGACCTGATCGATAGTTTCGGCATCAACATCGGCGAAGGCTGCGAGGGAAAGTACTTTGTCCAGCCCGGACAGTTCACTCAACGTGAAGCGCATTTCTTTCAAAGGCGGCGTGTATTCATTCATGGTGGGCAGCGTGCATTTACGAAAAGGGCTTGAATGCTAGCACTTGCGTGCCGCGGCGCCTAACGGTGGGCACCTTTATTGCTGCACCAGGATCGCTCGCTGGGCGAGCTCCTACATTAATGACAAAGCATTGCAGGAGCGGCCGCAATCGGCCTGCATTGTTTGTACTTACATGGTTGTGGAGGGCGGATTGATCTTCAGTGCCATATCATCAATGACAATGTCTTGCTCATGCACCGCGATCGGCTGCTGGGCAGGCGCCGCAATAACATCGCGACAGCATGGAAATCAGGCTGGGAAAAAATCGATGGGCTTCGTCGTTGTTACCGGTTCTACGTCCCTTGCATCAAACCGGAACAGCATGACTCGCTGCACCAATCTACGCTCCAGCTCCGGATCGCCAAGTTCGCTTGAAACGACTTCGCATGCCGTTACCTCACCGCTGGGTGCAATCGTCAAGCGCAGCACCAGTTTGCCTTCCAAGGATGGATCCATGCGCAATGCGCGGTTGTACAGCGCGAAGATTGCACCCTTGTTTTTATCAAACACGAGTTCGATTTCTTCGCGACTGCGTGACGCTTTGTTGCTGGTCCCCGTGCGCCGCGCCCCACCCGCCGACTGGCCGACTGATTCGACCGGACTGGCGACGGCTGTCGTGCTGCGCCCGGCAAGACCACTGCCACCGGTGTTACGACTCATGTTTGCCGTGTTGATACCTGCGCTTGCCGTGCCAACCTTTGACGTGATCATCGAGCGCTCGTTGCGCGCTGCCTCACCGACACTTCCTGTCAGCGGACGATTGTCGACCACTTTTTCGAGCACCTCGCTGTCAGCAAGGGCGGCAAGATCGTCGGTGAACGGCAGTAGTGCGGCCTGCGCCTGTTGCCGCGCCACTGCCTGCAAATCAATTTCGGGCTCCGGCGCGGGTTCAACCGGCACGGGCTCCGGCGACGGCGTCTGTTCGACGACCCGTTCGGGCTCCGGCTCCTTGATTGGATCCGGTTCGGGCTGCGGCTCCGGCTCCTTGGGTTTCGGTGGCGGCGGGGGCGGCGGCTTCTGTTCGAGCAGAAGTTTGGCGATGCGCGGTGAAATTTCCTCCACCTCGTAAGGATTCTTATCAGGCGTCGGGATCCACGGCCAGACGAGGCTCAGGAACAGCGCACCACCCAGGATTATAGCGAGCAGTCGCCGAAATTTCCTTTCCTGCCCGGACGTGGTGGTCCATGGCAGCTCATACTCTCTGTAAAAAGGAATATCCAATCCTTGACTCCTAATCGCGCTAGCGCGCTGCCTGAAGATCGCTGACAGTTTCCAGCTTGTCAGAACTCTTTTGCAGTACTGCCAGCGAAATTTGTCCGTAGTCGGACTGCGTACAGGTGGCCATCACCTTCTTGAGCAGCCGATAGGGGATGTCCCGATCGCCCATGATCGTAACCTCACGCCCGGCAATACTCTGCTGTGCCTCGCGACGCAGTACGCGATCGTTTTGCGATAACAGCGCCTGGCGCAGTGCCGGAATGTCATTGCCTCGCAACGCCATGACGTCACGCACTTTTGCAACTGGCACACCCTGGACGATGATGTCCTCGTCGCCAATGATAATGACGACCGTTTCCTTTGCCTTTTCCTCGGCAATAGACTCTGGCAACTGAATGTCTTTGTCGTTCGGCAGGACTTCGACGTCGGATGAATTGACGAGCAGAAAGAACACCAGGATCGTAAAAATGTCCATCAACGAAACGAGATTCAATGATCCCGTGCTTTTATTTCGCTTATGGTGCGTTTCCATTCGTTTTGCGCGGCGCGATTTGACCATGATTCAGGCTCCGTCCCTTACCGGCGCATCGCCTATGGAGATATCAGGAAACAAATCGGTGCGCACAATGCTGTCCTCTTCGACGGTCTCTGCGACGCGTACCCTGTCCATCACCTGCACCAGCGTGTCGTAGGGTATGTCCGACTCGAGCAGAATGGACACGTCTGTCTTCTCCGGATAGCTCTGCTTGATTTCCGAGAGCTTTACGCTCAGAGATTCGTAGTCGTAGCCTTCTGCGCTGTTGGGATAAATTCCCAGCGCGCCGACATTACGATCGCCAACTTCAATTTCACCGTCTCGAACGGTGACTTCAAGCTGGAAGGTCAGTTCCTGCGGATCCGCGGGCTCGGTAGAGGAGCCTGGCAAATGCAGTTCAAGAATTGCCAGTCGCGAGAACACCGCAGTAATCAGCAGGAACGGAACCAGGATCACCATCAGGTTCATGAACGCTGTAATGTTGAGCTCGGCCGTCTCAATATTGTTACGACCGCCTCTGCGACTACGAATCATTATTACGCTCCGGCAGGCTTCAGCTGACGTTCGGTAACGGCGTTCAGGAACTTCACGCTGGCCATTTCGAGGCTGTCAACGATCTGATTCGTTTTCGTCTGCAGAAGCGCATGCACCAGCAACAACGGTATCGCGCACATCAGCCCAAACGCCGTCGTATTCATGGCGACCGAAATACTGGCTGACAACAAGTCCGCCTTGTCTGCCGGATTGGCATTTGAAACTGCGGTGAATGCTGAAATCAGGCCGATAATCGTGCCAAGCAAGCCCAGCAAGGTCGCAATATTCGCCAGAGTCGCGAGATAGTGTGTACGTTTCTCAAGGCGTGGCAGCACTTCCATCAGGCTTTCTTCCATCGCCTTTTCAATGTCATCCCTGCGACGCGCAGATTTAACGCGATACAGCCCGTAAGTCAGGATCGACGCAATCGCCGCCTTCGACTTGCTCGTCATCGCCGCCGCTTCCTGGAAATTACCGGCCTTCAGGAAGGGCACAATTTTCTTCCAAAGCGCGCGGTTGGTCGCGCCAGATACTGTCAGATACGTCCAGCGCTCGATGGCAATTGCAGCCCCCAGCGCGAACACGAACAGGATGGGATACATAAACGCACCGCCTTCCTGGAAAAAACGGACTATGCCGCCTAGTGCACCCATTTGATTTCTCCTCTGACAATCAAATCGTAAAATTTCAGCGTATTCATTGGTCTTCATCCTCTCCGTACAGATCGCCGTAATAATCGACCTGCCGTACAAACTCTGTTCGATCTATCGGTGCCAGCACCTCGTCGAGCAAGGTGTTGACCGGTTTACCCATCAGCTCCCCGGGATCGGATTTTTTCCATGGCACGATGTACAGCACCTTGGGCAGTTCCTGATTGCCGGTGACCTCAGTTCTGTCGAGATCGATCTCATCCATTACCCCGCCCGCGTCTTCCCTGCGGCGTACGTCCTCTGCCAGCGCCGTGGCGGTTGCTTCGCGAGCTGGCTCAAGCGTGTTGCTGCTGTCCATCTCTTCGAGCGTTGCCGAAGTCACGCCTGGCTCCAGGTCATCAATCGCCGGCATTTCAGCCGGGTCGCCCGTCTCCTGGCCCCTCGCCGACAGCGTCACGAGTACTAACAGGGGCAATAATCTCGCCAGATTCGTCTGCATGCTCGTCACTCCGTCACATTTGCAGTTCTTTGTGTTGCAGAAATGCGCCTTTTGAGGTCTGCGATCCATTTCGCAACCTGTTCATCGTCTCCGGCGAGCTCCTGAAAACGCTCGTAGTGCTTGAGGGCCGTGTCAAGACGCTGCAGGTAAAGGTCGTTCAACACGCCAAGGTTGTAGTGCGCCAGAGCGTAGTCCGGACTGGCGGACAACGCCTTCAGGTAGGCATTTTCGGCGGCCTCGAAGTTCCCCTGGCGCCGCAGCAGCATACCCAGCTGATTGAGCGCCTGCGCGTGCCCCGGATTGAGAATCAGTGCATCCGTGAGACTGTTCTCGGCGGCTGTCAGATCGCCGCGAGCAGCGAATATCATTGCAAGATTGACGTGCGCGCCAGCGTAGTCCGGATACTGCAGCAGAAATTCCTGGAACTTCAGTTCGGCCTCAATCAGGTCGCCGGCCGTCATTGCCGTTACCGCCTGGTCGTATATCGTCAGCGCCCGCGTTGGCACCGACTGCAACATGGCCGCCTCTTCTTCTGCGCTGGCTGGTGGCGTCACACGCTGTTCCGCTGGCACCGATGACGACTTCGGTACGGGATCGGTCGCGCAAGCCGTCAACGCCGTTAACACAGTCAGCAACAGTAAGTGCCGAATATCAGAAAATTGCGGTGATAACATCTTCACTGCGCTCCAGCTTCGCGTATCGCGCCGGCATCAAACCTGCCAACTGATCAAAACTCATCTCTACCCATTCGTCCCAGACGCCGTCCGCTGCACGCGCGGCATTGGATTCAAATAGCTCGATGGCCTTTTCCTCAAAGGGAAAGGTCTGTTCCTCGAGTAACAGCTCGTACTGCTCCAGCGCCAACTCGTCCAGATTGGGCGGACGTTCGGAATTCATGAGATCGCGACTGAATTGCTGATAGGCCTCGCCAAGGCGAAAGGTCGCGGCCGTCGTCACTTCCGCTACACCATAGGCTGCCGCATCGCCGTACACTTTCAGCACGTCTTCCATGAGTGACTTTTTGAGTTGCATGCTAGCGGCAAGCGGCTGTGTGATTTTCATGACGGTAAAGCTGCGCCGGATCGGCTCGGCCAGTTCCAGAGATGCTTTCGCCGCCAGGTATCGCGTGCGATCGCTGCGTTCGGCACCAGCGGTGGCATCAGCGCGGACGAGATCCTCGAGGATGGCCGTGCGCTCTGCCTGGTTGCCACTTTGTTCGCTGATGTCCAGCAAGCGGGAGCGCGCCTCAATCGATTCCGCCAGGGGATTCGGGAAACGCGCAACAATGTCCTGTAATACCGCCTTTTCCTGCACGAGCTGGCCGCTTCCTTTATAGAGTTCTGATGCTTTCCACAATGCTTCGCGTTTGACGTCCGCTGTAGATTCCGGCGCATTGGCGATACGCACGAATTCGCCGGCCGCTTCCGCGCTGCGCCCGGATTCAAGATAGGTAACCGCCAGCTTTTCTGTGACATCACCGGCGAACTCACTTTCAGGATAGTCGCGACGAAAGTCTTCAAGCACACCGGACGCCCTGTCCCACGCCTGCAAATTAATTAGTGCCGCCGCTGCGTCGTATTCCGCCGTTGCGCGAATATCCGAGTCGGGCACAACCTCTCCAAGTCTTCGGAAATGCGTTACCGCGGATTCGAGATCGCCGCCGTCGCGCGCCTGCTCGCCCTGCTTGTAGATGGATGACGCAATGCGGTCGTCGATCTCTTTGCTCGTTGTGGCGTCGCTTGACGGTGTCAACGGCCGCAAGGCGTAGTACGCCTGTTCTGCCTCTGTGAAATTGGCGAGATCGAATTGGGAATGAGCAATGACCGTCCACGCCGTACGAGCTTGTGCCTCGCTGACAGGCGGGCTCTTGGCCACGACGGTTTGCCCGACCGCAATTGCGAGATCAAACTGATTCTGGGCAAAAAGATCTTCGGCAACAGTGGTCAGTACGGCGCCCGATTCGGCGTGTTCCGGAAACGTGTCACCGAAGCGCAGTCCGCTGTCCAGATATCGCTGATGCCAGGCAAGCCGCTGCTCGCCGCTCAGCGCGGGCTCGTGTTTACGATAGGCGAGAATGGCAGCATAGGCCGCCTCGGCTGACTGCTCGTGACGTGGGTATTCGTAGGCGGTGCGCTCGTACTCAGCAGTCGCCGCGCCAAAATCTTCGCTTTCAAACAGAATTTCAGCCAGCAGGAAATTCGTGTTGGCGCTGTCTGCCTCGCCGGGAAAAAAGTCGAGATATTTGCGGTACCACTTGGCCGCCTCCTGATAGGCACTGCGGCTGTCATTTTTCTGAGCCTCGGCGTGGTAGTACTGCGCAAGATCATTCAGGTTTTCCTTCAGGTGCGCCTCGACAGTCGGGTTTTCGTCACGTGGATTGCGTTCCCAGAACGCGCTGTCCATGCCGTAGCGTTCCACAAACCCTTTCTTGCCTTCGAGCACCAGCGTCGGAAATCCGCCAATCTTGTAGGCCTCAATGACCTCAACCTGCAGGATAGGTGATTTAGGATGGTAGGGATCCTTGACGACAAACGCCTCGTAAGTTTCCGCGGCATCTACGAAGCGCTCTTTCTCCAGATAAAGATCGCCAAGATTCATATAGATCACGTAGCTGTATTCCGGATATCCATGCTCGTCGAGAAATGCGGAAATGCTTTCCGGACCGTCGATGTAGGACAAGCTGATGCTGAGCACGCGGAAGGTATCTTCGACCAGTTCGCGGTTAGCTCGACTGAGATCCTCAAGCCTGTCGTCTCCCTCGCCGAGGCGGAGTCCGGCTATCTTGCGGTCCAGTAGCTGAAAAAATGGTTTCAGGCTGTCTTCGTGCCATGCCAGCTTGAACTGGGACCAGCCCAGTTTGTATAAAGACTGTTCATAAAAGCGCGACTCGGGGCCGTAATCGACGACCACAGAATAGGCGGCTTCGGCACCGTCGTAGTCCTTTCGCAGAAACAACATTTCGCCACGACGAAACTGAACCTCATCCAGCAACGGTGTACCAGGATAACGGTCCATCAGATCGTTCAGAACACGCAGTGACTCGCCCATCTTGCCCGCCGTTTCGTACGCCCTGGCCAGCTGGTAAAGGACTGAATCATTGCGTGCATAGTCCGGATAGGATTCGAGCAACGCGTGAAACAGACCGACGGCGTTGTCGTAACTCTCGGATTCCATCGCGCCAACGTTTTCCGCCAGCTGATCCATCTCTGTCGCTTCGAGTTCCAGGTCACCGAGCCTGCGCATCGCTTCGGCACTCAGGTCTGCGTCATCGGAAACCAGATCGAGAAATTCACGATAGTTGTCGCGCGCCTTGTCGGAGCTTTCGAGGATTACCCTGCCAGGGCGAATTTCCACAGTTTTATTCTCGAGACTGGCGATCGTGTCCCGTTTCTTGACCTTGTCGGCCATTGCCGGCAATGCCAGCGCCAATGCGCCAAGTATCAGTGTGACCGATGCAAACTTGCAGAGGCTCACGGCGAGATTCCCCCGACCGTAGCCTCACTGGCAGCGATGTCATAGATAGCAGCCAGGGCAAACCGCGCCTGCACCGTATAGGTGTCAAGTCGCTGCTTCTGTGCCTGCAATTCATCCACCGCGACGCCTTCCATGAAATCCCGCTGATTGAGCAGTGCATTTTCGACTCGACGTTTCAGCGCGTCGATCTGCGGACTCAAACCTTCCACCCGGCTGCTGAAGTCCGCAAACAACAGCGGCTCAGTCCGCATGGATTCATCGATCTGGCGGCGCGCGCGTTGCGTCTCAACCAGCGACTCGCCGGTTTGCCGGAGGTCGCGGCGGATACGCCACAAGCGGTCACTGAAATCCCGGTCGAGGTTCCATTGCAACGCACCCTTTAACAACTTCACCTTGTCGCGAACTTCGTCTGCCTCGGGAATGTCTGCCTGCAAGGCGGGGCTGCGTTCGATCGCAGTAATTTCGCCCCATAGTGCAAACTCCCCCTCTGTCGCGAGTGCAAGAGAATCTTCGTTGGCCTCAATATTTTTCAGCTGCGCGTCGAATTCGAGCTTGCGGCTGATCATGCTTTCCAGGTCGGCCTCACCCAGGCTTTGCTGCACTCGCGGGAGCCTTTGCTGGTAGGCATATTCCCGCGTCGACAGCATGTTCCGGAACACATCAATACTGCGCTGCCACTGCTCCAGATTGCGCAGCAGGTAATGAAGGTCGCGATAATTTTTCAGCCCTTCCTGAAATTTGTGGGTTGCCAGCAGGTGATACAGGTAACGTGATTCGGGACCGTCCGGCAATTCATCGAGTTTCCAGTACCAGCCCGTGGTGGCATTCTGATCCTGCAAAAGAAAGCTGTTCAGCAGATCGCCACTTTCAATATTCGAAATGGCAATATCAAGGCGGCTCGTTTCCTCGTAAAACGCTTCGATGGCATTCACGTAGTGATCGGCCGCCTGGCTGATCGATTCCAGTTTTGCCATTGCAAACGGAATCGCGAGCATTGATTCCTGCACCGCTGAGTCCAGCAGATCACGGCTGCGTAGCTCCATCCACGGCACCAGCGCGCGGCGGTAGTTACTGATTTCTGCATCCGCCCAGCCGATGCCCAGCAACGCTTTGTTGGAAAACGGGCCTTCCAGCCGCACCCGGTTCAGCGGGCTTTTTGCAGCCTGCGGCAGACCCGCCTGCAAAAATGCATAGCCAAGCGCCAGATTAGCTTTATCGCGCAGGGCGCTCATTTCTTCATTCAGCGGGTTCAGTTGACCGAGGTCGTCAAGTAAAACGGCAGCGTCATTGACGCGGCCGCTGCGCACCAGAGCGACGCCAAGATTGAATTTTGCATAGTTGGTCCAGCCGTCCTTTTTTGGCCAGCGTTCCAGCACGGCAATCGCCTGGTCGTGCTGGCTGCGATCGATGTGCAGTTGCGCCTGCAGCATGCGGCGTTCTGCATCCAGCTCTTTGGGAAGCCCGGTCTGAATATTGTCCAGCGCACTCTGCGACTCAGTCAGATAGCCGCGCTGATGCCAGATTTTCGCCAGAAAAAACCAGGTTCTATCGCGAATTTCCGGTTCCACACTATCGGCAAGAAGACGTTCAAAAATTTCCGCAGCGCGCTGATGGTGGCCGTATGAGAGATACAGTCCGCCGAGCAGAATCTCCGATTCGTCGAGATGGTTATCAAGCTGAGACTGCTTCTGCGCAGCAAGCAGGCGAACGATCGCCGGAAAGTATTCTTCCTGATAGAAATAGAAAAGCACTTCGCCGTACTGCGCGTCCTGCACAATCGTGGGCGGCGATTTATCTCTTGCGAGCAGCTTCTCTGCTGGCAGGACTGCCAGAATAAGCACGATAGCGAACAGTGTGAGCCGTCGAGCGATCAAGGATCACTCCCATTCCTTAATAACGAATTCGGGCTGTTGTTTGCTGACCCGATCGGTAATCTCCAGCTCGACGTACTTTGCCCCGATGCCTTTCTCGATATTGATGGTTGCACCACGCCGGTAATCGCGCACTTCCGGACCTTCGCCCGTGAACACAGCGACGAGTTCGTGTTCCCCGACTTTCAGGTTTTCCATGTGCACGCGGTGTACGCCGCCACGAATCAGGGCACCGGCTTCTCGCTCGGTGTACAGATAATTGGCGACTTCCTTGCCATCGATCTTCAGATTGACCGAGTCGAGGGCGAAGTATTCACCCACGTCCATGGAAATGAAGAACGCGACCTGAGAATTGGCAGGAAACAGCAATTCTTCTTCCAGCAGGAACAGATCCCGGTTGAGATCGAGGACTTCTTTCTTGAGCGACTGCACTTCGGAATCGAGACTGCGGAATTCGGCTCTGGCCAGTGCCTCGTCAACCTCCACAGATTGCGCATCCGCCTGCGCGGTATCAGCATCCATCGGCGCCAGGGTTTGCGCCTGTACCGGCATCAGCAGCACAGCCCAGAAAAGGCTCGCGCCAATCAACAACCGAATCTCTCGCACTTGTCTCTCCTGCCTTAAAGCCTCTGTCCCCGGGATCACCCGGTGGCTCTGACCCGATTCCTACTCGCGCAACAGCGAGCGAATTTCGGTCAGATACTTTTCCTCATAGCCGGGTTTGTAGCCGTGGTGCACGTGGCGAACTGTGCCCTCACGATCAACGAGTACTGTCACCGGCATCGCCTGCACGTCGTAAAGTTTGCTGACTTCCTTCCGTTCGTCGAACAGTACCGGGAAGTTGACGCCCAGCTCCTCGATCATTTGCATGGCACGTCGGGAGTCGTCGTCGATATTGACGCCAAGCAGACTGAATCCGACCCGCTCGTAGCGTTGGTAAAGATCGTCGAGCAACGGCATCTCCTGGCGGCAAGGTCCACACCAGGTCGCCCAGAAATTGATCATGACCACTTCGCCGCGATGCTCACTGAGCCGCAGATTTTCCCCAGCTGAACTTTTCAGCACAAAATCCGGCGCAACCTGACCTTCGAGCGATGACGCTGCGAGCCCGCTTGCGGTGGCGACAAAAAATGCCACGCCCAACAAGAATGTTTTAAGTCCTTTCATCATTCATTACCTCCATGTGCGGCGCAGCAGGGGTGCTTCACCTGATCACCCACCTCGCGCCGGGGTGCGCTCGAAACCGGCGCTACGTCCGCGGCTGTCCGTGCCCGGAATACGATATTCGACGGCTTTTCCGAAGACGCCATAGTGACGGCTGAGGCCGTTTTGAGCCGTGATGATGGTCACAATTGCCTGTACCGGTCTGAACATAATTAACGGGGCAAGAAAGCCGCCGGTGCGTGTTGCCGCGACTCAGGTTGCTGTGATGTCGGCGTTGAACTGCGTGCCACCCTGCTGGTGCCAACGGCGCTACCGCACGCGGCAAGCTTACGGTGTACGGCGGCGCTCATCGTTGTTCCATGATAGCCGTATATTTATGAATTTAAAGGGAAAAAGCGTCTCTATTCAGCGACAGCGAGAGCGGATATTGCGGCAGAACGGAAAAATTCCCAGCCTAATCGGGTGTTTGCAGGCCGGCTGAATAAAACATCTCATCTGCTGCATCAATGACGATGCCTTCGTAGTCCGGCAAGGTTGCGATCAGCCGCAAGCCCTGGTCGACGCCCAGAATAAAGACAGAGGTCGACAGGGCGTCGGTCATCACTGCATCAGGCCCAATGATGGTGACCGAGCGCACCTCGCCTGCGGGTATGCCCGTGGCCGGCACAATGATGTGGTGGAAACGCTCCCCGTCTTCCTCGAAATAACGCTCGTAGTCCCCCGATGTCGAGATCGCCTCGTCTTCGAGCGGGATGGTAATTGCGACATCATTGGCATTGCGTGGATTCTGCACGCCAACCATCCAAGGCATGCCACGCCGGTCGCCAAGCAAGCGCGTGTCGCCACCTGCCGTCACCCTGGCGTGGCGCACGCCGAAGTCCCGCACCACCTCGATGCCTCGTTCAACGGCATACCCCTTGGCGATCCCGCCCAGGTTGATACGCACGCCGCGCTGCAGAAATCGTACGGTCTTCGTGGACCGTTCCAGCTCGACCAGGCGGTAGTCGATGAGCGGCAATTCGGCCGCCAGTGTGTCGTCGCTGGGACGTTTTCTGTCACGAAAATCATAATGCTGCCCGACGCTGTCATAGGTGATATCGAATGCTCCGCGCGTCAGCACGGACATCTCCAGTGAGCGCGCGATAAGCCCGAACAGCTCCTCGCCTGCGGCCACCGGATGCAGCGCAGCCTCACGATTTAGCGTGGAGATGGCGCTGTCCTCAATATAGGTACTCATCAGCTGATCCAGCCGCGCGACCTCGGCAAATACCCCCTCCAGCGCGGCGTTTGCCGTCACCGGATCGTCGTGCCACAGGTAAACGCTGATCTCAGTACCCATGTGAGCGCGGGCATCCGCCACCCAGGCGGCAGCGGAAGATGCTGAATATATTAGGAAAGTGATTGAAACCAGCGCTAGTGATATGAACAGCTTAGGTTTATCCTTGCTGCGAATCATTAACCCGGTGGAGGTGGGCGGTGACGACATTCCTGATAATCCTCGCGGCAATCGCATTGTTCGTGTTCTACGCGATTGGCATTTACAACAGTCTGGTCAATCTGAGAAATCGGGTCAAGAATGCGTTCGCGCAAATAGATGTGCAGCTAACCCGCCGCCACGACCTGATTCCGAATCTGGTCGAAGCCGTGAAAGGCTACATGAAACATGAGCGGGAAACGCTCGAGGCCGTCATACAGGCGAGAAACACCGCCGTTTCGAGTCTGGATGCAGCCAAGGCGGACCCAACCAACGCTGCCGCCATGCAGAAACTGGGTGCGTCGGAGGGTGCCCTTGGCGCAGTTCTAGGCCGGCTATTTGCATTGTCGGAGGCCTACCCCGATCTGAAAGCCAACCAGAACATGATGCAGTTGCAGGAAGAGTTGACGACCACGGAAAACAAAGTCGCTTTCTCGAGGCAGGCCTTCAACGACGCAGTACTGACTTATAACAACAAGGTCGAAAGCTTCCCGGACAACATCGTTGCCGGCATGTTCAGCTTCGATCTCGCCAGTTTCCTGGAAATCGAAACGCCGGAAATGCGTCAGGTGCCGGAGGTCAAGTTCACCTGATCGTATTGTGCTGACGAACATTGAATTTCTTCGACGCACAGGATAAGGCGAAACGCGCGACCCGCTGGCTGGTAATCGTCTATATCATTGCGACCGTCCTGATCGTCGCTGGCGTCACCGCCATCGTCGGATTCACCATGTACCAGGGTGGTATGGCAGTCAGCACAGCCGCACTTGCGACGACCGCCGGTCTTGCTGCGCTCTTTATCGTCGGCGCTACACTTTATAAGACCAGCGTACTGGCCAGCGGTGGCGGCCGTGTCGCCCGCGACATGGGTGGGACACTCGTGCCCACAGATGTCAATGACCCATTGCGACGCCGCTTGCGCAATGTGGTCGAGGAAATGGCCATCGCTTCCGGTATACCCGTACCCGAAATTTACGTCCTCGAGTCCGAGATGGGCATCAATGCGTTTGCTGCCGGGTTTACGACCGGGGATGCCGCCATAGCGGTAACCCGAGGCGCGCTCGAAGTCTTGAGTCGGGACGAGTTACAGGGCGTCATTGCGCACGAGTTCAGTCATATCATGAACGGCGATATGCGCCTCAGCATCCGCATGATGGGCGTGCTGTTCGGCATCATGGTGCTGGGCATCATCGGCCGGATGGTGTTACGCGGTAGTTATCACGGCAGTCTTGTCTCCAGCCGTCGCAACCGGAATGCGCCAGCCGTCATGATGATTGGCCTGGGTCTGGCCCTGCTCGGCTGGATAGGCGTGTTCTTCGCCAGGCTCATCAAGGCTGCGGTTTCCCGGCAACGCGAAACACTTGCAGATGCTGCTGCAGTGCAGTTCACACGCCAGACAGACGGCCTCGCCAACGCGCTGAAAAAAATCGGCGGCTATCAACAGAAATCGTTTATTACGACGACGGATCCTGAGGAAGTGAGTCATATGCTGTTTGCCGATGGCGTGCCAAAGATTGCGTCTTTATTTGCAACGCATCCACCGGTCGGTGATCGCATCCGTTTGCTGGATCCGTCGTTTCGGGAGTCCGACTATGTGCAAATTGCTGCAGTGTCGCCTGGCGAAATTCACGAGGAAAAAAGTGCTGCATTTGCGAATACCCCGGCGACATCCGGAAACGCGCATGCAGTTATCAACGGCGATATCGCAAACTCCATTGGTATGCCGACAGCAGCCCATGTCAGCTATGCGGGCGAGCTTCGCCGCTCCATACCCGAGGTACTGTACGCCGCCGCACACTCCCCTGACGGTGCGTTTCTTCTTACGCTCGCACTCGTCATGAATACCGCAGACAACGCGCGCCAGCTCAGACTTGTCGAGGATAAACTCGGTGCTGCACGCGCATCTCTGGTTCGCCGCTATCTTGCGGCGTTAAACGACATCGGGCCGCTTTACCGCATGCCGCTTCTGGAGATCGCGTTTCCTGAGTTGAAGCAACGTCCCACACCGCGGCTCGAGTTCCTGCTCGAGCTGGTCAAACAACTGATCGAAGTTGACGGCAACATCGATCTCAAAGAATTCTGCTATTACCGCATTATCAGCAGGCACCTGGAAACCGCGGTTGCGCCATCCATCGATCACCGTCAAAACAGCGCGAGCAAATCAGAAGCACGGCAGGCCGCTGTGCTGTTACTGCGAATCGTGGCGGATTATGGCAGTGATGACGAGGTCAAAAATACGCAGGCCTTCAAGGCCGGCATCGCACTGTTTGGTGCCTGGGCTGGCGATAACATGCCGTCGGTCGACGTCGCAGAGACCGTGGCGCAGCTTGATCACGCATTAAATGTCCTGAGCAGGATCAATTCAGCCGGGCGGCAGAGTCTGATTGAGGCCGTCGTAAAGACGGTCGCGTTCGACGGCCAGTTAGGCCCGACCGAGGCGGAGCTGCTGCGGGCGATTTGCGCAAGCCTGGACTGCCCGCTGCCGCCTATTCTTGCGCCGCAATGAGACGGCAGAATGTGACATTTCAGCCTGGCGCGACAATTGGCGTATTATGGCTTCTTCGGTTTCCTCCCCTCGGCCCCGGCTGCTGCTTTGGCTAGTCATCCGCCCGGCCCGTTACCTTGAAATTTGGGAATATAATCATGCGTTTACACCAGACACTTTTGGGCTTTCTCATTTCATTGCTGACGGTGTTTCACGCTGCGGCGGAAACCCGCGAAGAGAATCGGGTTATCAATGCGACCGCGGTGATGGATCAGCTCATGCGCATCCCCGAGCAGTCGATACCGCCTGCGTTACTGTCGCGGGCGCATGCCATCGCCGTAATTCCGAATGTGGTCAAGGTCGGGTTCGGCCTGGGCGCACGTCGCGGCAAAGGGGTCCTCGTGGTGCGTAATGATGATGGCAGCTGGAGTAATCCGGCGTTCGTCACCATCACCGGCGGCAGCGTTGGCTTTCAGATCGGCGCGCAGTCAACCGATATTATTCTGGTGTTCAAGACCCGTCAGGGCGTGGAAGGCATTACCCGGGGCAAGCTGACGCTCGGTGCAGACGCCTCAATAGCGGCAGGACCAGTTGGGCGTCAGGCCGCTGTTGCAACCGACGCCACTTTCCGTTCAGAAGTTTATTCATACTCCCGCAGCAGAGGATTGTTTGCCGGAGTGGCACTGGAAGGCGCGGGCGTTACCATGGATCGCAAGGCCAACGCAGCTTTCTACGGGTCTGCGCGCATCACGCCGGAACAGATTTTTGCAAGCTCCGGCAATGCCGCGCCACAATCCGCCAACGTCTTCGTGCAAACACTGGCGGCACAGACCAGCCGTTTGCCTGTTGGGCCCGGGATGAATGCCGAGGAAGGCGCTGCAGAACCACGCAGGCCGACAATTCAGGAATCGCAGCGCTCAGAAGTGCGCACGTACGGCATGACGTCTGAAGACGATGACATTCCGGAGTAACGCCTGAGAAGTGCATCGGCAGCTTCTTAGGCGGAGCACCGAGCGCGACCACAAGGCGCCTGCAGCGCACCTCTACCCAGAACGACACTCGAAGCTAGAGCTTTCAGCGAGCCCGGCGGCCTGACTATTCCGGCGGGCTTTCCTGGCGGCGCTTCAGTTCTTCTCTGATGGCGTTGAGGTCGGAACCGGGCGGAGTGGACGGCTCATCGATGGGGGCCGTTATTGCGGATGGCTCGTCTGGCGAGCTTGGGATGATCTCCGGCGGTGAACTATCCGGGTTATCCGGCAGCGCGCCATCCGGCACTGCTGGTTCTGAAACTTCTCCAGACAACGCGCCCTCGAACATGTCGAGGTACTGTTCTTCTTCGCGTCGCTGTTGTTCCTCTATGGCTCGCCGGCGCGCCGCCGCAGCGGCTTCCTGAGTCCGTCGCAGTGCCTGCCGCTTGCGTTCGGATTGCTCCTCGAACTGCGAGCGACGAATGCGTTGCTCGGCAGCGTCGATCCGATTTACTGCCTCGCGGGCATTGATACACTCCACGTCATAGCGGGTTTCGGCACGGTTTGCCGCACAGCGCACCATGGTGGCTTCAAGCAGGCGTGGATTGTCGGCAAACTCAGAGACGCTGACAGGCGGTAATTCCTCGCTGCAGGCGCCTAGCAGCAGGATTGAACAGATACAGATGATGGAAGTCACACTTTTCATAAGCGGATCAATTGCATACAACCTGGCCGGGCGAAGTGCGGCAATAATAGCATCGGGCAGCGAGGTCACATTGTGGGCGAGTTCGCAGTTCGACTGCTTTGAACGCACATTTTTTTCCACAGGGAAGACAAAGCAGGCGTATCCTGAACGACAGACTAAAGCGCTTTGAAAATCAATGCCTTGCCACACTCTTGTCACGGATATCGTGACGCCGCTCACACTTTCCCGCACCGTCCTTGGGATGCGCCACACCACCATGGAAGCTGATCGATCACGCAGGGACGCGATTGCTATAGTGCGTTCGTGAAGCCTGCCAATCAATACTCCCTGCTAGCCGAACGCCGCTTTGCACCTTTCTTCGTCACGCAGTTCCTGGGTGCGTTCAACGACAACATCTTCAGGAACGGGCTGATCATCGTCGTCACGTTCCACGGCACAAAGCTGTTTGGATTGGACGCAAGTCAGCTCGCAAATATTGCTGGCGCGCTTTTTATTCTGCCATTTTTTCTGTTTTCTGCTCTGGCAGGTCAGCTGGCTGACAAATTCGAGAAAGCACGACTCATCCGAAGAATCAAACTGCTCGAAGTCGCGTTAATGTCGGTCGCAGCGTTCGCCTTTCTTAATGATAATTTCAGCGCCCTGTTCTTCGTGTTGTTTCTCATGGGGTGCCAGTCGGCGCTTTTTGGTCCGGTAAAATATGCTTATCTGCCGCAACAGCTCGCTAGCAACGAGTTGATTGGCGGCAATGCGCTGGTGGAATCGGGCACTTACCTTGCCATTATTCTGGGTTTGATCGTGGGGGGCTTCGCCGTCGCCGCTGATCCGATTGATCTGCGTCTCCTCTCTGGCGCTCTAATTGCAATGGCTGTGTTCGGTTACGTGCTCAGTCGATTCATTCCTGAGACGCGCGCCGTCGATCCGGAACTCGTTGTCAGCGCCAACGTCTGGAAAGAAACCTGGCGTGTCGTTGGTTTCGCCCGCGCCGACCCACAGGTCTTTCTGTCAATTCTGGGGATCTCCTGGTTCTGGTTCTTTGGGTCGGTGATGACACTACAGATTCCCGGCTACACGCTGGATGTTCTGCGCGGCAATGAAGGAGTTACGACGTTGCTGCTGGTTGCATTTGCACTGGGCGTCGGAAGCGGCGCTTTAATGTGCGAAAAAATGTCCGGCAAGCGTATAGAGCTCGGCCTTGTCCCGTTCGGCTCAATTGGCCTCAGCGTGTTTGCCATCGATCTGTACTTCGCCCAGCCGACAATGCTAAGCACGGACATTTCGAATATCGCCGCATTTCTAGGGCGTTCCGGCAGTTTCAGAATTCTTGCGGATCTCGCACTGCTCGGTGCTTTCGGCGCGTTTTACAGCGTGCCGCTTTATGCTCTCATTCAGCAGCGTGCGAGCAGCCGACGCCTGTCCCGTATCATCGCCGCCAATAATATCGTCAACGCACTTTTTATGGTGGCCGCGGCAATGATGGCATTGCTGCTGTTGAACCTGGGCTTGACCATCCCGCAGCTGTTTCTCGTACTCGCCATTCTCAATGCGTCAGTCGCCGCATACATCTATTGCCTGTTGCCGGAATTCCTGATGCGTTTCCTTGCCTGGATTCTGGTTAATTCTCTTTATCGCATCCGCACGAAAGGCATTGAGAATGTTCCCGAGACCGGCCCAGCCGTGCTGGTATGTAATCACGTAAGCTACGTCGATGCATTGCTGATCGGCGGCTCGGTGCCACGGCCGGTGCGATTCGTTATGTGGTTCCGAATCTTCGATATCCCGTTGCTGAATTTTCTGTTTCGAACCGCGAAAGCCATTCCGATCTCGTCAGCGAGCGAAGACGCTGATTTACTCGCAAGGGCGATGGATCAGATCGATGAGGAGCTTGCGGATGGCAACCTGGTTTGCATCTTTCCCGAAGGCGCAATCACCAGGGACGGCGAAATTCAGCCCTTCCGGCCTGGCGTCGACGTTATCCTTCGCCGCCGTGCGGTTCCGGTCGTGCCGATAAGCCTCAGCGGCTTGTGGGGCAGCTGGTTCAGCCGCAAACAAGGCAAGGTGCGGCGGCTGCCAGGCCGACTCCGTTTACCGGTCTGCGTGAATATCGGGGGACCGGTTTCGCCGGATGAGGTGACAGCAACGAAGCTCGAACTGTTGGTCAGAAACCTTCGCGGACGAATGCGCTAGTCGCCAGCACGCCGCGCAGCCTCTCGGTCCATTCAGCGAGCAAGGTCACGTTGCTGCCGAAAAGTGAAGGACCATCTGCATAATCAAAGCGCAGCTCCGTCAGTTCCGGCAGGCCGGTGTCGCGCGCCAAAACCAGCACCCGGTTGCCGGACATATTGTCCTGCATCCCGCTTCCTTGCTGCGAACGGTCGAACACCATTGCCGAGCCGGCGAATGCTTTCGGCGCGCGCAGCGAGTCAGTCCAAATCAGCCCCGACGGCGCCACCAGAGCACGATGAATCCAGCGGCCCGTCCGAAACAATGCGCGGGATTCGTTGGGACTGAACGCAATATCGCTGACAGGGCCTGGGAGGCGAAGAATCTCGCTGCTGACAGTACCGTTCTGCGGCTCGAGAAGCCGAACCTTATGCAGGGCATCAACCACTACGATCTGATTGCGTGAAGGCGCGATAGCAATTCGTTCTATTGGCTGGTCACCGGACCAGACAGTTCGCAGATGCCAGTTGCCGGTACGATCTGCGTAAAGATTCTGCAGGGTTGCTGTATCACCGCCGATATACAGCTGCCCTTCTTCGGCAAAAGCAAGGTCGGAATGCAATTCTCCAAGTTCAACGCTGGCGAGCTCGACGCCCGTCTCCACGTTCATTATCCACACGCGTTGTGTGCCAAGAACGGCCAGCTGACCGGCCGAGGGCGAGAACAACATGCGCTGAATATTGTTCACCGAGGTCTTGCCGTAGTACGGTCGCGGCAAGCCACTGTGCGCATCCCATACCCTGATAGTACTGTCTTCGCCGACACTCGCTACAAGGGCGCCATCCGGGCTAAAGACGACGGCCGTCACTGCATCACGATGGCCGATAAAACTGATCTCCTCGACTGCCGTGTCCGGCTCTCCGCTATCCGCGTTGACACGATCAATATGCACATGGCCGAGGCGGTCGCCGGTGGCGATGCGTTCACCACCGGATGAAATTGCAGCCACTACGGACCCTGGCTGGTGAAGATCCGGCGCCCTGACTGCGGATCTCTCGGCGCTGTCGCTGACTTCAGCAGAAGCCGATGAAATCGTCCAGAACCGGCCGATGTCGTCGGCTGCCGCCGTGACGAGCAGCTTTTCGTCGGCGCTGAACGCGTATAGCTTGCTGCCGCCTGCGCGCAGACCTGGATCGAGCGCCGGGCCGATAGGCATCCCGTCCGCGCTGCGGTAAGTCTGCATACCCTGAGCTTGATCACCGGCAATAAATCGTGCGCCAGAGGGGGAAAACGCGAGGTGCCATTCGGCTTCGCCGGTGTCGTGAAACACCGGGCGATCAGGCTGATCGAGCCGCCACATCGAAACCGCATTGGCCGACACGACGCCCAGCGCCTGGCCGTTCGGTGCAAGACTGATCTCTGTCGGCTGCGCTGCCAGATCAATCTGCGCTGCGAGTGCGCCGTCTGGTAAATGCCAGACGCGGACAGCGCGATCATAATCAGCGACCGCGAGTCGCGACGCCGTCGCATCAAGAACAGCGATTGCCGGCACACCTGCGACGGTAATTTCGGAAACGACGGCCTGGCTTGCTATCGACCAGACTTCGAAAAGCGTGTCGTCTCCCCGGTGATGACTGACGACGAGATGCTCGCCGTCCCTGCTCAACGATGCCGACGTTACCGCGCCGCCGAGATCGAAAGTCGCGGAACGGCGTCCGTCGGCCGTCCGCCACAGATTGACCGTATTCTGCGTCATGGTAATCATCTGATCGGCATTTGTGGAAAGACCAAGTACACGTTCCCTGGCAGGAACGGCGACCGTGCGTGCCGCGCGGGCGTAGTTCAGATCCCATAGCCTGGCGCTATCGCTCTGAACAGCTCGTGCTATCGCGTAACGGCCATCCGGGCTGAACCACAAATTTTGCGACTGGCGTTCAACCGGGTCCGGAATATCGAGTCCGCGATCAAAGCTTTCGACAACGACCTGCGAATTGAGACTTAAGTTCCAGCTCACCAGATGCCCTGAAACCCCGGTTGCCTCATCGCGGAGGCTGAGACTCCAGGTCCCGTTCATAGTCTCGCCGAGCAGCGGTTCAAGCTCAGCCCGATTGATACGAATCTCTTCGTTAGCGGCGGAACTCATCTGGCTGAACGTCACTTCGGCAGCGCGACCGGACGGCGCGATGAGCTTCAGGCGAATATCGTCTAGCCTCTGATGGCTGACATTAACCGTCAGGCCAATGCGGCTGGCACTGCCTTCCCGGTCGACGATGACGCGCCTCACCAGGGGCGTCACTTCGAGTGCCGAAATATTCCACGGTTCACGCGCCTCAATACGATCTTCAACACGCGACCACTGCGAAATCCGTGAGCCGCTGTGATAGGTCAGCTGCACCGTCTCGGCATTGAAGACGACGCCGTCTGCGTCGCGTTCCGGAACGGTCGCTAAAAGTTCAGAATAGTCGTCCCCGATCAGTGAAGCTGCACGGCGTCGGCGTTCCTGGGTAGAGACCAGCAACGACTCCAGCGATGCGATGAGTGCGTCGTCACGACGCTCAACCCGCATCGCTGATTCGGCGCGACGATCCCAGAATTTTGCTTCCAGCGAATCACCAAGGACATCGCCCTCTGGCAGCAGTAGCGCAAAGCGCGTCACCTCTGCAATCTGCCGTCGTTCCACCGCCTGGCGGGCGCGATTCTCAAGTATTGACAAATACATGCGGTCGGCAGCACCGACATGCCCGGGAAATGAACGCAGGCTTACGTAGGCGCCCGCCACCGCTTCCAGCTCATAGGTCGGATTGGCCATCACGCGCAGGTACGGCTTAGGTAACAACTGTGTGTAGGCAAAAGGAATCGCGGTGAGTGCGAGCACGATCAGTACGGCAATTGCCGGTCCGCGCCAGTGCAGTGGCAGGTGCTCGTTCGCCCAGCGAGCTGTAAACACCGACTCATATATTCGATTGCGCAGTTTCAGCGTGCCGTCGTCGTTTGTAACGACCAAGCCCGTGGCCTGTAATTCCCGATGACTGTCCAGTTCCGGGGAGAAAAACACGGCGATGCCTTTCTGGATCTTGCCGATGATCGTCAGCAGTGCTTCAAAGCTTTTGCTGCCCTGAACGACAGCACGATGCAGATGGCTCAGATGGGGCTCGCTTGAAATCGCAGCGCGGCCGGCCAGCTGATGCTGGGCGATTCGATCAATATTGTCGATCAGGTTTTCGCCCGCAACATCTTCGCGGGCGACTGCGCGGGCAAGTTTCTGGCTAAGGTATGGCTGCCCGCTGGTCCAGTGGTAAATGCGATCCAGCGCTCGCTCGGCATCCCCGTCTGGCAGGTTCAGCTCACCACCAAAGACGGCCATGTCCTGACGTGACAAATCACCCAGATAAATCGCCGTCGAGACGGAGAACGGGGACAGCGACGCTTCGTCGACGAGACCCATGGGGTCACACTCGCCAATCAGGATAAAACTCAGGCGACTGAAATCCGGTTCGGTGACACGCGAGTTGTGCGCGGTTCTGATACTCGCCAGCAATTGTTCATCGAACGGCAGCCTGGCAACGTCCTGCACCTCGTCGACAAATACCGCAATTCGACCGTCGATATTCTGCAAGACGACCTGGGAGTAAAATTCGACCAGTCGCTGGCGATTGCTAAGGATGGAATGATCCTGCCACCAGGTCTGCAAATTAATTTTAAGTCGCAGCTGACGCGAGAGCCGATAAGCGATGCTGTAATACCAACGGCCCGCATCAGTGCCTCCGTCGCGTTCACCGATTTGCGCAAGATCGAGGTTTGCAACTTTAAAACCATTACTTTGCAGGCGCGCAGATACTGACGACACCAGACTCGTCTTGCCGGAACGATCCGGCGCGATGACGTAGGCATACTTGCCAGCCATCACGGCGTCGAAAAGACGATCGTCTGCCTCTCTGCGAATGTAGTTCGGCCGCACCGGCTGAAGCGGGGCACCGACGGCGAAAAACTCGCCTGTCTTGTCTAGCGGCGTCCCCGGTTCGATTATCGATTTGTCTGCCACGGTTCAGGTGTTTCCCGGCATCAACCCTCTGGAACATAACCATTGCATGACCGCATGAGACATTCAATGTGTGTGTGGGAAAAACCGAAAAAACCGCGTAGTGGCCTGCCTTACAGCGCCGAAACAGCCATACCGGCAGGGCCGAAGAACGGGTATCATCCACACCCTTTGAGGCTTTCATTGCCAGGGAGAAGCCCGGTGAACTTTTACCATCCCCACAATATCGTCAGGAAAGAGCGGGCAATTGCCGACAGGAAGTTCGGTATCCGCGTCAGATTGCCAAAAGGCGATACCTTTGCCCGCGTTCTCGGAGACGATTGGGAAACTCTCCACTGGTACCGCACCGAGCAGGAAAGAGATGAGGCCTTTGCCGACATGGCACGACGCCACGGTTATTACCGTAATACCGACACGCCCACCCAGGTGCTGGAAAAACTCGTCCGTTAGCGACGCGGATTGCCGAGAAACAGGTAAAAATTACTGTCGCCACGTTCGGAAAATCCGGCCCCGAGAAAGACGAGGCCGAAGTAGGTGTCGATGCCGGCGAACAGACTACCGTTGACCAGCAGGGAATCCACGTTAATGGCGGAACGGCTCTGCCAAACGTTACCGGCCTCCAGGGTAGCGCCGAAATACAGTGGAACATCGAATATCTCCCCGTTAGAACGCCGCACCTGCCGGTAATACATTAGTCGCGCAAGGCCTGCGTGCGGTCCACTTACCGCGCCCCGTTCCAGTCCGGACAGCCGCAGGAACCCACCGAGCTGAAAAAAGTCCTGCACCTGACCTTCGGCATCCAGGGTCGTCGCATAATCCATGCCGATTTGTACCGTATTGTCCTTGTCTTCCCCCCAGGTCCAAACTTTCAGCAGCGAACCTTCCAGTGTGTCAAACATGCGATCAGCGCCTAAGGCCGGGCGCGACAATTGCCACTCGAGATTGGCTCGCATGCCGCTTTTCGGCAGCTGAGCATCATCCAGGGTATCAACGCTGAAGCGCGCAAACCCACCGCCGTTTTCAAAATCCACGTTGGGCAAAAAGGGATCGCCTGTTTTCACCCGCGCGTTGCCAGTGCCGCGCAAAGCTCCTAGTCGAAATTCCCCCCAGCGACCGAGCTCGCGCCCGGCATCGAGCCCGAACTCAGCTTCCGAAACGCGATAGCGGCCGATGCTTTCCTGGTCTGCGAACACCTTGAAATTTCCCTGCTCGAGGCGGATTCGCGGCGCAATAAAATAGCGGGAATCGAAACTTAGTGGCTGGTAAAATTCCGATTCGAAGCGTGGATCAGTACCGAGCTGCAGATCGTTACGCCATTCCGCACCCAGCGAATTCAGACCGGTCGCGGTCAGGCGCGCTGCAAAATTGAATGCCGTTGAACCCTCGAAATCATCTTCGACGGCGAGACCGAATTTTATAAAGTTAGGCCCCCAGCTTTTGCTACGAGTGTCAAACTCCACGCCGGTTTTGCCGTTTTCCTCGACAAGTTCGTAGCCAGCATACTCAAAACTGTTCAGGGCGTAGATGCGCGCCGCGTCTTCAGCGAGTGCAGACGTATCCACGACATCCCCGGGGGCGGTTTGCAGTCGCGCGCGCAGCACGCGTTCAGAAAACGGCCCGCTGTTACGGATGCGAACAAAATCGATGCGGTCTGCCGGCTGCCGTGGTAATTGCCGTGCTGCGAGATATTCGGCGTAGGCCTCCTCCGACAATGCCAATGGCGCCAGCTTTACCCGCTGTGCTGCCGTCGCAAGTTCGCCTGGCACCACCACGTCGGCAATCTGCTCAAAGTTGGTCGACCCGTATTCGCCAAGCTCAGGCCGAATCAGGATGTCGCGCTCCCCGAGGTCCGCAAGCTGGCGCGCCGTTTCCTTGCGGACGAGTATGGTCAGCATCTGCTCCGATATGGCGAGTGCCGATTGCAATTTTTCGAGCGTGTACAAAGGAAACTCGACGTCGACTGCGATGACAATGTCGACGTTCATATCGCGTATGGTGCTGACCGGTACATTGCCGACGAGACCGCCATCGACGAGTGTATGTCCGTCGACGGTGACGGGTGAGAAAACTCCCGGTGCTGACATGCTTGCGCGCGCCGCCAGCGCAAGATCACCACTGGACATGACATAGGCTTCGCCGGTTTCAATGTCAGAGGCCACCGCGCGAAACGGTGTCGGCAGATCATCAAAGTCGCGTATCCCCGAGACGTGCAATAAATTGTCCCGCAGGATCAGCTGTAACTTTTGTGCCTGAATGAGTCCTCGCGGCAGCACCAGATCACCATCTTTCAGGCCGAGTTCAAGTTTAACGGGAAACGCCGCGTCATCCTGCTTACGGCGAAAGGAAAGCTCGCGACGTTTTGCCGTGTCGACGAAGGCATCTGTCCAGTCGATGTCCGCGATCAGCTGCTCTAGTTCGGCCGGAGACCTGCCGGACGCGTACAGACTGCCGACGATGGCACCCATGCTGGTGCCCGCGATTGCGTCTATTGGTACACGGAGTCTTTCCAGCTCCTTTAGCACACCGATGTGCGCCGCACCACGGGCGCCTCCCCCGCCCAGAACGAGACCAATGCGCGGTCTGTCGGTTGCTGGCAGTGGTTCCGCAGCCTGCTGCGCCGCAAGCGCGCTGCCGGCTGCCAACAACAGGAGGGCGGAACAAAGGCGGGAGTTTTTCAATTTCATCGGCAAGGGCCCTGTATCGATCGGAGCAACGTCGGTTTGCTATAGTATCGGCCGACATACCCGAGCGCATCGGGTTCAGCGCAAGAATGGCAGCGAGAAGCAATATGGCCGGCCCAAAATGCCCGATTTGTGCGACCAGCGGCATCGACAAGATTGTCTCTACCCCCAGCACGGAAGTATCGCGAGAACGCCGGGCATGGTTCTACGTCGCGCATTGTGACGACTGCGGCCACGTCTACGGTATTTTTACGAAACACGTGTTTGGAAAAAGCGGGCCGCAGTTTATTGTCGACAGCAAAAAATAGTGGTCGTCTGAATCTCGGGCCCAGACAAGACGCGTGCCTTCAGTCCGGTCTGAAGCGTGCGTTGTAGACAGTGAGTGCCGCACATTCCTGCGCCAGTCGGGCGTTGCTCCAACCCTTCTCCGCAGCCGCAAGCTTTGCAATCTTATCAGCGACGCCTTTGCCCTGATCTGCCGACAGACCGACCATCATGCGACGGTGCACGAGATCAACAAGTGTGACGGCAAACTCATTACGCAAAGCGTGACCGACTTCGGCCGCGAGCACAGTCTGATCGTCGTCCAGAAATTTTTCTGCGCCGCTTTCTTTCGCCATCGCCACAATGCCCACAGACCGACTGCCGTAGATACTCAGAAGTCGCGCAGCGCAGTCAGCCGGGATCGCTGCCGAGGCCAGTGTCTCAGCGGTTGCTTCGATATCGACTGCACCTGGTAAAGGCTGGTTACGCGTTCGACAGTCGCCGGCACGCCGTCCCATCTGCCTCTCCGCAATATTCACAACCTGCTCGGCCAAATTGCGATACGTCGTCAATTTTCCACCGACAACAGACAGAAGCCCGCGTGCGCGATCCTGATGTTCGAATATGATGTGTTTTCGCGTGATGGCCGATTCAGGCCCTTTCTCCCGACGTGGCAGTGGACGTACGCCAGCGTAAGCAAAGTGGATGTCCCGTGCCGTAAGTTCGGCCGAGGGGAATATACGGTTGGTTTCCTTAAGCAAATATTGAATTTCTTCGGTGCTGGCGCGGATATCTCCCGGATTTCCGTCAAAGCGTATGTCGGTTGTGCCGATGAGGTATTGCCTGTTCCATGGGATAATGAAGAATGGACGCCCGTCCGACTTCGCTTCTACATAGAATGCGGTCGACGGCGCAGCGGGAAACGAGCCAACGATGATATGGCTGCCCTTGGTACCGCCCATAAGCTGGGGCATCTCGCAGTCGACCTTGGCGAGCACGCGATCAACCCAGGGTCCCGTTGCATTGACGATGATGTCTGCAGCAATTTCACATGGCTCGCCACTCTTGGAATCCTGGAACTGCAGCTTGTGTGTGGCGGCGTTGTCTACCTTAATGCCGGTTACCGGACTGTAGTTTCTGACTGCCGCACCCGCGTTGCTCGCAGCGACGATATTCTCCAGCACCAGCCGTTCTGCATACGTAACTTGTGCATCGTAATATTCGGCGCCACCGACCAGCCCGTTTGCGAGCAACCCGGGCTGTTCGCGCAGTAACGTTTCGCGACTGAGCATGCGGTGCCAGGGCGTTCGCTTTCCCATGGATAGAAGGTCGTACGCGATCATGCCAAGCCTGATGAGAAACTTGCCGCGACGACTGTCCTCATAGACGGGGATAGTGAGCTTGAGCCGGGTCACCAGGTGTGGTGCGAGACGACGCAGACGACGACGCTCGTGCAGCGATTCGAAGACCAGCGGGATTTCACCATGCTCAAGATAGCGCAACCCGCCGTGAATCAAACGGCTGGACCAGCTGGTGGTGCCGCCTGCAAAATCATGCTGCTCCAGCAGGATTACCTTGAGACCGCGTAGTGCAGCATCGCGCGCAATGCCCGCGCCGTTAATACCGCCGCCAATGACCGCAATGTCGAATCGTTTCGTCACAGCCTGGCACCTGCCAATGCGGGAAAACTCAACGATGGACGACGGGGCGACATTGATCAGGGCCGGATCTGTCCGGAACCTCTGACAATGTATTTATAGCTGGTCAATTGTTCGGCACCAACCGGCCCCCGAGCGTGAACGCGATCTGTGGCGATTCCGATCTCCGCGCCCATGCCGAACTCACCACCGTCTGCGTACTGCGTCGATGCGTTATGCAGAATAATCGCACTGTCGACGTTTTGCAGGAACCGTTGGGCAGCCGCGTCATCAGCAGCGACAATACATTCTGTGTGGCCGGAACCGTAGTGCGCGATGTGCTCCATCGCTTCTTCCATGCCGGCGACAACGCGGATAGCAAGAATCGCATCCAGATATTCGGTCGACCAGTCGGCCTCGCTGGCCGGACTGACGCCGGCGACAATTTGCCGCACAGCAGCGTCACCGCGCAACTCACAATCCATCGCGGCAAGTGCTGCACAAACCTGCGGCAGCAGTTGTTCCGCACACGCCCTGTCGACCAGCAAGGTCTCTGCTGCACCGCAAATGCCGGTCCGGCGCATTTTCGCGTTGCGGGTAATTTCAACAGCCATTTCTGCGTCTGCCGATTCGTGCAGATAGACGTGGCAGATACCCTCCAGATGGCCGATAACCGGCACCCGCGCTTCCTCCTGAACGCGACGAATGAGGCTTTTGCCGCCCCGCGGAACAACGACGTCCACGAATGCGCGCATAGAGGAGAGCAAGTAACCGACGGCAGCACGGTCCCGGGTGGGGATCATTTGCACGGCCGTGGCAGCGATGCCTGCCTTCGAGAGACCCGTCACCAGGCATCGGTGGATCGCCCTGTTCGAATGGTAGCTTTCCGAGCCGCCGCGCAGAATGACCGCATTGCCGGACTTGAGGCAGAGAGCCGCCGCGTCCGCCGTCACGTTAGGCCGGCTTTCATAAATAATTCCGATAACACCGAGTGGCACGCTGACTCGCTGGATCAACAAGCCGTTAGGGCGTGTCCATTCCGACAGGATTCGGCCAAGTGGATCGGCTAAGGCAGCAACCGTTTCCAGACTGACCGCCACGGCCTCGATACGTTCCGGCGTCAGTGCAAGCCGGTCCAGCATGGCCGCCGAGATGTTCCGTATCGCGGCGGATTCCATATCTTTGCCATTGGCCAGCAGGATGTCGGCTGCTTGTGCGCGAATGGCAGCGGCAGCGGCAGTAAGCGCAGCATTTCGCTCACTGATGGCACTGCGTGACAGCGCCCGCGCAGCACGCCTGGCGTCGCGCCCCATCGCGTCCATCAGCGCCGCCAGCTCGGCGGCAGGATACGTCTCTGCTGTCATCGGTCGAACAACACCATATCGTCGCGGTGGACCATCACTGATCTGCCGCGATAGCCGAGAATGGTTTCAATCTGCGCTGAATGGCAGCCCTTGATGACCGCAGCCTCGGCGCTGGAATAAGCCGCCAGGCCGCGCCCGAGCTCCTGGCCATTGGCGGCATCCAGCGACACCGCGTCGCCGCGTGTGAACGCACCACTCACGCCCATGACGCCAACCGGCAGCAGACTGCTTCCTCGCAGTAAAGCGGCAACGGCACCGTCGTCCAGCTGCAACCTGCCGCGGATGTCGAGTATTCCCGCCAACCATTGTTTGCGTGCCGCTGCGGGCGTCTTCGCCGCTGTGAAAATGGTGTGACGGCCACCACTGAACAAGGCCGCCAAAGGATGCGCGATAGCACCGCTCGCCACCACCGTGGCACAGCCGGCCTGTGTTGCAATGCGCGCTGCCAGCAATTTCGTACGCATGCCGCCGCTGCCCACAGCAGAACGCGAAGCGCCCGCCATATCCATATGCTCATCCTTGATAGTCGTGACGAGCGGCAAATGCGTCGCTTCAGCGTCGATGCGCGGATCGCTAGCGTATAAGCCATCGACGTCAGACAGTAAAATAAGCCCGTCGGCCATTACCGTCTGTGCCACGCGCGCAGCGAGTCTGTCGTTGTCGCCGTAGCGAAGCTCATCGGTGGACACCGTATCGTTTTCATTGATGACCGTAACGACATCGTGCTCCAGCAGTGTCTCCAGCGTGCCCCGTGCATTCAGGAACCGCCGCTTGATCTCGGTATCATCGGGCGTCAGTAACACCTGCGCGACTTTAATCCCGTGGCGCGCCAGTGCTTCCTGATAGGCGTGGACGAGCTGCACCTGGCCGGCTGCTGCTGCAGCCTGCAACCCTTCGAGCCGGGCACGCCGTAAATCCATCCCGAGGATGCGGCTGCCGACGGCGACGGCACCGGACGAAACTAGCAACAGCTGATGGCCGTTCTCTCGCAGGGCCGCAATGTCATCGGCCAGATTACTAAGCCAGTCGCGATCGAGGTTGCCCGCTTCATCAATGAGCAGGGAAGATCCGATCTTGATCACCAGACGGCGCAGATCTTTAAATGCAGGTGCTGACACGGCAGGGACTATCCTGTCAGTCGATGATGCCGTGCATAGGATGACAACGTGACTTCCCCTTTAGACACCGCCACGCTGCCGCTGCGTGCGAGGGCAGACACACTGCCAATGGCCAGTACCTCGTTGATGAAGGCGTCGATCTCGGCTGGTTTCCCCGTAAGCTGCAAGGTGCAACTTATTTGCGCATCGTCGAGTACTTCGGCGCCATATTTTTTCGCGACCGTCGCAATTCTGGCATAGCCACCCGTTTGCAGTTTCAGTTTCAGTATGGCCAGTTCTCGTTCAAAGTGTTCACCTAGCGTCATGTCGTGAATGTTGAGGACATCAACGAGTTTGGCAAGCTGAGTATTGAGCTGGGCGATCGCCGCATCCGACCCCGAGATGACCAGTGTGACCCGCGACACCTGCGGATCATCAGTGGGCGCAACATTGAGAGTCTCGATGTTGTAACCACGACTTGAAAAAAGCCCGGTCATTCGAGTAAGGGCGCCTACTTCGTTCTGCAGCAGCACCGAAATTACATGTCGCATCGCTGTCCGGACTCTGGTGGTCGGTGTGTGAATTCGCGTGAAACTATCACAGGCGAGTTACCCGGCGATGTTCGCCCAGTTCCCTCAGTATTGCAATGCAATAAAATATAGTAAACACTCGACTGAAATCCGCTACTTACATTTGATTCTTAGAAACTGCGATGGCTACCCAGCAGACCTGTATTCCCGGCGAGGAACATCCGCTTGCCGGCATCCGCATGAGTGGCGCGGACATTGTTGTTCAGGTTCTGGCGGACGAAAACGTCAGCACGATTTTCGGTTATAGCGGCGGCGCCATTCTTCCGACGTACGACGCGGTTTTCCGTTACAACGACGCCAATCGTACGCCGGATGGCAAGTCACCGATGTCGCTGATTGTGCCGGCAAATGAGCAGGGCGCCGGCTTTATGGCTGCGGGTTTCGCCCGTGCCAGCGGAAAGGTCGGCGTCGTCATGGTGACCTCCGGCCCCGGCGCAACGAATACGGTAACCCCCGTCCGTGATTGCATGGCTGATTCAGTGCCCATAGTCGTTATCTGCGGCCAGGTTCCCAGTAACGCGATAGGCACAGACGCATTTCAGGAAGCGCCGGTTTCAGCCATCATGGGAGCCGTTGCAAAGCACGTATTTCTGATTACGGATGCGTCGCAACTCGAAGCGACGGTCAGAACAGCCTTCGATATCGCCCGCACGGGCCGCCCGGGACCGGTGGTCATCGACATTCCCAAAGACGTACAAAACTGGGAGGGCGAATTCAAAGGACATGGCATGCTTCCCCTGCAGGGTTATCGGAGCCGTCTGCAGGCGGTCGTCGACAATCAACTGAGTAATGACGCCTGCGAGCGTTTCTATAAAATGCTTGCTGCAGCCGAACGGCCACTGATCTATGCGGGTGGTGGCGTGATCAACGCTAACGCCAGCAAGCAGATGCGGCATTTGGCCAGCGCCTATGGAATACCCGTCACAACAACACTGATGGCGCTGGGTGCGAGTGATACCAAACATCCATTGTCGCTGCATATGCTTGGCATGCACGGTATGGCATTCGCCAATTACGCGGTCGAGGACTGTGATTTCCTCATTGCCATCGGCGCCCGATTTGATGATCGTGTCGCGGGTGATCCGGCTAACTTCGCCCCGAATGCCAGGGATATTGCGCATTTCGACGTGGACGTCTCGGAAATCGGCAAAGTAAAACGGGTGACCTGGCATCACGTTGGCCTGCTGGCTCGCGATCTGGACGACCTTTTGAACTATGGCAAGCGGGTCGGCTTCAGCAAGGATTACAGTCGCTGGCACGACAGCATTGCTGAGCTCAAGGACGTGCACCGGCTGAACTACGATCGCGACAGCGAACTGATCCAACCCTACGCCGTGATTGAGGAAATCAATCGTCTGACCGGGGGTGAAGCAATCATCTCTACCGGCGTCGGGCAGCACCAGATGTGGGCGGCACAGTATTTTGATTTTCGCGAGCCCCGATTGTGGCTGACCTCGGGCAGCATGGGCACGATGGGCTTTGGTCTGCCCGCCGCTATCGGTGCGCAGTTCGCGCATCCTGGCAGACTCGTCATTGATATCGATGGAGACGGCAGCATGCGCATGAATATCGGTGAGCTTGAGACTGCAACGACATATGGCTTACCGGTCAAGGTAGTGGTATTCAATAATTTCGGCGACGGCATGGTGCGCCAGTGGCAAAACCTGTTCTACCAGGGGCGCATGTCGGGGAGCGACAAGTCTTTGCACCGCAAGGACTTCGTACGCACGGCAGAGGCCGATGGCTTCGAATTCGCAAAACGTCTGGATAAAAAAGATGACATCAGCGCAGTCGTCACTGAATTCATCCGCTTTCCGGGCCCGGCGTTTTTAGAGGTCATCATCGATCCCAATGCAGGCGTATACCCCATGGTCGGACCGGGCCAGAGTTATCGCAAAATGATTACCGGTGACTTTATCGTGGCGCGAGACGAGCCCTCGGACGATCTGCCGGGACCGAGTGAGATGTTTTAGCGCGCCGGTCAGCGGCCAGGGCACTGCGGAGAATGTAATGGCATCCAGCGAATTTCAAGGTAGCTGCATTTGTGGCAGTGTGAAATATTGCATCATCGGAGAGCCGTTCGCGTTCAATCACTGCCATTGCCGACGTTGCCGTAAATCCACCGGCACGGGTCATGCCAGCAACATCCTCTTGAAACCCGCAAGGGCCGACTGGCTCGCTGGCAAAGAACTTTTGGCTATATACAAGGTGCCCGACGCTCAGCGCTTCGCCAGCGTTTTTTGCTCCAAATGCGGCAGTCCGATGCCGCGTGTAGCAGCCGATCTCGGCATCGCCGTCATTCCGGCGGGATCGCTGGACAGCGAACCGCCTTTGATGCCCACCGGTCGTATATTCTGGGGCTCGAGGGCGCCGTGGTCGTGCACAGACGATGACATACCGGTCTGGGAAGCGTATCCGGACAAGTCCTGACTATGTTTCCCGTTGTTGCGGCAACGTATCGGCGCTATTCTGGCCGTTGGGCACCGACTTACATTCGTACTGGAGAAAAAAATGATTCGCAAATTGCTGTCAGTATTCATCATGGCTGCCACCCTTAGCGTGGCTGCCTGTGGCCAGGCCGAACGCGACTCGATGCCGGGCGCATCGGAACCGACCGCCTCGAAGCCCGCCGCGACGATGCCAGAACCTGCGGCGGCCAGACAGAACCTCAGCACCGTGCTTGCCAATGAATCGCGATCCGCCGAAGACCGGGCGCGCGATGCTGGCCGAAAGCCGGCCCAGGTGCTTGAGTTTCTGGAAATCGAACCCGGCATGGACGTCATCGACCTCATGGCCGCGGGTGGTTGGTACACAGAAGTTTTGTCCCTGGCCGTCGGAGAGGACGGGACGGTTACTGCGCAGAATCCGCCGTGGTTACTTGCATTCAGGGAAGGTGCGATGGGCAAGGAACTGGAAGCTCGTATAAGCGACCGACTGGTCAATGTCGAGAAGATGGACGCCAGCTGGGACGATCTTGCCGAAGAAAATGAAACATACGATGCCGCGCTGTCGGCGCTCAACTTTCACGATGCCTATTACATGGAATCACCGGAAGCAGCAGCGCAAATGATGGCAGCCGTTTATGGCGCGCTGGTTCCCGGTGGTGTTTTCGGCGTCATTGATCATGCCGGTAATGCTGATGGCGACAATAAGGGCTTGCACCGTATTGACAAGGCAATCGCGATTGAGCTTGCTGAAAACGCCGGCTTCGTCGTGGAGGGAGACAGCAAGCTTTTAGCGAATCCGAACGACGATCATACACAGGGCGTTTTCTCCGAAGGACTTCGCGGCAATACGGACCGCTTCCTGCTGAAACTTCGCAAGCCGGCTATGTAGATAACTTCGGGTTGCTGCGGCATCAGCCGCAGCAACCGTTTCACCCGGCAGCGCCACTTCCCCGGCGCGCCACGCAAAGCGCCGTCGCGCCTGACTGTTCTGCAGCCGCCATTCCCTGGCAAGCAAAGATTATGTGAACCGGCGCAAAGAAGTGACGGCACAAATATCCCAGAGTGTGTGAATAGCGCCATGCCATAGCGCGTGGCAAGAATTTCTCACCCTGAACAGGGCAGCCATCGATCCCGAGACAATGCTGAGCAACCCGACCCGCCAGGACTTGAACAAGATAGTCGTTATCAACCCGAAAGGCGGTTGCGGCAAGACGACGCTGTCGACCAATCTCGCTGCCTACTACGCGAATCGCGGCCCGGTGCCAGCGCTCATGGACTGCGATCCCCAGGGGTCCTCAATGACCTGGCTGGAGCGCCGGTCGGCGAACAAAGCGGAAATCCACGGTATTGCCGCTTTCAAGAGCAGCATGCAGGCGACACGCAGCTGGCAGTTGCGCATCCCCCACGACACGATGACCCTCATCGTCGATTCTCCTGCCAGTCTGACGCACGACGATCTGCGTGAAGTCACGCGAGATGCCAGTAGTGTGCTCGTACCCGTGCTGCCATCGTCCATCGACATTCATGCAGCATCGCGCTGTATTGCTGACCTGTTGCTGGTCGCCAAAATCGACAGGCGCGATAAAAAACTGGCCGTTGTCGCCAACCGTACGCGACAAAACACGCGTAGCTTCGACAAACTGATGCGATTTCTCAACTCACTTGGCATACCCGTAATAGCCATCATGCGCGACAGTCAGAACTTCGTGCACGCTGCAGAAGAAGGAATCGGTATCTGCGAGATGCAGCCGTACAAAGTGAAGAAAGATTTGCTCGAACTCGAGAAAGTGACGAACTGGTTAGACGACTGGCAGGAACGGCGCTTTCGTACGGGCGAAAGCAGCATCATCGAGCATTTGCCCAATGTCGCGATGTTTCGAAAGTCAGGCGTTTTGTCCGGTTAAACGCTGGTCAATCCGCAAGGAACAGAAAACCTTAACCGCTGCTGTCAAGAATCGCACGAAAGAGCTCCGTGTCGATATTGCCGCCACTCAGGATAACCACCGTCGTCTTCTCGCGCGTGTCAATTTTTCCGGAAAGCACTGCCGCCAGAGTTGCGGCGCCGCCTGGTTCGACAACAAGCTTCAACTCACGGTATGCGAAACGTATCGCCTCGCGAACTTCGTCGTCCGATACCGTGAGCCCGGGCTCCACCAGTTCTCGGTTGACGGCAAACGTCAGCGTGCCGGGCGGCGACACCATAAGTGCATCACATATACTTCGCGCATCCGGATCGTTTAACTCCAGATTCCCCGACAACAGCGAGCGACGAGTGTCGTCGAACGCCTCGGGCTCCACGGGATAAATGCCGGTTTTGGGAGAAAGCGCGTGCATGGCCACAGCACACCCCGCTGTCAAGCCGCCACCGCTGCAATTTATCAGGAGCTGGTCCGCCGCTAGTCCGAGTTCTGAGCATTGTTCTGCAATCTCAATTCCCACCGTTCCCTGCCCTGCCATAATGCGTTCGTGATCGTAGGACGGTACGAGTTCACAACCGCGCTCGTCCGCCAACTCTTTCGCTATTACGGCGCGATCCTTGGTGTAACGGTCGTAAAGAATCGTTTTGCCACCAAGCTTCTGCGTGTTCTCGATCTTGAAGCGCGGCGCGTCTTCCGGCATGACGATCGTGGTTTCAATGCCGAGCATGGTGCCGGCAGCAGCGACAGCCTGCGCGTGATTGCCCGAGGAGAACGCCACCACGCCTCGCGCCGCCTGCTGGGGTGAGAGCTGGCTCAGAAGGTTGTACGCACCACGAATCTTGAAAGAACCAATGCGTTGCAGGTTCTCCGCTTTCAGCAGGATTTTGCCGCCACACCGCTCGTCCAGCGCGGACGATGAGATGAGTGGTGTTCGAACGACGATGGCAGTGAGACGTTCTGCCGCCTGCCGGATGTCATTGATACTTATCATGGTTTTACTGCTCTGCAAACTGATCGATTTTGGCGGCACAGATGAAATCGTTCTCTGACAACCCGCCGATTGAATGAGTATTGTAGGTAATTTCAACCTTGCCATAGTGCACGGTCATCACCGGATGATGGCCTTCGACAGTGGCCACCCACGCTACGACGTTGGCAAACGCGATTGACCTTGAATAGGCTTTGAAAAGAAAGGCACGCTCGATATGTTTCCCGTCGCGACTGAGTGACCAGTCTTCGTGCAACTGATCCATGAGCTTTTCGGCCTCGACCTTTCCGAGCGGTTCGACATCTCCTTCGCAAGGCCGGCATTTACGGGTGGTCAATTCGCTCATCAACGATACTCTGGATTTAACGAGCGGCAGACTATAAGACCTCAGGGTGTCACTGGCAACGTCAGGCGTTCAACGCTACGTCGCTTTGGTTAAAAAGCCCGGTGCTGTGCATTTCTGCGCAGCACCGGGCAGGCGGAGACTCACTGTGGAGTCGCGGAGTGGTCGATCGTTACTTGGGATTGCTGGCGAAGGACGGAATGTCACCGACATAAAGTGTGAGCGCGACGCGACGTTCGAGCGCAAAGCTGTCGTTCGTTTGCTCGACCGCCGCTGATTCTCCCAGTGCATTGACGCTTATCCTTGATGCCGGAACGCCGTTGGCAACAAGGATATCTCTGACGTGGGCTGCGCGACGCGCGGAGAGGGCTTGATTGTAATCGGCGTCGCCGCGTTCATCGGCAAATCCGTCTAGACGGATGCGGATATCCGGGTTATTCGTCAGACTTTGAGCAAGCTGTTGCAGTTTCCCGCCGGTCGCGTGGGCCAACGTGTCTTCGTCGGTACGGAACAGCAGGTCCATCGCAATACCGGCCTGCAGCAGCGAGAGCATCTCCGGCCTCGCCTGACTGCGGGCCAGCTGCAATTCACCGTCACGCAAGCGGAGCTCGCCGTTCAGAGACAGGATATCTTTTTCCAGCGCAGCAACTTGCTGCTCCGTAGCATTAAGCGAAGCGGCCAGCGAATCGACGTGTTCATTGCGCTCCTGAAACTCGTCTCCCACTTTCGCTCCGAACGCTGCGCCGACAATAGCGCCCACTGGTCCTCCGGCAACGCCGCCGAGGATAAGCCCCAATCCTACGCCGGTGTTCTCGGCACTGGATGAATCCTCGGCAAGAGCCGGCAGGCTGGCAACACAGGTCGCGACTGCGACTACTAAGGCTGTTCTGATCATCTTCCTATCCTCCGAAATGCGATGGCCCAGATGGGCCGTCTTCGAAGTCAATTAAGCGCTGGCGGTGGGCTCAGCGCCGGGCAGCGAGATGTCAGGGCTGCGATCAATTGTGGCGAATTGTGGCGTCCATTGCCGCGGCAATTGATAGGACGATCAATCTACCCGACGAAGCAATTGGAACAGGCCATCCATATCGTCGTACGCTTCCAGCGTTCGCTGCGAGCCATCCGCAAGACTTAACTGAATAACCCGAACCTTGCCCCGCGCTATTGTCGCTGTCGCACTGATGATGGTCGACCGCGACAGCGTAGTATCTCCCCCCGCCGCTGACCATGTAATGCTATCCGCGCCGATCGTCAGGCGACACTTTTTATATTCGTCCACCTGACGCCTGGCACCGTGAAGCCCGATCGAAACGACAGCGATGGAAAACAGTATCGCGACGAAAAAAACCATCAGGAAGTGCAAGGGTTGGGATTTGCTGGCGTCGAATCCGAACATGGCAGCCATAGCCAGGATCAGCAGCACCGGAAGGAACGGCGCACGGCGGGTTTTGTTTATTTCTTCGGCGCTGATGTAAAAATGCTTCGGCGGCGACGCGGTGTTCAGAGCGCTCATTTTACCGTAATTTCCAGCGCTGGATGACTAACGCGGGGTGCGATTATTACTCGGCGTGATATGCGGGAATGCGCTGTCCCCGTAGGAGCGCAGCACTTCTGAAATGACAATGTGATAGCCCTTGTACCAGTTTGCGTATTTCCGCTTTGCTTCCAGGTGGCTTGGGTGCGTTGAAAAGGTACGCAGCGTATCCAGAGAATCCCAGTAATAGATAGCATTGTTTCTCAATCCGTCCGCCGACCGCCATGCATCGACGCCAAGATACCCGGGCAATGATTTCGCCACCTCATCGATAGCATCGTTCAGACGATGAAATTCGTCGTCGTAGGTGCCTGGCTCCCAAATAAACGATGCACTGTACATAAGTTTTATTGCCTAAGTATTGCGGTGAACAGCTTGATTACGCTGTCAGCTCGCCCGTCGCCAGCCAATGCGCACAATCCTGACCAAGTTTGTCGACTGCCAGACTTTCATAAGCAGCTGATTCATCGCTGCCAAGAACATCTTTCCATCGGCCGTTCTTACCTTTGTTGATAAAGACCTGGGCACCGGCATCCCAGATTGCGCCCCCGAGCGGCGTGCTTTTGGTGGCATTGCTTTTCATCCAGTCGAAGGAGCAATGACGAAGAATTGCATGCCAGTTTTCCTCTCTCACGGGGATATCAAGAAAGTCGGCAATGCCCCTTATTTCGCCTGGCATATCGTTTTTCAGATCAGCATAGTGAAGCAACTTTACGTTTGGCAGATTCCGTATCTCCCACCATGAACCTAAGTTTTCCCACAGCGACCAGAAAGGATAGCCGTCCCTTGCCAGCCAATCGTTCCAGTAATCCAGAATGTCGTCAGGTGGACGGTCTATGGGCGGACCGACCCGACCGGGCGTGTCGTTCAACAACTCATACCACAGTTGATTAGCATTGGCATGATGATTGTAAAGGCTCCATACGACGTCCCGGCCGTCGCGCCCGATATAGATATATTTGGCCTGAGGTGAAAATCGAAGCGCATCGACCGGCAAATGAGTTTTCAAAAAGCGGCGGTGTATCTGAGCTTCAACCGCTGCCAGCTTCGCCTCTTTGGGCGGCACGCGCAGGTCGAGCCACGGAGACATTTCTGCTACCTCAAGGTCCGGATCGCCGTCGAACAGCAGCTGCGAAATGATTTGCTGCATCCACGTCGTGCCCGCTTTTGCATAGGTAGCGATAATGATGTCGTCGTCGCGAAACACAAAATCATTCCAGACAGTGGAGTCAAAATGATGACTGTGCAGCTCGCGGGTTTTTTTCGGCCAACTGACGCCCGCCCCCATGCGAATCTCCCTATGGACTTTGTTCAGCAAATGTTAACGAATTTCTGCGCGGCAGAAACATCTTTTTGGTGAGTGAGAGGATACCCTGCAATAACAAAGATTTCGTCACAAATTTCGGCATTGTGGCTAAGCATCGTTTAGCGAACGACCGCGCAAGCCCGACGCAGGGCGGGTACGAGGGGTGCTAACGATTGCGTTCCGTCAGGGCAACAAATGTCCCGCCATTGCGTTCGCAAAGCACCCGCATCAGTCCCGCAAAGCGCTGTGAACTCGTGGGGGGCGTGCCACTAAAATTATAAGGAAAGCCGATGGCGTGAATGCGTACCCGCCGATCGCCGTTTTCATCCTCGATATTAATGCTGTCGATTTGCGTCAGCACCGCTTCCATTGAATTGCCCTGAAACTCGTCGCCCAGTACATAAATACTGATTTTCTTGTCGGGCGCCCAGAATGTCTGAATCGCATAGGCTATTCCGTCTGAGGGATCGCTGTCGCTGAATGGCGCCCACTGTCGCATCTGATTCTTGATTGCCTGCCGAATTTCCGGCGTGTCTTTGATCCAGGTGCCGCCGTAGTGTTCGAACATGTAGCGCCCATTGTCATTCATGATCTGCAGGCCCTTAACCTGTGGATAGACGTCGAGCACCTGTGACAGCTTCTCTTCCGCCCAGCCCCATTTGGCTTGCATGCTGCCGGACGTATCGATGACGAAGATAATGTATTCACTATCCACCGGAATACCGCCGACGGCGTCGTCAGGGGTTCTGCGGAAGGGCGCGAGATTCAGCATCTCTTCGGTAAGCCGCTGTCTGGCAGCGCGCAGCTCGCCCTCATCAAGATTGAGTAGCGGGTCGTCCGTGTTGATCAGATCGAACTGCCCCTGGATAGTGTTCAGCTCTTTCTGCAGGGTGGTCAGTCGCATCCTCGTTTCCGAAGTTTCCGTTTGCACTTTGCCGAGCGCGCGATTGACGACCAGCGTTTCACCACGAATGTCGAACAGTTCTTCCTGAAGCTTTGCGATGAGCTGTTGCAGATCAGCGTCCGTTTTTTCCAGGATGACTGGCTCGTAAATCTTGCTTAACACCAGGAGCAGAATAATGGCGCCAAAGCCGCAGCAAATGCAGTCGAGAAACGACAGGCTGAATGCTTCTACGTTGCGGCGTTTCTTAGCCATATCTTACGGCCAGTCCTTGCTGACACTCATGTACGAGCCGCCGGTCTGATAGGCAAGCAGCCAGTAGGCGATAGAGGCCTGATAATCGCCTTCCATGGGATAGAGCAAAACGTTCATCGTGACACCACTCGGTATTGTGTCGATCGCAGCGTAATGGTAACGCAGGCGTTCTGCACCGGTAACCATGCCGCGCGCTGCGTCAGGTGCGTCCATGGTAGGCAGTCCGTCCACCAGCAGAATGACATTATCCGGTGCCGGGTTAAGACTTTTGATGACCTCGTAAGCCGCCTTCATGTTGGTACCTTCCGCCGGAATCGTACGCCTTAGCTTGCGGATCGCTTCGTCGAGCTGCGACCCGTCGCCGACTTCCAGCCACACATTCTCGCTGCCATCAAGTACCGGCTTCGCCTCGTTGTTGAAGGTATAGATCTGAAACTTGCTTGCCGGCGGAAATTGCGCTGACAGCCAGTCAACCGTTGCCACTGCCTGACGCCACTTGAGTGACCGCAACTTGCTGTCATCCGACATATTACGGCGGCGAAGAATATTGACGATCTTGCGATCCAGCATGCTCGCGGAAGCGTCAACAAGCACCAGAATTCGATCGCCGCCGACCTTAAGACCGGTGAGATACTGACGGTCGCCATCCCCGATGAAGGTACGCACCCGCGTGCCCTCGCCCTCCCGTTCCTGTTCCAGTGCCAGCAGGCGCTTCTTTTCTTCCTCCAGTGATTCGATGTCAGATTGCAGTTTCTCCACCCGCTCAATTTTCGCGAGCGTCGTGGAGTCGTGCTTGACCAATTCCACTTTCAGCTTCTCGATCAGGGCGATGATCTGTGCAATGCGATCTTTCGCTCGCGCCTGCTCATCCTGCAAATCATCCATCGTATTCCTCGCCAGCACGAGATTCTTGCGCTGATCGAGGATTTCAAACTCCAGCTTCACAGTTTCCGCTTTGGATTGCTCCGGCGGCGTTTCCGATTCGTGGATGACCTGTGAATTGATGATCATGAAAAACAGGATCACCGCGCCGAAACCGCAACTCATGCAGTCGAGGAAGGCCATACTGAACACTTCCATTTGTCGCCGGCGTCTAGCCATTCTCGATATCCGTGGTGATCAACTGAAATTCGAAACCGGGTGAGCCTATGCGCACGACATCTCCCGCCTGAAGAACGGCCGAATTGTCGATTCGATGGCCGTTCAGAAATGTGCCGTAGCGGCTGTGATCCTCAAGTACACACTGGCCGTTGGAGCCACGAACCGAACAATGTCGGCGCGACACGCCGGGCATATCGGCCGCCAGAGGCAGAAAACGCGCGTCACCATTACTCTCAGACCCCAAGACCAGCGGGGAATTCCCTATGGCATGGGCAACGTGACCAAACAGCAGGTGGGTCGGGACGCCGACATGACGCGCATTCTGGAGGTGCTCTCCGATATCCAGTGCGACCTGATCCCAGGGTAGCTGACGGGACAGGGTAATCTGCCCTGCCGCATCTGACGCCCCACGGCAGCGGGCCAGGGCACCGCGCGCCGTTGCGCCCGGTTCCAGGACGAAGATCTCACCGCCAACCCTCGCCTTGAGCATATCAGCGAGACCTGGCAGCCTTGCTACCCGGTCGGACACCTGTACTGCCGGCCGGTCCTCTGCGCGATACAGCGAACGCAATTTGCTGGCAATCTGTTGGTAAACCGGCGCGGCGGCACCGATCAGCGCCAGTGATTCGACTTCTGCTTCATATTGCCTGCCACCGCTGGAGAGCTGCATTGCCACCGTTTGCTCGCGGGCTGCCTCACCAAGCCACGCTGCCAGGCGCGACGCCAGCATCTGTTCGGTCTCTGCCGTGTGAAGAGGATCGAACCTTGACTGCTGCACAAAGGCATCAGCGATAGTCTTCAGCCAGATATCTGTCAGCGCATGAACGCCGGCGTTCTCGATGACTTCACTACGGTCCACCTGCGCCAGCCCCGGCTGAGACATCCTCGTCAGCGTGGCACGATGCAAACTAATATCAACATGTACCGGTACAGCGCTCTTGTACTCTCGACGCGTTGCTGCCACAGCAGCATCGACCAGCGACACGACAGGCAAATTCAGTTCTTTCGTGATACCGAGAAAAAGACCCAGGCTTGCCGCAGACATGTAAGGCGGCACAGCAACGATCAATTCGTCGACGTCATTGCCACCGGCCGCCCACAGTTGTTCGAGTTGCCTGCTTGCCAGATCAGCGGCGCTGAGATGCGCAAAGCGTTTGTCGGAAAGCGACTCCGTGTTGAGCTCAGACCAGAAGCGATGCTGCGTCAGGCGCGGGTCTATACGAGAATGAGCAAACGCATCATTTCCTGATATCAGTTCTCGGCGCCCGAGATAAACATAGCCCGGTTGACGATAAGAGATCTTCTTACCATCGAACAACGTGATGCCCGCATCATTCAGATGAAGCGCTGCCCGACTCATCGGCACAGGATCCGGAGGAGGTACTCTGCCATCCTGCTAGTCGCTCTTCAGGTGCCGGATCAGTTTTTCATCCAGATAAGTCTGACTGTCGTACACCAGGCGTTCCTGCAGCAACTGCAGCTGATAAACCAGAAACATCAGGAAAATGCTGATCAACAGCGCGATGAAAGTCGAGTTGAAGGCGACACCGAGGCTCTGTGTCACGCCGGCAATGTCTCCCTGTACCGCCTTGTCTGCCTGCGCCAGTGCCTCACCGATACCGCGTACGGTGCCAATGAATCCTATGGACGGAATCGCCCAGGAAATGTATCGGATCATTGAAAGTTCTGATTCGAGCCTGTCGGCTTCTGACTCGAAAACGATATTCGTGCTAGTCGAAACGTCCTGAATATTTCTGGACGAGCTAAATCGTCTCAGGGCATTCAGAAGTGCGCGCGGTAACAACATGCGTTGGCGCTCAGCGGGCAGCGCCTGCACCTGGCGCGCGAACTCCCGCGTGTCCTCCGGGAGAATACGCATGCCTTCCGCGATCGGTACAAGCTCCATGTCCAGAAGATTGCGTTCGCGCAGAATTTCACGCGCCTTGTAGCCCATGATGGCAAGCGCCCAGAACATCAGGATGAAGCAGGACTCCTGCTCAAGATCTTTAATCAGCACCCAGGTAGAACGCTCCCGCACGTAGTCCGGATTATCCTCCGCATCAATCGCTTGTTGCGCAATGACTTCAGTGGCATTCGGCCGGACGATCGACACGTAGAACGCGTGCACGATAATGATGGCGATAATCAGGGCAAACAGCTGGTAAACGAACTCGATCGGAATATTTTTCTTCTTCATGCAGTCTTCTCTCGGTGTTCGTGCTCAGATGTTGGAGGGAAACGGGATCGGCTCATCAGCCGGAATTTCTTCCGTGGGCACAAAGTCGTCGTCGTCTTCTTCGTAAGTTTGGGAGTCCAGATCGCTATCCTCGGAATCGACGTCGTCCGGTTCATCTTCGCCATCGCCCGCCGCAGCGTCCGCTGCCGGGCTCTCCACGGCTTGTTCCGGTGTTTCCGGCGCAGGCGTTTCCTGCGACCAGCCGGTAACGGCCAGCAGCATCAGCATCAAGAGTGCAAAAATCTGCTTAGACATTAATTTCCCATGTGTCATTCATAGTCTCTGCTTGGACCGCAGAAACGGCTAAAAGTCCGTGTTTTTACTCTACATTTCTTGCGACGCGGAAGCCAACATCGGGCCGGCCGTTGTTGCCAAAGTCGCGATAGCCGTAGCGCAGCTCCAGGGTCCCGGCATGCATCCAGCTCGAACCGCGAATGACCCGGTTCGTGCCACGGGTCGGCCCTTGCGGGTCGCTTAACGGCTCCGTCTGCCCCGGCGTCGGCACAGAATAGTAGTCCTGAATCCATTCAGACACATTGCCACCGCTATCATAGATACCGAGCGAGTTCGGCTGGAAGCTGCCGACCGGTGCGGTGGAGGCGTAGCCATCGTCATAGCCGGGCAGGATGGAGGGTACGAGTCCTGCTGATGACTTACCCGCATAGTTGCCGCTATCGTTCCGCGGCGGCATCCGGTCTCCCCAGGGAAATACGGAAGCTTTAGGCTTGCCCTGATAGCGGATCGCCCACTCCCATTCCGCTTCGGTCGGAAGCCTGTAACCGTTAGGCGTTGGTGCCACAGGTTGCCAGCGCTCGAACACTTTTTCATAGGCTGGCGTAAGGCCCTCTTCGACGCTCATGGCATTGAGGTATTCCACAGCACCATCCCAGCTCACGCTGACCACTGGATTCAGATCTCCGGCCAGTGATGCGTGAAGACCCGCACCGGAGTCATGATTGGGCCGAAATTTCCGGTACTCCCGATTGCTCACTTCCCTGGCACTGATGAAAAATGGTTTTGTGATAAGCACCGGCACAAGTACCTCATTTGCCCGGCGACTTTGTTCCCGACGCGACGTGCCCAAGGTCAGTGCGCCCGGTTCCACCCTGACAAGCTCCTGTCCCTGAGACGTCACCATGGTTCTGGCCGTGCTGCGCGCCTCTATTTCAGCGTCCGACAGCAGCCGTACCTGAATAGTCTGCGGATATCCTGGTCGCGGCGTCACACTGCGGGCGAAACTGGCGTAGCCCTCCTTCTTTACTTCGAGCTGATGCGGCGCCGACGATAAATTAAGCGTCATCGTGCCACTGCCGCGCGGCCGGCCGTCAACATAAACCGTCGCATCTTCTGGCAGCACCTTAACGGTCACCGCGCCCACTCGCGCCGTCATGTCAATCGTGATTTCTTCTGCCGCAGCGGCGCCAAGACGCACATTGCGCGAGGTATTTCCGTAGCCGGCTTTCGACAATTCCACCTCGTAATCAATGTCAGGCGACAGCGCAATCGTCACCGGAGACTGGCCGCGATAGCGCCCGTTAATCGTCACATTAGCGCCGAGCGGAATTGATGAAACACGCAGCTGTGCATTCGCGGCCTCGAGCTCAACCGTTGGCAGCACCTGGCTGACATTGGCAACGGTCTCGACAGAACCGTCCCAGGCCTTGAAGCCGTCTTTTATTACGCTTAAGGAATGCGACCCCTCGACGAGTTCCATGGTCAGCGGGGTTTCACCGATTTTCTCTCTGCCCCTGAAGACTGCCGCCCCCGACGGCGACGACGAGATCTCAACATTGGCCCACATCGGCACGAGCTGCACCTGCAACTCCTCGTACAAACCGAGTCCGCGAATCTGCAGTCGTTGCTCAAACGGCAAATAGCGATCCGCTTTTACCGTCACCAGATGTGTGCCTGGTTCCAGCTCCAGCGGTCCGAAAGGTGCGGTGCCCACGCGCGAGTCGTCGACCGTAACCACAGCGGCCACCTCCGGGTCAGTAAAGACAGAAAGCTGCCCCGGCAGTCTGCGCATTTCGACGACGACGGTCTTGCTCGGCTCATCGCCCACCAGGAGCGTTTGCGATACGTCGTAGTAACCCTCTTTTTGCACCTGTACGGTGTATGTTCCCTCGCGCATCAGGATTCGATCGCCTAACGGCAACTTGAACCACCCGCCCGAGATGCTGATGTCGTCGGCACCTGCCGGCTGCACATCGAACTGGATTGACTTCGAACTGAACAGGAAAAATGACAGTAACAGCAGCAATCCTACGCCGGCCCCGACCATCGACTGCCAGCGTAAAATGCCCGCTTTCGGCTCACTGACCGGCGTTTCTGCCGCACGCCTGAAAGCCGTCGCGACAATGGTCTCTTCTGCGGGACCGGCCACCGCATTGTCGGTGTCTGGCGGCCTGGTGACGTAAGCGCTGCCTTCCAACAACACATCGAACACCATCGTGCCCTCACTGCCCCCGACCTTGACGCGCGTGCCGTAGAATTCCAGCTCATCGCCTACCGATAACTTGCGCGATGCGCGCAGGGTTTCACCATTGACAAGCAGCGCCGTGCTGCCGCCAACCGGCTGGATGAACGGCTCACCGTCGAGCTCGTCCAGCATCGCGACCGCATGACTGCCGGGACCTGGCAAACGGATATCGCAGTCGCCCCCGGTGCCAACACGCAGCGGCAGCCGCGCGGTGTCCAGCCTGCGTTCGCCTTCGTTATCCCTCACGATGACAGCATCAAATTTCAAATTGGTTCCTCGGTCTGCACGACGATCGGTTCCAGATCGATTTCCGGCGCCACTCGAAACTCAACCCGCACGTCACGGTATCCCGGCCGGATACCGACAGCAATATACCGGCCTGGTCGCAGCGCTACCTGCTGACTTGAGAAATTACCGAATCGGCCGACCTTCAGAATTGACACGTCGGTCAGGTTGTCAGAAATTAACCGCACTTCAAGCGGCGTTGCTGCCCGCTTCAGCAGACGAGACAGCTCGTTTTTCTGATCGGTGATTCGCGGTCCGGGAGAATCCATGCGCGACAAATCCAGCAGCAGTGTCGTCGCATTCTGCATCGTAACCTGGTCACTTAGGCTGTCAGGCGCCGAGATGTAGCCATCGAGTTTTTCGTGCAGCGCCGCTCGTGATCTGGCAAGACTTAGGCCCTCACGAGCGAACTGCAGATCCGGGTCTATGTTGAGTATATTTTCGTAGACAGCAACTGCTGACTCCCATTTTTCTTCCGCCTCCAGAACGGCGACGTCGCTCTCAAGACGGCGAATATCAGCCAGTCTCACTTCCTGGTCGACCTGCAGGAGGCCATCGGCCGGCTGCGAAGACCCTGGATTCAACGCCTTCGCTGCATTGAATGCTGCGCGCGCAGATGCAAAATTTCCAGCAGCCAGAGATTCGAACCCTTCCGTCATCCGCTGTTCGAAAGACATATTCCTGATGGTCTCGCGCACCCTGGCGAGGCCTGCAATCGCGGGTTGCCACACGGCATCGAGTTGCAGCGCTTTTTCGAAAGCCTGCTTTGCAGCATCGAGCTCCAGATCACTTTCGAAAGTCTTGCCCTGCTCGACCAGAGAAAGCACCGCGCGCAGATTTCTGGCACGTTCCAGGCCGGCCTCGGCTTCGCGATTGCCGGGCGTGATCGCCACCGCGAGATCAAACAGACGCACCGCCTCAGCATGATCCTCGGCTTCAAACGCCTGCTTTGCGGCCGCCAGTGTGTCTTTAAAAACCGTATCGATGCGTGCGAAAAACGGCTCCAGCATTTGCGATGCCTGACGGTATTTTTCACCTGCCAGTCGGTAGTTCCGGTCGATGTACGCTTTGTCTCCGTCGCCGTATACGTCCACGGCATCCAGAAACGCCTGTCCTCCCCATCGTTCAACGGCACGGTAGCGCAACCGTTCGAGCTGCGATAACAGGTCGCCCAGCGCATTGTCTGTCGCTGCTTTCACAGCGCTAATGGCGGCAGCATTTTCATTGAAGACAGTATCGCCTGACGACGTGACTTCGCTGTCTCCCGGTTCTGCGAGGGGCGCGTCGGCAGGTGCCTCTGCCACGCTGACGCCATCATCGGAAGCGGACTCGGATTCGGGCGCGACGACGCGCGGCAATAGGAATACCACGGCGAGCAAGGCGAGAACTGCCGTGGCCAACGCCGCAATGAGAACGTTCGGTGATAACCCCGCCGCCGTTTGCTCGACATCTGGCATACCTGCCGCCGCCGCGCCGGATTGCCGACGGGTTATCGGCCCTATCGATTCTACGACTTCATCGTTGCTGCGTTCGCCCCCCGCAAATCGCGCCGGGGCAGGACCTGGCGGAAAGCCCGCCGCAGCCAGTCGGTCGGCAACGGCCGCTGCCTCAGGCCGTTGCTGCGGGTCGCGAGCCAACATTTCGGCTATCAATTGTGACAGCGCTGGCGGCACAGGCCGACCGTCGACAACAATTTCGCTGTTGCGTCCATCAGACGGCGGTGCGCCGGTCAGCAACTCATGCAGCAAGATGCCGAACGCAAAGATATCGTCAGCTGAACCTGCCGGCTCGCCCGCAAGTTGTTGCGGGCTGCTGGCAACTGCGGTGCCACTGGCGGCCATGTCTTTCGACCCGGACGTGGCGGCCACCCCGAAGTCACACAGATAGGGGATACCGCGACTGTCAAGCAAGATATTGGCGGCTTTGATGTCCCTGTGGATGACACCCTTACCGTGCGCGTAGCGCAGCGCATCTGCAAGCATTGCCATCGGACGCATAGACGCCGCCGGATCCTCGCCACAGAGCAAAGCGATACTCGATTCTCCGACAAACTGCATCGCGAAAAACGCGCCGTCCGGTTCGTCATGATATTCAAATACGCGGATGATATTTGCGTGCATCAGACGGCTACTGATACGCCACTCTCGTGCCAGTAGTTCAATGCGGGCGGGGTCCGCCCGTAGCGCGTTGACAAGACATTTCAGCGCCACGCGAGTGCCGCCCCGGACATCATCCGCGAGCCACACTTCGGTCACTGCGCCGGCACTGAGCCGGCGAATCAGTGTATATCTATTCGCGAGCCGCGCACCTTCACTCAGGATCGGCATAGAAGGTTGACCGGCGTTTACCGGGTGGGTTGTCGGGATCTGGCCGGATCGCCGACCTGAATCGCATCAGTGAATCCAGTCTCGGTCTGGTAGATTTCATGCAGAAGCTTTCGCCAGCTTTCGTACTGCGCTTCAGCGGTACCCGTCAAGCGGCGCGACTCTCCTTGCACCTGCACGACCATCGGCGCCGCCTCGGCCACGAAAGATTCAGAAAGCTCCTTTATTTCCTCACGATGCACGCCCGCCGCCCGATATTGCTGCATCGCGTTCATGATCGTTCGCCAACCGCGGTTGATAGCAACAGACTGTGCTATGTTCCGCGCGCGATACCGCGAATAGCTGGAACTGCCGGTGTCGACACTGACTGACCCGGCGACAACTGCCGCGCCAATCAGGGCACGCTGCACCGCTGTCTTTCGGGTCTGCCGGTACGCCACCGACTGTTCGCGTGTACGTTTGCGCCAGCCCTCGTATGGCAATGCAATGCCGTAGTAGAAGTTTGCATAGTGTTCATTGAGCGTATCAACAACGAGTCGATCGCGTTCACGGATCTGTCGCAAACGATCAACCATCGGATCATTCTCCGCCGGCAAGCGAACGACTTCGATAATGCCCTCCTCACCGGGGCCGAGATGATTCCCGTAAGCGTCGGGCGCCATCTCGGCGAAAAACTTCAGCTCCGAAACTTCGCGAATGCGTGCGATTTCCTGCGCCTGCAGGGAAAGCACATGGGTGTGCAGGTCATTGGCGAAGTCATTGAAGATTTTTTGATATGGATCCTGGGTACGGTCCCGATACTCGGCATAGGACGATATCCCGGTCTGCATGGAGTAACTTTGTTCGAACCAGTGGCGACCGGTTGCATCATCGGCACGCATTCGCACGGTAATAAACTCGCCATCGGATTCCTCTATCGCGCCGCTGATAACGACATCCGTTGCGACTTCGGCGGTAGGAATCACACGTACGGCACCCCAAAATCCGGTGCCCTGCAGGGTCGTTTTCAGGTGATAGGGCAGGTAGCGTGCTTCAGCAAGGCGAACTTCCGGGTAGATTCGCGTTTTTTCGACATCATTGTCTTGCGGTATACCGGGCTCAAAGTTGAGTATGCCGACGTCGAGCAGCAGATTTTCCGAGACCTGAAGCGAGGCAACATCAAGTTGTGAGGTCTCCGCGTGGATGACCTCCGACGTGGTGCACCCGGTGGCGAAGAACAGGGAGGCAATACCGGCACTTATCAGCTGCACGTGTTGTTTCATAGCACCTCTTCGAATCAAATTAGCGTCCGTCAATCGAGATCGTTGTAGGAGCGGTATTCATCCCAGAGTCGTTCCCGGAGTTTGGGATCCTCCTCGGCCAGCGCTGCCTCGCGGAGCTGACGCGCCACGATGTCTTCACTGACGAGATCCGGAATGTCCGCCGGTGTGCGTGACTTGATTTCGTCTTCGCTGAGACCGCCAACGGATGCCTCCCTGGGTTCCTGTGGCACCGCAACCTGTGCACCCTCACCGGATCCACCGCCACTGCCGCCACTGCCACCCTGCGAGCCGAGACCTACCCGACCACTGCCGGCGCCGCCGCCAGAACCACCGAAACCTTCCGTATTTCTACCTACAGTAGAGATTTCACGCTGTTCGTCGGCCAGCACTTCATCAAAGCCGCCGACGGATTCTTCCAGCGTTTTTTCGAGGCGTGCTTTTCGCTCCGCGTCACTTTCGCCGGGAATCTCCCCGACGCTGCCATCGCAGCTCGGATCCGGGCCACCGAAACCGCCAATTGCGCTTGGATCACAGGCAGTTCCTGCCGCAGTGCCGCCCATACTGCCGCCGCTCCCGCCGCCGCTTTCAGGTCCAGGCACCGGGCCACCAACGCCGCGAATTTCGCCGCCACCGCCACCGCCGCCGCCGGACATGCCGCCACCACTGGAAGAGCCGCCGCCGGACGAACCGCCGCCAGCGGAGCCACCGCCGGAC
>JBBKWC010000022.1:0-168569 GCA_037968735.1 Woeseiaceae bacterium | reverse complement strand
AGGCGGCGGCTGGTAATTTATTAAACATAGGTAGAACTGAAATTGAATCAACCTGTTAACCGGCTGCGGCCGGCTGCGCCAAGCGCTATTCCAAACGTCGTGTTTGCACTGCTGATCTTAAATGGCGTGATGTTTGCCGCACAGCAGACGACGCAATTCGATCAGTTTTTGTATTTCAATTTTGCTCTGTGGCCGCTCGGTGCAGGTTTTCCCGAATTTCAGATCTGGCAATTGCTGACCTACGGGTTTCTGCACGGCAGCGTCATGCACCTGGTCTTCAATATGTTCATGCTGTGGATGTTCGGGCGCGAGGTCGAGCAATGGATGGGTGTGCCAAGATTCCTCGCTTACTACCTCACCTGTGTGGTGGGCGCCGGTTTCGTGCAATTGACGGTGGCTGCTATGCAGGGCGGCATCTATGCCACGGTCGGAGCTTCGGGCGGCGTATTTGGTCTGTTGCTGGCTTACGGCATGGCGTTCCCCAATCGCATGATCATGTTGCTATTTCCGCCCATCCCAATGAAAGCCAAATACATGGTTATCCTGTTTGGACTGCTGGAGCTTTATCTTGGCGTCAGCGGTCGATCGCCCGGCATCGCCAATTTCGCGCATCTCGGCGGCATGCTATTTGGCTTCGCCCTCATTCAGTTCTGGAAAAGTTCACAGCGGAGGTAAGCGTGGAAAACGTTACGGCGCTGATCCTTGCCACCATCATTCTTATACTGATTCCCGGACCGAACGTGGCGCTCATCGTCGCTGTCAGCCTGCAGAACGGTCTGGCGCGCGGATTGATGACAGTAGCAGGCACCACTGCGGGACTCGGGCTCCAGTTGACGCTGGTTGTTGCCGGCATGGCGACGACGATCGAGCTCGTTAGCGTCGCACTCGCGTGGATCAAGTGGCTTGGCGTGCTTTATCTTTTTTACCTGGGTTTAAAAGCGTGGGGCGAGCCGTCGAATGATCTTGGCGCAATCCGTTCGTCCTCCGACAATGAAACTTTCTGGCGTGGTGTCGGGCTGGCCGTGATCAACCCTAAAACACTGCTGTTCACAGCCGCTTTCCTGCCGCAATTCGTTGCCGATGGTGATAGCGCAAGTAAAGACCTCCTGGTGCTTTCAGTCGTGTTCCTGAGCGTTGTCATCGCTGGTGACGCATGCTGGGCTGTATTCGCGACTGCCGCACGGCGCTGGATGAATCGCTTCGGACACTGGCGAAACCGGGTTACAGGCGGGTTTTTCGTACTTTCGGCGGTCGGGCTCGCGTTGTCACGACGCAACGCCTGAGCCCATTTGCAACTTTTTTATTCTCTGGCATCAATAACAGATAAGTAAAAAAGTAGGATCTGACTCATCATCAACTGAACTGCTTTCCTGGAGGTTTATGGATATCAAGCGACGGGAATTTCTCGCTCACGTAGCAACCGGCAGTGCGATCGTCACGATGCCCGCGTTTCTTTCCGGCTGCGGCGTTAACCCGGCGATACAGGTGGTGGAGCAGACACCGGTTAATCCCTTTCTGACGTGGTTTGGCGTAGACGAGGCGCTCATTGCCAGAGTCATGCAGGAGTTGACCGCGAATGGTGCCGACAATGCCGATCTATACTTTCAGCACCAGCGCACAAACGTCTTGTCAATGGAAGACGGCATCGTCAGTCGCGCGAATTCGGATATCGCACAGGGCGTCGGCTTGCGTGTCGTCATCGGCGAACAGACAGGATATGCATTTACCGAGGACCTGACCTTGCCGTCGATGCTGGCCGCTGCGCGAACTGCAGCCGCAATCGCCAATGGCGTGGCAGTCGTCCCGCCGGTCGCATTTAACCCCAAGAAAAGCGGCGATCTTTACACTACGGCTGTCGCATGGGCCGATGTCGGGATTGACCAGAAATTGCCGCTTTTGAAACACGTGGATGCGCGCGCACGGGCGGCGGATGCGACGGTGTCAAAGGTGTCGGTCTCGTGGGCCGATTCGGACGACCGGGTGATGATTGCAACGCTCGATGGCCATCTTATTACCGACCACCGGCCGATGACGCGCATGACAGTGCTGGTTAGCGCCACGCGGGGCGGCGAAACGCAGTCCGGTTACTCGAACATTGCTGCCCGCGAGAGCTTTCCCTGGTACACGACTGATCGGATCGACACTATGGTTGACGAGGCTGTCGACCGCACACTGGTGCTTTTCGAAGCGACGCGTCCACCAGCCGGCGAGATGCCGGTCATTCTCGCGGCAGGCGCGAGCGGCATTCTGCTGCATGAAGCTATCGGCCATGGTATGGAAGCCGACTTCAATCGCAAAGGGACGAGCATCTACTCCGACATGATGGGCAAGCGGGTCGCCGATCGCTCCGTGACCATCGTCGATCAGGGCACGATCCCTAATGAGCGAGGCGCACTCAACTACGATGACGAAGGCAATGAATGTGGCCGTACCATCATGGTCGAAAACGGCATCCTGAAGTCCTATCTGCACGATGCCATCAGTTCGCGGCAGTACGCGGTGGCCGCGACAGGTTCAGGCCGACGGGAGTCGTATCAGTTCGCGCCTATGCCGCGCATGACCTGCACTTTCATGGAGGATGGTCCACACACGCGGGAGGAAATTATCGCCTCGGTAGACAAGGGCATCATTGCCGAGACCTACACCAACGGCCAGGTACAGATCGGCGCGGGCGACTACACGTTCTATGTCAAGAATGGCTGGCTTGTCGAAAAGGGCAAAATCACCGCACCGATCAAGGACGTCAATATCATTGGCAACGGTCCTGAATCGTTGCGCCGCATATCCATGGTCGCTGATGATGCCAAACTCGACACTGGCGGCTGGACCTGTGGCAAGAACGGGCAACAGGTGCCGGTGTCGCAGGGAATACCGACTGTGCTGGTGTCTAGCATGACGGTGGGAGGCGACAATGCCGGCTGACCTCAGGAATACGGCGGAAGCAACTGTCGACGCATTGCTCACTGCCGGTGCGAACGACGCCTGGGTGAACGTGACGCAAAGTCGGGATGTGGAGTTCAGCTATAGAGACGGCGCGCTGGAAAAGGTCAAGGACACGACGTCAAGAAAGCTCGCCGTGCAGGTCTATGCCGACGGACGCTATTCCAGTCATCAGACAACGGACCTGAATCCGGATCGACTGCAGTCATTCGTCCGCCAGGCCGTCGAAATAACGAGGGCGCTGGAGCCTGATGCGCAGCGACGTGTGACGCCGGCGCATCTGTTTGCCAATCGGAGTGTTGAGGATTTGCAGTTGAGCGATCCATCCGTGCTGGCACTGGATAGAGAGACGCGACTCGCCTGGTGCGAGGCGCTGGATGATGCCGCGCGCCAACATGCACGGGTCATTTCGGCCACGTCCGGGGTCTACGACGGTGCACAAATTGAAGCATCCGCGAGCAGCAACGGTTTTTCCGGTAGTCAGGCATCGACCTATTGCTGGCTCGGTGCCGACATTACTTTGAAAGATCGTGGCGACCGTCGCGCGGAGGACGGGTTCTATGCCGGCGCCCCACACGTAGCGGATGTGCCGGATGCATCATTTGTCGCTGAAACCGCATTGCAGCGAGCCATTGCGCGCCTGGAAGCGGACAAGGGGCCGACGGTTAAAGCGCCAATGCTGGTCGATGCGCGGGCCGCCGCGCAGTTAATCGGCCGGTTAATGGGTTCTGCCAACGCGCGCAGCGTTCAGCAGGGGCGTTCCTTCTGGGCTGACCTGGTTGGCGTCGAGGCGTTCAGTCCCAAACTCACGATCATTGACGACCCGCTGATTATCCGCGGGCTGGGCTCACGGCAATACGACCGTGAAGGGATTGCGGCGAAAGCGTGGCCGATCGTCGAAGACGGCGTGGTGAGGAATCTTTATGTCGATACCTACTATGGTCGCAAGGCGGGCATGAAACCAACCACCGGCAGTCCCTCGAATCGCCGAGTGCAGACCGGTGACCAGTCATTAACAGCGTTACTGGCAACGGTCGACAACGGCGTGTATGTCACGTCCTGGCTCGGTGGCAATGCGGATGGCACCAGTGGCGATTTCTCACTTGGCCTGCGTGGTCACATGATCGAGAACGGCCGCGTTGCCCGGCCGGTAGGGGAAATGAACGTGACCGGCAATCTGCGCGACCTGTTTACGCGGCTTGAACTTGTCGGCAATGACCCTTACCCGTATTCGAGCACGCTTGCACCGTCGCTGGTGTTTGGGGACGTCAATTTTTCCGGGGCGTGACGAACGCAGGCCATCTGACGGGTTCCATTGTCTCAAGGCTTGACAAGACTTGAGTGCCACACCTGGCGGCAATGCTACTCTGCGGACGATGCTTCAGCGTCGGAACATAAGGCCTGTTGCAGAAAGACGTTTTTTTCGCATTGTCGAAATGCAGAATGTTTAATTTGCGCGACACGAAAAGGAGCTAGCGGTGACAAACGGTAATCTTCATCAGGTCGGCGTTTGTCGATGCGGAGAAGTCCAGTTTAAAGTCAGTGCAGAGCCATTGATTACGATGGCATGTCATTGCACCGGGTGCCAGCGAATGACCGCCAGCGCGTTCAGTTTGAGCGCGCTATATCCAAGCAATAGTCTTACAGTCACGTCAGGCGAAACTGTCATTGGTGGTCTTCATGGAACGACGCAGCATTTTTACTGCGCACACTGCATGAGTTGGCTGTTTACGCGCCCCTACGGAATGGACGAATTTGTAAATGTCCGAGCGACCATGATGGATAGCGCCCGATCGTATAGTCCCTTCGTCGAGACCTACACAGATGAGAAATTGCCGTGGGCGACGACACCCGCCAAGCACAGCTTTAAAAAATTCCCTCCAGCGGAAGATTTTCCAATGCTGCTCGCCCTGTTTTCAGAGCGGTCAAATTAGCTTCAATACATCTCTCGGCGATCGATTAAGGCTTCACCTTCATTGCCCTGGCGATGAGCGTAAAGTCTGCTTTGGACAGTCGTCGTTTCGATGTCCTGAAGGCGATTCCCCAGCGTTTCTTGTCTTTTACAAACGAGAGATCCGGTAACAACTCTCTCACTCCGGCATTCACGGCGTCTTTCCGGTAGCACACAGCGCGGCGGTAATGCATATTGTTCCCGCGCCGGGCAGGTGTTATTTCGTCGGCAGTTATCGTTCCTATGGCGGTAAACGATTGAATTCGCTCGCTGCCATCAATCCGCGCTCTGGGAGAGTAATAAACAATCCAGTCGCCGGGATTAAGTGCCTCGACGCCTGATCGTTTCCCATGTGAGAACTGACAGAAGCCGCCTTGGACCCCGTTCTTGACGTGATCGAGTGATGCCACGCCGAGCCAATAGGCGATGGGTATCTCAGACATGATCAGCCGGGTCGGCAACATCGAACGCAAGAAAATAAGCCGCAAACGGACGGTCTGCTTCGTTGCTCTGCAATTGAACCTGAAGGTTGAGAATCAATGGTGTCCGGAATGGTTAAACGCCAAACATTCTGCCAACCGCGGCCGTAATCAGCATCGCCAGCACCCCCCAGAAAGCGACCCGGATCGCACCCTTGGTTATCGACGCGCCCCCGGCGCGAGCCGCCAGCCCACCAAGACTCGCCAGGAACAACAACGACATTGCACCAACCACTGGAATCAGCCGCGGACCCGGCAGTAACCAGGCGACACTCAACGGCAATGCTGCGCCGACGGTGAATGTGATCGCGGATGACGCCGCCGCCTGAATCGGCCTGGCGACGACGTTGGTGGAAATGCCGATTTCGTCTCTCGCGTGGGCTTCCAGCGCGTCATGAGCCATCAGCTGATCGGCAACTTGCAATGCGAGCGACGATTCAAGCCCTCTATGTTCGTAAATTTCGGCCAGCTCATCGCGCTCTGCGTCGAAATGATGTTCGAGTGCCTCTCTCTCCAGTTCGAGATCGGCACTTTCCGTATCTGCCTGTGAACTGACCGACACATACTCGCCGGCAGCCATGGACATCGCACCGGCAAACAGTCCGGCAAGCCCGGCAACGAGAATGCCTTCCTGAGACGTTCCCGCCGCTGCAACGCCAATGATCAGGCTCGCCGTCGACACGATACCGTCGTTAGCGCCCAAGACAGCTGCGCGCAGCCAGCCTACGCGATGAATTCTGTGATGTTCGTGAGATGGCACTTTTCGTCTCGTCGTGTGAGGCCAAAGGAAAGTTGGCAACTTTGGCGCGAAATCCTATCACGGCAGGCGCTGGATTCAGCGGCGTGGCTTGCTATGCTTGTCGGGCACGCCATTCAGCCGGGGAGTCTCCATGAAATTCGCGCCACTGATCGTAATAGTCATTGCCCTGTCAGCCTGCGGACGGGAGTCTGAGGGACAGAACCCGGCGCGCGATGACATTGCTATCGATGCAGATGACATCGCCGGTGTTGTGACCAGCAGCGCGGGTCCCGAGGCAGGCGTCTGGGTGATTGCCGAAACCGACGACCTGGACGTGAGCTTTGCGCGCATCGTCGTCACCGATGATGAAGGGCGCTATCTGGTGCCGGATTTACCAAACGCCAGCTACACCTTATGGGTTCGTGGCTACGGTCTTACAGATTCGCCGAAGGTAAGCGCTTCGCCCGGACAGCACCTCGACCTTAATGCCGTTATCGCTGCAGACGCAGCGACTGCCGCCAAGGTCTACCCCGCCGCTTACTGGTTCGCAATGATGCATTTGCCGACTGAGGAGGAGGTTGCAGGCCTGGACGGTGGTCTGAATTACTACCTTACCTGGGTCAAAAATATGGGCTGTGTGGGCTGCCACCAGCTCGGCAACGAAGCAACACGTACCTTGCCTCCATCGCTCGCCAACATCGAATCCTCCGAACAGGCCTGGGTAAGAAGAATTTCTTCGGGACAGGCCGGCGACAGCATGATCAATCTTGCGGCGAACAGCCTGAAGGGTCTGCCGATCAAGTACATGGCTGAATGGACCGATCGCATTGCCGCTGGCGCACTGCCGGCGACGGCTCCTGAGCGACCGAGCGGTGTCGAACGTAACGTTGTTGCCACGGTGCGCGACTGGTCTGAACCCCATCTCTATATGCACGATCTTTCCGGCACCGATCGCCGCGATCCGACCGTGAACGGCTACGGGCGCCTTTACGGTGCGCCGGAACTCAGCACCGATGACATGCCGATTCTCGATCCGGTGGCGAACACCGCGACGGTTTTCGCGGTGCCCGTGCGCGACGAGGATACGCCGACAACCAACGAGGCGCCGGTCGTTGCGCCGTCGCCTTACTGGGGCAATGAGCGTATCTGGGACAGCCGCTCCAACATTCACAATCCGATGCTCGATCAGGATGCCCGCGTCTGGCTGACGGCCAGGATTCGCGGTGCGGCAAATCCGGAGTTCTGCCGAGAGGGTTCGGCACATCCCTCGGCAATGCTCTATCCGAAACAGCAGAGTTCACGGCATCTGGCAGTGCTGGACCCGGCGAGCGGCGAATACGCGTTCGTCGATACCTGTTTCAGCACGCATCATCTTCAGTTTGCCTACGACGACCGCAACACGCTGTGGACCAGTGGCGGTGGCGACGTGGTTGGCTGGCTGGACACCACGCATTTCCTGGAGACCGGAGATGCAGCCGCGTCGCAGGGCTGGGCGCCGCTGATACTCGATACCAACGGCAACGGCCGGCAGGACGAATGGACGGAGCCCGGCGAAGCGCCGGTCGCGGACCTGGACCAGCGCGTACCCAACGGCTTTTATGCGGTCATGCCGGAACCCCGTGGCGAGGCGGTCTGGGGATCGAACGCCTTCCGCTATCCCGGTTCAATCACCCGCCTTTCTCCCGGTGACAACCCGCCGCAGACGGCACTGGCGGAAGTCTACTATCCGCCCCTGCCCGGCTTCGGCATCCGCGGCGCAGACATCGACAAGAACGGCGTGGTCTGGACTTCCCTGGGCAGCGGCCACCTGGGTGAATTCGACCGGCGAAAATGCAAGGGCGAGCTGAATGGTCCGCAAGCGACAGGTCATCATTGCCCTGAAGGCTGGACCCTGCACGATCTGCCTGGCCCTGGCTTTGCCGATCTGCCGCAGTTCAGCGTTGAGTCGAGCTACTACACCTGGGTCGATCAGCACAATTCACTGGGTCTCGGCGAAGACGTGCCGATCGCGACCGGCAACCTGTTCGACGGCGTGCACGCCCTGGTGGACGACGCGTTCGTGACCCTGAGAATCCCTTATCCGATGGGCTTTTACACCAAAGGCTTTGAAGGGCGCATTGATGACCCGGACGCAGGCTGGAAGGGTCGCGGCATCTGGGTGCCTGAGGGCGACAGAACACCGTGGCTGAAAGAAGGCGGCAAGGGATCCAAACCGATAGTCGTGCACTTTCAGGTACGCCCGGACCCGCTGGCGAAGTAATTTTCAGTGCAAAGAATCGCTGTAGGATAGGCTTTTGGTCAACGGGGGTTCTGTCATGAAATCCTTTATGCCAGCGTTTGCGTCCAAATTTGTCACAGCGATAAGCGTTGCTTTCTTTGCTGGCGCCTTGCCTGCAACAGCGCAGGATACGACCACCGTCCATTTCAGCAATTCCTGCAGTGCTTCGGTTCAGGCAGCATTCGACGAAGCTATCACGTTTCTGCATTCCTTCGAGTACCCCGAAACAACCCGTATGTTCCGCGAAATCGCCGAACAAGACCCGGGTTGTGCGATGGCGGCCTGGGGATCCGCGATGAGCCTCTGGCATCCGTTGTGGGCGCCACCAGGTGAGGAGCAGCTGAATGCAGGTGCAGTCATATTGACAGGGGTCGACGACGCACCGGCAACCCCACGGGAACGCGCCTATATTGACGCGCTTAAAGCATTTTTCTCTTCGACTGACACGGCGTCCAACACCACCAGAGTGCAGGCTTACAAGAAAATGATGGCGGCACTCTACGCGAACAACCTTGACGATCCCGAGGCCGCGGTGTTCTACGCGCTTGCCTTGCTGGCGTCTGCTGATCCCAGAGACCAGAACTACACGAATCAGTTTACGGCTGCGGGTATTCTGAACTGGGTGAAAAGCACGCAGCCAGTGCACCCTGGCGTATTGCACTATTTGATTCACAGCTATGATTTTCCGGGGCTGGCACACCTTGCGCTGGACTCTGCCGAAACTTACGCGCGCATTGCACCGGATTCTGCCCACGCACAGCACATGCCGTCGCATATCTTCACCCGACTCGGTTTGTGGGATAAATCGCTTTCCTCAAATCACGATTCCAAACGTTCTGCCGACGAATACACAGTAAAGGCAAATTTGGCAGGCCATTATGACGAGGGCCTGCACAGCATCGATTACCTGATGTATGCCCTGATGCAAACGGCGCGCGATGGAGAAGCGGCCAAGCTTCTGCAGACACTGGCCGGTATCTCGCGGACCAATACAGAGAACTTTAAGGTTGCCTATGCCTATGCTGCCTCACCGGCACGATTTGCGCTGGAGCGTCGACAATGGAAGGAAGCGCAACATCTTGAGCTAATTCGCAATGATTTTGCTTGGGACGACTTCGGCTGGGCACTGTCTATCCACCATTTCGCACGTGGCATTGGCGCCGCTCGCGCTGGCGCGATAGCAGAGGCCACGCAGGAGCTGCAGATCATCGCGGGCCTGCAAAAAGAGTTGCCGCCCAGTACGCTGCCGTACTGGCGGGAGCAGGTACAGGTGCAATACGAAATGTTGAAATCGTGGCTGGAACTTGCCGGTGGCGAACAGGCGATGGCGCTAAGCGGGGCCAAAGCCGCGGCGGACAGGGAAGACGCTGTCGACAAGCATCCGGTGACGCCGGGCGAAGTGCTGCCTGCGCGGGAACTGTATGCCGACATGCTGTTCGAAACCGGAGACTACACGGAAGCATTGGTGCAGTACCGTACCGTGCTTAGAAATTCACCGAGTCGTCTGAACGCGATGCAGGGCGCCGCGCGCGCCGCTGAAAAAGCCGGTGAGACGGCCGCTGCGACGGAATTTAGACGCGCCATCGCGCATCAAACGGCCCGCGGCAATCGACGCCGTGTTAGTAACTGAGGAATGTGATCGCTGATATGCGCCTGGCTCTGACATTGATGTCGATATTCGGTTTGGGTGCTTTTGCGCTAGCGCAGGATCGCTGGAGCAGGGAAGGGCAGATCACAACGGACACCAATTCTTACGCTGAATTTGCCTTCACACGCATTATCTTTAAATCCGGCTTCCAGCCTTTGCCGGGTCCCGGCAATACGGCGTGGCGTGACTGGCCAGACTCCGATATGCATTTTATCCGCGGCGTGCAGCGGCTGACCGCGGTCAACATCGAGGACCAGAGTCGTGCCATCCGGCTGACGGATGAGCAGCTATTTGACCGCCCCTGGGTCTATGCGCTTGAGGTTGGCACGTGGCTGCTGACCGACGATGAGGTGAGCAGTCTGCGGGAATATCTATTGCGTGGCGGATTCCTGGTCGTTGATGATTTTCACGGCTCCGTACAGTGGTCGGGATTCATGCGCTCGATGCAGAAAGTTTTTCCTGATCGGCCGATCGTCGACGTCAGCGAACAGGATGCCGTCATGAGCCTGCATTTTGACGTCGATCACTCCGAACCGATCCCGGGCATCATGGCGCTGCGTTATGGCGTCACGTATGAGCACGACGGCTATACGCCGTCATGGAGGGGGATTTACGATGACGACGGCAGGCTCATGGTCGTCATTAATTTCAATGTTGATCTTGGCGACGCCTGGGAAATGGCTGACGAACCCTGGTACCCGGAAAAATACACCGCGTCGGCATACCGCTATGGCGTCAATTATGTGTTGTACGCGATGACGCATTAGCAGCACCCGCCCAGCGGGCGATTCGCGGTCTCAATACCGCTCCTGCGGCCGCTATTGGAATGTAGGAGCCCGCCCTGCGGGCGATTGTGCGGTTTACAAATAGAACACCACTCAATGCAAGATGGCTAGCGCCGTATTGAAAGTCTTGCTCGGTCGCATTGCTTTCGCTGTCAGCGCCTCATCCGGATGATAGTAGCCACCGATGTCGACCTTGCTGCCCTGCGCCGCGGTAAGTTCTGCAATGATCTCCGCTTCCTTGTCAGCAAGCTCAGCCGCCAGCGCCGCGAACTTCTGCTTCAGCCCGGCATCCTCGTTCTGTTCCGCCAGCGCGTCAGCCCAGTAACGGGCGAGATAGTAATGGCTGCCGCGATTATCCAGCTCGTTGACCTTGCGCGAGGGCGACTTGTTTTCTTCGAGAAAGCGCGCGTTAGCACGATCCAGGGCGGCTGCCAGAAGCTTTGCTCTGGCATTGCCGGACTTGCTCGCGAGATCCTCGATCGACACCGCCAGCGCCAGAAATTCACCCAATGAATCCCAGCGCAGGTGACCCTCTTCGACAAACTGCTGCACGTGCTTGGGTGCAGAGCCGCCCGCACCAGTCTCGTAAAGGCCACCGCCGGCGAGCAGAGGAACAATGGATAACATCTTCGCGCTGGTGCCGAGTTCAAGGATAGGGAAAAGGTCAGTCAGGTAATCGCGTAATACGTTGCCGGTAACCGAGATCGTGTTCTCCCCTGCGTTAACGCGCGCCAGCGTTTCGTGCATCGCGTTTACCGGCGACATGATGCGGATATCAAGCCCGTCCGTCTCGTGGTCTTTCAGGTAGGCCTCGACTTTCGCAATCAGGTTCTGGTCGTGCGCGCGCTCCGGATCAAGCCAGAAAATCGCGGCATCACCTGTCGCCCGGGCGCGACTGACGGCAAGCCTGACCCAGTCGCGAACAGGCAAATCCTTGGTCTGGCACATGCGCCAGATGTCGCCTTCGCCAACGTCGTGTGACATCAGCACTTCGCCGTCGGCACCGACCACGCTGACCTTGCCGGACCTACTCATTTCGAAGGTCTTGTCATGTGAGCCGTATTCTTCCGCTTTTTGCGCCATCAGTCCGACGTTAGCAACGCTGCCCATGGTCGTTACATCGAAAGCACCATGCTCGCGACAGAATTCAAACACTGCCTGGTAGATACCGGCATATGAGCGATCCGGAATCATCGCGATCGTGTCGCGAAGTTTGCCGTCCGGACCCCACATCTTGCCCGAGGTGCGAATGGCTGCAGGCATCGAGGCGTCAATGATGATGTCGCTGGGCACGTGCAGGTTGGTGATGCCGTTATCTGAATTCACCATGGCAAGGGGTGGCCGGGATGCGTAAACCTTATCCAGTGCCGACCTGATCTCAGACTGCTTTGCGGCGGGCAATTCGTCCATCTTTGCGTACAGGTCGCCGATGCCGTTATCCGGATCGAAGCCGATTTCGTCCAGCTGCGCCGCATATTTCTCAATCACGTCTTGGTAGTAAACGGACACTGCATGGCCAAACATGATCGGATCCGAGACCTTCATCATGGTTGCCTTGAGATGCAGGGACAGCAGAACGTCTACAGACTTTGCGGTGTCTATGGTGCGTGCGTAGAAATCACGCAGCGCCTCACAGCGCATCACGGCGGCGTCAACAATCTCGCCGGCCAGAACGGGCACTTTTTCACGCAGCACCTTTTTCTTCCCGGACGCGTCCTCGAATTCGATACGCACTGCGCCATCCGTTAACACAACTTTCGATTGCTCGCTCGCGTAGAAATCTCCGTCGGACATGTGCGCGACACGCGAGTTGGAATCCTTACTCCATTCGCCCATCGAATGGGGGTTGTTCTTCGCGTATTGCTTAACGGGTCCGGCAACGCGCCGATCGGAATTGCCTTCGCGCAGCACAGGATTCACCGCGCTGCCCAGTACCTTTGCGTAGCGCGCCCGAATCTTTTCTTCCGCGTCGTTCTTCGGCTCTTCCGGATAGTCAGGCAGATCGAAGCCCTGCGACTGCAGTTCCTGTATCGCCGCACCAAGCTGCGGAATCGATGCACTGATGTTTGGCAGCTTGATAATGTTCGCGGACGGCGTCTTGGCAAGTTCACCTAATTCTGCGAGAGCGTCGCTTTGCTTCTGTCCGGGTTTCAATCGATCAGAAAACGCAGCAATAATACGCCCGGCGAGCGAAATATCGCGGGTATCAACTTCGACGCCTGCAGCGGCCGTGAAAGCAGTCACGATCGGCAGGAAGGAATGTGTCGCCAGCATGGGCGCTTCGTCGGTAATGGTGTAAACGATTTTCTGCTTGCTCATGAATCTCCGCCACTTGAATGGGAGTAAACGTCGCGCACTCAGAAAATCAGGAAATCATGACCGAGCGAACGCGCCGCAAATTTGGTGGGCCCGCCAGGACTCGAACCTGGGACCAAGGGATTCACTTTGCCCATTCGTTTCTGAATGGAGTGGACTATCTCATCACCCTCAACCGAATTGTTAGGGGCGGGACGCTCTTGCCTGTGATTAAGAACACTAAAGTTCTCAGGTAGTCTCTGCACCTTCCGGCAGTGTACTGCCGGCTTGGCTCAGGGTTGCCATCAGCCTTACTGCTAAGGTTTCCCTGAATTCATCCCGTTCACTTTGCAGCTTTCGCTGCAAACGCACCTTCTTTGATGAGTCCCCTGCTCTAACCAACTGAGCTACAGGCCCTATATAAGGGAGCGGAATACTAGCAGATTTGCGCTGACAGAATCACCACAAAACGCCCGCTTTCGGGCCTGCAGATCGTCGGCGTGCCGCCCAAAAAAAACCGGGCGAGTGCCCGGTTTTTTCAAGCGTCGAATTAGGTTCGCGCCCCGTCAATCTTCTATAAGAAAGCTTCGCAGCTGGTCTGAGCGCGTCGGGTGACGCAGCTTGCGCAGCGCTTTGGCCTCGATCTGACGAATACGTTCGCGGGTGACGTCAAACTGCTTGCCGACTTCTTCCAGCGTGTGATCCGTATTCATATCGATGCCGAAACGCATGCGTAGCACTTTCGCTTCCCGCGGCGTCAGTCCGGCAAGCACCGAATGCGTCGTCTCCTTGAGCCCTTCAGAGGTGGCGGAATCGACCGGCGAATGCACCGTTTGATCCTCGATGAAGTCTCCCAGATGAGAGTCTTCATCATCGCCGATGGGTGTCTCCATTGAAATCGGCTCTTTGGCGATCTTCAGCACCTTGCGAACCTTGTCCTCCGGCATTTCCATGCGTTCGGCGAGTTCATCAGGTATCGGCTCGCGACCCATTTCCTGCAGCATCTGCCGCGAGATCCGGTTAAGTTTGTTAATAGTTTCGATCATGTGCACCGGAATTCGTATAGTGCGCGCCTGATCCGCAATCGAACGCGTGATGGCCTGACGAATCCACCAGGTCGCGTAGGTCGAGAACTTGTAGCCGCGACGATATTCAAACTTGTCGACCGCTTTCATCAGACCGATGTTGCCTTCCTGAATCAGGTCCAGGAACTGCAAACCGCGGTTGGTGTATTTTTTCGCAATCGAAATGACAAGCCGAAGATTCGCCTCGACCATTTCCTTTTTCGCGCGGCGCGCTTTCGCTTCGCCAATCGACATCTGCCGGTTAATCTCCTTGATCTCGGCAATCTTGAGGCTGGTAAGGGTTTCTACGGCAAGCAACTTGCGTTGTGCGCGCAGGATATCGTCCTTCAGCTTGGCAAGAATGGAAGAATGCTTGCGCTTCGCACGTATGTGTTTATCGACCCACTTCAGGTCCGTTTCGCTTTTCGGGAAACTTGCAAGAAAGTCTTTTCGCGGCATACCCGCGTCGCGCACACAGATCTGCATAACCTGCCGTTCCTGCGCACGAATGACCGCGACTGAATCCCGCAAGTTGCGTACCAGAACCTCGGTCAGCTTCGGTGCGAACTTGATTTCCATCAGCTGATCGGCGAGGTCGCCCTGGATCTTGATGGTTTTCTTGTCACTGGCACCGTACTTGTCGATCGACGTATACGTACGATTCAGCAAGCGTTTGATTGCTTTCATACGCATTGCGACTTCTTCCGGATCCGGACCGGTGTCGACGACTTCCTCTTCATCATCGTCGTCGTCGCTGTTGTCCGACTTTGTGACCGGCGACTTGATCTCGTCCGGGGCGTTCGGATCGATGAAGCCGACGAGGAAATCCTGCATGCGTGTGTCGCCGGCAAGCACCGCTTCGCCAACTTCGAGAATCTTTTCGATCGTCGGCGGGAAATGCGCCATGTGGTACTTGACCTGGTTCAGGCCGTCTTCGATGCGCTTCGCAATTTCAATTTCGCCCTGCCGGGTCAGCAGTTCCACCGTGCCCATTTCCCGCATGTACATGCGGACGGGATCCGTAGTTCGACCGAACTCCGCATCGACGCTGGCCAGTGCCGCCTCGGCTTCCACCGCGGCGTCTTCGTCGTCGTTCGACACGGCATTTTCAGACAGGATCAGCGATTCGGCATCCGGCGCTTTTTCATGCACCGCAATGCCCATGTCATTAATCATGTTTACGATGTCTTCGATCTGCTCGGGATCGACGATGCCGCTGGGCAGGTGATCATTCACCTCTGCATACGTCAGATAGCCTTGCTCTTTGCCGCGGGCAATCAGCTCTTTCAACTGTTGAGCTTGTTTTCTGCCGCTAACTTTTGTGTTTTTCTTCGTCAAGACGAGTTTCCCTCTGCGTAAAAAATGCAAACGACCAACTATACGGGTTCGACCACTGCCGATCCATAATTATCCGCTGCTTGTCTGGCCCTGGCTCAACATCCTGAGCTCGTCTCGCTGGATCGGTGATAATGAGCCAAGCCTCTGTTTTTCAATAAGAAATTCTAATCGCTCGCGCTTTGCCGCCAAGGTTAACTGGATGATGCAGTCGGCGAGCTCCGCCGCAGCGTCAAAATCCTCGGATTCCGGCATTTCGGTGGCGGCCAGTTTGCCGAGGTGCTGCCCTTCCGCATCGTCGCGAAACCGCTCGAGCAAGCCCGCTGCAGTGATATTGGGTTCGGACTGCACGGTTTCAATGAGCTCCCGCAGCAGCTCGCTGCCGGGTCTGGATACGCCACCCAGTTTTTCAATATCGATTTTCATCGCAGCGTCCGGCGAATGCAAAATCAGGGTAATGGCCCGTCTCACAATCGACGGCCGGCTAGCTGAGCTGCCGCTTTTCTGCCTGCGCAGTCGCGTGCCACGCGCTTTTTGCCTGGCATTGCCTGTTTCCAGACCACCAAGCGCCACCTCCAGCTTGCCGGCCGGCATACCGATGATTTCACCAAGCCTTGCCGTCAGCAGATCGCGATAAATCCCCACCGGTAGTTTTCCGATGTGAGGTTTTGCCTGTTCTGCCAGTCTCGCTCGCCCGTCCACAGAGTTCATATCGACCCGCGACGATAATTCTTCAATCAGGAAGTCGGACAGTGGCACAGCGCTTTCAAGCGCCTTCTCGAAAGCGGATGCGCCGTTATCGTTGACGAAAGAATCCGGATCCTGCCCGTCCGGCAGGAAGACAAAGCTGATCTGCCGGCCTTCACGTATGAGCGGCAACGCGTTTTCGAGTGCCCGCCAGGCAGCATCGCGGCCGGCGCGGTCGCCGTCGAAGCTGAAAACAATTTCATCGCATATGCGAAATAATCGATTGAGGTGCTCGTCAGTGGTCGCTGTGCCGAGGGTGGCAACCGCGAAGTCGATGCCGTGCCGGGCCAGACCGACCACATCCATATAGCCTTCTACGACGACCAGCCGCTCAATGCTGCGCAACGCCTGGCGCGCTTCATACAACCCGTAAAGTTCCCGGCCCTTGTGAAACAGTACGGTTTCCGGCGAATTCAGGTACTTCGGTTCGTCGTTGCCAAGCACCCGTCCGCCGAAACCGATATAACGGCCACGCGAGTCACGAATCGGGAACATGATGCGATCACGGAATCGATCGTAGTGCCCGCCATTATCCTTGCGAATGATCAGGCCGGCAGCGAGCAGGCGTTCGATGGCCTCCTTTGAAGTGCCGTACTTATCGATGACGTTGCTCCAGCCGTCAGGCGCATAGCCGATGCCGAAACGTTTCGCTGTGGCACCGTCAATGCCCCGCGCCTTAAGGTAGGCAACAGCGGGCGGGTGCTCCTTCAGTGCCGCTTCGAAAAAGCGCGTGACCTGGGCCATCAGGTCAAAGAGGGCATCGTAGCTGCGGGCAGGGCGGTCGGATTCCTCGCGGGGCACCGGCACACCCATGATGCCTGCGAGGCTCTCCACTGCCTCGACAAAATCCATGTGGTCATACTGCATCAGGAAGTCGAGCGCATTGCCATGCTCACCGCAACCGAAGCAATGATAAAAGCCTTTCGCCGGACTGACTGTGAACGAGGGAGATTTTTCATCGTGAAACGGACAGCAGGCCTTGAATTCCTTGCCGGCTTTCTTCAACTGCACGCGACGACCGACGACTTCGACGACGTCCGCACGGTCGATGAGATCGACGATGAATTGCTTTGGAATCAGTCCGCTCACCCAGGATTCACCGATCAGCGCTTCCTTTATTCAGAACCAATGTCATAAACGGCTGGGCGATACGCCCCGGGTTGCCCGTCAAACCTGATGCCGGCGCCCGTTGTTATTGTTGTGCGGGCTACCCGGCGAACTAACTGAGCCGGGCTTTGACCCTGGCGCTGACCACGCCCATGTCGGCGCGACCTTCAGCTTGCGTCTTGACGGCAGCCATGACCTTGCCCATATCACGAATGTTCGAGGCGCCGGCGGACCGTATCGCATCGTCGATCAGACGATCAAGCTCTTCATCCGTCAAGGGTTCCGGCAGGTATTCGTCGATAACGACGATCTCGGCGGATTCAATGTCAGCAAGGTCCTGCCGATTGCCGTCAGTGTACTGGCGGATGGATTCACGACGCTGCTTGACCATCTTGCCGAGAATTGTCAGGACTGCTGCGTCATCGAGATCTTTCCTCTCGTCGACTTCAACCTGTTTGATGGCAGCCGTTATCAGGCGCAGGACTTTGAGCCGCTCTTTGTGGCCGGCTTTCATTGCGCGCTTGACGTCTTCTGTAATTTGCCCTTTCAGCGACATTGCGGGGCGGATCCGGGAGGGTTGATCAGTACAGCCGTTTGCGCCGCATCGCGTCGCGGGAGGTCCGCTTCAAATGCCGTTTAACGGCAGCGGCTTTCTTGCGCTTTCTTTCCTGAGTCGGCTTTTCGTAGAACTCACGACGGCGAAGCTCGGTCAGCACGCCCGCTTTTTCACAGGCACGCTTGAAACGGCGCAGGGCGGCGTCGAAATACTCGTTTTCTTTTATGCGAACACTCGGCATAGGGGCTTTAATCTATTCTGCAAATACAAAGAAACCCGGCACAGGGCCGGGGCTGAACTCCGCATAATATCTGCCGAAAGCCCCAATTGCAAAGCCCGAAAGCATCGATTCACCTTGAGAACCCGTACCGAGGCGAGGCAGCCGGGGGCAGCGACATAACAACACCACCCGGCGGCCACCGGTCCGTGCGGTATCATGCGCCGCTTATGCTGATACTGGGCCTGGAAACAAGCTGCGACGAGACCGGCGTCGCACTCTACGACACCGCCGAAGGGCTGATAGCGGACGCGCTGCACAGCCAGGTGGATCTGCACGCGGTTTATGGCGGAGTCGTTCCGGAAATAGCGTCCAGAGACCACCTGCGACGACTGCTGCCATTGGTACAGGAGATCCTGCGTGAAGCCGATGCAGAAAAGCCGGATGTGATCGCCTATACGGCGGGTCCCGGGCTGGTCGGCGCATTGATGGTGGGCGCCGGCATGGCGAACGGGCTGGCACTGGGGTGGGGCTGCCCGGTGGTAGCGGTGCACCACATGGAAGGACACCTGCTCGCGCCCATGCTGGAGGAGAATCCACCGGCATTTCCCTTTCTCGCGCTGCTGGTATCCGGCGGACATTCGCTGCTGGTGTGGGTAGAGGACATCGGCGTCTACGAGGTCCTCGGTACCACCCTGGACGACGCCGTGGGCGAAGCGTTTGACAAAACGGCCAAGCTGCTGGATCTCGGTTATCCGGGCGGACCGGCGCTGGCCCGGCTGGCGGAAGACGGTGATCCAGAGGCCTTTGCCTTTCCGCGACCGATGCAGCACCGGGACGGTTTCGACTTCAGTTTCAGTGGGCTCAAGACGGCGGTCATGCTGAAGGTTCGCGAAGCAGCGGCAGACGGCTCGATTGCCGGAACCCGGGCCGACATCGCAGCCTCGTTTCAGCGCGCTGCCGTAGACGCATTGGTTGGCCGGACCCTGAAGGCCGCCAAAGCCAGGAAAGCGACGCGAATCGTCATTGCGGGCGGTGTCGGGGCCAACAAACTGTTGCGAAGTGATTTATCGGCGCGCTTCGACGGCCAGGTGTTCTATCCGCGGCCGGCGTTTTGCACCGACAATGGCGCCATGATTGCAGTCGCCGGTGCGATGCGACTGGCGGATGCGGAAAAACCGGCTACCATTCACGCATCTGCACGCTGGTCGCTGGCGGAGCTTCAGCCGCCCCGTCTGACTGATTGAATGGATGCCTCGCGCATGGAAACAGAGCCCTATCCGGACGTTATTTTTCTACACGATCTGCGCGTGCAAACGGTGGTGGGCATCTGGGACTGGGAGCGAAAAATCCGCCAGACGGTCAGCATCGACCTGGAACTGGCGGCGGATGTGCAAAAAGCGGCGAAAAATGACCACATCGACGATACCCTGAACTATAAGAAAGTTGCCAAACGCGTGATTCAGCTGGTCGAAGACGCCGAGTTCCGCCTGGTCGAAACAATGGCGGAGACGATTGCGCAAACCATTCTGGCGGAGTTCGACCTGCCGTGGGTACAGGTGCGCGTGAATAAGCCCGGCGCCATTCGCGGGGCGCGCGATGTCGGCATTTCGATTCGCCGTTTCAAATAGGCGAGGTCCGGCATTGGCCATCGTTTACCTCGGGCTTGGCAGCAACGTGCGGCCGGAATTTTTCCTGCGTCTTGCAGTCGACGAACTTGCCAGGCGATTCGAGCTGTTGACCGTTTCCGCTGTCTATCGCAACCAGGCGCTAGGCTTCGATGGCGATGAATTTCTCAATGCCGTCGCCTGTGTGCGCACAGACAGTTCACCGCAGGCTGTTTGTCGTGAACTGGAGGAAATACACGCGCTGGCAGGGCGCAGCCGTGGTGCCGAGACGATGGTTTCCCGGACCCTGGACATCGATTTGTTGCTCTATGACGACCAGATTATCAGTGAAGGTAGGTTGCGAGTGCCGCGCAATGACGTGCTGGAATACAGTTTCGTCCTGCGGCCTCTGGCGGAAATCGCGCCTGACGTAAGACATCCGCATACGGGCAGGACCATGGCGGAGCACTGGTCTGAATTCGATGCCTCCAGCCATGCGCTGCAAGCTGTTGACACAAAGCTCGATGAACGCGGCTAGCTGAAACTTACCAGCCGATCGATCGGCCGCCATCAATCGCCAGAATCTGTCCGGTGACATAGGGGGCATCGCGCACCAGAAATACGACCGCCGTCGCGATGTCTTCAGGTGTGCCTGTTTTGGCAAGCGGGATTTGCCGGAGAATAAGCTTCTTGACGTCCTCAGTCATGCCCTGCTCGGGCCATATGATGGCACCGGGCGCTATGCCGTTGACGCGCACCTGTGGCGCAAGTTCTCGCGCCAGCGACCGCGTGAGCATGGCAAGCCCAGCTTTCGCAACACTGTAAACCTGATGATCGCCCAACGGCTTGTGGGCATGGATGTCGACGATATTGATGATCACACCCTGCGCTGATTTGAGCGCTGGTGCGGCTGCCTGCGCCAGAAACAGTGGCGCTTTCAAATTGCTGCCGACAATATCGGCCCAGTCTTCCTCGGTGATCTGGCCGAGCGGTGTCGGATAAAACGAGGAGGCGTTGTTGACGAGTACGTCGAGCCGGCCTTGCCAGTCAGTGACTGCCTTTACAAGCCCTGCAGGCGCGCCGCTGTCGTTAACATCCGCATGAAATGCCATCGCACTGTTCGCTCGTGCGTTATTGAGCGCATCGGCAAGCGCTTGTGCCTCCGAGCGGGAGCCACGGTAGTGCAACGCAATGTCTGAGCCTGCAGCGTGCAGCGACGTGGCGATAGCGGCACCAATGCGGCGCGCACCACCGGTGACCAGAGTCACTCTGCCGTCAAGTTGGAATGCTTCTGACATACGGACCTGATTAGTCTAATGAGAAACAAAGTGCTGCTTTACTGATGGTATTTGCGGGGCCGCCAGCATACATTGCCGGTATTGTTGGAAACCCCGCTGATCAATGCAACCAAAAAATGACCCGCGCCTGGCGCTGCCGCAACCGGACAAAGCGAGCGCCGCGCACAGCCTGCAAGTAGAACGTCACCTGCAAAATACCATCGCGGCCAACGGCGGCAGCATCTCTTTTGCCGAGTTCATGCATGAGTGCCTGTATGCGCCGGGTCTCGGCTATTACGCGGCCGGCTCAGCCAAGTTTGGCGCAGAAGGAGATTTCGTCACCGCACCGGAAATTTCACCCCTGTTTGGTCGGGTCCTCGCAAAACAGATGGCAGGCGTACTTGCGCAAACCGGTGGAGACATCCTGGAACTTGGTGCTGGCAGTGGCGCGCTCGCGATCTCGGTGCTGACTAAACTGGCGGAGCTGGACGCATTGCCGGAGCGCTATCGCATACTGGAAGTCTCCGCCGATCTGACCCGTCGACAGGCGGCGCGAATCGCAACCGAGTTACCGGAGCATGCGGATCGCGTGGACTGGATAACAGAGATCCCTGCCGATTTCACCGGCGTCGTCATCGGCAACGAAGTGGCGGATGCACTGCCGGTTGAACGCTTTCTTATAAAGGATGATGCGCCATGGCAGGCTCGTGTCATTCACGACGGCGACGATTTTGCCTGGCGATTCGAACGCGCCCCGGCGTTTCTGACGGCCGCGGTAGGTGAGGCGGAGTCAGCCACAGGCCGGCGCCTGAAGAATGGTTATCAGAGCGAAGTGTCCCCGGCACTGGAACAATGGATGCGCCAGATTTCGTCTTGTGTCACACGCGGACTTGTGATGTTGATCGACTATGGCATGTCGCGACGAGAGTACTATGCACCCGATCGTGAGTCTGGCTGGTTGCGTTGCTACTTCCGGCACCGCGGTCACCGCGACCCGCTGATCTTTCCGGGCATACAGGACATCACATGCTGGGTGGATTTTTCGCTGCTTGCCAGCGCTGCAACGCGAGAAAATATGGGCGTCGCTGGCTATGTCACGCAATCGGATTTGCTGCTCCACGGCGGGCTGGCAGAAGAATGCGCGAATTTCACTGACTTGCCGATGACGCAACAAGTGACGCTATCCGGGCAGCTGAAACAACTGACTTTGCCTGACGAAATGGGAGAAAGTTTTAAATGTATTGCCCTTACTCGCGGCAACTTTGAGCCGCCCGCCGTTTTTGTTGAACAAGATCGAGCGCATGTACTTTAGGCGCTTTCAAATGCAAAAGAATAAAGGAAAATCCCCTTGGGAATGACGCAACTGATTGTTCTGGCTATTGTGCAGGGGCTGACTGAATTCTTACCGGTCTCCAGTTCCGGGCACCTGGTGCTAATCCCCAGTGTTTTCGGCTGGACGGATCAGGGGCTGTCATTTGATGTTGCTGTGCACTTTGGTTCTCTGCTGGCAGTGTGCATTTTCTTTCGCGACGACATTCTCTCCTTGCTCGGCGGTTTGGGAGAAATACTCAAGGGGCAGGTTGCATCGCCTTCGGCACGAATGGCACTGAATCTCGGGGTGGCGACCATCCCCGCTGCTGTCGGCGGTTTGCTCTTTGCTGGCTGGATTGCGGCAAATTTGCGTGATCCGCTGGTTGTGGTCATTACGTTGACTGTGTATGGCATCCTGATGGCCGTCGTCGATCGTTTTGCCTCCTCCGATCGAGCTTTCGCCAAGCTTGGCTTACGCGAGGCGATCATCATCGGTTTCGCCCAATCGCTGGCGCTGGTGCCCGGTACGTCCCGGTCTGGTATTACCATTACCGCGGGCCGTTTTCTCGGCATCGCGCGGCTTGACGCCGCCCGCTTTTCCTTTCTGCTATCCGTTCCCGTTATCGTACTGGCGACAATGTATGAGGTCGCGATTCTAGTCACCGGCGATGAGGCCGTTGCCTGGGATCAACTGGCACTTGCTGCCGCAATTTCCGCTATCGTTGCTTACATCAGCATCGAGTTTTTCATGCGTGTAGTGAGTCGCATTGGTCTCATGCCTTTTGCTATCTACCGCGTAATTCTTGCGGGAGTGATCGTGTATGTCCTGCTCTAGGCGACCACAATGGCCTGACTGTTTTTCCCTCCTGCTGCTGGTATTTCTCACTGAAAACGTCCTGGCCGAAGGCTACGTACTTGGCGTGGGCACGGATGCCGATACGTCCGATGGCAAATCGCTTACGGCATTCGGCGATTTCGGCGTCGGCGAAAATACCTGGCTATCGGCGCTGGGCAGTTTTTCACGAATCGAAAACCGGGGCATCAATCGCAACACGGTGCTCGCGGACATAGGGCTGGACCACTTCTTCAATCCAGTCGGGATCCGGCTTGGCGCGTCCTACTGGGGCGATCCCGATATTCTCGATTCCCGCGATGTGCGCGCAAGTGTTTATCTCCGGGGTGATGCCGGATCGCTCGCAGTCAATTACGAACAACGAAATTTCAACTTCGACCTGCAATCGGATCTGCTGCGAGGAAGAACCGTCACCTTCGACGCGACCGGCTGGGGGATCGCTGCGCGCCTCGCGCTGGTCGACAATATCGATTTATTCCTTGGCGGGATGCACTACGACTATTCGCGAAACCTTCGCCTCCAGCCGGATATCAGTGTGCTCCGCTACCTCGCCGGATCTCGTCTGAGCATGATTAACAGTCTGATTGACGATCGCATCAGCGCGGGCCTGGAATACCGTTTCGGGCTCAAGTCCGTAGATATCACCGCGGGTCGCTGGCAGACAGCGGTCGACGGCGCCGAAGTTGATTCCTATAGCCTGGGCTTCCTGACACCGGTCAGCGAACGCTTCGATCTCGAGTTGCGACTTTCACGTGACGATTCTGAAACCTTCGGTCAATCGACGGCTTTGTCGGTGTATCTGTATTACTTCGGTGGCTAGGAGTCTGCGCGGTAGAAAAATCCGTAGCGAGAAGGCACCACAGCGAGGACAGACTGTCGATTATTTGAGGCGCATAGTGGGACTACGTAACGAAAAAGATCGGAAAAATGGGCCGCTGTGGTGGCTTCACAGTAGGACACTTTTCTGCCGCGCAGACTCCTAGAGTGGGTTTTCCGCTTGCTCATGTGCTGACTTGAACTGCCGGATTGCCCGTAGCCGACGTCGTCCTATTTCGGCACCAATTTCAGCGCCCGGCATCTCGCCGCTTTTCAGATCTTCGATATCGGCGAGCTGCGCCGCCTCACTCGCCCGACGAAGATATCCTGCCTGGGGATAGTCACGGTCCTCCAGACCCAGGCGCCCCCTGGCGTCGGCCTCGCAAACCTGCAGAAATTTGCGGAACCTCTCTGGCCGGCGAAAAGCGTCACAGCGAGACAGCAATTTGAATATCGTGGCAGAACGTAGTTCAAAGGCCCGATGACAATGCGTGTGAAATTCGGCTGCCAGAATGCCAAGTTCTCTGCAGGCGACGGGCACCGGGAAACGCTTGCACAAGCGCCGTATGATTTTGACGCTGCGCTGCTCATGGCCGGCATGCTTAGGCAAAAGCTGTTTTGGCGTCGTCGCTTTCCCCAGGTCATGCACCAGTGCGGCAAAGCGGACGTCGAGCTCCGGGCTGGCGGCTGCCGCCTGCGACAACACCATCAGAGTGTGAATGCCGCAGTCGATTTCGGGGTGCCATTGTTCGGGTTGCGGCACGCCGAAGAGGGCGTCGATTTCGGGGTATACCGCGCTCAGCGCCCCGCAGTGCCGCAATACCTCGAAAAATATCTGCGGATCTGGTTCGCGTAATGCCTTTTCCGTCTCTTTCCAAACCCTGTCGGGCACGAGTGAGTCGGCTTCGCCCGACTCGACCATGTCTGTCATGAGCTGCATCGTTTCCGGCGCGACCCGGAATCCGAGGTGGCCAAAGCGAGCGGCAAACCTTGCTGCTCGCAATATGCGGACCGGATCTTCTGCAAATGCTGCTGCGACGTGTCGCAGCTGGCGCGCCGCGAGATCGGCCTCGCCGCAAAAGGGGTCGATCAGCGCGCCACTGTCTGAACGCGCCATCGCGTTGATGGTCAAATCACGTCGGCCCAGGTCCTCTTCGATAGTGACATCGGGTGACGTGAAAAAGGCGAAGCCGTGGTAGCCCGCTGCCGTCTTTCTCTCCGTTCGGGCCAGCGCATACTCTTCGCCAGTCTGTGGATGAAGAAAAACAGGAAAGTCTTTGCCGACCGGTCTGAAACCTTTTGCTTTAAGTTCCGGCGGCGTCGCGCCGACAACACACCAGTCCCGTTCTTTGACGGGGAGTCCGAGCAATTCGTCACGAACCGCGCCACCAACGAGGTACACTTTCATGATGCTGATTCTATCCCCTGTCAGGGCAAGCTGTCGCTGACCATGCGTTTTCGCCATGGATGGTCCCGAGGATGCGGGCTTGCAGGACTTTTGTTACTCCTGCTGTTGCTTGAGGGTTGTTATTACGTTCAGGCTGTACGCGGGCACACGGATCTCATGCGCCGCCGCAGGCCCGTTGAAGAAGTCATCGAAGACGCCAGATCTCCGGAAGAGCTGCGCTACAAACTCGAACTGCTGCGTGAAGCGCGGGACTTTTCAGTCACAGAGTTGCTGCTCCCGGACAATGAAAGCTACCGCTCCTACGCGGATCTGGACAGGCCCTTCGTCGTCTGGAATGTGTTCGCCGCGCCCGAATTTTCGCTGGAACCCAAAACCTGGTGTTATCCGGTAGCAGGCTGTGTCGCCTATCGAGGTTATTTCGATGCCGAAGCCGCCGGCAAAGCAGGTCGCAAACTGCGGCGCCAGGGATACGACGTCGGAGTCGGCGGAGTCGCCGCATATTCCACGTTAGGACGTTTTTCCGATCCATTGTTGAATACGATGATGCACTGGGCTGATACCGATCTTGTGGCCACGATGTTTCACGAATTGGCCCACCAGAAGCTGTATATCAAAGGCGACAGCGGTTTCAACGAATCATTCGCAACGGCCGTTGCGGAATTTGGCATAGAGCGATGGCTTGGCCGGCGCGGGGACTACGAACGCCTTGACGCCTATCTGGAGCGAAAAGCATTACGCAAGGACATGATGCTCCTCGTCGAGCCGACCCGGGCCAGGCTGGCGGCGCTGTACCAGAGCGGTATGGAGGAGAGCGCTATGCGACAGCGAAAGATGGAGATTCTTGCCTCGCTGTCGTCGAATGCTGCCGCACTGATCGCGGTCAGCCAGGTCGACGTCGACAACTGGCTGGCGGCACCACTGAACAATGCCAGTCTGGTCTCACTACAGCTGTATGAAGGTTACGTCGACTCGTTCAGGATGCTGCTGACTCGCTGTCATGAGAACATTGCCTGTTTTTTCGACGAGGCGACGGAAATTGCGCAACTGGACGTTGCTTCGCGACGGGAGGTTCTTGAAGCGCTCTCTACCGCCAATGATCAGCGCTGATAGCGAGCCGTCAGTCGGTGTTCGCTGCTTTCTCTCTGCGCGCAGCTGCAACAATCTGCGGCAACTCACTCGACAGTCGCCTCAGCTCACCCGTCAGCCGCCAGCTAAAAATGGTGTCGTCTGTCAGAACACGGCGTACGTAACCGCGCGTCTCGTTGTAAGGAATATTTTCGATCCAGATGCGCGCATCCAGTTCGCCGGAAGCCGGTAGCCAGCGCTCGACTCGTGAAGGACCGGCGTTGTAAGCCGCCGTCGCCAGTATCCGGTTGCTGCCAAAACGTGTGTACATTTTGCCGAGGTACCACGTGCCGAGGCGGATATTGCTGGTGGAGTCAGTCAGCGTTGCCTGCCCTTTGTACGGCAGCTGCAACTCTTTTGCCGTCATTCGACCGGTCGCCGGCATAAGTTGCATAACACCAATGGCGCCGGCGCTGGACTGTATGTCCGACATGAACAGGCTTTCGCTGCGGGCGATACCGTAGGCCCAGCTATTGCTGATGCCAGCGGATGCCGCAGCATTGGCAAAGTCGTCGCGCCAGGGCAACGGGTAGCGAAGGCGAAGGTCGTCGTATTGGCCGGCGGTTGCGACGGTCGCAATGGCGCGGGAATGCCAGCCCCAGATATGCGCCAGCAGCGCAGCCTGAGTTTGATCTGCTGTGTCCAGGTTCCGCACCGCCGCATCCCATTCCGAGCGCCCGCGACTCTCCTCCCCAACGAAAAACAATTCGCGCGCTCGGATCAGCGCCGGATTCTGTGCCAGTTTTTCGACTGAGGCAGGGTCGCCGCGCAGCGGTGCGTCCGACATGGCATACGGCGCGTCGATGGCATCCGCTGCCAGGAACCCGTAATAGCTTCGCTCGCCCGCTACACGGGCAAAAATCGCCTTGGCTTCTGCGCTGTGTTTATCGTCTTGCCGCAACGCCATGGCTTTCCAGTATTGCCAGTCCGGCTTTGCGTTTTCCTCGGCGGGTAGCGCATCGATCGCACGAATGGCATCCGCCCATCGATGCTCACGCAGATTGGCCCGAATCAGCCAGCGCCCGGCTTCCGTATCGACTGCGCCAGCGCGCAGCCCGGATAACATTTTTACCGACTCCGGCAGATGATTTCTCGCGCTCCACAACGCGATGTGACGGCTGATGTCGTTCTCTTGTTGTGGCGAAAATTCAAAGCGCTTGCGGACTTTGTGCCAGAGTGCAGCGCTTTCCAGTGGCTCGCGATACGCGTGCCGCGTGACCGCGTAAAGTAGCTGTCTCCGCAACATATCGTTGTCTTCGGACTTCATATTGGCAGTGACGAAATCGCGTGGCGAGTTCTGTGCTTGCAGCCACGCTGTCGCTTCATCGAGATACCTCGCTGGCAGTTGACGTGCAAGATAACGGGCGAGCCCGAATTGTTGCGCACCGACTGCCAGTTCATACCGTTCAGCAAACTTCGCCTCGTCAAGGATGCCCGCGGCTTGCAGGTGTGCGAACAACGGATCGCACTCATCGACCTGGCTGGATCCGGTCAGCCACAGCGCGATCGCCCGCGATACCACACGCGACTCGTTCCCGGCATTGATCTCAGCCCGCAGCGCAAGGCAGTCCAGATTCGCGACATCCAGGCCCTGATAAAACTGCGAATAGATTGTGAGGTATTCGTCGAGCCGATCTGATTTGGCAAGATGCAGTGCATATCGATAGCGCAACTCGCGGGCGGGTTTCAGTTGGCCATATTGATGCATGAAAGCGCTGATTTCGTCGTCGGCTGCGCGGCCGAGACGCGCACGGAACCAGGTTGCCCGCAGATCAGGCCAGAGAACGTAGTCTCGGAGCACGGCGTCGGCCGCAGCGCCTGGCGTCCAGTTTCCGCGTTCTATTTCAGCATGGTGCGCGCGAAAGAGGGCGCGCTGTGGCTCAAGATCCCGACCGTCCGGGGCGGCGGCGTTACCGTCATCCGCCTGCGCTGCTGCGACAGCGGCCAGTAATGTGACGGCGATTATCGACGTCAGGCGTCCGGGTCTCGACAGATAGGTATTCAGCTCAATCACCTGCGCGCAATCTGCGGGGCTGCATTAGAACAAAAAAGGGGCCGGACATGCACTGTCCGACCCCTCATTTCGCCAATGGTTTCCGCGGCCTTTCGGCGGATGTCTATCTAATTTGCAACATCAGCTGTCTGTCGCCGCGCCGCACCAGCAGGAACAAGATGCGGTTACCGGAGGCGATGTCCCGCAACTGCTGGATGTTCCCCACCGGCTGGCGATTGACGGCAGTGATGACGTCGCCAGCAAGCAGCCCACGCTGCGCAGCCGGACTGTCCGATTCCACAGACTGGACTTCAATCCCGCCGGCACTGGTGGTGCTGGCTGTTGCAAATTGCGCGCCGGCCAGGCCCGGATGCATATCCGCGCCATTTACCTGGGTAGTCGTTCGTTGTCCAAGCTCCGCCGATACAGAGCGTTTGCGACCGTCGCGGACAAGATCGATTTTGACCTCGTCTCCTGATCCTTTCAGGCCAATCGCGTTGGCAAGTTCACGGTTGTCGTCAATACGCCGGCCATCGACCGCGGTAATGATGTCGTCGACCATCAGCCCTGCCGCTTCAGCCGCCGAACCGGGTTCTATCCCGGTAACGAGCGCGCCGCGATCGATATCCGTTCCCAGTGCCTGCGCGGCATCTTCGTCAACAGTTTGAATCGTGACGCCCAGCAGGCCGCGACGAACCTCGCCGAAATCCAGAATCTGGCGCATGATCGAGCGGGCGATCCGCGACGGTACGGCAAAGCCGATGCCGACGTTACCGCCCGAGCCGCTGATGATCGCTGAGTTAATGCCGACGAGTTCACCGCGCATATTGACCAGCGCGCCGCCTGAGTTGCCCGGATTGATCGATGCATCCGTCTGAATGAAATCCTCCAGTCCATTGCGACTGATGCCGGTACGACCGAGCGCACTGACGATACCTGACGTGACCGTATGTCCAAGGCCGAAAGGATTGCCAATCGCGATGACGAAATCGCCGACCTCGACCTCATCAGATTCACCGATCGGTAAATCCACGAGACCGTCCGGGTCGACTTTCAATACCGCAATGTCAGTCGGCCCGTCGCTGCCAATGACTTCGGCATCCAGCGTTTCGCCCGAAATCAGCGACACCCGAATTTTCTCGGCGTTCTGCACCACATGATGATTCGTCAGGATGTAGCCGTTCTCTGCATCGACGATCACGCCGGAGCCGGCACTTGCGACCTCCCGTGATCCGCCGCCACCAGGGGCATTCTCCGGCACACCAAAGAAGCGCCGAAACATCTCATCGCCATAGGGGGACTGGTTCTGGATCGTCTGGCTGACCTGAATGTTGACGACGGCCGGCGTGACTCGCTTGACCAGCGGCGCGAGGCTCGGCATTGCCTGACCGTCGACGAGGTTCGGAAGAGCTGCCTGTCCGCTGAAACTGAAGGCCAGCAGCAGGGGGACCGCCAGTACACGTAATAAGTTCATCATGGGTTTTCCTTTGATCGGCTCGTCTGCCGCGAGGCTGAGTAAAGTGCAGCGGCCTGAGGCGATAATAGTATCGCTTATCCAAGCTTGACCGGGATGCTTAAGCAAAAGTTCCGCCATGCAGCGACGACCTGCGCGCGCCCGGCACATCTGAACAGATGCCGGGCACGCACAAATCGTTGCGCTGGCGCTCAGTCAACCTCAAGCGCAATCCGTCGTGCTTTCACCTCTGGTTGCTTCGGGATAACGACTTCCACGATGCCGTTCGCGCTCTTGGCCGTGATTTCTTCGGGGTTGGCTGTGTCGGGCAGCGAAAAGCGTCGGTAGAATCTGCCGCTCGTCCGCTCGATGCGCTGTATACCGTCGACGTCCTCCGTCGATTCCTGTTGACGCTGGCCTGACACGCTTAGTACACCGTCTTCCATGCTGACATGGATGTCTTCCGGCTTTACGCCAGGAACATCGGCGCGCAGCATTAATCGTTCTCTCTCTTCCACGATATCGACGGCCGGGGACCAGTCGGCAACGCTGTGACCACTCTCAGAGTTTGCTCCGAGGCCGTAGCGCCGGTCGGCAATCTAATCCAGATCCTGATGCAGCATGTTGATCAGGCTCCAGGGTTCTAATCGGCTAATATTCATTGAGTCTGTCTCCTCTTCTGGCTGGTTCTCGTTGGCATTCCGGCGCTGCCGGCAAATCCATTGTTGCCGTCTTAGATAGGGGCACCGGACAGCGTTTCAAGGGCTGTCGCCGGCGCACTGTGAGCACGCTGGAGGGCATTTGCTGCTTAACTTAACGCCACTAGATGTTGTGCTTTTGCCGAATTGTAAATATGACAATTTTTAGCCGTTGAATTTAAAGCAATTTTAACAATAAGAATTGTAGGTACTTGTTTTTTAAGACCAAAAAGACCCGGTCGAAAAAACCAAGAGGCCTTGACAGAACTCCGGTACGGGCATAATCTTGTCGCCTTGCTGGCACAACATCTAGTGCTGGCCATAAGGGAAAACAGAGGCCGGAATCGGTTCTCGCCGTACTGTTTGGGCAACGGCGAGCGGGGAGCTGTTTGCCAGCGGGCAGGGGCGAGTTGCTGAAGTTTCCGGAGTCTCACAGTGCGAATCAGGGAGAAATGGACCAAATGAAGTCCGCTTTAAACGTACAGGCACAATCCGTTGCCGACATCACCTTCCAGCCGGCATCGCTGGACATCTGGGCGTCGAAATACCGCCTGTGTGCGAAAGACGGCACGGTAATCGATGCAGAGATCGACGACACCTATAAGCGGGTGGCGAAAGCGCTTGCGGATGTAGAGAAAGTTGCGCTTCGCGAACGCTGTTATGAAGAATTTCTATGGGCGCTGCGCTCGGGCGCCATACCCGCCGGACGGATCATTTCAAATGCGGGCGCGCAGGACCACAAGCCGGCAACCTCGACGATCAACTGCACGGTATCCGGTACCGTCGCCGACTCGATGGATAATATTCTCAATAAAGTCCATGAGGCCGGACTGACCTTGAAAGCAGGCTGCGGCATTGGTTACGAGTTCTCGACGTTGCGGCCGAAAGGCGCCTACGTCACGGGCGCCGGCGCTTATACGTCAGGGCCGCTGTCGTTTATGGATATTTACGACAAGATGTGTTTCACGGTGTCGTCGGCCGGCGGCCGGCGGGGTGCGCAGATGGGCACCTTCGATGTTGGCCATCCCGATGTCATGGAGTTCATCCGGGCCAAGCGGGAAAACGGCCGACTGCGGCAATTTAATCTGTCGCTCCTGGTTACCGACGAGTTTATGCAGGCAGTCAAGAATGACGTTGACTGGCAGCTCGCGTTTCCGGTAACGGCCAAGGAGGTCGAGCAGGACAATCTCAAGATTGACGACGACGCGCAGTTTGTGTGGCGGGAGTGGCCGGAACCGGAAAATTATCTGCGCAACCATCGTGGTCTGGTGTGCTGCAAGATCTACAAGACGCTGCCGGCGCGACGGGTGTGGGACGTCATCATGGCATCGACCTACGACTTCGCTGAGCCAGGTTTCGTTCTGATCGACAAGGTCAACGAAATGAACAACAACTGGTTCGTGGAAAATATCCGCGCAACCAATCCCTGCGGCGAACAGCCATTGCCACCGTACGGTTCCTGCCTGCTTGGATCGATCAACCTCACCAAGTTTGTTGCCAATGCGTTTACGGATAAGGCCAAATTTGACTGGGAAGAGTTCCGCAAGGTGGTCAAGGTCTTTACCCGTATGCTGGATAACGTGGTCGAGATAAACGGGCTGCCGCTGCCATTGCAGCGAGATGAAATTAAGCGCAAACGGCGCCACGGCATGGGTTTTCTCGGTCTTGGCTCTACCATCACGATGCTGCGCATGGCGTACGGCGACAAGAAGGCCGTGCAGTTCACCGAAGAAGTCTCCAAACAGCTCGCGCTGGCAGGCTGGGAAACCGGCCTGGAACTGGCGCGGGAAAAGGGACCGGCGCCCATAATGATTGAAGATTTCGAAGTCACGCCTGAAATGCTCGCCAAACGTCCGGAGATGGCGGCAGACGGGTACCGGACCGGCGACAAGATTCCGGGACGCATTCTGCACAGCCGCTACAGCCGGTATATGCAGCGCATCGCAGCGGAAGCCCCGGAGCTCATCGATGAGCTGGCAAAAGTAGGCGCACGCTTCACACATCACAGTTCCATCGCGCCCACGGGTACGATTTCATTGTCTCTGGCCAATAACGCGAGCAACGGCATAGAGCCGAGCTTTGCGCACCATTATTTCCGCAATGTCATTCGCGAGGGCAAAAAGTCCAAAGAAAAGGTCGATGTTTTCTCTTTCGAAATGCTGGCGTATCGCGAGCTCATCAATGCAAAAGCGAGACCTGCTGGCGCAGACGACGAGGCCGGCCACGAAGACGCACTGCCGGAATACTTCATCACGGCCGAGGACATTACGCCGACCGCGCACGTCGATATCCAGGCTGCTGCGCAAAAGTGGATCGATTCTTCCATTTCGAAGACTGCCAACGTGCCCACGGATTATCCGTACGAAGACTTCAAGAATATTTACTTGTATGCCTACGAGCAGGGCCTGAAAGGCTGCACGACGTTCCGCTTCAACCCGGAGGCATTTCAGGGTGTGCTGGTGAAGGAACAGGATCTGAAGAAAACGCTTTACACCTTTACGCTAGACGATGGTTCAACTGTCGATCTGAAAGGTGACGAAGAAATTGAATACGACGGTGAAGTGCATACGGCAGCAAATTTGTTCGATGCGCTTAAAGAAGGTTACTACGGCAAATTCTGAGGCGTGCGCCGACACCAGGGGTAGTGCGCGGACATCGGAAACAGCGAAAGAGGTCAGAACAATGAGCAGGTTGAAAATCGACAGGAAGATCGTCGCTTACACGGTTGCCAAGCCGGAAGAGAAAGCGGACAAGGCGCCGCGGGCGGAGTTTCGGCGTGAAGCCACACCGGGCGGTGCAGAGGTCATCCGCATGCACGAAAAGCTGGAACGACCGGAGATGCTCGTTGGCTCGACCTATAAAGTCAAAACGCCGGTTTCAGACCATGCTATGTACGTCACGATCAATGACATCATCCTTAACGAAGGTACCGAGCACGAGAAACGCCGACCGTTCGAGATTTTCGTCAATTCGAAGAACCTCGATCACTATCAGTGGATTGTGGCGCTGACCAGGATCATCTCGGCAGTGTTCCGTAAAGGGGGCGACGTAACCTTCCTCGTGGATGAGCTGAAGGCGGTATTCGATCCGCGCGGCGGCTACTGGCAGCCCGGCGGCAAGTTCATGCCGTCGATCATTGCCGAACTCGGCTATATCGTTGAGAAGCATTTGATATCCATCGGCCTGCTGACCGGCAAGGTACTGGACGAAGGTCAGAAGAAACTGATCGCCGAAAAGCGCGCACAGTTCGAGGAAAGCAAAAAGCAGCAGGACGCATTTTCGAAAAGCGACTATCCCGAAGGCGCGCAGCTTTGCAGCAAGTGCAGCACCGTGGCGCTGGTCATGCTGGATGGGTGTATGACCTGTCTCGCCTGCGGCGATTCCAAATGCGGCTGACGACGTGTCAGATCGTCCGATACTGCGTTAAAAACCGCCTCGAAATGCTCACGTACTTCTGTGTACGCTCCGCTTTCGCGGCGGTTTTCGCCTTGTCTCGGACGATCTGACGCACCGTCTGCACACGTTTGTTTGGACGCGAAAACTATTCGCATGCTTGATGAACGCTGCGTGACGCGCGCATGGTGTAAGATCTCGCCGTGACGCTCTCAATCCCAGAATTTTCACGCGCGCGGGTACTCGTCGCCGGCGATGTCATGCTGGACCGCTATCTGTTCGGTGCGACTGAGCGGATATCTCCGGAAGCGCCGGTCCCGGTCGTGCATGTGCATCGCAGCGAAGACCGGCCAGGCGGTGCCGCGAACGTCGCGGTCAACCTGGCGAGTCTCGGTGTGCAGACCTCATTGCTGGGCATTGTCGGTACGGACGATGAAGCAGCGAGTCTGGAGGCCACACTCCGCGAGACCGCGGTTCGAAGCGAGCTGAGCCGGATAGACGGCTGGCCGACGATAAGCAAGACGCGCGTCCAGAGTCGCGGGCAGCAACTCATTCGCCTGGACCGGGAACGACCGATTCCTGCCGGTGGTGGCACATTGACAGCCTCTTTGCAGAAGAACCTCGCGAATGCGAATGCGGTGGTCCTGTCCGACTATGGCAAGGGCAGCCTGACGGATGTCGCAGCCATGATAGGCGTCTGTCGGCAGTCCGGCGTGCCGGTGTTTGTCGACCCGAAAGGCGCGGACTTCGACAAGTACCGGGGTGCAACGCTGATCACACCCAATCAGCGTGAGTTCGAAGCAGCAGCCGGACAATCTGTTAGCGAAGACGCGCTGGTTGAGGCCGCACGCGACATGATCGACCGGCTGGATTTAAAGGCCCTGCTGATTACGCGAAGCGAAAAAGGAATGCTGCTGGTCGTGCAGGGAGAAGAACCGTACTTTCTTGCCGCCAGGGCGCGAGAAGTGTTCGATGTAACCGGAGCCGGCGACACGGTGATCGCCGTCTTTGCTGGTGCACTGGCAAGCGACGTCAGCTTCTCGGATGCTGCTGCGCTCGCTAATCTCGCGGCCGGGTTGGTGGTCGCGAAAATCGGCGTGGCAGCGGTGACGCCTTCCGAGCTGCGTGTTGCGCTGCACCGTCGCGGGGAGGGCGGTCGCGGTCTCGTGACGGAAGCCGAATTGCTGCCGCTGGTCGCAGAGGCGCGCGGGCGAAGTGAAAAAATCGTGATGACCAATGGGTGTTTTGACGTTTTGCATGCGGGCCATGTTGCCTATCTGGAAGAGGCGAAAGGGCTGGGCGATCGCCTGATCGTCGCAGTCAACGACGACGATTCGGTGCGACGGCTGAAAGGCGCCAAGCGGCCCGTCAACGATCTGCAGGATCGGATGGCGGTACTGGCCGGACTCGCTGCTGTCGATTGGGTGGTGCCGTTCAGTGAGGATACGCCGCAGCGTGTTATCGCCGCGCTACTACCGGATCTGCTCGTAAAAGGAGGCGACTATCCGCCGGAACAGATTGCCGGCGCCAGTGACGTGCTGAAGAACGGTGGAGAAGTGCGGTCGCTTGCGTTTTACGAAGGCCGGTCATCGAGCCGTATCATCGACAGTCTGACTGAATAACCGGCAGCTGCACGGTACTTCAAGCATGCGCATCGTCTATGTGGTTCTTACCTATCTCATGCTGCCGGTATACGCCTGTTACTGGTTTTTTCGCGGCTTCTCCAACCGCGCCTACTGGGACCGCTTCGGGCAACGCTTCGGCATCGGCTACCCGGACCTGACCGGCGGATGCATCTGGGTGCATGCGGTTTCTGTTGGAGAAGTGCAGGCCGCCGTGCCGCTCATCCGGATGTTTTCCAAACATTTTCCCAGCCGCCATATTCTGATCACGACCGTCACGCCGACCGGTGCGTCACGAGTCAAACTGCTTTTCGGTGATGCGGTCGTGCACTGCTACATTCCGTTCGAGACACCGCTTGCCGTGATGCGATTCTTCGACGCGGTCAGGCCGGCCATCGCTCTGGTCGTTGAAACTGAAATATGGCCTAACCTCTACCACGAGTGTGGCAAAAGAAAAATTCCGCTGGTGCTGGTAAGTGCGCGAATATCGCCGAAGTCAGTCAAAAACTATCGCCGTTTCCTGCCGCTGTTTCGAGAAACGCTTTCCCACGGTATCGTGATTGCGGCGCAGTCCGAAGCAGACGCAGAGCGATTTCGCATGCTGGGCGCTGCGCCCGAGCGTACCTGGGTGACGGGTAACATCAAGTTCGACATCGAGATTGCCGCAGAGGTCGCCGCCGCAGGCGTGGCCTTCCGGCGGGATAATTTCGAGGGCAGGCCAGTGTGGGTCGCCGCCAGTACCCACGATCGGGAGGAAAATCAGGTGCTGCGCGCTCACAAGTTTGTCCAGCAACGCTTTCCAAATGCGCTCCTCGTTTTGATCCCGCGACACCCGGAACGATTTCCCATCGTCAGGACATTGCTGCACAAATCGGGCTGCAACTTTGTCGCTCGTACCGATGGTCGGCCGTGCACTCCGGATACCGAGGTGCTACTGGTCGATACCATGGGTGAAGTGCCGCTGTTTTACGCGGCGGCGGATGTCGCATTCGTCGGCGGGACGCTGGTGCCGGTCGGGGGACATAACCTGCTGGAGCCGGCGGCGTTAGGGTTGCCTGTGGTGACCGGTCCGCACCTTTACAATGCCCAGGACATCGCAAACAAGTTCGAGAAAAGCGGTGCGTCCGTCACGGTGAACAATGCAGGACAGCTCGGGGTCGCCGTTTCGGATTTGTTCGCGGACCCCGAAACCGCGGCCGATATCGGCCGCCGAGGTTGTCAGATAGTCCAGGAAAACAGGGGTTCACTCGAGCGGCTAATGGTATTGCTGCGACCGCTCTTGGAAGCGAATATCCGACATTAAGCCGGGTTTTCCGCCTCTTTGTTAATATCAGCTTCCGGTGACGGTCGCTCATGCAGGAAGCGGTCGATCTCCTCGAGATCCTGCACCTGCAAGGTGCCCGCTGCCTGCTTCAGGCGCAGCACATTGCTGATGTAGTTGTAGCGACTCTGGTAGTAATTGGTGATGGCGTTGTAAAGCGATCGCTGCGCGTTCAGCACGTCGACAATGGTACGCGTGCCCACTTCAAAACCGGCCTGAGTCGCCTCCAGTGCAGTTCTGCTTGACTGGACGGCTTGTGCGAGTGCCGCCACGCGACTGATTTCCGAAAGCACGCTGAGGTAGGCGTCGCGAGTTTCGCGCTCCGTCTCCCGCGCCACGCGCTGCAGCTGTTCCCGACTTGCACGATGCAAATACACGGCTTCGCGCACTCGAGATGAAACCCTGCCGCCTTCGAAAATAGGGATATTGAGCTGCAGCGAAATCGAACTGCGCGCATTGTCCGTCGGGAAATTCGGGTTGAGACTCAGAAAGCCACCCACCCGCAGGTTACTGATGTCCGTATCGGTGGTGTCGTAATTCGCGACCAGATCGAGCGTCGGGTAATGTCCCGAGCGGCGAAACGCAATTTCATCTCTGGCTATTTCCTCGTCGAATCGACTCAAGACTAGGGCGAGATTCTGATCCATCGCCAGGTCGATCCAGCTGCCCTCATCACCCGGCAAGGGTGCGATCAGAGGAAAACCGTCCTCTGGCGCAGCCAGCGTGGGGATGTATTCACCGGTAATTTCGCGCAAGAATTCTCGCGCTGTCGCGAGTTCGCGTTTTGCCTGAATCTCCGCTGCAACGGACTGATCATAAGCGGCCTGTGACTCCTGCACGTCAGTGATGGCGATCAAGCCGACTTCGAAGCGTTGTTTGGCCTGTTCGAGCTGGCGGGCAATGGCAAGCCGGTCGGCATGAATGGAAGCCAGCCGGTCTTCCGCTGCAAGAACGGAAAAATAACGATTGACCACGCGCACGATCAGATCCTGCTGGGCTGCCTCAAACTGAACTTCTGCTTTGGCGACGCGCTTGCCTGCCTGTCTCAGACCGACAAACTGATCCCAGCGAAACACGGTCTGTCGAAGTTCGGCATTCCAGCCAAACGCGTCGAAATCCGACTCGGTTTCCACAGTCCGAAACTCAACGACACCGGGTGCTATCTCCTGCTGAAAACTCTGCGTGCCGGTACTGGAGCCGGAGCTCATAGACGCCGCAGCGCGCAATTGAGGCAGCAATGCACTGCGTGCCTGCGGCGACGCTTCAAGCGCCGCCATACGTAATGCCTCGGCTTCATGAATGAGTGGGTCGCTTTGCACAGCCTGCTGGTAGACGTCCAGCAGCGAGGACGCGGCCGTGACGCCCGGAACTACGGCCAGGGTCAGCAACCCCACTGCGCTCAGTATCTTCATCGTTTCCCTGGTCATGTTCACTACTCAGCCGGGCTGCCGGCATCTCCAGTGGTGTTATGGTCAGCTATATCACTAAAACAGTCAAGTCGCCACGACCTCAATAGCGCGGCACAGTATTGTCTATCTCCAGCGACCATGCATCGATTCCACCCCGAATATTGGCGACCGTGGTGAATCCCTGTTGCTCGAGGAATTCAGCGACCCGCAGGCTGCGCACGCCGGAATGGCAAATTACCGCTACGGGTCGATCGCTGTCGAGTTCACGCATGCGGGAAGAAATCTCTGCCATTGGTATGTTGACGCTGCCCGCTATCGATGCGGCCTCGATCTCCCAGCGTTCCCGTACGTCCAGCAGACTCCAGTCACCCCCGGACTGCTGCCGTGACACGAACTCGGCTGGGCTCAGATCCACTACCACGAGCACGCACCTTCCTGCCGTTTCACTGCATCAGTATCCATATAGATGCCCGGCGGAGACCAGCGGTTGCAATTCAAAACGTAAAGTCGCGGCGGGCGGCCGGCAATTGTAAGGGCGGAATATCCGTTTCGAACCGGCTGATACTTTGACGTTCGCCATTCGCGAGACGGGTTATCACCGTTGCCCGCATGGCGGGGCTTTCTCCAAGGACGACGAAAAGTCGGCCGCCTTCGGACAGCGCACTGACCAGTCGTTCGTCGAGAAACCGCAGGGAGCCGGTTACCGCGATGGCGTCGAAACTGCCGGCCGGCAGTTCCTGCATCGCGTCCATGTGCAACAAAGTCACGTTTTCGACTTCATTCTGTTGAAGATTCCTGGCGGCAAGCTTATGCAAATCTTCAAAGTACTCAAGACTGGTGACGGACTGTGCCATGACCGCAAGGCAGGCTGTGAGATAACCGCTGCCACTGCCAATCTCGAGGACCTTCTCATGCTTTTGCACCTGAAGTCCCTGCAGCAGCCGGCCAAGGATGCCGGGACGCAGCATGAGTTGTCCGTGTGGTAGCGGGATTTCGGTATCAGCATAAGCGACGTTTTCACATCCTGCCGGTACAAACCGGTCCCGCGGCACCTTATTGAAGACCGCCAGCACTGCCTCATCCGAGACCTCCCAGGTGCGTATCTGCTGGTTCACCATCTGCTGTCTGACCAGCCGGCTGCTGTGCGTGCTTTCGCGGACTAACATACTGAAATCCTTAATTTTAAAATCCTGACGGACGCAGCAACCGAGCGCCCGCCATGACGCCGGCCCGGCACAGTTCCCGAATTATGGTGAATCGCCGCGGTAGGCCGCGGCTGCTGGGATATCCTTGTCCGTGTAAATGTAGTGGCTCGAAAAATTCTGATCTCCAGCGAGGGAGAATCATCGAGAGCGCTTAATAATAACAAATGATCCGTTAGCGGCGTCAGCAGAAAACAGCCGAACAGGGACAGGCCAACATTGCGCTTAAAATACAGCAATAATGCCGGCCGGCATCAGCAGACGCTGTTGCCCGTTACAATGCCGGATAATTCATGACATCTACCATCATCATCGTTGTATTCGCAGCGCTCGTCATTGCGGCTGCGGTTGCCCTGATCGGGGTACTGTTGCAAAAACGGGCGCTGGAAGAGCGGGTGTCCGACATGAATATCGAGCTGCTCGCAGTGTCGGCCGATGCATCCATGGGAAGGCGATTGTCGGAACGGCATGGTGAAAACTTTGGCGATCTGGCCAGAACCATTAACAAATTGTTCGATGCCATTGCCGAACGCGACGAGGAAATTTTCGACCGGGACAGACTGTTTGCCGAGTTCACCCGCACCCTGCCGGAAATTGTGCTGATCCATGACGAACGCATCGTGCTGGCTAACCAGAGCGCCGCCAATCTGCTGGGCATGGAACCGGACAGCCTGGCAGGCAGGGAAGCTGCCGATCTTGTCAAACCTGCGTACCGCGCGCTGTTTCGCAAAACCATGGCAAAGCATCTGGCGGGGGACAAGGCACCGCCGCGACTCGAAATCCAGCTCATTAATGGCAATGACGCCGGGATATGGGTCGAAGCGCAAAGCTCCGTCATCGAGCATCACGGCAGCAAAGTCATCCTCACTATCGCGCGGGACGTCTCTTACCGCAAAAATCTCGAGGTAACCCTCAGCCGCAGCAAGCGCCAGGCGCAGTACACACTCGAATCGATTTCAGAAGGCATCATTACAACGGACAATGAAGGCCAGATTGATTATATGAATCATGCGGCGGAAACGCTGACCGGCATGAACCGGGACGACGCCACCAGCCACAAGACCGGCGAGCTGTTCTCGCTCATCGACGAGGTCGACCGCCGTCAGCTCGGAGATCCGGTCGAACGCTGTCTGTCCATGCGCCGGCGTATCAACATGGGCCGGCGCGCGCTGCTGGTCAGTCGTGACGGGAAGCAGGAGCATTCTGTAGAAATCACCGCCTCTCCCATCAAGGGTCCGGGCAACAGTCTGTCGGGTACCGTTGTTGTCGTGCACGACGTCAGTGAATTACGCGGACTCACACGGCAGATGAGCTACCAGGCGGCACACGACCCGCTGACCGGCCTGATTAATCGCCGCGAGTTTGAACGCCGTCTGGAAGAAGCCATCGATTCAGCGCATGCCGAAGAATCGGCACATATTCTGTGTTACATGGATCTGGACCGGTTCAAAGCGGTTAATGACAGCTGCGGTCATATGGCCGGCGACAATATGCTTCGCGAGGTTGCCGGACTCATCAAGGATCAGGTACGCGACTCCGATTACGTCGCGCGGCTTGGCGGCGACGAATTTGCCACCCTGCTGATAGGTTGTCCGACTGAAAAAGCACAGCAGATTGCCGCAGATATCTGTAATGCGGTGGCCGAGTACCGATTTGTGTGGCAGAGCAAGATCTTCAATATCGGCATCTCGATCGGTCTTATTGAAATCGGCCCAACGAGCGGCACCATGCAGGACGTCATGAGCGCCGCGGATTCTGCCTGTTATGTCGCGAAGCAGCGCGGCCGGGGCCAGGTGCACGTTTATTCTGCAAGAGACGAAGCACTCGCGCGCGAACGTGGTGACATTCAGTGGTTGCGCCAGCTGCAGGAAGCGCTTAACGGCAACAAATTCGAGCTGGCCACCCAGCCAATCATCGCGACCGGCGGCGGCGAGATCTCCGGACCTTCTGTCGAAGTGCTCATTCGTCTGCCGGATGAACGTGGACGTTCGCCGAACACCGCTGATTTTCTGCGCTCGGCCGAGCGCTATCAGCTGATGCCGCAAATTGATCGCTGGGTAATCAACGCAGTACTCGCCGCCATAAAGTCCGGCGAAATCAAACTGGCGAGCCGTCGAAGCTGTGCCATCAACATCGCCGGTCAAACTCTAAGTGACGAGAGTTTCCTGAGTTTTGTCGTGGAAGCCCTGGATCACAGCGGCGTCAATCCTGGCAACGTTTGTTTTGAGGTGACCGAGAGCGCTATTTCCGAAAACGTGCAACAGGCGCAGCGTTTCATCGAAGTGCTGCACGGCATCGGCTGCGAGTTTGCGCTGGATGATTTCGGCAGCGGGCTCGGCGCGTTCTCCAGTCTGAAAAGCTTGCCAATTGATTATCTGAAGATTCACGGGACCTACACGCGGAACTTAACGACCGACATGGTCAACCAGGAAATGGTATCGGCAATGATCAAACTGGCGCGTACGATGGATTTTAGAATCGTCGCAGAACAGGTAGAAGACCAGGAAGATTTCGACTGGTTGCGCAACAACGGCGTGGATTTCGTGCAGGGAAATTTCATTGAAGCGCCGGCGATGCTGGGTACAGCCTCAACCGGTAACTATCGCGTCATCAATTCCTGACAATTTTGCTTTGCCGCGTCCTCTGTTCGCGGCATAAAAAAAGGCCGCCCGGATTGCTCCGGGCGGCCTTTATCTTTTTCTGCCAGTTATTTAGCCAAGCAACGGCACCATCAACAGCGCGACAATGTTGATGATCTTGATCAGCGGGTTGATCGCCGGACCGGCAGTGTCCTTGTACGGATCGCCAACGGTATCACCCGTGATGGCTGCCTTGTGCGCATCCGATCCCTTGCCGCCGCAATTGCCGTCCTCGATGTATTTCTTGGCATTGTCCCAGGCGCCGCCGCCGGCGGTCATGGAAATCGCCACGAACAGGCCGGTCACGATCGTGCCCAGCAACAGGCCGCCAAGTGCGACGGGTCCGAGCAGGAAACCGACCAAAAGGGGTACCGCAATCGGCAGCATGGAAGGAATAATCATTTCCTTGATGGCCGCCTTGGTCAGAAGATCAACTGCCCGACCGTAATCGGGCTTACCCGTGCCTTCCATGATGCCGGGAATCTCGCGAAACTGACGACGGACTTCCGTGACGACCGCACCGGCCGCACGACCCACCGCTTCCATCGCCATCGCGCCGAACAGAAACGGCACCAGGCCACCGATGAACAGGCCAATGATCACGAGATGATTGGAAAGGTCGAAACTGACGATGATGTTTGCCGTTTCGAGGGCGTTGGTATAGTCGGCGAACAGGACGAGCGCTGCCAGTCCGGCCGAACCGATTGCATAACCCTTAGTCACTGCTTTAGTCGTGTTGCCCACAGCGTCGAGCTGGTCAGTAATTGTACGGACTTCAGGGGGCAGTTCTGCCATTTCGGCAATTCCGCCTGCGTTGTCGGTGATCGGACCGAAGGCGTCCAGCGCTACGACCACACCTGTCATCGACAGCATGCTGGTTGCCGCAATGGCGATGTTGTAAAGCCCCCCCATCGCAAAACCATCGGCTGCCAGCTGAAATGCGCCCCAGATGCTGAGGCATACAGCAAGCACCGGCAATGCGGTTGCTTTCATGGAAATGCCTAGCCCGGCAATAATGTTGGTCGCATCACCGGTTTTGCTCGCTTCCGCGATAGTCCGCACCGGCTTGTATTCGGTACTGGTGTAGTACTCGGTAATCACGACCATGGCGGCCGTCAGGCCAAGTCCGATCAGTGCAGAGTAGAAGATTCCGGACGAGTAAGCCGGGTCCATCATCATGTCAGTAATAAACCAGAAAGCGACAGCGGCCAATAGGCCGGAAACGATCATGCCCTTGTACAGCGCGCCCATTACTTTGCCACCGTCAGATGTCTTGACGAAGAAGGTGCCGATAATTGACGCGACAATGGAAACCGCACCCAAAACCAGCGGGTAAAGGATCGCCGAATTGCCGAGCGTGTTGGCGACCAGGCTGCCCAGCAGCATCGTCGCAATGATTGTCACTGCATAGGTTTCAAAAAGGTCAGCGGCCATGCCGGCGCAGTCACCCACGTTGTCACCGACATTGTCAGCGATAACGCCCGGGTTTCGCGGGTCGTCCTCAGGAATGCCCGCCTCGACCTTGCCGACGAGATCGGCACCGACGTCTGCGCCCTTGGTGAAAATTCCACCGCCAAGCCGCGCAAAAATCGAGATCAACGAGCCGCCGAATGCCAGTCCCACGAGTGCGTGAATGGTGTCATCGGTGTCAAATCCCATCGATTGCAGCACGAGGTAGTAGCCGGCGACGCCCAGAAGCCCCAGCCCAACGACCAGCATTCCCGTGATCGCACCACCCCGGAACGCAACGTTCAGTGCCGGGTTGACGCCTCTGGTCGCTGCTTCTGCCGTACGCACGTTGGCACGGACCGAAACAAACATGCCGATATAGCCCGCCAGTGCCGAGAGAATGGCGCCAATTGCGAAACCAACGGCAAGTGAGCCACCCAGCATCACAAACAGGATGATAAACAGCACCACGCCGACGATGCCGATCGCCGTGTACTGCCGATTCATATAAGCATTTGCACCTTCCTGAATAGCCGCCGAAATTGCCTGCATTCTTTCGCTGCCGGCAGATTGCTTCAGAATCCACTGCGTGGAAATCAAGCCATAAAGCACTGCCAGAACGCCGGCGCCGATAGCCAGCCACAGTGCGAGATCGTTACTCATCAGATTGTCTCCAGGTCACATCAATGGCCCCGCAGACTTAAAGTCTGCCGGGGCGACAACAAAAACAGTGTGTGAGGTCTTACGCCAGATATTTCTTGTTCGCGTAAGTCGTCTGCAGGGTCTCCCGGAACCGCGCACAGCGAGTCCCACCCTGCAGAGGCCGCGCATCATACCACAAATTTTTTGCTCAGCTTTTTCGCCACGGCGACGTTTTTCAGGGTGACATAATTCGGTAAGCCATTAATATATGGCGGATAATCCTCGCCCATAATCAGCGGCGCAAGATAGCGACGGCCAGCTTCCGTGATCGCAAAACCGTCCTTGGAAATGTAGCGACGCGGCAGCATTTTTTCCTTGTTGGCCACCCGCGACAGCGCTGCCTGTTCAATTTTCCAGCGATAAGGTTTATCGGATACCCGCTTGATGACCGGCATCACGGCCGTGTCGCCAGCCAACGCCATCCTGACCGCCGCCTTGCCGACGGCGTAAGCCTGTTTGACGTCCGTCGCGGACGCGATATGCCGCGCGGAGCGCTGCAGATAATCGGCTACGGCGTAGTGATATTTCAGATCGAGTTCGTCGCGCACCATCTGTGCGACAACGGGCGCGACCCCACCGAGCTGCGCGTGCCCAAAGGCGTCCTTGGTGCCGGCCTCGGCAAGAAAGCGCCCGTCGGCATACCGCGCACCTTCGCTGACGACGACGACGCAGTATTCATAGCGGTCAACGCACTGCTGAACCCGTTTCAGGAACTTGTCCCGCTCGAAAGGAATTTCCGGGAACAGAATGATGTGCGGTGGTTCACCAGCGCCGCCGTTGCCTGCCAGCCCGCCAGCCGCTGCAATCCAGCCCGCATGCCGTCCCATGACCTCCAGCACAAATACCTTTGTGGACGTCTTTGCCATCGACAGCACATCGAGCGCTGCTTCCTTTGTTGAGACCGCCACGTATTTCGCTACAGAGCCGAACCCGGGGCAGTTGTCAGTGACCGGGAGATCGTTGTCGACCGTTTTCGGAATGCCAAGGCACTGCACCGGGAATCCCAGGCGTTTGGATATTTGCGAAACCTTATGGGCAGTATCCATGGAGTCATTGCCGCCATTGTAAAAAAAGTAGCGGATGTCGTGTGCTTTAAACACCTCAATCAGGCGTTCGTACTGCGCGCGGTTCTCCTCGATCCCTTTCAGTTTGTAGCGTGCCGAACCGAAAGCTCCGCCCGGCGTGTGACGCAGTGCCGCGATTGTCTTTGCAGTCTCGCGATTCGTGTCGATCATGTCTTCTTCGAGCGCGCCGATGATGCCGTTACGGCCGGCGTAGACGTTGCCAATCTTGTTCTTGTGTTTTCGCGCTTCCTCGATCACACCACAGGCTGTGGCATTGATGACGGCAGTAACGCCGCCGGACTGGGCATAGAATGCATTCAATTTCGACATAAACTTGGCTGCCTTTGCGCGTCAGATGGGATGCAGAAGCATAACGGAATCGGCAGCGAGGATCATCGTCACCCGCACTTTGCCGGATTGACCTTGAACAGCTTATCCACTAGCGTACTCCACCCTGAAATCGGCTCAGCAAGAGAGAGTAGTGATGCGTATTGTTCTGCTAGGCGCTCCCGGGTCCGGCAAGGGGACCCAGGCCAAGAAACTTATGGCTGAGCGCCGTATTCCGCAGATATCGACCGGAGATATGCTGCGCGCCGCCGTCGAAGCCGGCAGTCGCTTCGGGAAGAAAGCCAAACAGATTATGGAAGCGGGCCAGCTTGTGTCGGACGACATCATGCTTGGCATCATCAGCGAGCGATTGATGGAAGCGGATGCGGAGGACGGATTTATTCTCGATGGATTTCCCCGCACGGAACAGCAGGCCCTGGATCTGAGCGATTTGCTTGATCAACTTGGCACGCCGCTGGATGCCGCCGTACTCATGGATGTGAATTTTACTGTCCTGCAAAAACGGCTGACCGGTCGTCGCACCTGTTCTGTCAGCGGGGAACTGCTGAACATACATTTCTCGCCGCAGGCAGACATTGACCGTTGTACTGCTGCGGGTGGTGAGCTGGTTCAGCGCGAGGACGACAATGTGGAGACGATCACCAGCCGACTTGAAGTGTATCGCGAGCAGACCGAGCCGCTGATTGATTATTATCGAAAACGCAACAGGCTTAAGGTGGTTGATGCCGACGGCACGATCGACGAGGTTTATGAGCGACTGCTGGCCGCGCTACAGTAAGGCTTTACCCCCGCTAGCCTTCTGCCAGCAGGGCCAGCAACTGTTCGCCAACCAGCTCACGCCGCCAGCCGCTGAAAACCCGCGAATCGGTCTCACCCCGCAATGCATCTGCAAGCTCTTTCCTGGGTGCGATAATTTCCGCGGCAAGTCCGAGCCTGCTCGCCGCAGCAGCGACCTCTTTCTGCAAACGTTTCAGCAATTTTTTTGCTTGTTCGTCGGGACGTTCCGGTGGCACATACTGCTGATCGTCATCGCCCGCTGCATGCAGCGCAGCGAGAATGGCATCTCCTGTTTTTCGCCGGGTGCTTTCCGGCAGGCCGTCGATGGTCGCCAGCGCCTGCGTGGTCGCCGGGTCCTGTACAGCCAGATCAATCAGTACCTGATCGCGAAGTATCCATTGCCGAGGACGATTGCTGCGTATCGCTTCTGTTTCGCGCCATGCGGCAAGCCGTATAGCCGCGGCACGCGCGCGGCCGCGCAGATTGCGCGCTCCTTTAAGCCGGTCGATGGCCTGCAAGGGATCCGTCGCGTACAGCGCCGGATTCAGCAAATCTCGGGAATCTTCAATGGCCCATTCGAAACGGCCGGCCTTTTGCAGCCGTGACTTGAGCTCGTCGTAAGCGGGCAGCAAATACTCGACATCTTCCGCGGCATATTGCAGTAATTCGTCGGCTAGCGGGCGTCTGGTCCAGTTAGCGCGTGTATGGCTTTTCGGCAGTTCGACGCCGAACAGATCCTGCACCAAAGCTGCGTAACCAAGCTGAGGCTGCGATCCCAGCAGGGCAGCCGCAATCTGCGTATCGAAAACGGCGGCTGGCAGCGTTCCGCAGGATTGAATTACGACTTCCATGTCCTGACGCGCCGAGTGCAATACCCACTCGGGGCGCATCAGCGCCTGCCAGGAAGACGTCGTGACAGCGGTTGGCTCTGCGGACGCTGGTAGTGGGTCAGCGCAGACCAGCGTTTCTCCCGCTGACACCTGTAACAGGCAAAGTTCGGCGAAGTAAGTTTTCTCCCGCATGAACTCCGTGTCGACACCGATACGGTCTGCCGACGCGACGAGATCAACAATAGTGTCGTCGACGGCCATATCGACCAGCGTATAATCAGGCATTGCGCTTCTTGGCAGGCATTTCGGTTGTGCGATTGATCGTGAGATGATGCAGTCCGGTCATCCCGCTATTGTGACAGAACGCTGCTGCATCTTCTCAGAACATTCGTCGACATCATCCTGTTGAAAAAGGGCCCGGAGCAGGTGCCCGATTCGCCGCTTGTGCTATTGGTCGCGCTCGGGCTGCTGCTCATCGCTATCGCCGGTCCCAATCTATTATTCGCAGCCAGTGGCACGGGCAGCATCAGCGTCTCGCTGGTTAATGCGTTTCTCGGCTATGGTCTTTATTGGCTCATACTTCTGATCTCAGGATACAGCCATCGACTGGTGCCAACGATTGCGAGCATCATGGCCTGCGGTTCCATTCTCACAATCGTCATGGTGGTGGTCGTTGTCGTCCTGTCACCGCTAGGGGGCCAGCTGATCGCCTCACTGCTGGCCTCGCTTTTGCTTTTCTGGTCCGTTCCCGTCAAAGGCCATATCATCGCTCGGGCGATCGATAGGCACTGGTATGTCGGCATCGCCATCGCACTTTGCATATTCATCGTCCAGTACGCGGTGTACCAGGCCATTACGGCTCCAACGCCAGCTCAGTCCTGAATCTCGCCTTCTGAGGTCGCACAGTTATGCACATCCACATTCTCGGCATTTGCGGCACCTTCATGGGTGGGATTGCGGCGCTGGCAAAAGCCGCCGGACACCGCGTGACCGGCTGCGATGCGAACGTTTATCCGCCAATGAGTACTCAGCTTGCTGCGCTTGGCATCGATGTGATCGAAGGCTTTTCTGTCGCGCAGCTAGCCGTCAACCCCGACTACGTGGTCATCGGCAATGCCATGAGCCGCGGCAATCCGCTCGTTGAGGCGGTACTGGAGCGCCGCATCGCCTATTGCTCCGGGCCACAGTGGCTCGCCGAGCACGTGCTGCACAGCCGGCATGTGCTTGCCGTTTCCGGCACCCACGGTAAAACGACAACGGCAAGCCTGCTTGCCTGGATCCTCGAAGATGCAGGACTGGCGCCCGGATTCCTGATCGGCGGTATCCCGCTGAATTTCGAGGCGTCTGCTCGTTTCGGCGAGTCTCGTTATTTCGTTGTCGAGGCAGATGAATACGACACGGCGTTTTTCGACAAGCGTGCCAAATTCGTCCATTACCGGCCGCAAACACTCATCATCAACAACCTCGAATATGATCACGCCGACATTTACCAGGATCTCAACGCCATACTCTGGCAATTTCATCAGCTCATGCGGACCGTACCTGGCAACGGCCGAGTCATTATCAATGGCGACGACGCCAACATACGGACCGTGATCGAGCAGGGCTGTTGGACACCCGTCGAAACCTTTAGCAGCCTTGGCAAAGCCGACTGGTCGGCCAGCTTCACAGACCAAAGTGAACGTCACATGCGAATTTCGCATAACGGTCAAACCGTCGGCAAAGGATCCTGGACGTTGGGCGGGCGCCACAATCTGGAAAATGCACTTGCCGCCATCGCCGCGGCCCGCGCTGCCGGTGTTGGAGCAGCGCAGTCGCTGGCCGCGCTTGCGCGCTTTGCCGGCGTAAAACGGCGCATGGAGCGGACCGCGACCATCGCTGATATCGCGATCTATGACGACTTTGCGCACCACCCCACCGCAATCCGGCGGTCCATCGAAAGTATGCGGAATCGCTACCCCGGCAAACGCATCGTCGTTGCGCTGGAGCCGCGCTCGAATACCATGCGGATGGGCGTTCACCAGGGGGTCCTCGCTGCATCGCTCGGTGAAGCGGACGAAGTCTTCGTCTATCGAGCGGACGATCTCGCTTGTAAAATCGATGCCGAACTCGCGGCGCCCACCTGCCAGGCCAAACTGTTTTCTGATTACGATCAAATGGTTACGGCGATGGTCGAGTCGGTGGAGCCAGGCGATCGGGTCGTTTTCATGAGTAATGGCAGCTTCGGTGCGGCGCGCCAGAAACTCACCCTGGCGCTTCAAAACCGGACGCTTATCCTAGACTGACGCCCTGACTGCAGAGTCCTCCTATACTGCAGTGATGGACGTGCCTCTATTTCCGCTGAAGACGGTGCTGTTTCCCGGCGGTCCGCTGCCGCTACGCATCTTCGAGCAGCGCTACCTGGACATGATTAGCCGCTGTCTGCGGGAAGAAATCGACTTCGGCGTGGTGCTGATTCGTTCCGGCAGCGAAGCCGGCCCGGCGACAACCCATGACATCGGCACCCAGGCCCACATCAGCGACTGGTATCAGGGCAGCGATGGCCTCCTTGGCGTCACCGCAATCGGTCGCGAACGCTTTGTCATCGATGACACGCGACGCGAGAAAGACGGACTTCTGGTTGGCAACATCAGCCGCCTGCCGATGCCGCCACCGCAGGCATTGCCTGAAGCCTACCTGCCGCTGGCAGAAATTCTCGCCGGTGTAATTGATGATCTGGGCCGCCTTTACCGCGACGTTGAACGGCACTACGACGATGCGGATTGGGTAGGATTTCGCTTTGCCGAAATTTTGCCCATCGACGCGAGTCAGAAGCAGGCATGTCTTGAAATGGACGATCCGATTGAACGGCTTAAGTCGATGCGGGCGGTGCTGGAGACGGTGCGCTCGTGAGCGCTTCGGTGGGCTTGGTCGCAAAGCGTTCTATTCGGCAAGTGTGTTTTCGCGACTCGCCGTGAATACGTCCCTGTAGGCTCGCGGCCCGCATCTCTGCGGGCCACGGTCGCGAAAACACACCCACCGAACAGAACGCCGTCTACCGTCAGCGACAGTTCGGCGATATTCAGACCAATGATTTCAGTACTTTTCTTGCCGCAATCAAGGTCAGCTCGATTTCCTTGTCGCCGTGGGCGGCGGAGACGAAACCGGCTTCAAACGCGGAGGGGGCCAGGTAGATGCCTTCGTCCAACATGCCGTGGAAAAAGCGTTTGAAGCGCTCGATATCGGCGCCTGCGACCTGGCTGAAAGTGCGAACCGGTGCAGACTTCGTGAATACGAAGCCGAACATGCCGCCTGCCGATTCCGTTGCAAGGGCTACTCCCGCGTCGCGAGCAGCGCCGGCTAAACCGTCTGCCAACTCGCGCGTCTTGGCTGACAGGTCGTCAAAAAAGCCGGGTGCAGCTATCAGTTCCAGCGTCGCAAGGCCGGCGGCCATTGCAAGCGGATTCCCCGACAAGGTGCCGGCCTGATATACAGGGCCATCAGGCGCAAGACTTGCCATCACGTCCGCGCGGCCCCCGAAAGCGGCGGCAGGCAATCCGCCACCGACGACTTTGCCAATCGTCGTCAGATCCGGTTTGATATTGTAGATGGATTGCGCGCCGCCCAGTGCAACACGAAATCCCGTCATCACTTCATCGAGTATCAGCAACGCAGCCGATCCTGAACACAGTTCCTGCAGCGTTTCGAGGAAGCCCTCCACCGGCGGCACCATGTTCATATTGCCGGCAATGGGTTCGACGATCACACAGGCAATTTCGTCGCCAAATTGGTCGAACGCCTGTTGTACTGCGTCGATATTGTTGTAGCCCAGCGTCACCGTATGGGCGGCCAGGCTTGCAGGTACGCCGGGAGAACTTGGTACGCCCAGCGTGAGGGCGCCGGAGCCCGCCTTGATCAGCAGCGAATCGGAATGGCCGTGATAGCACCCTTCGAACTTGATGATCTTGTCGCGGCCGGTGAAACCGCGCGCCAGGCGAATGGCACTCATCGTGGCTTCAGTCCCCGAGCTCACCATCCGAACTTTTTCAATTGACGGCATCAGCTCGCAAACTTTCCTGGCCAGCCGGGTTTCGATCAGCGACGGTGCGCCGAAGCTGAGCCCGTCTTCGGCTGTCGCTTTAACGGCTTCGAGCACCGCAGGATGTCCGTGACCCAGAATCATCGGCCCCCACGAACCGACGTAGTCGATCAGGCGCCGATCATCTTCTGTCTCCAGCCAAGCTCCCTTGGCACGCCGAATGAATACCGGTTCTCCGCCAACGCCCGCAAACGCGCGGACCGGCGAATTTACTCCCCCGGCGATAACCTTTTTTGCCTCAGTGAAATGACTCATAAAGTTCCCTCGACGCGATTGCGCATGCTACCGATTTGGGCGGCTGGTGTGAATCCGGACACTGGGGCAGAATCGTAACTATGAAAACTTACATGTGCCTCATCTGCGGCTATATCTACAGCGAAGAAGAAGGCGATCTGGAAGCGGGCATCCCGCCTCGCACTCGCTGGGCTGACGTTCCGTTGTCATGGCGCTGCCCGGACTGCGGCGCAGGCAAGGAAGACTTCCAGATGGTCGAAGTCTGAAACGACGAAAGATTTCGCGACCTTAGGGCTGCTCCTGCAATGTCAATTAAGTAGCGTAGGAGCCCGCCCCGCGGGCGATGTTGAAATGTGCTAGTTGGCCTGCTGAAGTTGTACGACTTTATGCCCGCGTGCGTCCAGCAGTGCGGGTACGCCCTGGTCGCCGATCAGGTGCAAAGTGCCGACAACGATCAGGTAGTCGTCCTGATCATCGAGTAATTCCTCTATGCGGTCGGCCCAGTTGCGATTTCTGTCAGTCACGATCACCCGGTTCAGCTCAGGATACTTTTCCATTTCGCTCAACAGATTCGTCTTCATAAACGCGATGTCGCCTATTCGCCAGGCATCAATCATGTCGTTCATCATCTGATTCATGGTTGCCCCTTCTTCGAGCGCCTGCATAAGCATCTCGCGCTGTGCGTCATCTGACAGGCCATCCAGAAATTCAAACTGCTGCCGCATGGTTTCGAATCCTTCAATTTCCTTGCCATCCTGTCGCGCAAGTTCCAGAAGGTGGGTTTCTATACCATGCGCCGGATTAAAACCCATGCGCATCAACAGCATGAGTTCGACATTCATCGCCGCATACCAGGGCTCGGCACGGTCAAGCATGCCAAGCGGTATTTCAATCGCAGCGGATTTTTCCATAGCTTCGGCGTAAAGCGCCGGGCCCATAAGGTCGGCGAGTGTTCGCGTATCCTGGATCAGGCCAAGTTCATTGGCGAGTAGCTGGCCTTCGACCGGATCCATGTCATCCATGTCGAGTTCCATGATGAGCGATTCGGCATCGGCATAGGCATCGAATATGGCAGATGGCAGCGGATGATCGCTTTCACGGAGTAAATGAATCGAACCCAGCAAGTAAACTCGGTTCGTCTGGCCGTCGAGCTGCCACATTGACAAGGGGTGGCCGGAATCATCGCCAACGACGGGAAAGGACAGCACCAAAGCAAGCGGGAGGAGTAATTTCGAAATGCATCTCATGAGTGCTTTGTCCTGTCAGAGCCAGATTAGTTGCGTATCAACAGCGCCATCTGCGTGTAGCTTCAGTTGCCGGTAAGCGGGGGCCTTTTCGCCCAGTGCAAACGTGTCACTGCCTGGAAGGAACTGGCGGCAGGTTGACGGTGTGCCGATGATTTTAATACCCCTGAAGTCCGCCTCAAACGACTGATGAACATGGCCAAAGAAAACCGCGCGGACGTTGCCGGCATCGCTAAGCACCTGCAGAAATGCGTCGCTGTTTGCGAGGCCAACGAGGTCCAGCCACGCACTGCCCATCGACAGCGGCGGATGGTGCAGGAACACCGCGACATGTTGGGCGTCGGTCTTTGTGAGACCCGATGACAGCCGCGTCAGTTCCTCATCACTGATGTGGCCGCCGGCGCTGTCGTCAATGCAACTGTCGATGCCGATCGTTAACCAGTTGCCGATGGAGAGTGACGCGCAATAGTGGAAGGGCTCGGCAGACAGTGCGTCGCGCATAATTGATCTGACGTCATGGTTGCCGGGAACGCAATAGACAGGGAGCGCCAGCGGTGACATCAACCTCTTGAATCGGTTGTAGGCCTCGACGGAATCATCCTGCACGGTGTCTCCCGTCATCGCGACGAAATTCGCAGGCCATTTCCTCGCTTCGATGTCGGCCAGCACGGCGCTAAGGCCGTCCTGTGTGACAACGCCACGCAGTTGTCCGTCAGCCGTTGCAAAGAGATGCGGGTCTGTTACGTGCAGCACACGAACAGGATCTGCCAGATTCTGAATGTGCCGACCTCCTTTGCAACGGAACAGCGGCGACTAAACCGCTTCGTCCCGGATAACCGGATACTAGTAGCGGTAGTGTTCGCTCTTATAGGGACCGTCTTTCTTGACGCCGATATATTTAGCTTGCTCGTCGCTTAGACGGGTCAGCTTGGCACCGATCCGCTCCAGGTGCAGGCGCGCAACTTTCTCGTCAAGGTGTTTCGGCAGTACGTACACCTTATTCTCATATTTGCTGCCGTTTTGCCAAAGCTCTATCTGCGCGAGTACCTGGTTAGTAAATGAATTCGACATGACAAAACTGGGGTGCCCGGTGCCGCAACCGAGATTAACCAGCCGTCCTTCTGCCAGCAGAATGATTCGCTTGCCGTCGGGAAATATCACATGGTCGACCTGCGGTTTGATGTTCTCCCATTCGTGTTCGTGCAAATAGGCAACGTCGATTTCATTGTCGAAATGGCCGATGTTGCAGAGGATCGCCTGGTTCTTCATGCGTTCCATGTGTTTTGCAGTGACGATGTGATAGTTTCCAGTCGCAGTAACGACGATGTCGGCCTGATCGCATACGTCATCAAGATCGACGACCCGATAGCCTTCCATTGCTGCCTGCAGTGCACAGATCGGATCGACTTCAGTAATCCATACGGTGGCACCCAGACCACGCAGAGATTGCGCCGAGCCTTTGCCAACGTCACCGAAGCCGCAGACCACGGCAATTTTGCCGGCGATCATCACGTCGGTTGCACGCTTGATGGCGTCAACCAGCGATTCGCGGCAGCCATAGAGGTTGTCGAACTTCGATTTCGTGACGGAATCGTTCACGTTGAAGGCGGGGCAGAGCAGGCTGCCGTCGCGCATCATGTCGTAAAGGCGTTTGACGCCGGTCGTCGTCTCTTCCGACAGGCCTTTGACGTCCTTCATCAGTTCGGCATATTTTTCATGCATGAACTGGGTGAGATCGCCGCCATCGTCGAGAATCATGTTCGGCGTCCAGCCGTCCGGCCCTGTGATTGTCTGTTCCACGCACCACCAGTATTCGTCTTCAGTTTCGCCCTTCCATGCGAATACCGGCACGCCTGACGCAGCAATAGCTGCCGCTGCATGGTCCTGAGTGGAAAAGATATTGCACGAGGACCAGCGAATGCTGGCGCCAAGTGCCGCCAGTGTTTCGATCAGCACTGCGGTCTGAATCGTCATATGCAGGCAACCCACCAGCCGCACCCCGTCCAGCGGCTTTTTGCCACGATATTCATCGCGCAAGGCCATGAGCCCCGGCATTTCGGTTTCGGCGATCGCAATTTCCTTGCGACCCCAGTCCGCCAGAGCGATATCGGCGACTTTGTAATCCTGCTTTTCGATAGCAACAGCCTGGTTGCTCATGGTCTTCTCCTGAAAATAAATCGGTATCAGGCTGCGGCGGCACCGCGCAAGGCTTCAGCCTTGTCAGTGCGCTCCCAGCTTAAATCGAGATCGTCGCGACCGAACGCGCCATAGGCAGCGGTCGGTTTGTAAATGGGCCGGACCAGATCCAGCATTCTGAGAATGCCATAAGGTCTGAGATCGAAGTGTTCGCGCACCAGCCGCGTGAGCTTTTCCTCGCTAATGCTGCTTGTGCCAAACGTCTGCACGCTGATCGACGTCGGCTCCGCCACTCCAATCGCATAGGAAACCTGAATCTCGCAGCGCCGTGCAAGTCCGGCCGCAACGATATTCTTCGCCACATAACGGCAGGCATAAGCGGCCGAGCGATCGACCTTCGAAGGATCCTTGCCGCTAAAAGCGCCGCCACCGTGACGTGCCGCCCCGCCGTAGGTGTCGACGATGATTTTACGGCCCGTCAGGCCGCAGTCTCCCATCGGTCCGCCAATCTCGAAACGACCGGTCGGATTGATGTGATACTTCGTACTCTTGCTGAGCCACGCTTTCGGCAGCACCGGCTTCAGGATTTCCTCCATGACACCCTCACGCACGTCTTTCATCGATACGTCCGCGTGGTGCTGCGAGGACAATACGACGGCGTCGATACCGACCGGCTTATGGTCTTCGTAGCGGATCGTGACCTGGCTTTTCGCATCCGGCCGCAACCAGTCAAGCACACCCGTTTTGCGAACCTCTGCCTGCCGCCGCACGAGCTGGTGCGAATAGTTAATGGCCGCGGGCATAAGCACGTCGGTTTCGTCGGTCGCATAGCCAAACATAAGTCCCTGGTCACCGGCACCCTGTGACTCGGGATCGTCCCGGTCCACGCCCTGCGCGATATCGGGCGACTGCTTGCCCAACGCATTTAGCACTGCACAGGAGGCCCCGTCGAACCCCATATTGGAATCCGTATAGCCGATGTCAATAACGGTCTGGCGCGCCAGTTCCTCGATATCGACCCAGGCGCTGGTCGTGACTTCGCCGGCAACGATAACCATACCGGTTTTAACCATTGTCTCGCAGGCAACTCTGGCCCGCGGATCTTGCGCAATAATCGCATCCAGAACAGCGTCTGAAATCTGGTCGGCGATCTTGTCCGGGTGTCCCTCGGAAACCGATTCCGAGGTGAATAAATACGAATCACTCATGGCCTTAAAGTGCGTCTCTGGGTGGCGGAGCTGCGATTGTACATGACTGGCATCGACAGACCACGCAATCCCTGTAACTGAATGTGACATTGAGGCGCTCCTCACAGTATCGCTTGCGACCACAACCCTAAACAGGGAAAATGCGCGGCGTCAGGGGTGACCACTGCCTCCGCGTTTCAAGCCATTCATCAGCCCGTACATCACGCAATTTAACGATAAGAGCAGGCCGTCAAGGTCAACGACCAAACCATGTCACAAACATCCAGCCGCTTGTCCGGCGCCGGCATGCCCGGCCGCCGTATGCTTGCCAACGCCATACGTGCCCTCAGCATGGATGCGGTCCAGGCCGCCAACTCCGGTCATCCGGGCATGCCTATGGGAATGGCGGATATCGCCGAAGTTCTGTGGAACGATTACCTGAAACACAACCCGGCCAACCCGGAATGGGCAGATCGGGACCGATTCGTTCTCTCGAACGGACACGGGTCAATGTTGCTCTACAGCCTGCTGCACCTGTCCGGCTATCCGCTGAGCATTGATGAGATTCGCAATTTTCGACAATTCGGCTACCGAACGGCCGGTCATCCGGAGCGCGATCCGGCCCTGTCTATCGAAACGACGACGGGACCTCTGGGGCAGGGCGTCAGCAACGCGGTCGGCATGGCGCTCGCCGAAAAAATGCTCGCTGCCAGTTTCAATCAGCCGGGTCTCGACGTCGTCGATCACCGGACCTGGGTGTTCCTCGGCGACGGCTGCCTCATGGAAGGCATATCCCATGAGGCCTGCTCACTCGCCGGCACCTTGAAACTAAGCAAACTCATCTGTTTCTACGACGACAACGGAATTTCCATCGACGGCAAGACTGCAGGCTGGTTTACGGATGACACGCCCAAGCGTTTTGCTGCCTACGGCTGGCAGGTGCTCGACGACGTAGATGGTCATGACAGCAAGGACATTGCCCGTGCTATCGATGCAGCCATTGCAGACGAAGACCGACCGACCCTGATCTGTTGCAAGACTGTGATTGGTTATGGCGCACCGAACAAACAGGGTACGGCGGACACACATGGCGCACCGCTGGGAGATGACGAAATTGCGGCCGTGCGTACCGAGCTTGATTGGCCGCATGCCCCCTTCGAGATTCCGGACGATGTAATGGGTGCCTGGAACGCCACGGCACGTGGCAAAGCGGCAGAGCAGACATGGCAGGCGATGTGGGCGGAATATGCCGAGACGAATCCGGAACTGGCGCGGGAATTCGAGCGGCGCATGCAGTCGGACCTCCCTGCCGACTGGCAGGCAGACGCAGATGCGGCCATCGCAAGAATCAGTGCGGAAGGCGCCGACATGGCTACCCGCAAAGCTTCACTGGTGGCGCTGAACGCTTTTGCACCCTTGCTGCCGGAAATGGTTGGCGGCTCTGCTGACCTGACCGGCTCTAATCTGACAAAACATGCGGGCTCCAGAGTTATTTCGGGAGACGATGCGTCCGGCAACTACCTGTATTTCGGCGTCCGCGAATTTGGCATGGCGGCAGTTTGCAACGGCCTCGCGCTGCATGGCGGAGTTTTACCGTATTCCGGTACTTTTCTGACGTTTTCGGATTACTCCCGCAATGCATTGCGCATGGCGGCGCTGATGGAGCTGCGAAACATATTCGTATTCACGCATGACTCCATCGGCCTGGGCGAAGACGGTCCGACCCATCAGCCTGTCGAACACACAGCAAGTCTCAGAATCATGCCAAACATGTTCGTGTGGCGCCCCTGCGACACGGTTGAAACCGCAATTGCCTGGCGGCACGCGATCGAACGACAGGACGGGCCTTCATGCCTCGTCCTGACTCGGCAGGGCCTTAAACATCAGCCGCGGACTGATAACGTGCTGCAAGCCGTATCACGTGGGGGTTATGTGCTATGGGAATCAGACGCCACGCCCGAGCTCATTCTCATCGCGACAGGCTCTGAAGTGGCACTGGCCATGGGCGCCGCGAAACAGCTCGCCGCCGACGGCACCCGCGTGCGTGTCGTGTCCATGCCATGTACGAATCAGTTCGACCGGCAGGACAGTGCGTATCGCGAGTCCGTGCTGCCGGCGTCGGTGACGAAGCGGGTCGCGATTGAAGCCGGCGTGACCGAAGGATGGTGGCGCTTTGTCGGCAGTGACGGCAAAGTGGTTGGCATCGACCGCTTCGGCGAATCGGCACCGGCGAGTGAGCTGTTCGAACATTTCGGCTTTACTGTCGACAACGTGCTTCAGATTGCCAGAGAAACACTAAGCTAGGACCCGCCGGATGGCTACGCTCACGCGGTTCACAGTTTCGCAGGGGTCGACCTGCCGTTCACACAGCGGCACAACAGAATTTTTATCAGGAGAAGGCAATGACAATTAAAGTCGGCATCAATGGTTATGGACGAATCGGCAGGAACATTCTGCGAGCCCTTTATGAAAGCGACAAGAGAGCCGACATCGAAATTGTTGCTGTCAATGATCTCGGTGACACGAACACCAATGCGCACCTGACACGTCGTGATACGGCCCACGGACGATTTCCCGGCACCATCGAAGTGGACGGCGACTACATGGTCGTCAATGGCGATCGCATTCGGGTGCTGGCGGAGCGCGATCCGGCAAAACTTCCATGGGGCAAGCTGGACGTCGACATCGTTTTCGAATGTACCGGTTTCTTTGCCAGCCGTGAGGGTGCCTCAAAGCACCTCGAAGGTGGCGCCAAGAAAGTCATTATTTCTGCACCTGGTGGCGGCGACGTCGACGCGACTATCGTGTATGGCGTCAATCATAAAATACTGAAAGCCAGCGATCAGATAATCTCCAACGCTTCTTGTACGACGAATTGTCTCGCGCCGCTGGTAAAACCGCTGCATGAAGAAATCGGTGTGAAGCACGGCATCATGACGACCATCCACGCGTATACCAATGACCAGGTGCTGACTGACGTTTTCCACAAGGATCTGCGCCGGGCGCGGTCCGCAACGATGTCGCAGATTCCGACCAAGACCGGTGCAGCAGCAGCCGTCGGCCTCGTGTTGCCAGAGCTGAACGGCAAGCTGGACGGGTTCTCGATGCGCGTGCCAACCATCAATGTGTCCGCCGTCGATCTGACATTCGTCGCTGAGCGCGATACGAGCATCGAGGAAATCAACAAGATCATGAAAGCGGCGAGTGAAGGTGATCTCAAAGGCGTACTTGCCTACAACGACGAGCCGCTGGTCTCGATCGATTTCAATCACGATCCGCATTCTTCAACTTATGATGCGGGGCTGACCAAAGTCATGGAAGGCACCCTCGTCAAGGTTATCTCCTGGTACGACAACGAATGGGGATTCTCGAATCGCATGCTGGACACCGCAATCGCCTTTCACAACGCTAAATAGACGGAAAGACGTGACATGACCGTCAAGCAAATGCGCGAGCTGGATCTAACCGGCAAGCGTGTCCTCATTCGCGAAGACCTGAATGTGCCCCTGTCCAACGGCCGTGTAAGCAGCGATGCCCGTATCCAGGCAGCTTTACCAACCATCAGTGCAGCGCTGGGCGCTGGCGCTGCCGTCATGTTGATGTCGCACCTCGGCCGCCCGGTCGAAGGCCAGCCGGACGAGCAGTTTTCACTCGCACCGGTCGCCGCACGTTTGTCAGCACTTCTGAACGTCGATGTGCCGCTCATTACCGACTGGATTGACGGCGTAGCGGTCGCGCCCGGCAAGGTCGTGCTGCTGGAGAACGTGCGTTTTCTGCGTGGCGAAAAAGCCGCCGACGACGCCCTTGCGAAAAAAATGGCAGCTCTTTGTGACGTATTCGTCATGGATGCTTTCGGCACCGCACACAGGGCACAGGCCAGCACTTACGGCGTTGCTAAATTCGCTCCCGAGGTCTGCGCCGGCCCGTTGCTGGCGAACGAGCTGGCTGCGCTTGGCAAAGCATTGCACAAACCGGCACGTCCACTGGTCGCCATCGTCGGCGGTTCCAAGGTATCAACGAAACTGACGGTGCTAGACGCGCTGGCCGGTCTCGTTGATCAGCTGATCGTGGGCGGCGGGATTGCCAACACGTTTATTGCTGCCGCCGGACATCCGGTTGGTAAATCACTGCACGAGCCGGACATGCTGGATACTGCGAAAAAACTTGCCGCCAATGCCAGCGACCGGGCCGACATTCCCGCACCTGTCGATGTCGTTGTAGCCACCGAGTTCTCTGCCGACGCGATTGCTTTGGTTAAAACCGTTCAGGAAGTGGCCGACGATGAACTGATACTGGACATCGGGCCGAAAACCGCAGCAAACTTCGCGGCCCTGATCGCGTCCGCCGGTACCGTGATCTGGAATGGGCCGGTCGGTGTATTTGAATTCGACCAGTTTGGCGAAGGCACCAGAGTCATTGCCGAAGCGATCGCCAACAGCAAGGCATTTTCCGTGGCCGGTGGCGGGGACACCCTGGCGGCGATTGACAAATACGGCGTCGCCGACCGCATTTCCTACATTTCGACAGGCGGCGGTGCGTTTCTGGAGTTCGTCGAAGGCAAAACCCTGCCTGCTGTTGAAATCCTGGAACAACGCGCGGCGAAAGCCGGAATCTAGGCACGACTGATCGCTGCAGCGAATCTTTCCGGCGTCCGCAAGGCTCCATACTCGTTTCGCGGCCTTGGGCCGCTCCTACCATGCTTTTTCCTGTTGCAGGAGCCCGCCCCGCGGGCGATATGCGACTGCGTCAGGCACCGCGAAAGACGGGTAGCCTGCCAAAAAAACACCGACGAACATCAGGACATGTCGGACCAGGGTCCGGTAATCGCAAGCGTCATGCCGCGTTCCTGAATATTGACGAACATGACGGCACCATCGGGGGAGAAACACACGCCGGCGAGTTCGGAATTGGTATACGGGTTGTCGGCCAGCGGGTATTGCGCGCCGTCCGGCGTCACTCCGACGAGTCCGCAGTGCCCGGCCGTGTCTTCACAGGCGACGAGATCGCCCCAGGGACTAAAAGTCAGATTGTCGGCGTGTCGCAGCAGGCTGTCCGACGTCGACTCGGCAAGCAACCGCAGGCGTCCGGGTTCTGCGTCTTCCCTGCGGCTCCCCTCCAGCGGACTGGGGACGTAAGTGAACAACTGTCCAAGGCGTTGCTGGCCGCCAATGGTGGCGGACATCACGAGTTCACCATCGGCAAAGGTTAAGCCCTCGCCGCGGGCGAAGCGGGCTGCACCCGCATCAGCGCCGCGCAGGCGCAGGTCGTTCTCCGGGCTGTCTGCCTCTTCCAGATCGATCCAGCGTGTGTCGAACCACTGACCCACAGGCATGCCGTCCGGGTCGTGCCAGTTGCGCGTGTCAAAAGTTGGCATACCCACGACGGCCAGTGCCTGCAGTTTGCCGCCTTTATGCAATTCGCTTTTGACATTCGGCATAAAGCGATAGAAAAGGCTCCTGTGGCGGTCCTCCGTCAGATAAACAATGCCTGTTGCCGGATCCACTGCCGCGGCCTCATGTTCGAACCGGCCCATGTCGGTGAGCGCTACCGGGCGCACAGGGCCGGTGGCATCGGCGGGCACTTCAAACAGGTAACCGTGTTTCTGCTCGCGGCGAATGACATGGCCACGTTCGAAGGCCGTGCCCGCATCAAAAAAACATTCTTCGCAGGTGAGCCAGCTGCGCCACGGTGTCGGACCGCCGGCACAGTTATTCTCCGTGCCGATCAGGCTCATGTGCATGCGAGTTCGCTTTCGGGTTTTCGTATCGTAGCGGATCGTCGTCGTACCGCCGAGTGCGGGAGTGCGTTCGCCACCTCGGTCGTAAATTAAATCGAGGGGCGCTTCCGGGAATCGCTCACCGCGCAAGCCGAAAGGACTCTGGTCGAGTTCGTAGGGATGAATTTCGTGATTGCAGACGAGAATGACTTCGTTCGCCTTGCCCTTAAAAGCGGCCATGCCATCGGGTAGTCCGGGAACGAGCAAGCCATCGTCCATTTCCTGACCGCGTGCGGCGACCAGCGTGTAACGGAATCCTGCTGGCAGGTCGAGAATGCCTGCAGGGTCCGGTTTGAGAACGCCATAGCCCGCAATTGACGCAATGCCTGCGCGGGCAAAAGCGACTGACGGTGTGCCTGCGGCCACGGCCAGTGCCTGGATAAAACGACGGCGATTGAGCATGTTGTTAGTCCGGAACAGCTCGAAAGAGAGCGATCGAGCATAGCGTTTTTTTACTGCAGAATCTTGGTGAATCGGCGGGACCACCGAGCGACGGCTGTGCAATAATCGCCCTCATGTTACGTAGAACCAAGATAGTCGCGACCCTGGGGCCTTCGACGGACGACCCTGAAATCCTTCGCCAGGTCCTGGAAGGCGGAATGGACGTTGCCCGTTTCAACTTCTCGCATGGCGACGAGAAAGAGCAGGAAGAGCGCTTGCTGCGGCTGCGTAAAGTGGCACTGGAGTGCGAGCAGGTAGTGGGCGTGATCGGCGATCTGCAGGGGCCGAAAATTCGCGTACGACGTTTCGAAAACAGCAGCGTATCGCTGGCTCAAGGTGACCCCTTTTTTATCGATTCGGCACTGGGTGACACGGCAGGAACTTCTGCCGGAGTGGGCGTCGCCTATGAAGACCTTCACAAGGATGTCTCGTCCGGTGACGTGTTGTTGCTGAACGATGGACAGATGACGCTGAAAGTCGACCGGCTCGAGGGCACTCGAATATTCACCACCGTCGTAGTCGGTGGCGTGCTGTCGGATCACAAAGGTATCAATCGGGAGGGTGGCGGTCTTTCTGCGCCGGCGTTAACCGATAAGGACCGGGCGGATATTCGCTTCGCCGCCGCCCATAATATGGATTACATTGCGATATCCTTTGTCCGCAGTGCTGACGATGTGCACGAAGCGCGGCAGCTGTTGCGCGACGCTGGCGGAACCGGAATGGTCATTGCAAAGATCGAACGTGTCGAGGCTTTGAAACGTATCGATGCCATTATTGATGCATCGGACGCGATCATGGTGGCGCGTGGCGACCTCGGTGTAGAAATGGGTTATGCCGAATTGACCGGTATGCAAAAAAGCATCATCAGGCGCACACGGCGAAAAAATAAAGTCGTCATCACGGCGACGCAGATGATGGAATCGATGATTCACAATCCGATTCCAACGCGTGCGGAAGTGTCAGACGTTGCCAATGCGGTGATGGACGGTAGCGACGCGGTCATGCTGTCGGCGGAGACTGCGGTTGGAAAGTATCCGGTTGCGGTCATCAAGGCGATGAGCGAAGTCTGCGTCGGCGCGGAAAAACACTCTCTCGCCACGGGCCGCACCACGCATCGTCTGGACGACCGTTTCGAGGCGGTTGATGAATCCATTGCGATGGCCGTGATGTATACCGCCAACCATCTGCATGTCAAAGCGATTATTGCATTGACCGAGTCAGGGTCGACGACCTTGTGGATGTCCCGCATACGTTCGGACATTCCGATCTATGCGTTCACCTCGCATGAGGCAACGAGTCGGCGTGTAACCCTGTATCGAGGGGTGTATCCGGTCATGTTCAATTCTCAGCATGCAGAGTCGCCCGAGCTTTACCACAAGATCTTTTCGTCATTGCTAAGTCGGGATCTGGTCGACGTAGGTGACCTCGTCATCTTTACAAAAGGGGATCTGGATGGCGTCTCCGGCGGTACGAATTCGATGCAGATCGTCAAGGTCCGTGCCGCGAATTAAGCGGACGCCTGGACAACGTTCCGGCTGACATAATGAAACGTTTGCTGTTTAGCATTTCTCTAATTCTCCTGCTTCTGCTGGCACTCTTCGCCGCAGGTTTCTGGTTCATTCTGGGTAGAAGTCTGCCTACCCTGGACGGGGAAGTGACGGTTACCGGACTCGCCGCCGATGTGACCATCGATCGCGATGACCTCGGTGTGCCCACGATAACGGCGGCCAATCGCGCCGATCTGGCTTACGGCACGGGCTTCGTGCACGCTCAGGATCGCTTTTTTCAGATGGACCTCAGTCGGCGGAATGCCGCCGGTGAACTGTCGCAACTCTTTGGCGCCGTGGCGCTGCCGCTGGACCGGGCGCGTCGCTTGCATAGATTTCGCGCACGCGCCAATTCGGCGCTGGCATCGCTGCCTGCTGAGGCGCGAACTGTGCTGGACGCCTATGCCAAAGGCGTGAACGCAGGTTTAAAAAGTAATGGCGGCAAATCTTTCGAGTACTTTCTCATTGGTAGCGCGCCTGAGCCCTGGCGACCGGCTGATACGCTACTGATCGTCTACTCCATGTACCTGGAATTGAACGACGAGCTGGCGAACCGCGATATCCGTCGCGGGCTCGCATTCCAGGGATTGCCGCAGACAGTATTCGCGTGGCTCTATCCGGAAGGCACTGCATGGGACGCACCGCTCAGCGGGGAACCAGGAGCGGCGACACCGGTGCCGGCGCCGAGCGAGTACCGACTTGACGATCAGCCGGCTCTCGCCTATCGCCCGCAGCGTCACGCCGCTGGCGATGACTCGCTACCCGGCAGCAACAGCTGGGCTGTCAGCGGCAAACTGACAGAGTCGGGGAGTGCGATAGTGGCGAATGACATGCACCTGAGTCTGTCCGTACCCAACGTTTTTTATCGCGCGCGCCTGCAGACCAGTGGCGAACCGGGAATCAGTCTGAACGGTGTGACCCTGCCCGGAGCGCCCGTTCTCATCGCTGGCAGCAACGGGCATGTCGCATGGAGTAATACCAACAGTTACGGAGATTGGACGGACGCTGTTGTGATCCGGCCTGGCGAGCGGGGCGATACCTACCTCACACCCGAGGGACCTCGTGAATTCGAGATTTTCCGCGAGGATATTCTGGTCAAAGATGCTTCTCCCGTCGAACTCGTCGTTCGTGAAACCCTCTGGGGGCCGGTGCGGGAAGACAGCCCGGATCCGGAGCGTCTCATAGCCGTCGCATGGATCGCGCACCACCGGGAGGGCGTAAGTCTCGGACATCTGGCGCTGGAGACCGTGCGGGATGTCAGTGCTGCAATTCGGGTTGCCAATACGATCGGTCTGCCGCCGCAGAATTTCGTCGTGGGCGATGCAGCCGGAAACATTGCCTGGACAATCGCCGGCAGAATTCCGCTGCGCGCTTCGTTCGACCCGGGGCTGCCTGCGGACTGGAGTACGGCGGGTGGCTGGACGGGCTGGCTGGCAATCGAAGATTATCCGCGTGTTGTCAATCCGGAGTCCGGCCGAATCTGGACGGCCAATGCCCGGGTTGTGGATGGCGATGCGCTGCGCTTGATTGGCGACGGTGGCTACGACATAGGCGCTCGCGCGAAGCAAATCAGAGATCGTCTGTATGAGAAAGAACGCTGGCAGCCTGTCGACATGCTCGCTGTGCAGCTCGATGATGAGGCGTTATTCCTGGCACGCTGGCGCGAATTGCTGCTGGCCGTTCTGGACGAAGATGCAGTCGCGTCGCATCCGGCGCGTGCAGTATTTCGCGATGTTTGCAGTAACTGGAAACCCCGGGCTGCCATCGACTCGGCAGGGTACAGGCTGGTGCGCGATTTTCGGCTTGAAGTGCGAGACCGGGTATTTGCGATGCTGATGCAGCCGGTAGTCGCCCGCTATGGAGACCGCCAGCCGCTGCGCATGAGCAATCAATTCGAGGGTCCGCTATGGCAGCTGGTTAACGAGCAGCCGCCGCATCTACTGACAGCCAACTACGAGAGCTGGCGAGCCCTGCTACTCGAGGCGGTGGATGCGAACCTGGATTTTTATACGGAAAAATACGGCGACGATATTCGCGATCGGACCTGGGGCGAGCGCAATACAATGGCAATACGCCACCCGCTCAGCAGTTCATTACCGTTATTGTCGCGCTGGCTGGACATGCCGGCTATGCCACTGTCCGGCGACGCGAACATGCCAAGGGTGCTCGGGCCGTCCTTCGGTGCGTCGGAACGCTTTGCCGTTTCACCTGGTGATGAAAGCGCGGGATATTTGCACATGCCGGCCGGCCAGAGCGGTCACCCGATGTCCACGTTTTATCGCAAGGGACACGACGACTGGGCAGAAGGACGGCCTGCAGCATTTCTGCCGGGAATAACGCGGCATACGCTGATACTACGGGCGGTAAACTGAACCGGGGCAGCGGGTCTGTACCGGGCTAGGTGGCTTGTACGACACCGTGGCAGCAAGGATACTGCCCATATCTCGCTGATAAAGAAATCACCAATGGCCGACAGAAAATTTTCAGGAACCAGCAGCTACATTGCTACCGATGACTTAACGATGGCGGTCAACGCGGCGGTTACACTCGAGCGGCCCATCCTGATCAAGGGCGAGCCCGGCACCGGCAAAACCCGACTCGCGATAGAAGTGGCGGAGTCACTCCGGCATCCGCTGTTTGAGTGGCACATCAAGTCAACTACCAAGGCCCAGCAAGGTCTCTATGACTACGATGCCGTAGCCCGCCTGCGCGACTCCCAGCTTGGCGATGAGCGCGTCCACGACATTGCAAACTACATCGTGCCCGGCAAAATCTGGGAAGCATTCTCGGCCGACGAGCGTCCGGTGTTGCTGATTGACGAAATCGACAAGGCCGACATCGAATTTCCGAATGATCTGTTGCAGGAACTCGATCAGATGGAATTTTTCGTCTACGAAACGAAGCAACTCGTCAAAGCGCGCCATCGGCCCATTGTGATTATCACCAGCAATAATGAAAAAGAACTGCCGGACGCTTTTCTCCGGCGCTGCTTTTTCCATTACATAAAGTTTCCGGACAAGAAGACCATGGCGCAGATAGTGGATGTGCATTTTCCGGATCTGAAGAAAGCGCTGCTTCAGGAAGCGCTGGAAGCGTTCTATAAAATTCGCGAGACCCCGGGTTTACGCAAGAAACCTTCGACTTCCGAATTGCTGGACTGGATAAAGCTGCTGTTAGCCGAAGACGTTCCACCGGAGGCGTTGCGGCCGGAGAATGCGCGCTCATCTATTCCGCCGCTGTACGGTGCGCTGCTAAAGAATGAGCAGGACGTCCACTTGTTTGAACAACTGGTCTTCCTGAACCGGCGAACGCCAGGCCAGTAATCGGGGCCCTCACCATTCTCATTGAATTCTTTTTTATGCTGCGTTCCGGGGGGCTGAATCCCTCCCTGACCGAATTGCTTGTCCTGCTCGAAGCATTGCGACGCGGCGTTGCGGGCCACAGTGTGGACGATTTCTACTACCTTTCGCGATCCTGTCTGGTGAAAGACGAATCCCAGTTCGACCGCTTTGACGTTATCTTCGCAGCGCACTTCAAGGGCATAGAAGAAGGCTTCAAGGGGCTGATGGAAACCTTGCCTGAAGACTGGCTTACGCGGCAGGCGGAACTGCATTTGTCTGCCGAAGAGCGTGCCAGGATAGAAGCCCTCGGCGGTTTTGATGCCCTGATGCAGGCGCTACGCGAACGACTGGAAGAGCAAGACGAGCGTCACGAAGGCGGCAGCCGCTGGATCGGAACTGCCGGGACATCGCCGTTCGGCGCATACGGCTATAACCCCGAAGGCGTCCGTATTGGCCAGCATGAATCCCGTCACCGCCGTGCGACCAAAGTCTGGGACGAGCGCGAGTATCGCAATCTGGATGACTCCGTCGAACTGGGCACGCGCAATATCAAGGTTGCCCTGCGAAAGCTGCGTAAGTTCGCGCGAGAGGGCAGCGCAGATCAGCTCGACCTGGATGACACCATCGACAAGACGGCAAGGAATGCCGGCTTACTCGATATCCGCATGGTTCCGGAGCGCCACAACGCCGTCAAACTTTTGCTGTGCCTGGATATCGGCGGGTCCATGGACGATCATGTCAAGATATGCGAGGAACTGTTTTCTGCGACCAAAACAGAATTCAAGCACCTTGAATATTTTTACTTTCATAATTTTATTTACGAAAGTCTGTGGAAAGACAATCGGCGACGGCATGAAGAACGTATCGGGACCAGTGACCTGACCCACAAATACGGACCTGACTACAAGCTTGTTTTCGTTGGTGATGCCACCATGAGCCCCTATGAGATAGTGTACGCAGGCGGCAGCGTGGAGCACTGGAATGAGGAGCCAGGAGCAGTCTGGCTAAAGCGTCTGCTTAATGCTTACCCGAAAGCGATGTGGCTCAATCCCGAACCCGTACGTCGCTGGGATTTCACACCTTCAGTGAAGCTCACGCGCGATCTCATGGAAGATAGAATGTTCCCGTTGACGCTCAGCGGAATTGACGACGGTATTAAAGCACTGCATTGACTGCCGCGGTGTCAGCGGCTGCTTTGCAACATGTCGAGATCTACAAGAACTTCTTTCGAATGCGCCTCGGGATCGACCTTTTCGTAATGCTTCGCAATATTGCCCTCCGGATCGATGATGAAGGTCTGTCGCTTCGCGACCGTCATGCCCATCATTTTGGACTTGACGCCATAAGCGTCAGCAACTTCGCCTTCGGTATCGGCCAGAAGCGGAAAGGGCAGCCCGTGCTTCTCGGAGAATGCTTTGTGCGACGCTTCATCGTCGAGGCTGACGCCTAGTATCTGGCTGTCTTTCTCTCGAAACGCGAAAATGTTGTCGCGGAATTCGCAGGCTTCAGTGGTGCAGCCCGGAGTATCGTCCTTCGGATAAAAATACAGCACGACCCACTTGCCCCGATAGTCCTCGATCGAGTGCATCTCGCCGTCCTGATCGGTCAATTCGAAATCAGGTGCCGCCGCACCTGCGGCAAGCTGCTCTGAAAATGCTATGGTGCTGCCGGCGAAAAGCAGGGCAAAGGCTGACAACGTGCTGACGATCAATTTCATCTTCTGGACCTCACAGGTCGAGTCTCGGGATTTGAAGGGAATGAGACAGCTGCCATTGGCAGCAGTTCCAAGGCACCTATAATACGCCAACGCCATGAAATTACATCCAAGCAACCTGAAAACGGCCCTGGTTTTGCCAGGCGGTGGTGCCCGCGGTGCTTTTCAGGTCGGCGTGTTGAAGGCGATTGCCGAGATGGTTCCGCCGGGATCGGTCAACCCTTTCCCGATTATCAGCGGGACGTCTGCAGGGGGCATCAACACCGTTGTTCTGGCCAGCAAAGCGCGCCGCTTCCGCGTGGCGATTGCTGAACTCGAGCGAGTCTGGGGCAACTTTCACAGCGACCAGGTGTACCGCACGGACAGCCTGACGATGCTGAAAAGCAGTCTGCACTGGTTCGCCGCTATCGTTCTTGGCGGCATGTTTGTCGGCACGCCGAAATCGCTGCTGAACAATGCGCCGTTACGTTCGCTGTTAAGCCGCAACGTCAGATTTCCGCGTATACAGGCTGCCATCGATGCAGGACATCTGCATGCCGTTGCGATCACAGCAGCAGGTTATGGCTCCGCGCGATCAACCACTTTTTTTCAGGCCGCCGAGGGCGTGCCGCCGTGGTCCAGGACCCGCCGTATCGGCCTGCGCAGGCCGCTACATCTCGATCATCTGATGGCCAGCATCGCCGTGCCTATGATCTTTCCACCCGTGCTGATCGGGAATGAGTATTTTGGCGATGGCGCGATGCGTCAGGCAACGCCACTCAGTCCGGCGATTCACCTGGGCGCCGACCGAATTCTGGTCATTGGCATCCGCGATGAGGCGGCCCTGCCGGCACCCGATCCACAGCACCCACAACCGTTCCCCAGTTTTGCAACAATTGCGGGCTACATGCTGGATACGCTGTTCATGGATGGCCTGTATTCCGATCTGGAGCGAATGACGCGTATCAATCAGCTTATCGATTCGGTTCCCGCCGAACACCGCAGCGCATCCATGCTTCGAATGCGCCCCATCGATACCATGGTTGTCGTGCCGAGCATGGACTTGCGGGAAATTGCCCACAGGCATCTGCTGGAGATGCCTGTTTCTGTTCGTGCGCTGCTACGCGGGATGCGCGGCAAGAACAAGAGCGAAGATCGACTGCTCAGCTTCCTTCTTTTTGAACAGGCGTATACCCGGGAATTGATTGAGCTCGGCTATCAGGATGCGCAAAACGTTAAAGAGGAATTACTGGATTTCATCACCGGCGAAAATGTGCCTCGACTTTTCGCCCCGGGATGGGTCAAACGGGATCTGAGCGTGTTTGATCGCAACTGATAGGAAGGTTGGCACCGGTAATCAGCCCAGCCTGGCGATTTTCATTATCTATAGCAGGAACCAGGCGCCGAGCCCGAGGAACGTCATGTATCCGACGACGTCCGTGACCGTCGTTAACACCACACCACCGGCAAGCGCCGGATCAATTTGCAGCCGTTTCAGCAGCAGCGGAACAGAGAAACCCGCGAGTGCAGCCACCGACATGTTGATCAACATCGCCGCGGCAATGACGGCACCGACGCGCCATTCCCCGAACCAGATGAACGTGAACAGCGCCACCACAACGGACCAGACGATGCCGTTAAGAATACCGACCTTAAGTTCCTTGTAGAGGATTCGCCGTGCATTGTTGCGATCTATCTGGCCGAGTGCCATGGCACGGGTAATAACGACCAGGGACTGGCTGCCAGCGACGCCGCCCATGCTGGGTACTACAGGCATCAGCACCGCGAGTAGCACAATTCTGTCGAGCGTCGTCTGAAAAAGATCGACCACCGACGCGGCCAGAAACGCAGTCGCGAGATTGATGCCGAGCCAAAGAGCGCGCCTTCGAGCGGACTTGATGACAGGAGCGAACATATCATCTTCTTCGTCAAGGCCAGCGGCGCCCATGAGTGAGTGTTCCGCTTCGTCGCGGATGATGTCGACAATGTCATCAATCGTAATACGGCCGACAAGTCTGTTTTTTTCGTCGACAACCGGCGCTGACAAGAGATCCCGGTTTTCGAATTCCCAGACGACCTCTTCCGAGGGCGTATTCGCGGGTATAGGCTGCAAGTCAGTCGACATGACTTTCGCCACCGACTCGTTTGGATCAAGCGTCAGCAGACGTGAAAGGAATAGCGAACCGAAGTACTCGTTGTCGCGATTGACGACATAGATACTGTCAGTGCCGTCCGGGACATTACCGTGTGCGCGCAAATACCGACGAACCACCTCGAGGGTGACGTCAGGTCGCACGGTGACGACATCCACATTCATCAGCCCGCCAGCACTGTCCTCAGCATAGGAAAGGACGGTATTCAGCCGCTCGCGATCCTGTTGATCGAGAGAACGCAATACAACCTGGGTGAGTGCTTCCGGAAGATCGGCGACAACGTCTGCGAGGTCGTCGAGCTGCATGCCGGCCAGGGCAACGACAAGTTCGTCAGCCGCCATGTTTTCGATCAATCCGTCACGAACGCCATCCTGCAACTCAACGAGAATCTCGCCCTCGATGTCAGGCTCGACCATCTCCCAGAGCACCGTGCGTTCGGCCAACGGAAGCGATTCCAGCAGCCTCGCAATCTCTGCGGGATGCAGACTGCCCACCAGCATTTTTGCCGAGCGCAGGCTGCCACTGCCCAACCGCTCTCGCAGGCGGGACAGACTGGCTTGTGTGTGTTCGCGAGCTTCCATGGGGGCCGCCTCCGGTGCCGCAGTGTAGCGGTCCTGCACAGGGAATCACAGCGGGCGAAGCGGAGGGAGGGCAGCGTGGCGATGCTGCCAGCCGCTATCAGGAACTGAGGTTTTTTCCGCTCAGCTCGTTGTGGCGTGTGTGCACCGGCTCGTGAATTTCTTTGATTGCGCGGGCTAGTTTTTCAGTCATGCAAACCGACCGGTGCTGCCCGCCGGTGCAACCCATCGCGACCGTAAGATAGCTGCGATTAACGGCGACGTACTCCGGAATCCATTTCTGCAAAAAAGCCGATATGTCTTCGTACATCTGTACGAATGCCGGCTGCTGATCCAGAAACGCAACGACAGCATCGTCCAGCCCGTTCAGACCGCGCAGTTCAGCATTCCAGTAGGGGTTCGGCAGACAACGAAGATCAAAGACGAAATCCGCGTCCGGCGGAATTCCGTGTTTAAAGCCGAAGGACTCCAGCAGAATCGACAAATTTCTGGACTTGCGGCGGTCTACCCGCTCCTTGATGGCATTGGCGAGTTCGTAAACGCTGATACGCGACGTGTCGATGACCAGGTCGGCTGCATTGATGACGGCGCCCAGGAGCTCACGCTCTCGCGATATAGCCGCTCTTAGCTCAGTGCCTGATCCAGCTAGCGGATGTCGTCTGCGGGTTTCACCGTAGCGTTTAAGCAGCACATCGTCGCTGGCTTGCAGAAATATCAGGTCCGTTTGAATGCCGCCCTTGTTCAGCCCCGTGATAAGTTCGGGCAGCGCCTCAAGATCGTCCCGACGATTACGCGCGTCCACCCCAACGGCGATGCGATTCGCCGCACCTTCGCCCGGTTTCGTCACTTCGTCCAGCAGCGCACGCAACAGTCCTGCCGGCATGTTGTCGATGCAGTAGTAACCAAGGTCCTCGAGGGCGTGCAGGGCGACAGTCTTGCCGGAACCGGACAAACCGCTAACGATAATCAGGCGATTTTTCTCTGGCACGTCGCGGGCGTCTGTCAGCCCTGCTCGGCGACTGCGGCCGCCGGCAGTGGTTGAGGCTCAGCGAGCATGAGGGCGTCCATAAGTTCCCTACTGGATTTTGCCTCGCGCAGGCTGGCGATTAACGTTTTGTCCCGCAGTAGCGCAGAAAATGCCTGCAGGTTGTCGCGATCTTCTTCGGAAATTTCCTGTGGCAGGATCATGCCGAACACCAGATCGACCGACTCTCCATCAGTAGAGCCAAAATCGACCGGATCGGAAAGCTTCATTAATGCCGCACTGCAGGCGCGCAGGCCATTGATGCGGCAGTGCGGAAAGGCAACGCCTTTGTCCAGACTTGTGCAACCAAGGCGTTCCCGTTCGATGAGACGCGCGAATATTTCCTCGTTTGCAATATCGGGATTGGCCCGTGTCAGCAATTCACTCAGAACTTCGAGGCAATGTTTCTTGCTGCGTGCAGACACATTGCACAACACACTGTCGGGTTGAATGAGTTCTTCCAGGTTCATCATGGGTTAGCTTTGCTGCGTAATATTGGCCGCGACAGGATGCCGGTGTTCGGCGACATTACACCGGCATCCGTTCTGCTGCAGTATGGGAAATGATCAGCCGTACTTAATCTTGGTCGCATCCCGAGCGTGGTGGTCTACGAGTTTTTCCTTGTGTTTGCGGACTCTGCGTTCGAGTTTGTCACCCAGCGCGTCTATCGCCGCATACATATCTTCTTCGGTTGCTTCTGCGTAAATCTTTGCGCCATTCACGCCGACCGTGGCCTCGGCTTTGTGCCGCAATTTTTCCACCGTCAAAATACAATGCACATCAGTCACCAGGTCGAAATGCCGTTCAATTTTTTCCAGCTTCGTATTCACATATTCCCGTAATGGCTCGGTTACTTCGACATGATGTCCGGTGATATCCAGTTGCATAATAATCTCCTTGTGTTTCCAGCCCGGGCAGCGCCGATTCGCCTCTCAGCTCGTCATCGGCTCGCGTTGGCTTCGCCTTGATAGTTCAGATCGATCTGAAGTTTTTTCTATACCTCTCTGTCAGCATATGACACTCACTTTGGCTTGCGAACCTTACGTTCGCTCGATGAGGAAATTTTCAATGCTTCACGGTACTTCGCCACGGTCCGACGGGCTACTGAAATTCCCTCGTCGGCAAGTAGTTTAGCAATCTTGCTGTCACTCAGCGGTTTGGTAGGGTTCTCAGCACCGATCAGTTTGCGAATTTTTGCGCGCACTGCTGTCGAAGACTGTTCTTCGCCATCGACGCTCGAGAGGTGGCTTGAGAAGAAGTGTTTGAATTCAAAAACGCCACGCGGCGTATGCATGTATTTGTTGGTCGTCACGCGTGAAATGGTTGATTCGTGCATGCCAATCGATTCAGCGACATCGCGAAGCACCAGCGGCTTCATCGCCTCGTCGCCCAATTCAAGAAATGCCTTCTGCCGCGATACGATGCAGGTTGCGACCTTCATCAGCGTTTCATTGCGGATCTCCAGACTGCGTACGAGCCAGCGAGCCTCCTGCAGTTGTGTGCGGAGCACCTGGTGGTCTCCGCTGCCACGCAAGAGTTTCGCGTATTGCTGATTTACCGACAGTCGGGGAATTCCCGTCGCGCTGATTTCAACCAGCCAGCGGCCGTCCACCTTGCGGACGAAGACATCGGGGACCACATATTCAGCGGGTGCGGAGCTGACGGCCAGCCCGGGCTTCGGATTGCAGCTCTTGACCAGAGCAAGGGCCACCTCGAAGTCTTCCTCTGAAGTCCTTAAGGAGCGGCGAATTTCGCCATATTCCTGATTACCGATGTGTTTCAGGTGATCCGTAGCCATCCGAATGGCGATCTCGACGCCAGGCGTTTCCGTCTCGAGCTGGCTTAGCTGCAATACAATGCACTCGGAGAGCGACCGGGCGCCAACTCCAACGGGATCAAGGCGCTGTACCTTGCGGAGCGCATCTTCGATCTCGGCCATTGTGATGCCAGCCTCGGCATCGATCGCTTCGGTAATCTCTTCGATCTCGATAGACAGATAGCCGTCATCATTTATCGCATCGATGATGGCTTCGCCAATCAGCGCCTGGCGCGGCGTAAAATCTTCGAGCTCCAGTTGCCAAAGCAGGTGTTCGCGTAGCGATTGTCCTGACTCATCCGCAAAGTCGCTGATCGGGCGACCTTCGCCGTTCCAGCCACCATCCTGGATGCGCTCCATCGAACTCGCCTGCCAGTTTTCCTCGGCCTCGATGGTTTCTACTTCGACGGTTGAATCGGCGCTCGTCTTCGGGACGTCGGGCAGGTCCTCCATTTCGAGCATGATGTTTTCTTCGAGTGCTTCCTGAATCTGTGCAGACAGGTCAAGCACTGGCAATTGCAACAGGCGAATTGCCTGCTGCAGTTGCGGCGTCATAGTCAGCGACTGGCCGATGCGAAGTTGAAGCGAGGGTTTCAGCATTTGCGAGTGGACTTGCTAATCATCATATTGCGCAGGAGTCATCGTTGGAGTCACGGCACTAAATTTAACACTTGTCGCGCAATTGTGACTCAGAGTTTGAACTCCTGTCCGAGATACACTTCCCGAACGTGTTGATTTTCGAGAATGTCGGCCGGAGAACCGGAAGCAATCAGGCTGCCATCGCTCAGTATATAGGCTCGCGAGCAGATCCCGAGCGTTTCTCGCACATTGTGGTCCGTAATCAGGACGCCGATTTCGCGATCCGACAGGTGCCTGATGATGCGCTGGATATCCAGCACCGAGATGGGGTCCACGCCCGCGAAAGGTTCATCGAGCAGCACAAAGCGCGGATTTGCGGCCAGCGCCCTGGCGATTTCCACCCGACGGCGTTCGCCGCCCGACAGGCTGATACCCAGGCTGGTGCGCACATGGCCAACGTGCAGTTCGTCCAGCAACTGATCCAGAATCTCCTCGCGTCCGGCGCGGTCGAGCTCCTTGCGGTTCTCCAGGATCGCCAGAATATTCTGCTCGACCGTCAGCTTGCGAAAGATTGAGGCTTCCTGTGGCAGGTAGCCGAGCCCCAGCCGGGCGCGGCGATGCATCGGCAGCGCCGTCAGGTCCTGTCCGTCGAGGAGAATCTGGCCGCGGTCAGATGCGATAAGGCCGACGATCATGTAGAAGGCCGTGGTTTTGCCTGCGCCGTTGGGCCCAAGGAGGCCGACCACCTCACCGCTGGTGATCTCCAGTGAGATGCCTTTGACGACATCCCGGAATTTATAGCGCTTGGCAATATCCTGAACGCTCAGAATGCTCATCTGCGAGGCTCGTCGGCGTTCTCATCCGGCGTGGTTTCGCTTGCGTTTTCCGCTTCTGGCGGCACCTCGGCGCCGCCAGGCTCTTCAGACCCCGGAGTGTAGGTAATTCGTACCTTGGGATCGCCGTTGCCGCCGGACGATGCGTTGATGCGCTGTTCGCCGATGTTGTACACCAGATAAGTCGACGAGATCTGATTGCCGCCCTCCGAAATAGACGCGTCTCCGGAAAACTCGACCACCCCTTCATCAAAGTTATAGATCACCTTGCGGGCCTCTGCACTCGTCGGCTGGTCATTGTCCGGACGCTGCAATTCAAACGTCGCCGGCGACCCTTCGATCGTCGCGATGCGCAGTTTGTAACCGGAAAATTGCAGGTCCGCTGAATCGCTTTCCATGTGTCCATCGGCAACATCGATAACCACGTTGCCGGAGAAATGCCAGACGCTATTTTCAAAATCCAGCTGCGTCGCGCGCCCTTCGTCGGCAACAATGCCCATGTTGCCCTGGGTGAGACGCAGCCCTTTAAACATCAGCATCGAATTCTTGCCGTCGTAGTCGGTCGAGTCGGCATCGAGCGAGATGGGCAGTCTGAGGTTGTCAGTTTGCGACGCTGCGAATTGCGGTAGCAGCAATATCGTCAGCAGCGTGACGGGCAACGGGTTATTGGTGCGGAATTGTCGGCGCATTGTCTTCGTCAGCCAGCTACGTTCCAGGTTTCTGATCAGGGCAGGAACTTGCCACTGACATTGGACTTCAGTTCGAGCCGGTTATCCTGCAGCAATGCTAGCATGCCGGTCGCTGACAGGCTGCGATTACCGATCTGGATCTGCACGCGGCCGTCGGTTCTGGCTGTGTACAGGTTCGGATCAATTTCCAGAAACGAGGTCTGAATTTCGGTCGCCTGTCCGGAGAAGCCCTCGGCGCTCACCGCCCGCACGTTTCCACTGAGGCTCAGCTTTTCTTGCTGACGGGTGATGATCGCCTGGTCCGCGTTAATGGTCCAGGGCACCTGCCTGTGCGTTGAGTAGCGGATACGTACATTCTGCAATTCGATGTCGTCGTTCGATTGCTGCTCCGCGTAATCTGCTTCGATCTGATAGAGCAGGTCGCCGTTATCATCCGTCCCCAATATTCGCGCCATGCGAAGATAAAAGCCGGTGGCCGTCTGCTCCTGCGGCGCATCGTCAGGCGCGGGAGTTTTCAGTACGGTGACGAGGTACCAGCTGGCGAACGCAGCAGCCAGAAGCAAGCTAAAGGTCACGAAATTCCGCGACGTCATTGGCCGGAGGTCACGTGTTTTGCTGTGTTCAGCACGAGTTCGCATACTTCGCGAACCGCACCGCTGCCACCATGCGCCGAAGTCGTGTAACGGCATTCGGATTTGACTGCCTGCACCGCGTTGGCGACGGCAATCGGATAGCCGACCCGCCGCAACAAGGCCAGATCAGGTACGTCGTCGCCAACGAATGCGGTCATTTGCAAATCGATCCCGAGTTCTGCTGCCAGCGCTTCGAACGCGGCGACCTTATCGCGGCAACCCTGAAAAACATGTTTCACGCCAAGCTCCGCCATGCGCCGATCTACCGCCCGGGACTGCCGGCCGCTGATCACAGCGACATCGAAACCGGCATCGAGAATCTGGCGTATACCAAAGCCGTCCTGCGTAAAGAATGCTTTCGATTCGATGCCGTTGTCGGCCAGGTAAAAACGGCCGTCCGTAAACACACCGTCGACATCGAAGCCGATAAGCTGCAGACCTGTCGGCATCTGGCTGTTGTCACTCATGTCACATCACCCCTGCTCGAAACAGGTCGTGGATGTTCAGCGCGCCAACGAGCTGGCCTTCTTTGTCGGCGACCAGTAACGCGGTAATTTTCTTCTCATCCAGTACGTGCACAGCTTCTGCCGCCATGGTATCCGGGCTCACCGTAATGCAGCCGGCGTGCATGACAGACGCCATGGTCGTTTTATGCACATCAATTTCCTTATCCAGCGTGCGGCGGAGATCTCCGTCCGTAAAAACACCGAGAATGTGATTGTCCGCATCGACGATCGCGGTCATTCCAAGACCTTTGCGACTCATCTCAAGAAGGCCACGACTGACACTGACCTCGGGCGTCACAGATGGAATGGCATTACCGACATGCATGACGTCAGATACACGCAGCAGCAACCGCTTGCCCAGACTGCCGCTCGGATGAGACAGGGCGAAGTCAGCAGCAGTAAAGCCGCGACTTTCGAGCAACGCAACCGCCAGCGCATCGCCCATGGCAAGGGTCGCGGTCGTGCTTGCCGTAGGCGCGAGGTTCAGCGGGCAGGCCTCCTCACTGACGCTTACATCCAGATGGGCATCGGCGGTACGCGCCAGCGTCGAGCCCGGCTTGCCGGTCATCGAAATCAACTTCGCACCCATGCGTTTTACCAGCGGCAAAATGGTGACAACTTCTGTCGTCTCGCCCGAATATGACACGGCCAGCAGGAGATCGTGCGGCGTGATCATGCCGAGATCACCATGGCTGGCTTCCGCCGGATGCATAAAAAATGACGGCGTGCCGGTGCTTGCAAGCGTCGCCGCGATCTTGCCACCGATGTGGCCGGATTTACCCATGCCGGTAACGACCACCCGCCCTTCGGTAGCCAGGCACAGCTGGCAGGCGGTCGCGAAGCTGCCATCGAGGCGTGGCACCAGCTCGGCGATGGCTCGGGACTCGATGTCCAGCACTCTGCCGGCGAGGGCCAGGAGTTCTGCAGATGAAGTTTCGCTCAAAGCCAGGTCTCGACGGGGTTCAGGGACTGATGCCCATACTAACGTTTTGCACTACCACATAGGCGCTGAAGGCGAGAAAAGCCGCTACGAGTGCAAAACCCTCGAAGCGATTAACCGTGCCCCTGCCGTCATATTCGTAAGTCATCGCAAACAGAACGAGCGTGAATGCGACCATCACGAACAGATGCAGCGACAATACTTCCTGCGGTACCTCGGTGGGCTGGATGCTGGCAGCGACGCCGATGACCGCAAGCAGATTGAATATGTTCGAACCGACGATATTGCCAATCGCCAGACCGTATTCGCCTCTGAGCGCGCTGACGGCCGACACGGCAAGCTCGGGCAGGCTGGTCGCGATAGCGACCAGGGTGATGCCGATGACGACTTCCGACACGCCAACGTCGCGCGCAATGGCGATCGCACCGTCGACCAGCAGGTCAGCGCCAAACAGCAGGCACGCCAGGCCAACGGCCAGCCAGATCGCTGCCGCGACCATACCAAGGTCTTTAGGAATTTCTGCTTCATAGTCTGTTTTTAAGGGGTCCGTGGCTGACGATCGCAAGCCAAGTCGCACCAGCCAGATCACGACAATGATCAATCCGGTCAGCAGCACCGCGCCGTCGATACGGCTGAGAAACGAATCGAGAAAGAGCGCCACGGTCAGCAACGTGACCGCTAACAGCGCGGGCATCTCACGCCGCAAGGTGTCGGACTTCAGTTCGATAGGGCGAATCAGCGCGACGACGCCCAAGACGAGGCCGATGTTGGCAATGTTGGAGCCAAGCGCATTGCCGAGTGCAAGATGCGGGTTGCCTCGCAGCGATGCAACAACCGATACCAGTATTTCCGGCGCCGATGTGGCGAAAGCAACAATTGTCAGCCCGATCATGAGTGGTGCGACACCGAGATTGCGGGCGATCGCCGCCGCGCCATGGACGAATCTGTCGGCGCCCCAGATCAGCAGGACCAGGCCAGCCAACACCTTTGCAATGTCGATTACCATATAGAGTGCTTCCGCTTTCTGGATCCGGTAGGGGCCGTACTGCCCTGGCTGAACCGGGGCCGGCCTGACCCGGACGGGATGCCAATAATACACAATGAGTCGCCGGGCGGGTTTGCTACACTTTGCCGCGACCCAGGCCATTGAAGCGCGCACGTCATGCAACCGGAAGATATTAAGACACTCATTTACAACGGCCTTTCGAGCAGCGGATTCGACGATTCCAGGGTCGAGGTATTCAGCGAGGACAATACCCATTATGCGGCGCTGATCGTCTCCGACGCGTTTGCAGGAAAAAGACCGCTGGCGCGGCACCAGATTGTTTACCAGTGTCTTGGTCAACTGATGGGCAACGAGATTCACGCACTCAGCATTCGCGCGCATACGCCGGAAGAGTGGCAAGTCGAATCCGAAGCTCAGCAAAGCTGAGCTGATGGACAAACTTCTGATCAAGGGTGGCGCCCGGCTCGAGGGTGTCATCAGCGTGTCGGGTGCCAAAAACGCAGCTCTGCCTATCCTCGCGGGAACGCTGCTGGCATCGGAGCGGGTTCAGGTCAGCAATGTGCCACAGCTCAAGGACGTGGCAACGACCATCACGCTGCTGCAGAGTCTCGGCGCGGAAGTCACCTTCGATGAAAAGCTGAACGTCGAAGTAGACGCGACCCGCATCAACAACCACTGCGCCACCTATGACCTCGTCAAAACGATGCGCGCATCGATACTGGTGCTTGGACCGTTGCTAGCCCGCTACGGTAACGCTGACGTGTCGCTGCCGGGTGGCTGTGCCATCGGGGCGCGCCCTGTCAATCTGCATGTGCAGGGCCTGAGGGCGATGGGTGCCGACGTCGTTGTGGAAAACGGCTACATCCGTGCACGTGCTGACGGGCTGAAGGGCGCACACATCGTGTTCGACACGGTTACCGTGACCGGCACCGAGAACCTGATGATGGCCGCAACGCTGGCCGAGGGTGAAACCCTGCTGGAAAACGCAGCCCGCGAGCCGGAAGTCAGCGATGTTGCTGATTTCCTCACCGCGCTCGGTGCGAAAATCCACGGTGCCGGCAGCAGTACGATTCGTATACAAGGCGTCAAGGCGCTAGCCGGCGGCAGCTACGCTGTGCTGCCAGATCGCATCGAGAGCGGAACCTATCTCGTCGCGGCAGCGATGACCGGTGGCCGAATTCGCCTGTCCAATGCCGCACCGGAACATCTCGATGCCGTACTGGCAAAACTGCAGGAGGCGGGCGCAGACATCGCCACCGGCGCTGACTGGGTGGAGATCGACATGCGGGGGAAGCGGCCGCAGGCGGTGGACATCGTTACCTCTCCTTATCCTGGCTTTCCGACGGATATGCAGGCGCAAATCTGTGCCATGAACGCCATTGCAACCGGCGTTGGTACCGTGACGGAAACGATCTTTGAAAACCGTTTTCAACATGTGCTTGAGCTGCAGAGAATGGGCGCCGATATCCGCATTCAGGGGAATACTGCCGTTTGTCGGGGTGTCGAGTGCCTCACTGCCGCCCCGGTGATGGCGACTGATCTGCGCGCGTCGGCCGGGCTGGTGCTGGCGGGGCTTGCTGCCAAGGGGGAAACGCTGGTCGATCGCATCTATCACGTCGATCGTGGCTACGAGCGCATCGAGGAAAAGCTGCGCCAGGTTGGGGCAGACATTCGCCGGGTACCGCGATAACGGCACCGGTAAGTGACCGTCGCTACAGTCGGGGTGGACGTTCGGCAGCGGTCAGGGTGACGCGAAAGATTTGTCCGTCACGCAGTCCTTCCATTTCTATCTGATCGTCCGGGTTCAAGCGCGCCACGATCAAAAGCGCCTGTTGTCGCGATAATATCGGTTCGTCGTTAATCCGCAGAATTACGTCACCCTCGCGGAGCCCGGCGCGTTCTGCAGGACTTTCGCCGACGATAGTGCTGAGCAGGATGCCGGTATCCGGCTCGATGCCCAGCGCTTCTGATTCTCCGCGAGTCAGATCGTCGGGAACCAGCCCGACCCAGCCGCGTATGACACGTCCGTTCTTCTTGATCTCTTCGACGACGCCGCGCACCAGATCGATAGGAATCGCAAAACCTATCCCCTCAGTGCCGGCATCCTGAGTGAGCACAGCCGTGTTAATGCCAACCAGCTGTCCGGTGGAATTGATGAGTGCGCCACCCGAGTTACCCTCATTGATGGCGGCATCCGTCTGAATGAAGTTTTCGAAGGTCAGCAAGCCGAGGACGCCGCGACCGGTGGCACTCACGATTCCCTGGGTGACGGTCTTGGACAGCCCATAAGGATTCCCGATTGCCAGTACTACATCCCCTATGCGCAACTGATCAGAGCGCCCGAGGGGAATGGCGGGCAGGGTGCCCAGTTCGACTTTGAGCAGCGCGAGATCGGTCTCCGCGTCCACCCCGATGAGCGCCGGATTTGCGATACGGCCGTCATCGAGCTGCAGCCTGATGTCACTCGCCTGCGCGACAACATGGTAGTTGGTAACCAGGTAACCTTCCGCGTCGATAACCACGGCTGAGCCGACACTCGTATTGACGCGGAAGCGGGCAGCCTCATCTTCCGCGGCACTGTCGCTTACCAGTCGGCGCGTATACACATTGGCAACAGAAGGTGCAGCGACGTCCACGGCATCGGCGTAACTTGCTGGTTCACGGTTTACCATCGGGGACGCGCCGTCGATGGCAGGCAATAGCTGTGGTCGAAGCAGCACAACAAGGAATGCCACCGCCAAACCAACGACCACGGATTGACTGAGGAAAATCAGGACCGGTTTAATTCGTGCCACTTTCGATTTCGGCCTACCGCCGCGATAATGAGATAGCTGTCAGTGATATAGACGTCCAGGACACACTGGCAGCAGGAATGCCTTCTCTTCTGTCCGCTCCTAGCCAATTTTGAACCGCCCTGTGTATAATGCGCGACTGATTCCGCACCCAGCCCCGAACCCATCGTTATCCTGACGGTGCCTAGGATCTGGACGCAAATCTACCAGTTTTCGACTAACGCGATAAACCGTCTGCTCGAGAGTGGTGCCAAATCGTTCTGAGGGAGCTCAGCTTAAGCACATCCCGACATCGCTGCCGCCCGGACCGGGCCGCAGGCGAGGGAGTCGGAAGACGCTTTCGCTGCTACCGAGAGAATGGGCAATACGCTCGATTCAGCCGGAGAATGGGAGTGATTCATGACTGATGACGTTGATCGCAACAGACGTCATTTCCTGACTGTTGCCACCCTCGTAACGGGTGGTGCCGGTCTGGTTGCTGTAGCGATTCCGTTTCTGGGCTCCCTGAAGCCTAGCGCCAGGGCACAGGCGTTGGGCGCACCGGTGGAAGTTCCCCTGGCAACCATGGAGCCGGGCGAAATGATCCGGGTCCTGTGGCGTGGCAGGCTGGTGTATGTCGTCAGAAGGACCCAGGACATGTTGGACCGGCTATCCAGAGTAGACGGCTTCCTCAGGGATCCGGATTCCTCGAATGCCGACCAGCAACCGGAATTTGCCGAGAACGGCTATCGCTCATTGAAGCCCGAATATCTCGTCGTCGAAGGATCGTGCACTCACCTCGGATGCGCGCCGCTGGCTGAATTCCAGGTTGGCCCTGCTGACGACTGGTTTGGCGGCTTTTTCTGTCCCTGCCATGGCTCGCGATTCGACCTGGCTGGCAGGGTATACAAAGGCGTGCCGGCGCCGTCGAACCTGCGGGTTCCGCCTTATCGCTTTATCCGTGAAGACGTCATTATGATTGGCGCAGAGCCGGGAGCAGCGTAGTGGCCAGGAACGAATCTGAAGTGGGTACGCAGAGCAACGCGTTCATGAAGTGGATCGACTACCGCTTCCCGTTTACGTCGACGATGAAGTACCACGTCACCGAGTACTACGCAGCCAAGAATTTTAACTGGTGGTACATTTTCGGCGTTCTGGCGATGGTCGTGCTGGTCATCCAGATTGCCTCCGGCATATTTCTGACGATGAACTACAAGCCCTCGGCCGAAGAGGCATTTGCTTCGGTTGAGTACATTATGCGGGATGTCGAATGGGGCTGGCTGATTCGCTATATGCACTCTACCGGTGCGTCCTTTTTCTTTATTGTCGTGTACCTGCACATGTTTCGAGCCATGTTATATGGCTCTTATAAAAAGCCGCGTGAGCTGATCTGGATCATCGGCATGATGATTTTCTTTGCATTGTTTGCCGAAGCGTTCGCTGGCTACCTCTTACCCTGGGGGCAGATGTCCTATTGGGGGGCACAGGTGATCATCTCCCTGTTCGGTGCGATTCCGGTCGTTGGTGACGGCATTGTTGAACTGATCCGTGGCGACTATTCAATCTCGGATATCACGCTGAACCGGTTTTTTGCGCTGCATGTCATTGTTATACCGCTGGCACTGGTCGGCCTCGTTTTTGTGCACATCGTCGCGCTGCACCACGTCGGTTCGAACAATCCGGATGGCATTGAAATCAAGGAGAAGAAAGGGCCGGACGGAGTGCCACTGGATGGCATCGCGTTCCACCCGTATCACACCTCCAAGGACCTCGTAGGCATCATTGTATTTTTAATGATTTTTTCTGCTGTCCTGTTCTTCGCCCCGGATATGGGCGGGTATTTTCTTGAGCACGCCAATTTTGAACCGGCCAACGTGATGGCCACCCCGGAGCACATCGCGCCCGTTTGGTACTTCACGCCTTTCTACGCGATTCTTCGCGCCGTTCCGGACAAATTGTGGGGCGCCATTCTAATGGCGGGCTCGGTGTTGCTGCCGGCATTTCTCCCCTGGCTGGATCGTTCGCGAGTTAAATCCGTTCGCTACAGAGGTTGGATTTACAAACTGGCACTGTCCTTGTTTGTACTGAGTTTTGTCATGCTGGGATGGTTGGGAATGCAGCCGGCCGAGGGTGTATTCGTCATGTTGGCGCGGATATTCTCGGTAATCTATTTCGCGTTCTTCCTGCTGATGCCTTATTACTCGGCGATAGACAAGACCAAGCCGGTGCCGGACAGGGTGGTCTACCATGGCTGAGAAAATGCGCATCCTGATTGCTTTCGTCGCTCTTTCGCTCACCTTTGGTGCCTATGCCGCCGAAGAAGTCGAACTCGAGAAAGCCGGCAACGATCCGGACAACATCAATTCGCTGCAGCGCGGAGCACGTAATTTCATGAATTATTGTGCCGGCTGTCATTCGGCGCAGTACGTGCGTTACAACACGCTGGCTCGTGATTTACAGCTGAGTGAGGCGCAGCTCATCGATAACCTGATGTTCAACGCAGAGAAAACCTTCGAAACTATCCAGACCAATATGCCCATGGCGGATGCCGCGCGCTGGTTCGGCCAGCCCCCGCCGGATTTATCTCTGATGGCTCGCGCTCGCGGAACGGATTACATCTACAATTTTCTCAAGGGTTTTTACCTGGAGCCGGAAAGCCCTACCGGCGTAAACAATCGTGTCCTCAATGGCACGAGCATGCCGCACGTATTGTGGGAACTGCAGGGTTACCAGAAAGCGGTATTCACGACCGACGAATTCGGGACTCAGCATTTCGAGCAGTTCGAACAGGTCAGCCCTGGATCGATGGCGCCCGGGGAATACGACAATTTCGTCCGCGATACGGCAAATTTCATGCAGTACATCAGCGAGCCGATACGCTCGACGCGGCGCGTTCTCGGGGTTTGGGTGCTCATGTTCCTGATCGTATTCTGGATCATCGCCTCGATGCTGAAGAAACAGATATGGAAGGATGTGTCCTAAACGAGTACAGGGCGTTTTTTTCTTTCATAACACCACTTTTGATCACCAGTTTTCCTGAGGGCCTCACCATGGCAGTAATTGCCAACAGACGATCCGTGATGACTTTATTTTCCAAGCCGACCTGTATCCACAGTCACCGAACACGGCTGGTGCTTGCTGAAAAAAACATAAACATGGAGATAGTCAGCGTAGAAGGACCTGATCTTCCAGAAGATCTGATGGACCTTAATCCTTATCATACGGTGCCGACACTGGTCGATCGCGACCTTGTGCTGTATGACTCACGAGTCATCATCGAGTATCTCGATGAGCGCTTTCCGCATCCGCCACTGATGCCTGTTGACCCTGTCACTCGCGCCCAGTTCCGGCTTGCGCTGTTCCGTATCGAAACGGACTGGTATCAGTTTGCTGAGCAATATGACGCCGAAGGAGACCGTAAGCTGTCTGCAAAATCCAAGAAGTTGCTTCGGGAAAGCATTCTCGCCAGCGTCGAACTGTTTGCGGCAAAGCAGTACTTTCTGAGTGACGAGTTTTCACTCGTCGATTGCAGCATCGCACCAATTCTCTGGCGTCTGCCGGTGTACGGTATCGATCTCGGCTCGCAGGCGGAACCCATCGAGGCGTATATGAATCGCGTCTTTGAACGCCGCTCATTCCAGGAAAGCCTTACCGAGCTTGAGCAGGAAATGCATCTTTAGCAGCACAGAAATGCGCTTTCAGGAGTGGTATCCTGCGCTGCAGTCATGTCCAACCCCAGTCGATCCAAGCGTCCCTATCTGATTCGTGCCATGCATGAATGGATGGGTGACAACGGCCACACGCCGCACATCGTCATCGATGCCGCGGTGGATGGCGTGACCGTACCGGTTGAACACGTTAAAGACGGCAAAATCATTCTCAACATCAGTCATTCCGCCGCCCATAATTTAAAACTGACCAACGCCGGCGTGAGCTTTCGCGCCCGTTTTTCCGGCGTACCGTTCGACGTGTGGGTACCCATTGCATCGGTGATGGGAATTTATGCCAAGGAAACGGGCCAGGGCATGATTTTCTCACACGGCAGTGAACAGCCCGAACCGCCGGATGGCCCTGAAGAAAAAGAGAAACCGAAAACCGGCCGCTCGCATTTGACGGTGGTGAAGTAGTCAGGCTGATTTGCCAACGACCGCGTGGTGTTCTTAGTGCGTGGGTCGAAGATCGGTGAGCGACAGCGACTTGCGGCGACCCTTTATCGAAATGACTCACTTCGTTCCGTTTTACTTCCGATAAAGGGTCCCCGCAAGCCGCCGTCCTGCAAACAGCATCGTGTGTTCTAAATCATGCTTGTTAGGCACTTTGTAGCGATGGTGATGCGAGGAACTACTTTTCGGAAGTAAAGCGGAACGAAGTGAGCCATTTCGAAAAGTAGTTCCTCGCATCACCATCGCGAGAACATTGGCATTACTCAAACGAAAACGTTCTCTTAACTTTCGCCGAAAAGTTGTTCGTCTATCAGGTCGCACAGGCAGTGGATGACGACCAGGTGGACTTCCTGAATACGGGCGGTTCTGTCGGCAGGGACGCGGATTTCGACGTCGGTGGAAGCGAGCGCTTTGAGCATGCTGCCGCCGTCCCGACCGCTTAAAGCGACGACGGCCATTTTCTGTTCGTGGGCGGCCTGAATGGCGCGGTTGACGTTTTCCGAATTTCCCGAAGTTGAGATTGCCAGCAGGACATCGCCGTCGCGGCCCAGCGCGCGTACCTGCTTGGCGAAGATTTCCTCGTAAGCGTAATCATTGGCGATCGATGTAACGGTGGAGGAATCGGTACTCAGCGCAACTGCTGCGAGTCCCGGACGTTCACGTTCGAAGCGATTCAGCAATTCGGATGAGAAATGCTGGGCGTCACCGGCCGAACCGCCATTACCGCAGCTGAGAATTTTGGCACCCCGTTGCAATGCGTCGGCCATAAGCGTTGCTGCCGCAGCGATGGGGGCAGGCAGCGTATCTGCCGCCTGCTGTTTCACTTCGATACTGTCGTCAAAATGTTTTCTGACTCGTGCTTCGGCGTCCATCGTTGCTCACTGTCGGCTGTGGTCAGACGCGAAATGCGTCGACGGTCCATTGTAGCCTGCCTTGGCCGGTTTCACTCTCATGAAGACTGTCGATGGAGACGACATCGAAACGGACGGGACAATCGGCCAGCGCGGGACGCCGGGAGAGATAAATGCTCGCAGCACGAACGATTTTCCCTTGCTTGCGGAAGTCGACGGAACGTCGGGCGCCGCCGAAGCGGCTGTCGCTACGGTATCTAACCTCCACGAAGACCAGGCAATTGCCCTCCCGGGCAATGATGTCAATTTCGCCATGCCTGCAGTGAAAATTTCGCGCCAGGATTTTTAATCCCTGTTCGCCAAGATACGTTGCGGCACGTCGTTCCGCCGCGTCTCCCTTCGCCCGGGTTATTCCAGGTCGCTGGATTCCTGCCATTCCATTGGCTCGTCGTCGGTGTCACTGTCTTCGGTGAAGTCGTTGTTGTCGAACATGCCGCTGCGGGCGGGCATGGCGACGACCTGGCCGCGTTCAAATCTTGCCCACGCGAGCCGGCGGTGAACCTGCCCGTCGACGGTGAGGAACAGCTCGCCGGTGGCACCGCTAATTTCCTCCATACCACGCTCGCCCGCATTAAACAGCGCGCCGACCAGATTGTAGGCGTCATAGCCCATGGCGTGCAGCCGCGTCAGGCGCCGTTCAGCTGGCCAGAATTCGCCGTACAATGTCGGATAATCTTCAATCCAGGCAGGGGGCGATACGACCCACGGCGCATCCGCAAACATCAGCCCATTCAGGTCAGCGTTCGAGCGCCCATCCATCGAATGAATAAAGGACGTCGAATAAACCGGTAGTTCTCCGGCGTAGTGAAACTTGAGTTGCGACTTGATTAACCTGCCGCTTTTCGCATCTGCTGCGAGAAATATATGATCCACATCCTGTCTTCGGCGCGGATCAAATTGCAGTGGCTCACCAAGGTTTGCGCGCAGTCGCTGATAACGTTGCACACTTTGCGTCAGTGCCATGAGGCTTTCGATCTCGAACTTGAAATCCTGCGTGCTCGGCTCATAGTTGCGGTAGTCAAGGACGGTGCCACCCAGACCCTCGAATTCAGTTGCAAAGCTTTGCAGCACCCGGCGTCCCCAGTCATTTGATGGCGCCATTGCGATGGCAAAACGCTTGCCATCCTCGATGGCTCTGGCGGCAGCGGACGCCGCCTCATCTTCGGGAGCAAGACCGAACTGAAAAAAGCCTGGCGGGGCGTCAGTGCCATCGGGCAGATAATTGAGCGCGAGCACCGGCACCGGCAAGAGCAATTCCGAGGCGAGGTCAGCAACGCCGCTCCTCAAAAGCGGGCCAACGACGAATTCGGCGCCATCCGACACCGCGGTGGCATAGGCTGAAGTGACGCCGCCTGCCGCATCGACGTCGTAAACGCGAATCTGCTGATCGCTGTCAACGCCGCTGACGGCTGAAAAATAGGCACCAAGGAAGCCGTTTTTCAACGCATTGCCCGCGCCCGCCTGCTCGCCGGACAAAGGCAGCAGCAGCGCAATCTGCCGTGGATAATTCAGCAGGCGATCTTCCGCCAGCGTGACATTCGGGACGACGAGTATTGCAGGATGATCCGGATAACTCTGCTGCCATTGCTGCAGGCCATTGCCCCAGCCAATGCCCTGCTGGCCGGTAGAATTTGCCAGTGCTGCGAGGGCAAGCCAGCCGCGCAATAGCGGATCTGAGCTGACTTCAGCGGCATTGCGCAATGCCTGCACATTGCTCACCGTTAATCCGGTCCAGAGTCGCCGCCTGTTTGCGTCGATGGCGCGTTGATCGTCGAGCCAGTTTTCACGCTGCAGAAAAAGGTCGGTTGCGCGCAGCGGATCCCCTTTCTGGAACCAGGCGTCGCCGCGCAGGGCCTCAACACGGGCCCGGTGGCCGGCGGGTAGTGGCTGCCGGGCAAGCGGCTCGAGGACGCCGAGCGCATCGTCCGGCCGTCCTTCCCACAGCGCGAGCAGCGCGACATCGCTGCTCCACAGCCACAGCAGGTCGCCACCTGCCGGTTGCGGAATCTGACTCAGCGCGTTTTTCGCCCGTTTGCCGTCGCCTGCATACAGCCATTGTTCGACCGCCAGTAAAGTCAGCCGGTCACGTTCGACGCCGGCAGAAGCACTGGCGAGTCCAATGTAGACAGACGCAGCTTCGGCAAACTCGCCGTCCTGCGCCAGGGTCTGTGCGCGGCGCTCACCCGTTGGACTTGAGAAGCCGCCAAAGTCAGTGCTCGCACAGCCGCCGAGTATTGCCGCCACCATTGTCAGCAAGGCAAGCCGCATCACAACGTACATCGCCGTTTGCCTCAATCTGCTCATGTCGCTTGCCTGAATGGCAGCGAGGGGGGCAGGATGGCAGCGGAATCAATACTCATTGCGCAAAACTCGAAGGTGGATAACGGACATTGAATGAGGGCGCACTATTTGTCGTAGCTACACCGATCGGCAATCTTAACGACATGTCGCCGCGAGCCAGAGAAGTGCTGGCAGCAGCAGACCTCATTGCCGCCGAGGATACCCGCGTGACTGGGCGATTACTATCGCATTTCGGCATAAAAGGCCGACAAATCGCGTTGCACGATCACAACGAGGACGCGCTTGCCGAGCGCCTGATCGGGGAGCTGAAGACGGGGCAGAATGTGGCCCTCGTGAGCGACGCCGGCACGCCGATGATCAGCGATCCCGGCTATCGACTATTGTCGGCCGCGCACCGGGCGGGCATTCGCGTTGTACCTGTCCCCGGCGCTTCCGCCCTCGTGACGGCGCTTTCCGCCTGCGGCCTGCCAACGGATCGTTTCGCCTATGAAGGGTTTCTGCCGGCCAGGTCCGCGGCGCGTAAAACGGCGTTGCAGTCAGTATCCGGCGAAACCCGCACGCTGGTATTTTTTGAATCGGTACACCGCATACGCGAATCCGTTGCAGACATGGTCGAAACATTCGGCGGCGAACGTCCGGCATTTATCGGCCGGGAGCTGACCAAGCTGCATGAACAATGCGTCTCGACAACGCTTCAGGCGCTGGCGCGTATGCTGGAAGACGGCAGCATTCCGTTGAAAGGCGAATTCGTCGTCGTGCTTGCGGGCCGCGAACGCATTCGCGAGGACGTATTGCAGATGGATACTGACAGCTTGTTGCAGATACTCGTCGACGCCTTGCCAGGCAAGCAGGCCGTTGAAATTGCCGCACGCATTACGGGGAGGAAGCGCAACTTACTGTACCGCCAGATGCTGGCGATGAAATCGACTGCTACCGACTGAGTCAGCGACTGCCGAGCGGTGCGGCCTGCGCAAGAGATCAATCGGCGCGCGACCAAGGCACATGGGGTTTTCAGTTAAGTGCGAGTATCATCCGCGCTCCACTTCGTGTGGATACTGAGAAAGTGAGAGTCGGCCAGACAATCGCAGTAGTCGCTTTCGATTACTGAGGAAAGTCCGGGCTCCGTCAGGCAGGGCGCCAGGTAACGCCTGGAGGGTGCAAGCCCATGGAAAGTGCCACAGAAAATATACCGCCGGCGAAAGCCGGTAAGGGTGAAATGGTGCGGTAAGAGCGCACCGCGCGGGTGGAAACATGCCGCGGCAAGGTAAACCCCGCCTGGAGCAAGACCAAATAGGGAAGCACGCCGGCTTGCCGGCACCGTCGCCTGAGCGGGCTTCCGGGTAGGTTGCTAGAGGCAGCCGGTGACGGCTGTCCCAGATGAATGATTGTCCACGACAGAACCCGGCTTACGGCCGGCTCTTTCTTTCTCTTTTAAATCAAAAGTTTAGCTTTGCGATAGTGGCGAAGGAGCGCAGTGGGGCCGCGCATGTCTGGCCTCTGACCTGTTGCCATGACGAAAACCAGCCCTGTCGCCCGGTCGCGACGGTTTTCTGTTCGCAGGTCGAGAAATGACGCCTAAGCAATTGATATATAGCCCCTAAGCCCTGCCATTATTTGCCCGAATCTGGCCACGCGAAAGCCCCTAAGTCCCTGTAGAACAAGAAATAATCTGTTTTACAGGTTGACGACTGTCAGGGGGGCGAATATAGTGCCGAAAAGTGGAGAAAAGTGGGAGGAAGGGGTAAATGTGGCCTTCACAGCGGATGTGCTGCGGACCGACCCCGAAACAATACCGTGCTGCGTGGAGTTACCAAAGTCACTCTGGACGCCAAGGGGCGTCTGGCGATTCCGACTCGTTATCGGGAGCGCATCGCTGCGCGATGTGACGGCCAGCTCGTCACCACGGTCGACAAAGACTACTGCCTTCTCATTTATCCGCTTCCCGAATGGGAAGAAATCGAACGCAAGCTGATGCGGCTGCCAAGTCTCGACAGCAAGGCCCGGCGCCTGCAGCGCCTGATGGTGGGGCACGCCGCCGAGGTGGATCTAGATGCACAGGGACGCATTCTTATGTCGCGCGAATTGCGGGAATACGCCGGCCTCGACCGGCAGGCTGTGCTGCTGGGGCAGGGCAACAGATTTGAGTTATGGGACGAAGAGCGCTGGAACACAACGCGGGACGGGTGGCTCAACGATGGTGATGACACGGACCTGTCAGCACAGCTCGAGACGCTCACCTTATAAAGCCGCCGAAACTGCGTGAACGGGAGCACGGACGGTGCCAGCCACCTGCCGGTACTTCTCGGGCCTGCGGTAGAGGGGCTGAATCTGCAAGCTGATGGATGCTATTTCGACGGCACGTTCGGGCGGGGCGGCCACGCAGCAGCCATCCTGGCGGGGCTGGGCGACAAGGGACGTTTGATCGGCATTGATCGGGATCCGGCGGCAAAGGAAGAAGCGCCGGCGTCACTCAGAAGTGACCCGAGAATGGAATTAATACACGGCGAGTTTTCAGAGATCAGGCGATATGCGAGCGAAAGGAACTTACTCGGAAAAGTGGATGGGCTACTACTCGATTTGGGGGTCTCCTCCCCGCAACTGGATGAAGCGAAGCGAGGATTCAGTTTCCGCGCCGACGGTCCGCTCGACATGCGAATGGATTTCTCACAAGGACAACACGCCGCCGACTGGCTCCGCGTTGTGGACGAGAAGGTCTTGAAGCGCGTTTTGCAGCAACTCGGCGAGGAGCGGTTTGCCGGCCGCATCGCGCGCGCAATTGTTACGGCGCGACGCGCCGCGCCGCTCGAGCGTACCGGCGAATTGGCGGCTATCGTCGCCGCAGCGGTACCGGCAAGCGGCCAGAAACGCCACCCCGCCACGAAAACATTTCAGGCTATTCGCATGTTCATCAACGATGAGCTGGGCGAACTGCGTCAGGCACTGGACGCGTCGATCGACTTGCTTTCGCCTGGCGGCCGACTGTGCGTCATCGGCTTTCATTCTCTCGAAGACCGGCTGGTGAAGCGTTTTATGCGCAATAAATCCCGTGAGATCGAACCGTACCGGGGCATGCCGAACGTGCCGGCGGAGTTTCTGCCGCCGTTAAAACTGATCGGCAAGGTCGTTAAGCCCGCTCTGGATGAGATTGCATCGAATCCACGTGCGCGGAGCGCACGGTTGCGTATCGCGGAGCGTCTGTAATGGAAATCGGACAGAAGACTGCTGCCCGTCAGCCGTTTCTGCTGACCGTGGTGTTTGCGCTGGTTTGTGTGCTGTCCGCCATTGCCATCATCTATACGAAGCATGAATCCCGCAAATTGTTCGTTGAACTCGAGGCGCTGACAACGGAGCGCGATGAACTGAATATTGAATGGGGTCAATTGCAAATAGAGCAGAGCACCTGGGCAACGCACGCGCGCATCGAACAGGTCGCACTCAAGGAACTGTCACTAATCCGGCCGAAGTCGACGGAAATGTACGTAGTTGAGCGGCCATGAGTCGCGGCGCAGAAACAAAACAGCAGACAGTGCGTCGTTTCACAGGCAGGTTGTCGCTGGTTATCGCGTTTTTTGTGTTGTCTGGAACAGCATTGCTCGCGAGGGCGGTGCACCTGCAGGTATTCAGCACCGAATTTCTCAACCAACAGGCTGACTCCCGGCACCTTCGGACGGAGAAAATGTCGGCTCACCGCGGCCTCATTACAGACCGCAATGGTGAGCCGCTTGCAATCAGCACGCCCGTCGATAGCGTGTGGGTCAATCCGCAGGAGATTGTCGCGGCAGCCGACCGCGTGCCGGAGATCGCCGGGCTACTGGACATTGATGCGGATCAGCTCATGCGCCGCATCATGCGCAGCATGGACAAGGAATTTCTGTATTTGCGGCGCCATCTGAACCCTGATCTTGCCCGTCAGGTAATGGCATTGAATCTGCCCGGTGTCAATGTGCTGCGTGAATATCGCCGCTACTATCCGGCTGGCGAAGTTGCGGGGCATCTGGTTGGTTTTACCAGCGTAGACGACGAGGGTCTGGAAGGACTCGAGCTCGAGTTCAATCATTGGCTGGCGGGAGAGTTGGGCGCGAAGCGCGTGCTGAAGGATCGCTTCGGTCGTTCGGTCGCGAACGTCGCGAGTATCAAGCCGCCACGTCCGGGCAAGGATCTGCGTGCCAGCATCGATCTGCGTCTGCAATACCTTGCCTACCGAACGTTAAAAAGCGCAATACGTCAGCACAAGGCCGAATCCGGTTCTGTCGTTATCCTGGATATAAAGTCCGGCGAAGTACTCGCCATGGTTAATCAGCCGACCTACAACCCCAATGATCGCTCGCAGTATTCGGCAGACCGGTATCGGAACCGGGCGATCACCGATATTTTTGAACCCGGTTCGAGTATCAAGCCACTGATACTGGCAGCGGCACTCGAAAGCGGACGTTATCGTCCCGGCAGCATGGTCGATACATCGCCCGGATTTGTCGTGGTCGGGCCAAAGAAGATCAAGGACACGCGCGATCACGGACGCTTGAGCCTGACCACGGTTCTCGCTCGTTCCAGCAACGTCGGGGCGACGAAAATCGCCATGTCGCTGGAGCCTGATCAGCTGTGGCGGACGATGACACTGTTCGGTCTGGGTTCGATGACCTCAAGTGGCTTTCCTGGCGAGTCCGCAGGACTGCTGACGCACTTCAGTGACTGGCGGCAGATCAGCCAGGCGACCCTCGGCTATGGATACGGCATTTCCGTTACCCCTCTGCAACTCGCGCAGGCGTACGCGGCCCTTGGCAGCGACGGCAAGTTGCGGCCGGTGTCGCTGGTCGCGCTGGATGAGCCCAATGCGGGAGAACGCATTATTGGCAGCGACACGGCCGCGGCAATTCGCAGCATGATGGAACAAGTCGTTCGGCCCGGCGCCACCGGGGCAGAAGCGGGCGTGCCGGGTTACCGCATTGCTGGCAAGACCGGCACTTCATGGAAGTTTGCACCCGGCGGATACTCAGAAGACAAGTATTTCTCGATCTTCGCCGGCATTGGTCCGGTGAGTGACCCGCGGCTTGCTGCCGTCGTCATCATAGACGAGCCGACCGGCGCTTTTTATTACGGCGGTGATGTCGCTGCACCCGTATTTGGTGAAGTGATGGCAGAGTCACTTCGTCTCCTGGCTGTGCCGCCGGATGCACTGCCGGCGGAAGGCCGCGGCGGGCTCATCCAGGCAATGAGTCAATGAGCGTGCCGGCCCGGCTAATCACTCCGCACTTTACCCTCGACAGGCTGTTGCGCGGGCTGGCTGATGCGCCACCGATCATCGTTGGCGGTATCTCATCGGATTCCCGAACGCTGCAGCGCGGCGACGTATTTTTTGCCTGTCAGGGCGCGACCTCGCACGGGCTCGAATACCTGGATCAGGCCGTCGAAGCAAAAGTGGCAGCGGTGGTCTGGGATTCGCTCACCGGCAGCCCGGTCGAAGCGGCGGTGCCGCTGATCCCGCTGCCGGGCCTCGCAGAACAACTCGGCCGCATTGCGAATCGATGGTATGAATCGCCGAGTAAAACAGTCTGCGTCACCGGCGTTACTGGGACGAACGGCAAGACAACGGTTGCGTGGATGATTCGCCATTGTCTGAACGCGCTGAAAAGAAAATGCGCTTACGTAGGCACCGTCGGTAGTGGCGTTCTGAAAATTGAGGGCGATGGATCAGTCACGACTCCTGCCTGCATGGAGTTGCACGGCATGCTTGCTCGCTATCGGGACGAAGGCGCCAGACATGCTGCGATCGAGGTTTCATCGCACGCGCTAGACCAGTCACGTGTCGATGGCGTGCATTTTGAATCGGCGATATTTACCAACTTAAGCCGGGATCACATCGACTACCACGGCAGCATGCATGCCTACTTCGAGGCGAAGGCAAGTTTGTTCCTCGATCATGACGTGAAGAATCGCATCGTTGGTATTGACACTGAATACGGCGAAGAACTGGCAGCACTTTGCGGCGCAAACGTCGTGATGGTATCCACGCGCGAGGATCGCATTGCGAACGGGCGACCCTATGTCTACGTCCGCTCTGCCATTGCGACGGCGGAGGGCACGCGCCTCGAAATCGCGAGCTCCTGGGGAACTGCTACGTTCACTTTGCCGCTGCCCGGCGATTTTAATGTGGCGAATGCAGTGGCAGTGCTGGCGCTCTTGCTCTGTTACGAAGTACCGCTTGCCGACGCTTGCCAGGCACTTAGCTCCGTTACCGCACCGCCGGGCAGAATGGAGCGCGTCAGGATAAACCGGATCGACGTGCCGGCTGTTTTCGTGGATTACTCGCACACGCCCGCCAGTCTGGAGGCGGCGCTTCGCGCTTTGCGCATGCATTGCAGTGGCAAACTCTGGTGCGTGTTCGGCTGTGGCGGCGACCGGGATCGCGGCAAGCGCGCCATGATGGGAAGGGTCGCGGCAGAGCACGCTGACTACCCGATTGTCACCAGCGACAACCCGCGTTCAGAAGCGCCTGCGAATATCATCGCAGAGGTGCTTCTGGGGATGGAAGGCGATACGCCGACCTATGTTGATCGTGCGGCAGCCATCAAGCATGCCGTCAGTGCCGCGGGCGATAGCGACGTTGTTCTGATTGCCGGCAAGGGCCATGAGAATTACCAGATTATCGGTGATCAGCGAAGCGACTTCTCGGACGTCGATGTGGCACGCAAATATCTGCAGCAGCGGCCGCCGGCGGGCAGCGTCGGGCGATGATGAGCGGCACACTCAGACAGGCAGCAGAGACGATCCGCGGACAGCTGCATGGAGCGGATGCTGCATTTACCGGTGTCAGTACTGACACGCGCTCGCTCCAGGCCGGGCAATTATTCATCGCGCTTCAGGGGCCGAATTTTGACGGCACGCGTTTCCTTGAAGAAGCAATGGAGCGCAACGCCGCGGGTGCCATCATCCCACGGGCCGTCGAAGAAGCAGGGATCCCAACCATTGTCGTCGACGATACGTTGCGTGCATTAGGTCAGCTCGCAGCGAACTGGCGCAAAAAAATGCCGGCGACGGTTGTGGGCATCACGGGCAGTAACGGTAAAACGACGTTAAAAGAACTGCTTGCCGCCTGTTTGTCGCTTGGAGACAAGACCCTCTCTACCTACGGCAATCTGAACAATGAAATCGGCGTGCCGCTGATGTTGTCGCGTATTGGACAGGAGCATCGTTACGCGGTTATCGAGATGGGCGCGAATCACCCCGGCGAGATTGCCTACCTTGCATCACTTGCGGCGCCACACGTTGTCGCTATAACAAACGCTGCGGCAGCGCATCTGGAGGGCTTCGGCTCTGTCGAGGGTGTTGCGCGGGCGAAGGGCGAGATACTTGCCGGCGACGAGGCGCCGGAGTCAGTCATTCTGAATGCGGACGATGACTATTTCGAGTACTGGATGTCGTGCATTGGGGACGCCGAGGTTTTGACCTTCGGCATGAGTGCAGACGCCAATGTCCGTGCCAGTGCTGTGACGACAAACGCGACGGGATCTGATTTTACCCTGCACTTCCCGGGCGGGCAGACGGAAATCAGACTTGCACTGCAAGGCAGGCACAACGTGCTGAACGCCTGCGCCGCCTCGGCGATTGCCATTACGTTAGGTATCAGCATTAAGCAAATCCGGCAGGGCCTTGAGTCCTTGCGCCCGATTCACAGTCGTCTCGAACCGGTGCGAAGTGTCAGTGGCGCACTGCTTTACGACGATAGCTACAACGCCAATCCCGTCAGCGTGCAGGCGGCGGCAGAATTCCTCGCCTCGCAAGCAGGCAATAGCTGGCTGGTGCTGGGCGATATGGCAGAACTTGGTGGTGATGCAGAACTTCTGCACGCGCATACCGGCTGGGTCATTCGTGAAGCAGGTATAAAAAACCTGCGGGCTACCGGTCCCATGTCGCGGCTTGCCGTGGAATCTTTCGGCCAGGGCGGCCGCTGGTTCGAAACAATGACAGAACTGGTTGCAGACCTTCGTGAATCGGTGGGTGAGGGTGACGTCGTGCTCGTCAAGGGCTCGCGATCAACGACGATGGAACGCGTGGTCAACGCGCTGTCTACCGTCCCTGAACACGCGGAGAAGCACTGACCATGTTGCTTTATCTGACCAATTATCTTGCCCAGTTTGAATCCGGCTTTAACGTGTTCAACTACCTCACCATGCGCGCCATTTTGGGGGCACTTACCGCACTGGTACTGTCCTTCGTCATTGGTCCGAAAATGATCGCGCGTCTCAGCATGAATCAGGTCGGGCAGCCGGTGCGTTCCGACGGACCCGACACGCATCTTATAAAGGCGGGTACGCCGACCATGGGCGGTGCGCTGATCCTGACGGCGATCGTCGTTAGCACGGTGCTATGGGCCGATCTGGAAAACCGGTATATCTGGGTTGTCCTGTTCGTAACGCTCGCATTTGGAGTCATTGGTTTCGTCGATGACTACAAGAAACTCGTCGTGCAGGATCCGAAAGGTCTCTCTGCGCGACAGAAATTGTTCTGGCAAAGTACGGCTGCGCTGATCGCATCGGTCACCTTGTACATGATGGCGACGGACGAAATCAGCAACTCGCTGCTGATTCCTTATGTTAAGGATCTCTGGCTGCCGCTTGGCATGTTCCAGATCGTCGTCTCATTTCTGTTCATCGTTGGTTTTTCCAATGCCGTCAATCTGACGGACGGGCTTGACGGCCTGGCCATCATGCCGACAGTGCTGGTTGGCGGTGCATTGGGCGTGTTCGCCTACGTTACAGGCAATATAAATTTCTCTGCATACCTCGGTATCCCGTATGTCGCAGGGACCGGAGAGATCCTGGTGTTTTGCACGGCACTTGCCGGCGCGGGGCTGGGATTCCTCTGGTTCAACACATATCCGGCACAGGTATTCATGGGCGATATAGGTGCACTTTCGCTTGGTGCAGCTCTGGGTGTTGTAGCGGTCGTCGTTCGACAGGAAATCGTGCTCGCGATCATGGGAGGCGTTTTTGTCGTCGAAACTGTATCCGTCATTATTCAGGTGGCCTCCTTTAAAATGACCGGCAAGCGCGTTTTTCGAATGGCGCCGCTACATCACCATTTTGAGCTCAAGGGTTGGGCTGAACCTAAAGTTATCGTTCGTTTCTGGATCATTACGGTCATCCTCGTATTAATTGGACTTGCGAGTCTGAAACTGCGATGAACGCCGCCAGCACAAAAACGCCACCGCTTGCAAAGCAGACCGTGAAGCAGAAAAATCTCGTCTACGGACTGGGGTCGACCGGGCTCTCCGTGGCCCGCTATTTTGTTCGTTCAGGTATCGACGCGCGCTACGTTGACAGTCGCGAGACGCCGCCGGGGCTGGACGAATTACAGACAATTGCGCCCCAGGCGGAAATCCTGCTGGGAAAAATTCCGCAACATGTTCTTCGGCAATCATCGTTAATCGTCGTATCCCCGGGTATCGCAGAACACGATGCGCTGCTGGGCGCTGCACGCAATGCAGGTATCACGATCGTCAGTGATATCGAATTATTCGCGGCGGAAGCCCGCGCACCGTTTGTTGCCATCACCGGTTCGAATGGCAAAAGCACGGTCACTACCTTGCTCTCTTTAATGTGCACGGCAGCGGGCAAGCGCGGGCTGGCCGGAGCCAACCTCGGTGTTCCCGCGCTGGATCTGCTCGAGGAGCGAATACCTGATTTCTACATACTCGAACTGTCCAGCTTTCAACTTCAGCGCACCGGCAACTTGCCGGCCGCGGTCGCCGTCCTGCTGAATATTTCACCGGACCACCTCGACTGGCATCGCAGCGAAGAAGAGTACCGGCAGGCGAAGTACCGGATCTTCTCCCAGGCTGCTGCGGCTGTCTGGAATCGTGCTGACGCGCAGGTCGTCGAGCGTGTGCCTGACGCCATTAAAGCAATCAGTTTTGGCCTCGACGAACCGCCGGCCGAGCATTACGGATTACGCGTCGAAGACGGCGTCGAGTATCTGGCGCGCGGCGAAAAGCTGCTACTCGCGACATCCGATATCGCCATGGTCGGCAGGCACAATTATGCCAACGCACTGGCTGCGCTCGCGGCAGGCGAATTGCTTGGGCTCGCACTTTCGCCCATGTTGCAGGTGCTGAATCAATTCCCGGGACTGCCGCATCGCATGCAGCGCGTCGCGCTGCATAACAAGGTTACCTACATAAACGATTCGAAGGCCACCAACGTTGGTGCCGCCATCGCATCTGTCGCCTCCGTTGATGGCAAAGTGATACTGATCGCCGGTGGCCAGGGTAAAGGCGGCAATTTTGACAAGCTTGCAACGGCGACCGCAGAGCAACTGCGCGCGGTTGTACTGATAGGCGAGGACGCCCTCAAGCTCGCTGATGCCTTTGAAGGGCTGGCGCCGGTGCAGCACGAGCGCAATCTGCAAGACGCTGTCGCGCACGCCGCAACCATTGCCAGGCCGGGTGACACGGTATTGTTTGCCCCGGCCTGTGCCAGCTTCGACCAGTACCCTAACTACCAGGCGCGTGGCGACGATTTCTGCCGCGCCGTCAGGAGCCTGGCCGCATGATTCGTGACAACGCCATCATGCCGTTCCCGGTAAAACTCAAGAATCCGATCAGGCTGGATCCCGTCCTGCTGGGCTTGTCCCTCGCGCTGCTGCTCGGCGGACTCGTTATTCTTGCTTCAGCCTCAATTGCGGTAGCAGACAACGCGGCCGGTGATCCGTTTTACTACGTCGGTCGCCAGGCAGTCGCTGCGCTTATCGGCACCGCCGCGGCTTTCCTCTGCCTGTTCGTGCCGATGCGAGTGTGGCAAGGCATCGGGCCGCTAATGCTGCTGCTGTCTTTCGCACTGCTTTTTGTTGTATTGCTGCCCGGTCTGGGGCACACGGTAAATGGCAGCACACGCTGGATCCGGCTTGGCGTTTTCAACCTGCAGGCATCCGAACCGGCGCGTCTTTGTCTGATGATCTACCTCGCCGGCTATCTGGTTCGACAAAACAAATCGTTGCGTGAACAGTTCTCGGGTTTTGTACGGCCGATGATAGTGCTGGCAATCGCGAGCGTATTGTTGCTCGCTGAACCCGATCTCGGTGCCGCCATCGTGCTGGTTGCGACGGCATTCGCAATGATGTTCGTCGCCGGTGCGCGCCTACGGGACTTCTTCGTTTTTGCAGGCCTTGCCATCATTGGTGCAGTGCTGCTCGCGGTATCCAGACAATACCGACTGGAACGTCTGACCGGATTTCTCGATCCCTGGGCAGACCCCTTTGATACCGGCTTCCAGCTCACACAATCGCTAATCGCCATCGGCCGCGGAGAGTGGTTTGGCGTCGGCCTTGGCGACGGTGTACAGAAACTTTTCTACCTGCCGGATGCACACACCGATTTCGTTTTTGCGGTGTTTGCGGAAGAGTTTGGCCTGCTGGGCGCTTTCGTCTTGATTTTATTATTTGCAGCGCTTCTATGGCGGGCATTCCGCCTAGGTATCAGAGCGGCAAATGCAGATCGTTTTTTCGAAGCATACCTTGCCATCGGCATTGCGACGTGGCTCGGTTTGCAGGCCTTCATCAACATCGGCGTGAATCTCGGCTTGTTGCCGACCAAGGGTCTGACCTTGCCATTGGTCAGCTACGGACGGTCCAGCATGATTATCGCGATGATCAGCATTGGCATGCTGTTCCGGATTCACCATGAGCTTGCGGTTGGCGGCAGCCCTCTTAACCGCAGAAAAACCAGGCGTAAAAACTCATGAGCGGACGGCCGATCATGATCCTTGCCGGCGGCACGGGTGGCCATGTTTATCCCGCTCTGGCCGTGGCCGGGGTCCTGATGGCGCGTTCAAGGAATATCGTCTGGCTGGGTACGCGCCGTGGTCTGGAAGCGCGCGTGGTTCCGGCAGCGGGAATTCCGATCGAATGGATTGCGGTCAGCGGCTTGCGCGGCAAGGGGCTTTTGCCGGTGATGCTGGCACCCTTTCACCTGTCGTTTGCATTGCTGCAGTCTTTGTACGTGATGGCGAAACACCGGCCGGCGGCCGTACTCGGCATGGGGGGATTCGTCAGCGGCCCGGGCGGCGTTGCTGCCTGGCTGACTCGCCGGCCTTTGGTCATCCATGAGCAGAATGCAGTGGCCGGATTGACGAACAGACTGCTGGCGCGACTTGCCGGGGTCGTACTGCAGGCCTTCCCGGACAGCTTTAAAAGCTCGGTTAACGCCGAAACCGTCGGTAACCCCGTGCGTGCGGAAATTGCAGCGATCGCGGCGCCGGACCGCCGCCTTGCCAATCGCAAGAGTTCGATTCGACTGCTTGTACTGGGTGGTAGCCAGGGCGCGCTCGCGTTAAACGAGACCGTGCCTGCCGCACTGTCACTGCTGGCGGATGCGGCGCGGCCCGAGGTTCGACATCAAAGCGGTGCCCATTCTTTCGAACGAACCGCAGAGACGTACAAAAAGCACGGCATTGCGGTGAGCCTGTCGCCATTTATTGAAGACATGGCAGAGGCCTATTCCTGGGCGGATCTGGTAATTTGCCGGGCAGGCGCAATGACAGTCGCCGAAGTCGCTGCCGCCGGCCTGCCTGCCATATTTGTGCCATTTCCCGCTGCCGTCGACGACCATCAGACCGCCAACGCCGCGGCTATGCAGGCCGCCGGCGCTGCCACGATCGTGCAGCAGTCGGCACTCACAGCTGAAGCGCTCGCGACGCTGCTACGAAGCCTGCTTTCGGACCGCGAAGAATTGCTGGCGCGCTCAAGAAAGGCACGCTCCATGGCCAGGCCGGATGCCTTGCAACGCATCAGTGAGTTTTGCCTGCAGGCCGCGGGGGATCTCGGATGATTCGCCGCATGCGCCGCATCAACTGTGTGCATTTTGTCGGCATCGGCGGCTCCGGCATGTCAGGGATCGCAGAAGTCATGCTGAGCCTCGACTACCAGGTACAGGGCTCTGATCTCAAGAAGAATGCCGCCGTGTCGCGTCTCGAGAAACTGGGCGCGCGGGTGTTCATTGGCCACGACGCAGCCAATATCAGTGATGCCGATGTCGTTGTGGTGTCGAGTGCAGTAAGCGACACGAATCCTGAGCTCACCGCCGCGAAACGCGCGCACCTGCCGGTCGTTCCGCGCGCCGAGATGCTGGCGGAACTCATGCGTTTTCGCTATTCAATAGCAGTCGCTGGCACACACGGCAAGACGACGACCACCAGCCTGGTGGCCAGCGTACTTGCCGAAGGCGGCCTCGACCCGACGTTCGTCATCGGCGGCCGTTTGAAGAGTGCCGACGCGAATGCACGACTGGGTCAGGGTGATTACCTGGTGGCGGAAGCGGATGAAAGTGACGCCTCGTTCGTGCACCTGAAGCCGATGCTGGCCATCGTCACCAACATCGACGCGGACCACATGTCCACCTATGACGGAGACATCGGGAAACTTCGCGACAGCTTTGTCAGGTTTTTGCACAACCTGCCGTTCTACGGGCTTGCGGTCATGTGCAGCGACGATGCCGGCATTGGCGAAGTTATCGCCGACGTCAGGAGGACAATCGTAACCTATGGCATTGACGGCGATCCTGATATTCGCGCCGAGAATATCCGCTTTGACCAGGAGATGACGTCGTTCGACGTTGCCCGTCGCGGCCAGAGCGATCGCCTGCAGATTAGCCTGCGCCTGCCCGGCATGCACAACGTCAGAAATGCACTGGCAGCGATTGCCGTGGCCAGCGAGCTGCAGGTCGGCGACGAAGCGGTCGTGACGGCACTACAGAAGTTCGAGGGGATCGACCGGCGCTTCCAGAATCTTGGCAACGTCCGGACGAAAAACGGTGACGTACTGCTGATCGATGACTACGGACATCACCCGACGGAAGTGGAGGCGACCATTGCCGCGGCGCGCGCCGGCTGGCCGAATCGGCGCATCGTACTCGTGTTCCAGCCGCATCGGTATTCACGGACCCGGGACCTGATCGATGACTTCGCACAAGTGCTCGGCGAGGCTGACGTCCTTGTATTGCTTGAGGTCTATGCGGCTGGCGAGGATCCGATTGCCGGAGCGGACGGGCGCGCGATTGCGCGTGCAGTGCGCTCGCGTGGCGGCATCGAACCTGTCTTTGTCGAATCATTGTCATCGCTGCCCGATACGCTTGGCGATTTACTGCAAGCCGACGACCTGCTGCTGACGATGGGTGCTGGTGATATCGGCGTATTCGCTGCCCGCCTGCCCAGACTACTCACCCCAACAGCGCGACTGAAGGTGCAGAAATGATGGCGGCAATGAGAAGCTCAGACAGCAACGGCGAGCTGAAGCGGCATGAACTCATGAGCCGCCATACTTCGTGGCGCGTCGGTGGCCCAGCCGACGTTTATTTTCAACCAGCCAGTGTCGCATCACTCGCCAAGTTTCTAGGTGAGCTGGACGCGGACACGCCCATTCACTGGTTCGGTCTCGGCAGCAATCTGCTGGTTCGCGATGGCGGACTGGATGGTGTCGTGATTGCGGCCAACAGCATCCTGCGCCACCTCGAGAAGACCGGCGAGCAAGCGGTCCGCGTTGGCGCAAGCGTGCCTTGCACTCAGCTGGCACGTCAGTGCGTACGCTGGGGTCTGGGTCCATCGGAATTTTTCGCCGGCATTCCCGGCACCATCGGCGGTGCACTGGCCATGAACGCGGGCGCCCATGGCGGCGAAACTTGGCAGCGCGTCAGTTCGGTGCGCACCATCAGTCGCCGGGGCGAAGTGCAACGCCGCGATCCGCGTGACTATGAGATTGCTTATCGAAGTGTGAAGGGACCGCTCGATGAATGGTTTCTTGAGGCGGACCTGCACTTCGATCCGGCTGTGCAACCCAGTATGGACAACATGCGCAACATGCTCGAACGCCGCAAAGCGTCGCAGCCATTGGGATTGCCATCCTGCGGATCTGTCTTCCGCAATCCGCCGGGCGACCATGCGGCCAGGCTTATCGAGGCCGCCGGCCTCAAAGGTTGTCGGATAGGCGACGCGGTCGTTTCCGAAAAACATGCAAACTTCATCATAAATCGCGGCGATGCCAGCGCCAGTGATATCGAAAATTTGATTACGCATGTGCAACAGAGTGTGCTTGATCATTCAGGCATCGAGCTTGTGCACGAAGTCCGCATTGTCGGCAGGGAATGCACATGACGCTGACCTTGACCGACAATCGCATCGCAGTAAGCGACGCCGCGGAATTCGGCCGGGTCGCTGTGTTGTCAGGCGGTCATTCCAGCGAACGCGAAGTGTCGCTGGATTCTGGAAGAGCGGTTCTCAAAGCCCTGCAGGGTCGCGGTATCGATGCATGTGGATGGGATCCGGCGAGCCAAGCTATCACCGGGCTTGCGAGTGAAGGGTTTGACCGGGTTTGGATTGCGCTGCATGGACCTGGCGGTGAAGACGGTACGCTACAGGGTGCCCTCGAATGGCTGGAAATTCCTTACACCGGCAGCGGCGTGATGGCTTCGGCACTCGCAATGGACAAGATTCGCAGTAAACGACTGTTCACCGCTGCCAACATCCACACGCCGGATTTCTGTCTTATCAGCTCCGTCGGCGATGCTCGCCTTGCCGCGAGCGAACTCGGCTACCCGCTCATTTTCAAGCCCTCGGGGCAGGGCTCAAGCGTAGGTATGAGCAAAGTCTTCGAAGCGGCTGATCTGCGCGCAGCGGCAGAGCTTGCGCTGACTTTCGGCAGTCCGGCACTGGTGGAGAAGTGCATCGTCGGTACGGAGTCAACCGTAGCGGTCTTACAGGGTCAGGCGCTTTCCAGCATCCGCATCGAAACGCCACGGGTGTTCTACGACTACCGCGCGAAATACGAAGCGGACGATACCGAATACTTTTGTCCCGGCAGCGACGACGCCGAACTCGAACGACGTTTTCACGATCTGTCGATTATGGCATTCGACGCGCTGGGTTGCTCAGGCTGGGGGCGCGTCGATTTCATGACCGGCGCCGACGGCCAGCCACAGGTGCTGGAAATCAATACGGTGCCGGGAATGACCAGCCACAGTCTTGTTCCAATGGCCGCAAAAGTGGCCGGAATGAGTTTCGACGAGCTGTGCTGGCGTGTGCTCGAAACCAGTATGCCGGACGAAGAGGCAACACGGACCGCAGGGATGGCAGCCAATGATGCGTAAGCAGGCCAAGCGGCGCCGCAAGCAAAAGGCCGCGCCAACAATACGGTTGCCGAAGTTCCCGTTCCGGCAATTCGCGATGCTCATTTTTGCGTTGGCGATCATCACGTTGAGCTATGAATTCAGCGCGCGGCTGCTGGAGCGGCCGATCGCATCCATCACGATCGACGGTCCGTTCCAGCGGGTCAGCGCACTACAGATCGAGGAGGCCATCAGCCACGAACTGGTCGCCGGCTTTTTCGGTGCCAACCTCAGCGCCATGCAGGATCGAATCGTTTCTCTGCCGTGGATTGACCAGGCCAATATCGCACGGCGCTGGCCGGCGACGCTGGAAGTCAGCGTGACAGAACAGATTCCGGCGGCCGTCTGGGGCGAGCGTGGTCTCCTGAATACACGCGGCGAACTTTTCGTCAGCGACGCGCGCCACGTACCGGCTGAACTGCCACGCCTGGAAGGGCCCGACAATCAGTCGGCGGTCGTTGCCGAGCGCTATCTGCGCATGCGGGAGAAACTGCTGCCAACCGGGCTCGATCTGTTGCTGGTGCGTCTGGATGCACGCGGTGCATGGCTGATGCGCCTCGACACCGGCATCGAAATTCGTCTGGGGCGGCGCGATGTGGAAGAACGCGCGCAGCTCTTCCTTGACGTGGCAGCCAACTTCATTGCCAGCCGCGAGGCAGAGATCGAGTTCGTGGACATGCGCTACAGCAACGGCTTCACGATCGGCTGGAAAAACGGCTTGCCACCACCGGCCAGTGCAGGCGAATCACGGCAGGACGGCATGGTCGCGGGACTCAAGAAGTGAAGAAAAGCAACGACAAGAACCTGATCGTCGGACTCGATATCGGCACCTCGAAGGTAGTTGCCATCGTGGGCGAAGTCAGCGACGACGGCATTATCGAGGTTGTCGGTATCGGATCGCATCCTTCACGCGGTTTAAAAAAAGGGGTGGTCGTCAACATCGAGTCGACTGTCCACTCCATTCAGCGCGCCGTGGAAGAAGCCGAGCTTATGGCCGGTTGTGACATTCATTCCGTTTACGCCGGTATCGCCGGCAGTCATGTGCGCAGCCTCAACTCGCACGGCATCGTGGCCATTCGCGACAAAGAAGTCAGCTCCGGGGACCTTGATCGTGTGATCGACGCAGCGGGTGCGGTAGCGATTCCTGCCGACCAGCGCATTCTGCACGTACTGCCACAGGAATTTCTGATCGACAACCAGGAAGGCATTCGCGATCCGATCGGCATGTCCGGCGTTCGTCTCGAAGCCAAGGTGCATATGGTGACGGGCGCGGTCAGCGCAGCACAGAATATCGTCAAGTGCGTGCAGCGCTGCGGCCTGGAAGTCGATGACGTGGTGCTTGAGCAGCTCGCGTCGAGTTATTCCGTACTGACCGAAGACGAGAAAGAGTTGGGGGTGTGCATCGTCGATATCGGCGGCGGCACGACCGACATCGCGGTGTTCCTCGGTGGCGCTATTCAGCACACGGCAGTGATCCCCATTGCCGGTGATCAGGTGACCAACGATATCGCCGTTTCGATGAGAACCCCGCTGCAATACGCGGAAGAAATAAAGATCAAGTACGCCTGCGCCTTGTCGCAGCTCGCCAATCCGGATGAAACCATTGAAGTGCCGAGTGTCGGCGAGCGCCCCCCGCGGCGTCTCGCCAGGCAAACGCTTGCCGAGATTGTCGAGCCACGCTTTGAAGAATTGTTTGGTCTGGTGCGGGACGAGTTGCGGCGCAGCGGATTCGAGGAACTCATCGCAGCGGGCGTCGTAATTACGGGCGGCAGCGCGAAGATGGAAGGCGCAGTCGAACTGGCGGAGGAGGTCTTTCACATGCCGGTCCGCCTGGGTTCGCCACAGTACGTCGAGGGACTGCTGGAGGTCGTGCGCAATCCAATCCACGCAACCGGCGTGGGACTTTTACTTTATGGCTACGAAAACATGGTCAGGCGCGGGCAACGCACAACGCCGCTCGCGGGCAGTGTGGGCGATACATGGAGCCGTATGAAGGCGTGGTTCAAAGGACAGTTTTAACAACAGTGCTCCGGTCTACTGACAGGGAAGCCGGAGTTTTTCGATTGAGTGAGTGGCAATACAAAGTTTAATGAGCGGAGGTTACACATGTTTGAATTAATGGATGCGCACAGTCAGAGCGCGGTCATCAAGGTGATCGGTGTCGGTGGTGGCGGCGGCAACGCGGTCGCTCACATGGTCAATTCAGGAATCGAGGGAGTCGACTTTATATGCGCGAATACGGATGCACAGGCACTTAACAGTGCACGCGTGCGAACGGCGTTGCAGATAGGCTGCAATATCACCAAAGGGCTCGGCGCTGGCGCCGATCCCGACGTTGGCCGTCAGGCAGCAATGGAAGATCGGGATCGTATTCAGGAAGTGATTGAAGGCGCCGATATGCTGTTCATTACTGCCGGCATGGGCGGCGGCACCGGTACGGGAGCGACACCTGTGGTGGCACAGGTTGCCAAAGAGCTGGGCATACTGACGGTCGCCGTGGTGACCAAACCTTTCGAGATGGAAGGCGGCAAGCGCATGGCGATGGCGGATCATGGCATTGCCGAGCTCGGCAAGTACGTGGATTCGCTGATCACTATCCCTAACGAAAAATTGCTGTCGGTGCTGGGTGCCGAAACAACATTGCTGGATGCCTTCCGCGCAGCCAATCAGGTGTTGCAGGGAGCGGTACAGGGCATCGCCGAACTCATTACCCGGCCTGGCCTGATAAACGTCGATTTTGCAGACGTGAAAACCGTCATGGCTGAGATGGGTATGGCAATGATGGGGTCGGGAATGTCATCGGGCGAAGACCGTGCACGCGAAGCCGCCGAAGCAGCGATATCCAGTCCTTTACTGGAAGACATCAACCTGGCTGGCGCCAACGGCATACTTGTCAACGTGACAGCCGGAATGGATCTTTCGATCGGAGAATTCCAGGAAGTCGGGAACACTATCAAGGAATTCGCGTCTGATGATGCGACGGTTGTGATAGGCACCGTGATCGACCCGGATATGGGCGACAAGATCCGCGTCACCGTAGTGGCTACGGGTCTGGGCCAGAGTGCTGCGGCCAAGATGAGTTCGCCAATGCGGGTTGTGAAACGAGCGATCAGCCGTTCAGGCGAGCCCAACTATCAGCAACTGGAAAAGCCCACGGTGCAGAGGAAACGCGCGGTGGGCGATGGCCTGGAAGATGGCGGACTGCAGGAAGACCTGCTGGATATTCCAGCGTTCCTGCGCCGACAGGCAGACTGATGAAGGTCTGGCGTAGTTCCAGGTACGGCGAGTCGCGGCGTGGGCCGCGCCTGGACATGCAGTTGAATGCAGGAGCCCGCCCTGCGGGCGAATCGCGGCGGGGGGCCGCTCCTACAGTGGCTACTGGAATGTAGGAGCCCGCCGTGCGGGCGATCGGCGGGTAAGAGCGGGTTGGTGCATGCTTTTGGCAGAGTGCTGAAGATCAATCCGCGGCTACCAATGTGCGCTGTTCGAATGTGCAGGCGGATTGGCTCGACGCTAGTTCGGAAATTTGACAATATGTAGCGACTTTTGCGGGGCACTGCAGCTTCCAGCCCGAATTATTCGCGCTTAATAACGGTCTCATATCATGCTTCGACAAAGAACCTTGAAAACGGCTATCCGGGCGACCGGAGTCGGGCTGCATACGGGCAAGAAGGTCTATATGACACTTCGACCGGCGGCGGAAAATGCCGGCATCTCGTTTCGCCGCGTTGACCTCGACGAGCCCGTCGATATTCCTGCAAGCGCGTTACTCGTCGGCGAGACGATGCTTGGCACCACGCTGATTCGTGACGGTGTAAAAGTGGCTACCGTCGAGCATCTGATGTCCGCACTTGCCGGACTGGGTATCGACAATATCAACGTGGATCTGTCAGCGGCGGAAGTGCCGATCATGGATGGCAGCGCCGGTCCTTTTGTATTTCTGCTGCAGTCAGCCGGCATCGAAGAACAAAATGCGCCGAAAAAGTTTATTCGTATCAAGAAGAAAATCCGCGTCGAGGGCGACGATAAATGGGCGGAGTTTTCGCCGTTCAACGGATTCAAAGTCAATTTCGAAATCGCGTTTAACCATCCGGTGTTCAACAAATTGAGTCAGCGAGCGTCGATTGATTTTTCTTCTACGTCCTTTCTAAAGGAAATCAGTCGTGCACGGACGTTCTGTTTTCTTCGGGATGTCGAAGCACTGCGCGCGCAGAACCTTACGCTGGGTGGGAGTATGGACAACGCCATCGTTCTCGATGACTACCGCATCCTTAATGAAGACGGTCTGCGCTATACCAACGAGTTTGTCATCCACAAAATTCTGGATGCCATTGGCGACATCTACCTGCTCGGACACAGCCTGATCGGAGAATTTTCCGCACACCGGTCCGGGCACGACCTGAACAACAAGTTGTTGCGGGCGCTTCTCGAAGATCAGACAGCGTGGGAGGAAGTTACCTTCAGCGATCCGCGCAAGGCACCGATCTCGTACGCCACACCCGCATACGCCTGACTGCCTGCGCAACCTATTGCCATGCCTGGGCTCAGGTAGTTTGCGTTACTTTGACACGCAGGGTGGTGGCTTCAAAGCCTGCCGTCCGGGCGCCCTCAAGAAGGGCCGCGCTTTCAAAGCGGAGCCTCGACGCCCACGCAGAACTCGTGCAAACGACCACCAGCTCGCCGTCGCTGCGCACGTTGGCGGCGATCAAATTATCCGCCAGCTCCGGCGCCAGACCGTCTTTCAATGCAGTGCTCAAGGTATCCATATGCTGAGCGCGCCGGATCAGTCGGTCCAGATTTCCGGGTTTGCCGGACTTGAGCAGGTCTTCTAGTTTGGTCGTTGGCATAAAACTGTGACGCAGTCGGCTTTTATTTCTGTGTTCCGGTGACCGGAATCAAGATTCAGGCAACGCATATTGTAATAACGGGCTGGATTTTGCATATTGGTCGTCCGACAAGGGCATACCCGCTGAAAGGCGGGGGCGCAAAACCACCGATCTAAGGGACTCGAAGGTCCTATGGCAGCGGGGCTACCGAATTGACCTTAACTTGTATGCCGACAACTAAGAACAAGCGCCATGGATGGCAACTGGCTTACAAGGCAGGTGCATTTAAATCAACCACTTATACGTGTTGCGAGACGCTTTCGAGGCTCACTCGATGAATGTAGTAATCTTCGGCAGAGGCTTCGGAAGACCCTGTCACATCAACCTTTCCGGCCGCTCCGCAGCACTGATTGGCACGCTTGCTGCCGTCGTTCTGGGCGTCGGCATGTTCGGTGCCGGGTTCTGGTTTTCTGCGCAAAACGGCTCCGGCGTCAGCCAGAGCCAGGTGGCATCGCTCAGTGCAGTGCTCACATCACAAAAATCCGAAATTGCGGATACCAGGCAGCAGACGGAAGATACGCTGGACGCCCTTGCCATCCGGCTGGGCCAGATGAATGCCAGGGTCATCCGCCTCGACGCACTCGGGCGACGACTGACGGAAATGGCTGATCTGGAAGACGGCGAATTCGATTTCGACACCGAACCGGCGATTGGCGGGCCGGAAGAACCGTCCGCGACGGCCTCCGCAGTGGCGGTGCCCGAAGTGCTGATGGCGTTGGCTGCGCTGGACCGTCAGCTGGACGATCGCGAAGCTCAACTCGGCGTGCTGGAGTCTGTACTCCTTAATCAAAGCCTGTCGGATCGGGTGTACCCGCAGGGTCGACCGGTCAAAGCCGGCTGGATGTCATCCTATTTCGGGCGACGCACTGATCCATTTACCGGCAAGGCCGCTAATCACAGGGGCGTGGATTTCGCCGGCAAGGCTGGCGCTGAAATAATCGCGGTGGCCGACGGTGTCGTGACCTGGTCTGCTGATCGCTATGGTTTCGGCAATCTCGTCGAAATTAATCATGGCAACGGTTATTCGACGCGCTATGCCCACAATTCCAGCAACCTCGTCAAAGTCGGCGAAGAAGTCAGAAAAGGTCAGGTTGTCGCGTTGATGGGCGAAACCGGCCGGGCCACCGGCCCAAACCTGCATTTCGAAGTTCTGCGCAATGGCCAGCGCGTCAATCCGGTGTCCTTTATCAAGCGCGACGCCGACTAGGCAGAGACCACGCATTCAGTCTTTTCCGCGGCTCAGCCCACGCTGAGCGCCGCCCTTGCTTTTCTTTCCCGCGGCCCATATCTCCTATTTCCGTGCTGGCGCCAGGTTCAGAGGCTTCGACCGTGCAAATTCCTGACTGATCAGTAAAATACCGGTTTTTTCCACTGGCTGGCGAAACGCCCTGCCGGTCGTCCAGGAGCCTAAGTGGCCAACTTCTTTACGCGCATATTCGGCAGTCGCAACCAGCGCCTGCTGCGTCAGTTCTCTTCTGTCGTACAAAAGATCAATGCTCTCGAACAGGACACTAAAGCCCTTGACGACGACGGTCTGCGGGCAAAAACGATTGAGTTGCGACAGCGCCTCGCTGACGGTAAGACACTGGACGACCTGCTGCCCGAAGCCTTTGCGGTTGCCCGCGAAGCGGCCTGGCGAACGCTCCGCATGCGGCCATTTGATGTGCAGTTAATCGGTGGCATGGTTTTGCACCAGGGGAGCATCGCTGAGATGCGCACCGGTGAAGGCAAGACGCTCGTGGCTACCTTGCCGGCCTACCTCAATGCCTTGTCGAGCAAGGGCGTACACATTGTCACGGTCAACGAATATCTTGCGCAACGTGACGCTGACTGGATGCGACCTGTTTATGAATTTCTTGGGCTGACGGTCGGCGTATCCAAATCCGGACAGTCGCATGAGGAAAAAAGAGCGGCTTACGAGGCCGACATCACGTATGCGACGAATAACGAACTTGGATTTGACTATCTGCGTGACAATCTCGCGTTTTCCCTTGGTGACAAGGTACAGCGCGAACTCAATTTTGCCATCGTCGATGAAGTTGACTCAATTCTTATCGACGAAGCGCGTACGCCGCTGATCATTTCCGGTCCTTCGGAAGAAAGCACGGATCTTTATCTGAAAATAAACAAGCTGATTCCGAAACTGAATGAGCACGTAGAGCCGGATACGGCTGCCAATCTGGATATCCTGCAAAAGAAAATCGCGCTGGTGGATGAACAGGGCAAACCTGTATTGACCGCGGACGAGTCAGGGAATCCACCCAATGTGATGTCTGTGCAGGAAGCCGTTGCAATCGGCACGGAGCGCGACGCGGATGTCGTCTTGTCGGATGAGCAAATAGATGGCGTCAAGGTCTGCAGACTGGTAACCCGGGGTCACTATACTGCCGACGAAAAGGCAAAACAGGTTCACGTTACGGAAGAAGGTCATCAATACGTCGAAGAACTTATGACTCAGGCGGGCTTGCTGGGTGAAGGCGAGAGCCTTTACGACGCACAAAACATCAAACTACTACACCATCTTAGCGCCGCACTTCGAGCGCACATCATGTTCCAGAAAGACGTGGAATATATCGTCAAGGACGGCGAGATTGTCATTGTTGATGAGTTCACCGGCAGAACGATGCCAGGGCGTCGCTGGTCTGACGGTTTACATCAGGCGGTAGAGGCCAAGGAAGGCGTTGCGGTCAAGCAGGAAAACCAGACGGTCGCCTCGATCACGTTTCAGAACTACTTTCGCCTCTACACCAATCTCTCCGGCATGACCGGTACGGCGGACACAGAGGCATTCGAATTTCAGCAAATCTATGGCCTCGAAGTCATCGTTATCCCCACCCACAAAGACATGATTCGAAATGACATGCCCGACCTGGTTTATCTGACACAGGACGACAAGTTCGAGGCGATCATCGAGGACATCACCGATTGTCGTGAGCGCGGTCAACCGGCACTCGTCGGCACGACCTCGATTGAAACCTCCGAGTTGCTATCTGCGGCGTTGAAAAAGAAGAGCATCACCCACGAAGTGCTGAATGCCAAACAGCACGAACGGGAAGCCAACATCGTGCAGCAGGCCGGACGTCCCGGCGCCATAACGATTGCGACGAATATGGCCGGTCGCGGAACCGATATTGTGTTGGGTGGCAATCTCGAGGCAGAACTCCAGGAAGCGGGTGAGGAGGGCGACAAGGAACATATCCGGACAGCATGGGCGGAACGCCAGAAAAAGGTGCTGGATGCTGGCGGGCTACACATCGTCGGTACCGAAAGGCACGAATCGCGACGCATCGACAACCAGCTGCGCGGCAGATCCGGCCGTCAGGGTGACCCCGGTTCCAGCCGTTTCTACCTGTCGATGGAAGATACGTTGATGCGCATCTTTGGCAATCCGCAACGCACCAAGGCATTACTGTCGCGTGCTGGCATGCGCGAAGGCGAAGCTATCGAAAGCAAACTGCTCAGCCGGCAGATCGAAAAGGCGCAGCGTAAGGTCGAGTCGCACAACTTCGATATTCGCAAGAATCTGCTCGAGTACGACGATGTCGCCAATGACCAGCGCAAGGTCGTCTATCATCAACGCACTGAATTGATGGCAGCAGACGAAATCGCGGATTCGATAGCGAACATCCGCGAGGAAGTCGTCGAAAACCTGGTCACTCAACATATTCCGCCGGGTAGTCTGGAAGAGCAGTGGGATCCGGAAGCGTTACAGAAAGCCTTCGAGAGTGAGTTCGCGGCGCATATCGATGTGCCCGGCTGGCTGAAAGCCGACAGCAAGATGAATGAAGATCAGATTCGCGACCGGTGTGTGCAGGAAATGAACGAGTTATACCAAGCGAAGGAAGAGGGAATTGGATCATCGCTCATGCGGCTCGTCGAGAAGGAAGTGATGCTCAAGCAGCTTGATTTTCACTGGAAGGAACATCTTGGTGCCATGGATTATTTGCGACAGGGCATTGGACTTCGAGGGTACGCGCAGAAAAATCCCAAACAGGAGTACAAACGGGAAGCCTTTGCCATGTTCGGGGAAATGCTTGATCAGGTTAAACACGACACCATCAGCATTCTGTCGCGAGTTCGTATTCAGAGCGAACAGGATGTGAAGAAACTGGAAGACGATCGGCGCAAAGCGCAGGCGTTGAAATTTAAGCATGACGACGCATCGGCGCTCGGCGCACAGCCGCCGCCGGCCTCGCCATCGCAAAATGCGCCACCCCCCGCTGCTGACGGGCCGGCCCCGGAACCTTTCGTCCGCTCGGGGAAGAAAGTCGGCCGTAACGAACCGTGTCCGTGCGGATCTGGCAAGAAATTCAAGCAGTGCCACGGCAAGCTGAGTTAGCAGACCTTTTTGCCTGGCATGCTGCCGAGTGTTCACGTCGTCGCCGGTATTCTCGTCGACACCAAGGATCGCGTCCTTATTGCAGATCGGGCACACGCGAAAACGATGAGCGACTGCTGGGAGTTTCCCGGCGGTAAAGTCGAGACCGGGGAAGACGCCGAAACCGCACTCCGCCGCGAGTTGCACGAGGAACTGGGCGTTCGCATCATTTCGCCGTCGTATTTCGATTCCCTGCAGCACGACTACCCGGAGATCCGGATTTCAATAGACTTTTTCCTTATTGATCAATGGCATGGAGAAGTCAGCGGCAGAGAAGGGCAGGCGCTGCGCTGGATCTGCAGAAGGGATTTGCCAGACGCACAGCTGTTGCCGGCGGACACGCCCGTCGTGCAGGCTTTGCAACGGCTTAGCAGATGCTGAGCTTGAACTTGACGTCGTTCCCGGTTTGAATCGCGCGCCGGTCAATGGTTGACCATTCGAGAAAACGCACCGTAAACCGATGCTGACTGCCACTGATTTCGGGATATAACTCACTGGATTCCGGCAAGGTGACACGCAGCAGTCTGCAGTTCGTATCTTTCTCCATACGGTGTTGGTACATACCGTTCTCGGCCGTTTTATCCGCAGGTTGCGCGCTGGCCCTGATCAGCCATAACAGTTCGCTGACGCCGTCGCAAAGTGGCCGGATGTTTTCCAACCAGTTTCCGATGTCTTGCTGGCGGCGATGCGCAGGCTGCCGCAACCAGTGACTGTATTCCGGCAGATCAAATTCGCAGGTTCCGCCAGGTATGGAACTGCGATGTTTAATAGAGCTGAGGAACTCACAGTCTTTGAGTATCTGCATGTACTGCGGGCCCACGGCATCTATTTCCTGACGGCTTTCGACAAGATTGCCAATCAGCGCGCCAAGGCGTCTCGCATCCACGCCGGGTTGACTTTGAAACTTGTGTAAATTCTTGATTTGTAAGTCAATTTCCTTATGTGCTTCACTGCGGACATCCCCCCGGGTGAGGATTGCCATGATCTCCAGCAAGGTCGAAATAGCACCGCGGGCAGCCCAGTCGGAGTCCATCTCGCAGTTAAACAGCATCTGCTGATAGAGAAATTCCAGACGCATAAAAGTACGCATCCGCTCGTTGAGTGGTTGTTCATATTCGAGGGGACGTTTCATTGTCGTCTCGGAAGATGTCGTGGGCGCGATTGCTACCATGACGGTATTCTGCGCCACAGGACTTCTTCAGGCAAATAGCAGATTCACTTCAGGCAAACATTTTTAAATAGCATTTGTGCAGCTCGCTGACCCTGTCGCGAGTTTCCTCGACACTGCCCTCATTAACGATGATGTCGTCACTTAGCGACAGCCGTTCTTCGCGACTGGCTTGTGCAGCGATCATGCGACGCGCCTGCTCTTCGGTTTCGCCATCTCTCATCAGCAGGCGCCGCATTTGGGTTTCGACACTGCAGTCGACAACCAGGATACGGTCCATCTCCTTTTTCATCGGCGATTGAAAAAGCAACGGCACGACGACAATGACATACGGGGAGGTGGATTCGCTGACCTGCCGCCAGGCTTCGTCGCGGATGCGGGGATGCAGGATCGCTTCGAGCTGGCGTCGCTTCTTATCATCAGCAAATACAATTTCCCGCATCATGCTGCGATTCAGCGTGCCGTCCCGGGCCAGCAACGCGCGGCCAAAGGCCGCCGCAATCTCGGCTAGAGCGGGGCGATTTTTGGCAACGACATCTCTCGCGATGACATCGGTATCAATCACCGGGACGCCCAGATCGGCGAAAAAATCTGCAACGGTAGACTTGCCGCTGGCAATGCCGCCGGTCAGTCCAACGCGAGCTGTTTTTCGCTTCTCGTGTTGTGGCACATCTGTCGCCATTACATAAAGTCCAGATACCAGTCGATGATGTCCTGACCGAAGAGCATCGCGATCCAGCCCGCCGCGGCAAGATAAGGGCCGAAGGGAATCGGCACGCTGCGTTGCTGACGTTTGAGCACAATAAGTGTAATGCCCGTTACTGCACCGACCACCGCCGACATCATCACAATCAGCGGCAGCATTTCCCAGCCAAGCCAGGCGCCGAGTGCGGCAAGCAGTTTAAAGTCGCCATAGCCCATGCCCTCTTTTCCGGTAAGCAGTTTGAATAGCTGATAAACGCTCCAGAGACTGAGATAGCCAGCGACCGCGCCACGAATGGCGGCGGCGGGCGATATGAACAAGGTCTCTGCCCCTGCAAGCGGATGGAAAAGACTTAAGACCAGCCCAGCCCAGACCAGCGGCAGCACGACGCTGTCAAAAATGTACTGATGGTCGATATCGATCACGCTGATTGCAACCAGGGTCCAGGTCAGCGCAATACCGGCAGCCGCCTCGTAGCCGAAACCGAATCGCCATGCAACCGCCGCAGAAAGAATAGCCGTCAGGAGTTCGATTACCGGATATCGCGGCGAAATTCTGGCACTGCACGAGGCACACTTACCGCCGAGAAAGAGATAACTGACGACCGGTATGTTCTGCAGGGCAGTGATCTGGTGTTCGCAGGAAGGACAACGGGAACGCGGTGCGATGAGATCGAATCGGCCTTCCGGCAAATGGCCAGCCGGCTGGCTCGCCAGTTCCTCGGCCTGTTCGCGCCACCCCCGCTCGACCATCACCGGCAGTCTGTAAATGACGACGTTGAGAAAACTGCCGACCAGCAGCGCCAGAACGAAAGCCAGCGAGACGAACAGCGCGGGCGACTCCAGCAACAGTGTATCCATCTGCGTTATTCCTTCGGACAGAAAAACGGCGTCTTGCGACGCCGTTTATTCAGCAATGCTCGCTGACGTGGCCCGTCCAGCGAATTGTTAGATGACGGCGCCCATCTTGAAAATCGGCAGGTACATGGCGATGACCAATCCACCGACCAGCACACCCAGGATCGCCATAATCAGCGGCTCAAGCAGGCTGGACAGGTTGTCCACCGCGTTGTCGACGTCTTCTTCATAGAAGTCGGCGACCTTGGCAGACATTTCGTCCAGCGAACCGGATTCCTCACCGACGGCAATCATCTGGATCACCATGTTGGGGAACAGATCAGTATTTTGCATCGCCTGTTGCAGCCTCTGGCCGGTGGCGACTTCGTCGCGCATTCTGAGCACGCCGACTTCGTAGACAATGTTACCGGTGGCTCCGGAAACGGATTCCAGGGCCTCGACCAGGGGCACGCCGGCGGAAAACATCGTTGAAAGCGTACGCGCATAGCGCGCGATCGCGGCTTTTTCAAGAATAGGGCCGACGATCGGCATTTTCAGTGCCGTGCGATCCAGAAACTGACGCATCGCGCGCGAGCGTTTCTTGAAATAGAAAAACGAGTAACCCGCTCCGATCAAAATGATGGCCAGAATCCAGCCCTGGTCACGGACGAACTGGGAAACGTCGATCACCATGCGCGTAAATGCCGGCAAATCTGCGCCAAAACCTTTAAACAAATCTTCGAACGCGGGTATCACGAAAATCAGGAGGATGAGTGTTACGACGAACGCGACCGCCAAAACGGCCATCGGGTATGTCAGTGCTTTTTTGATTTTCTTCTTGATCGCTTCGGTTTTTTCTTTGTACGTTGCAACTTTGTCCAATAAAGTTTCGAGCGCACCCGCCTGCTCGCCCGCTTCGACAAGATTGATGAACAGGTCATCGAAGTGCAGGGGATGTTTCGCTAATGCCTCGGCCAGCGCGCTGCCGCCTTCGACGTCCGTCTTGATCGCCAGAATCAATTTTTGCATGCCGGCGTTTTCGTGACCCGTGCCGACAATCTCAAAGGCCTGCACGAGCGGGATGCCCGCCGCCAGCATGGTGGCAAGCTGGCGGCTGAATATTGCGATATCGCCCGGCGTTATCTTGGTTTTACCGGAGAAAAGGCCGGAGCTTTGTTTGCGTATCCTGCTGGGGACGACGCCCTGACGGCGCAGGTCGGCACGCACCGCAGCTTCGTCGGTTGCCATGCTTTTACCTTTGACTTTTTTACCGCGGCGATCCGTGCCTTCCCAGACAAACGGGGTGCTGCTCAATGTCGCTGATTGTGCCATCGTAGTTCTCTCAGATTAGCCAGGTACAAGCTATTCAATTGTAACCCTGTTGATTTCCTCAAGGCTGGTAAGCCCGTCTTTAACCTTGTTCAAACCAGCACGTCGTAAATCGATGACCCCCTCGGTCTCGGCCTGGTCGGCTATCTGCATAGCATTGCCGTCTTCCATTATTATTCTGCCCATAATCTCTGACACTTCCATGACCTGGAATATGCCGAGCCGGCCTTTATAGCCGTCATTACACAAACGGCAACCGACGGGCCCGAAAATAGTCAGTCCTGCGGACACGTCCTCGGCTGTAAAGCCTTCTTTCTTGAGTGCTTCATCCGGGACGTCACGGACGTCTTTGCAGTTGTCGCATAGTCGTCGAGCCAGGCGCTGCGCAATGATGAGACTGACCGACGTTGCGATTGCATAAGGTTTGACCCCCATGTCTACGAGCCGGGTCAAGGTTCGCGGCGCGTCGTTGGTATGCAAGGTCGACAACACCAGGTGACCTGTTTGAGCTGCCTTAATGGCGATCTCGGCGGTTTCCAGATCACGAATTTCACCGACCATGATGACGTCCGGATCCTGGCGGAGAAATGCTTTCAGTGCCGAAGCGAAGGTCAAACCGACTTTCGGATTGACGTTGACCTGATTAATGCCGGGGAGATTGATTTCTGCCGGGTCTTCCGCTGTGGAAATATTGCGGTCTACGGTGTTCAGGATATTGAGACCGGTGTAAAGCGACACGGTCTTACCGGAACCCGTAGGCCCGGTCACAAGGATCATGCCGTACGGCTTGTCGAGATGCTTCTGGTAAAGCGTTTTCTGTTCCTCGTCATAACCCAGCGCGTCGATGCCAAGTTTGGCGCTGGAAGGATCGAGAATACGCAGAACGATTTTCTCTCCAAACAGGGTCGGACAGGTATTGACGCGAAAGTCGATGGCCCGATTCTTGGAGAGTCGCATTTTGATACGGCCATCCTGTGGCACGCGCCGTTCCGCGATGTCCATGCGCGACATGACTTTTAGCCGGGCACAAACCTTATTCGCCAATGCGACTGGCGGCTGGGCCACTTCTGAAAGCACGCCGTCGAGTCGGGTTCGTACGCGGAAAATCTTTTCATAGGGTTCGAAATGGATGTCCGATGCGCCACGCTTGATGGCATCGAGCAGAATTTTGTTGACGAAGCGAACGACCGGCGCGTCTTCGATATCGTCTTTTGTAATGGAATCGTCTTCTTCCCGGCCGTCACCAACATCGAGATTTTCCAGATCAAAATCATCGTCGTCAAAGGACGACATCGTGGTGTCGACCGCTTCCATCGCTTTCGAGATGCGTTCCTGAAGCTTTGCTTCTTCGACGACCACGGGATCAATTCGCAGGCTGGTCTGGAACTTGACGTCATCGATGGCTTGCAGATTGGTCGGATCAGAAATGCCGAGGAACAGTCGCTGGCCACGCTTTACCAGGGGTAACACACGATGCTTGTTAAGCAACTTCTGATCGACGGCCCGCAGCGTTTCGATTTCGATTTCGATGGCATCGAGATCGAGCAGCGGCACGCCAAATTCGTGCGACGCAGCCACGGCAATTGCCCGCGAATCGGCCATCTCGTGCTGCACGAGATAAGCGACCAACGGTTGTTTCTCCTTCCGGGCGGCCTCAGAGGCTTCCAGAACCGATTCCTCGGTAATGATGCCGTCCTGTACGAGACGTCTTGGCAGGCCGGAAAGACTAGATTGAGATGCGGTTACCGCCATAGATGCAGTGTATCCATAGTTTGCATCGTTCCATTTCTGTGAGTTTCACAGTCTCGTTGATCTAAGTGCCCGGATCAACTGCATTTTGTGCTGCTTGTCACAGTTGCGAAATTTCTTGCCGACGGGCTGAGGGCAAACGCCTCATTTCAGCAAATTTCGCTGCCGGCAGCAGCATGCGTTGCCATCTCAGGGACGACATTCAGAGGGCAGATAGCGAGCGTCGACAGACGGGTCCGGATGCTGAGCGCCACCGTTCAGGGGCCTGCCGTCCGGAACGTCTGCACTGCCGCAGCGCCATATGAATTGTTTTGCATCCGTTTCATAAGGCGTCAGCGACAACGTCGTGCCCACCAGGTCCTGGTGGGCCATCGGACCGCCAAAGGTAACGTCGATGCGGCCGTCAACGATGTCCACGGCACTCACGAAGCTGCCACGGGTGTCCGTCGCGGCTGGCGTCATGCCGGCGGCGACCCGACTGGGTGGCGCGACACCGCCAGCGAGATAGGCGTTCACGACGGGCGCCTTGGCCGCCGCCGCGACACCAAGGCCCTCGGCAACCTGGCCGCGAACGGTAAAGGTCTGGTACGCCGATACTGCCAGTGAGGCAAGAATCAACACAATGACAATGACAAACATCATCTCTATCACAGTAAAGGCGCGGTCAGAATTCGTTTTCACGCGGCAAAGCGTACCGGCTTGTGAGGCAATTTTCATGCAGTTTCAGCCGTCATGAGAAGCGCCGGGCATGTATTCCTGTTGTCGGACGAGTACATCCAGACAAAAAAAAGCCCCGGAGAACCGGGGCTTTCTTGTCTTCAGGAGAATGTCCGGAGACGTTCTCGAGGCGTCGACCTACGGACGGCAAGCGTTCGGCAGGTGCTTCGCCTGAACTGTGCTGGTATCGCAAGCCCATTCGATCGAACCAACGTTGTCCACAGCCGTGAGGATCAATGCGCCGGTGAGGTTCGGGTTGGCGTCGTTGCCGTAAGCTACGGTAACGGTGTTGCCGGCAACCGTAACGCTGGTCGTGTACTTACCAGAGATGGTGTTAGCAACCGGAAGACCGGCAGCAGCGTTGTTGGCCGGGAATGCACCACGGTCCTGGTAGAATTCCGTCACTGCAGCCTTCGCAGCGCCCGCCAGGTTAAGGCCTTCCGACGCCTGGGCGCGGATGGTGTAGTCCTGGTAAGCCGGGATTGCAATGGCTGCCAGAATGCCGATGATCGAGATAACGATCATCAGTTCGATCAATGTAAAACCCTGTTGTACTTTCTTCATGTCAGTAAGCTCCATCTAGCAAGTGTCAGTCGTTATTAAAGTGGTTGAAACGTACGGCGTATCCGCCTGTAGCCTGTATTAAGCAATTGGCGTGCCAAGTCACCATATCGTCAACTAAGCATTTGTTTTATATAGAATATGTCGGGAAGCCGCCGAGCCGGTCGACGGCCATTGTGGCGCAAATTGGAGTCAGTTTATGTCGACAAATGTCCATAAGTGACGAAAATCGTCAGTCGACGACCTCGACTGGCGACGCTGTCGGAATCTTTTATTCGATACCGAGTTTCTTGATGCGATAACGCAGTTGCCTGAAGGTCAGGCCAAGCAGTTTCGCCGCTGCCGTCTTGTTGTAGCGCGTTTTCTCCAACGCTTCGACAATGGCAGCTCGCTGTACGCCATCAATCTGATCGCCCAGGTCCTGGCCAGGCGCCAGCACCTGCCCCGACTCCTTACTGGCAAATCTCATCGCCAGGTCGTCTGCGGAGATGCCGCCGCCGCCGGAAAGCGTGACCGCCCGTTCAAGCATGTTTTCCAGTTCGCGCACGTTGCCTGGAAACGCATAGGCCTTGAGCGCATCCCTGGCGCTTTCGTCAAGTACAGCCAGCGATGAATCCAGCTTCAGCAGAATGAATTCGGCGAGCTGCAGAATATCGTCGCCACGTTCGCGCAGTGCGGGAACGCGCAGTTCGATGACATTAATCCGGTAAAACAGGTCCTCGCGGAATTCGCCGTCCTTCACCATGCCAGCGAGGTCCTTGTGGGTCGCTGACAGAATTCGAACGTCAACAGATTCTTCACCCGATGCGCCCACCCGGCGCACGGTCTGTTCCTGAATGACGCGCAGCAGCTTGACCTGCATGGCCAGTGGCAGATCGGCAATTTCATCCAGGAACAGGGTGCCGGTATTCGCGCTCTGGACAAGACCCTGCTTGTCGCTCACAGCGCCGGTGAATGACCCTTTTTTGTGGCCAAAAAATTCGCTTTCCATCAGCTCCGCAGGAATGGCACCGCAGTTCACGGGTACGAACGGGCCTTCCTTTCTCGGCCCGCTGTCGTGCACCAGGTGCGCCACCAGTTCCTTGCCGGTGCCGGATTCACCAGAGATATGTACCGGTGCCTGGCTGCGTGCAACGCGATCAATCAACACTTTCAGTTCCTGCATGACGGGCGAATCGCCAATCAGCCGTGACGCATCGCCTTCCAAATCTGATTTGAGCTTCAGTGCATTGCCAACGATGTTGCGCAGGTTGTTCAGGTCCAGTGGTTTGGAGATGAAATCGAACGCGCCCAGTTTCAGCGCCTGGACGGCGGTTTCAACGTTGCCGTGAGCTGTGATTACCGCCACGGGCACGCCTATAGCGCGCTTTTGCATCCACTCAACGAGGTCCAGCCCGTCCCCGTCTGGCAGACGCATGTCGGTAAGGCAAATGTCGAAGCGCCGCTTGCTCAGTTGTTCCTTCGCGCCGTTGACGTCACCTGCTACGACCGTATCGATATCCATCCGGCCTAGCGTCAGCGAGAGCAGCTCACAGATGTCGGGTTCGTCGTCAATGACAAGTGCCAGCGCCTTTTGCATTAATTATCGGTCCCGCGTTGTCTAGTTAATGACGGTATCCCAGCGATCGGGGTCTGCAAACACGATTCTGAAAATACTGCCGCCGGTATCACGCGGTAAATATATAAGTGTGGCGCGATTCAGTTCACAAAGTTCTCTGGAGATATAGAGACCCAAACCCGTCCCGCCACTGCGTGCGGTGAAAAACGGTTCAAATATCTTATCTGCCATTGCGGCTTCCACACCGTGACCCTGGTCAAGAACTTCGATAAAGGGCTGACGTGTTCTGGACGTCCGTCCTGCCTTCAGTTCGACGAGTATCCCGCCAGTTTCGCTCGCATACTTCACGGCGTTGTCGCAAAGATTCCACAGGACCTGGCGAAGATGCGACGGGTCCATACGAATTTGCAGATCCGGGCCGAACTCGGTTACCGCAAGCTCGCCTTCCTGCAGTTCAAGCGTACGGGTGAATTCCTGAGCGAAATCGTTGAGCCACGGCGTCAACAGGAACAGTTCCGGCCGGCTGGACTCGCGCCGCGACAATTGCAGCACGTTGTCTATGATGTGGCTTACGCGCTCGGCATGGGTGCGGATGATCTCCGTCAGGCGAAGATCGTCCGGGCTTAGCGCGTCAGACTCGGCCAGCAGCTGACCCGCATGACTCATGGCGCCGACCGGATTCCTGATTTCATGCGCAATACTTGCGCTCAGCCGGCCCAGCGAGGCGAGCTTGGACTGCTGCACACGCGCATTCATCAGACTGGCGTCTTCCAGAAAAACCAGAATCGGACCGTCGCGCTCGTGCCCGTCACCCAGCGGCGCCAGATGGGCCTTGATGCGGCTGCTCTCAGCCCCGTCGCTCATGGTCAGGTCGGTGTGTGAGCTCAAATTTCGGTTCGCCCGCCAGCGGACTATGTAGTCGCCGAGATGATCAGAAGCGTTGCCAACGGGCTGGCCCTTGCAGTCAGCCGGGGCGCCGATCAGCTGCGCGGCAGAGCCATTAATCAGCCGGACACGATTTTCTGCATCGATGACGACGATACTTTCGCGCAGGTGTTGCACGATGTATTGATTCAGTTCTGACAGATTTGCCAGATCCACGCCACGCTGTCGAGCCAGTGCTTCGCTGAACTGGATACGTTTGGACAGGGGGCGGGCTGCGAGTGATATGGCGAAGATAATGGCGCCGAGCAGTCCCGCGGCAGTGAAGTTGCCGGTGTCGCTAACGCCTGCCATCTGCGAGAAAAGCTGCTCTCCAAGAATAGCCAGGGTCGCAATCGCGGCGAAAACCGTTGGAAACTGCATGGGAAGAATCAGGCTGCCTGCGCCGACGAAAATCACCAGCAGTCCGCCGAGGCCACTCGTGATCCCGCCGCTGGTGTGCATGAGGACGACGATTGCCACAATATCGACGGCGACCTGAGTCAGTATTTGCGGCCCCGCGGTGACCCAGCGGCCGCGAATCGCCAGCCCGGAGACGATGGCGAAGACCATATATCCGGCAGCGGTTGCGGAAAAAAGCGCGGGATAGCGGTCGCCGAACAGGCGTGGTTCGCCGCCGGCGAAAAAAAGAATGATAAGAACAACTGCCAGCAGGAGCCGAAACAGGTTGAGAGTACCGAGCACCCGCCAGGTGAGATCAGACTCGTCAACGCCACGTTGCAGCAGCGAGTCGATTCGAAGGGCGCGAGTATCTGTCAGTGACTGGTTCATCGTCTTTGAGAATTGTAGTCGAATCGACGTCCCGGGGCGTTCCGTATTTTTGCGTATACCGGTGCTTTGCTACAAAATACGCCGACTTTTACGCCCGTCTCGAGATGTCTGCCAAAAATGAACCTTCACGAATACCAGTCCAAACAACTTTTTGCCGAGTACGGAATCCCCGTTCCCAAAGGCATTCCTGCTGAATCACCCGATGCTGCCGTCAAGGCAGCCGAGAAGCTGGGTGGCAAGCTATGGGTCGTCAAGGCACAGGTACATGCCGGCGGCCGCGGCAAGGCTGGCGGCGTCAAACTGGCAAAATCGGCTGAGGAAGTCCGCCGGTACGCGGGCGACATGCTGGGCACGCAGCTTGTCACGCACCAGTCAGGACCTGAAGGGTTGCCAGTCAACGTTGTGTACGTCGAAGCCGGCTCGGAAATTGATCGCGAGCTGTACCTCAGCATGCTCGTGGATCGCGAGGTGAGCAAGGTCGCTTTCATTGCTTCGGCTGCCGGCGGCATGGATATTGAGAAGGTCGCGGCGGATACGCCAGAACAGATCTTTACCGTCAACGTTGCAACTGACGCGGGCCTGCAGCCTTACCAGGCGCGGCAACTGGCATTCGGCCTTGGTCTCGACAAGCAGCAAGGCCGCCAGTTCGCGGACCTCATTGCCAAACTGTACCGGCTGTTCGTCGAGTGTGACGCAAGCCTTGTAGAGGTAAATCCGCTGATCGTCGACAAGGCAGGTGATGTCATCGCACTGGACGGCAAAATCAACATTGAAGACAACGCGTTATTTCGCCAAAAGAAGCTCGCAGAAATGCGGGACATGTCGCAGGAGGACGCCAAAGAACGCGAAGCTGCCGAACACGACCTCAACTACGTTTCGCTCGAGGGCAACATCGCCTGCATGGTGAATGGCGCCGGGCTCGCGATGGCAACGATGGACCTGATCAAGCTGCATGGCGGCGAACCCGCGAACTTTCTGGACGTCGGTGGCGGTGCTACCAGCGAACGCGTAGCCGCCGCATTCAAACTCATTCTTTCGAATGAAAATGTCACTGCAATTCTCGTGAATATCTTCGGCGGTATCGTTCGCTGCGATCTCATCGCCGAGGGAATTATCAGCGCAGTGAAAGAAGTCGGCGTCAGCGTCCCGGTTATCGTTCGTCTGGAAGGAACGAACGTCGACAAGGGACGTAAACTGCTGGCCGAATCCGGGCTCGACATCATCACCGCGGACGATCTGACGGACGCCGCAAAAAAAGCCGTCGCCCAATCTGCTAACTTAAAGTCGAAAAAGAAATAGGAATTCCTGACAAATGAGCATACTCGTCAGCAAGAAAAGCAAAGTACTCTGTCAGGGAATTACGGGAAACCAGGGTTCCTTTCATACCGAACAGTGCATTGAATATGGCACCAACGTCGTCGCCGGCGTGACGCCCTACCGCGGTGGTGAAGAACACCTCGGCGTACCGGTTTATAACACCGTTAAAGAAGCCGTCACCGAGACCGGCGCCGATGTCAGCATGATCTACGTTCCTGCGCCGTTTGCTGCCGACGCGATTCTCGAAGCGGCGGACGGCGGCATCCGCCTGATCGTCTGCATCACTGAAGGCATTCCCGTGCTGGATATGGTCAAAGTGAAATCGGCGCTGGCCAGTTATGACTGCCGCCTGATAGGGCCTAATTGTCCGGGTATTATCACGCCGGACGAGTGCAAGATTGGCATCATGCCTGGCTTTATTCACAAAAAGGGCACGATCGGTGTCGTATCGCGATCCGGCACGCTGACTTACGAAGCCGTCTACCAGACCACCCTGAACGGGCTGGGACAAAGCACCTGTGTCGGCATCGGCGGCGATCCCGTGCGTGGTATGAATTTCATCGACTGCCTCAAATTGTTTCAGGACGATCCAGACACAGAAGGCGTTGTGATGGTGGGGGAAATCGGTGGTACCGATGAAGAGGCTGCCGCAGAATTTATCCAGTCGGACGTCAGCAAGCCTGTCGTTGCCTACATCGCTGGCGTTACAGCGCCGCCTGGCAAACGCATGGGGCACGCAGGCGCCATCGTCGCCGGCGGCAAAGGGACCGCTGAAGACAAGTTTAAAGCGCTCGAGGCTGCAGGCGTTGCAACCGTTCGCTCGCCGGCTGAATTGGGCAGCAAGATGCTAGAACTGCTTTAAGCTGTATACATTTTGATTGTGGCCCTATGAGGCAATGACCAGCAAGTTAACCGTCGCACTCGCCCAACTCGATCTCGTCGTCGGCGACGTGGCGGGCAATACGGGCAAAATTCTTGAGTATTGCGGTCGTGCGCATGAAGAGATGGGCGCCGACCTCGTCGTGTTTCCGGAGCTCGCCATCTGCGGCTATCCGCCGGAGGATCTGCTGTTCCATTCAGGCCTGCGCCGCCGTATCAGTGATGCGCTTGAGAAAATTCGCACCACTGTCCGCGATATCGCGGTACTTGTCGGCTACCCGGAGTACGACGGCGACGATATTTACAACGCTGCAGTCGTCTTCAGAAATGGCAAGACACTCGCGCAGTACCGTAAGCACCTGCTGCCCAACTACCGCGTGTTCGATGAGCAACGCTACTTCAAGCCTGGCAAGCGACCGGCCGTATTTGCACTGAACGGCATTCGGGTCGGCATCAATATCTGCGAAGATGTGTGGAAGAACGCACCGCCGGCCGCGAGCCGGGCAGCAGGTGCAGAAGTGATCGTTGCCATCAATGGCTCACCTTACGAACTGAACAGCCAGTCCAAGCGGGAACAGATTGTCAGCAAACGGATCAGCGAGACTGGCGTTCCGCTCGTTTATTTGAATATGACCGGTGGCCAGGATGAACTCGTGTTCGACGGCGGCTCCTTTGCGATGACCGCGGACGGCGACGTCAGCTTCCGCGGCAGGTCGTTCGAGGAAAATCTCTATCGCGTTGAGCTTGAAGCGGACAGTGCCGGCGTGCGCCCCCTTCCTGCCACGGTCGAGCCACTGCAATCCGCGGAGGAAAGTGTGTATGGCGCGCTGGTTTGCGGTACGCGCGACTATGTGCACAAAAACGGCTTTCCGGGCATCATTCTGGGTCTGTCCGGCGGCATCGACTCGGCATTGGTGCTCGCCATCGCCTGCGACGCGCTTGGCGCGGACCAGGTCCGTGCTGTGATGATGCCGTATCGTTATACCAGCAACATGAGCCAGGAGGATGCGGCGCGCCAGGCCGACATGCTTGGCATCCGCTACGACGTGATTCCGATCGAGCCGATTTATGACGCGACCGTCAGTCAGCTTGCCGCGGTTTTTACAGGTCGCGAGCCTGATGTCACGGAAGAAAACATCCAGGCCCGATGTCGCGGCCTGCTGCTGATGTCCATTTCGAACAAGACCGGACGGATGTTATTGACCACCGGCAACAAGAGCGAGATGGCAGTGGGCTACGCGACCCTCTACGGTGATATGGCAGGCGGATTTGCACCGATAAAAGATTGCAGCAAGACCATGGTCTACCGTCTGGCCCGTTATCGAAACGGAATCAGCGACGCGATTCCGGAGCGTGTTATCACAAGGCCCCCGTCTGCCGAACTACGGCCGGAGCAGAAAGATTCTGACTCGCTGCCGGAATACGAGGTACTTGATCCGATACTGGAAGCATTCATCGAGCAGGATTTGTCGGTCGCCGATATCGTGGCCAAGGGCTTTGACAGGGACGTTGTGGTGAGCGTGCTGGAGCTCGTCAAACGCAATGAATACAAACGGCGTCAGGCGCCTCCCGGTATCCGTATCAGCACGCGGGCGTTCGGCCGGGACTGGCGATACCCGATAACGTCGCGATATACCTTCCCTGAATAAGCGGTGCCTGCGGCCAGCGCCGATCGCCCGCGGGGCGGGCTCCCAATCTTCCTGCGGTGTTGAACTGTGAAACGGCGTTGGGTGAAGATTGATCTTTAGCGCGATGCTGGAACAGGCGATTCGCCCGCGGGGCGGGCTCCTACAACAGGTTTAGCACTGTAAGAGCGACCCCTGGCCGCGATTCAAACCCGGAGACTCGCGGAACTCAGTTCCTCGCGACGGGTGCATTTCCAAAGTTCTGCTGCAGCACCCGTCTGGCATCGTTGGCCAGGTCGGTCATGCCCAAACCCTCATAAGCCTGGATAATGATCTGCAGCGATTCGGCGCCGCTGTCAGCGCCGTGATACACCTCGATGGCCGTCTTGGCACGGTTCAGCGCTGCAACGTAAGCATCGCGTTCAAGATAGAATTTCGCCACTTCGTTCTGATAGGAGGCGAGGCGATTTTTCAGATAGACCATGCGCTGCTTGGCGTCTTCTGCATATTCGCTGGCGGGGTAGCGCTCGACCAACCGGCTGAAAACAGAAAAAGCCAGCTCGCCATCTCGCGGCGGACGGCTGTCGATGTCTTTGCGGAAGAGGCGTTCCAGAAATGACTGACCGCGATCAAAGTAGGCCAGCCCCTTGATGTACTGCGCGTAATCAACGCGCGGATGCGTGGGGTTCTCGCGCAAAAACGTATCAGCGGCGTCGATGGCTTGCTCAATGCGCTCATCCTTATAATAAGCGTAGGCGAGCTCGAGCTGAATCTGGGTGGAGAACTCGCTGAACGGGAAGCGCGCCTGCAAGGCCTCGAAAATTCTTATCGCCTTCCGATAGTTGGCATTTTCGACCGCTTGCTGCGCTTCGACGTAGGCATCGCGAATATTCTCAGTAAGATTATATTCTTCCTCATTGCCGGCACAGGCAGCGAGAAAGCACACTGCGAACATTGTCAGCAACGCGAACTGAATCCGCGCTGACCACGTGCCACATGCGGTCGTCGCGGATCCGCTGCCTGGTTTGCTGATGAATGGACTCATATTTATGCTATTTAGTTTATCGCGGGTCGGAGAGCGGCCGGACTTTGCAACAAACCGGCGCGATCAGCAAGTATACCGTAAACTCCGCCGTTTCCAGTTCGCCTGGCGGCCACGATCGTAGATGAGATAGGCATGGCCGAACAAATTCTGCACAAAGTCGTTCCGCCAGAACTGTCCGGTCAGCGTTTGGACCAGGCACTGGCGCAGATGTTTCCGGAATTCTCGCGCAGCCGGCTCAAAACCTGGATCAAGCGTGGTCTGGTCAAGGTTGATGAAGGCGATATGCGACCCCGCGACGCGGTCGCGGCGGGCCAGGCAGTCACCCTGACGCCGGAGCCGGAGCTCGCGGTGACCAGCGAACCGGAAGCGATTCGGCTGGCTATCGTATTTGAAGATGAGGCGCTCTTGATCCTCAACAAGCCGGCGGGCCTGGTTGTCCATCCGGGCGCCGGCAATCTTCGCGGCACGCTGATGAACGGCCTGCTGCATCATGTGCCCGCGCTGGAAGCATTACCGAGAGCAGGCATCGTTCACAGGCTGGATAAAGATACCAGCGGCTTGATGATGGTCGGTAAGACGCTGACCGCGCATACCGCGCTGGTGCGTGCTTTGGCAGCGAGAGAGGTCAAGCGCCATTACATCGCGGTATGCAACGGCGTACTGACCGGCGGTGGCACCATCGATGCGCCGATTGGCCGTCACCCGGGGGATCGCATTCGTATGGCGGTCAACAGCCGCGGCAAACCGGCCGTCACGCACTACCGCGTTCGCGAAAGATATCGCGCGCATACCTATGTCGACGTGCAGCTGGATACCGGACGCACACACCAGATCCGGGTGCACTTCGCGCATCGCCGCAACCCGCTGGCCGGCGATCCGGTTTATGGCGGCCGCCTGCAATTACCGAAAGGCGCCTCATCCGAACTGATCGACGCGCTGCGAAAACTGCGGCGCCAGGCGCTGCACGCTTCACGACTTGTCCTTAAGCATCCTGCAAATGGCAGCGATATTGACCAGACGTCCGAGCCCCCCGAGGACTTTCGGGAGTTTCTGGCAATCCTGCAAAGGGATGCAGCCGGCTGTCAATGAACAGGACCTGCATTCAGGCTGACTGGCCCGCCCCGGCAAGTATTGTCGCTGGCTGCACGACGCGTCAGAACGGCATCAGCAGCGGCCCCTTTACCTCGCTGAACCTGGGTGATCACGTCGGCGATATTGCCGAAGACGTCAGAGAGAACCGGCGGCGATTCATCGTGGACTCCGGTTTGCCTGCCGAACCGGCGTGGCTGTCTCAAGTGCACGGAAACCGCGTTGTTCGGGACGCCAGGTCGGGTACAGAGGCCGACGCTGTCTGCAGTCGCCGGCCCGGGTTCAGCTGTGCGGTCCTGGTGGCAGACTGCCTGCCCGTCCTTTTCACCAATCGTGACGGCAGCGAAATTGCGGCAGCGCATGCGGGCTGGCGCGGACTGGCTGCCGGCATTCTCGAGAATACGGTGGCGAGCTTCGACAGCAAACCGGCTGAACTGCTGGCCTGGCTGGGACCGGTCATTTCAGCGCCTGCATTCGAGGTTGGCGACGAGGTCCGCGAAGCGTTTCTCAATGCCGACCCCGACGCGGCCGGCTCTTTTGCAACGAATCCGCGCGGGCGCTGGCAGGCTGACCTTTGTGGTCTGGCCAGGCGGCGACTCCTGCGTGCCGGCGTGACCCGCATCTATGGCGGCGAATTCTGCACGTTTACGGACAGCGAGCGATTTTTTTCCTACCGCCGTGACGGTCGCTGCGGACGCATGGCCGCATTCCTCTGCCGGCTCGAATAAGGACGACCGCGGCGCTTGAAAAACGGAATTATGATGCAAAGTATAGGAGAGGAAACCCGGCCGCTGGCCGGCATTATCATGTTCGGCCAATACACCGGAGGGTGGGGCTAAAGTCCCTTTATCAAAACGCAATGCGAATGGACAAACTGACAAGCAAATTCCAGATGGCCCTGGCGGACGCACAGTCCCTGGCTGTGGGTATGGATCACCAGTTCATCGAGCCGGCGCATCTGCTGGTGGCGTTGCTGGACCAGCAGGGCAGCTCTATTCGAGGTTTGCTCGCTAAATCCGGCGTCAACGTCAACCTGTTGCGCTCACAGCTGGGTGATGCACTCGATCGCCTGCCTGAAGTGGAGGGCACCGGCGGGGAGGTGCATGTCTCCAATGATCTGACGAAGCTTATGAACCTGACGGACAAGCTCGCGCAGAAACGGGATGATCAATACATCTCCAGCGAGTTATTTCTGCTTGCCGCTCTGGACGATAAATCACCTTTAGCCAGCATTCTGAAGCAGGCAGGTGCAGTACGGGGTGCCGTGGAGAAATCAATCGACGACATCCGCGGTGGCCAGCAGGTTAACGACCCGAATGCCGAGGACACCCGGCAGGCACTCGAAAAATATACGATCGATCTGACCGAACGTGCAGAGCAGGGCAAGCTTGATCCCATTATCGGCCGTGACGATGAAATCCGTCGCACGATTCAGATCCTGCAGCGACGGACCAAGAATAACCCGGTCCTGATAGGGGCACCCGGCGTCGGCAAAACGGCGATCATCGAAGGACTCGCGCAGCGCATCGTCAACAATGAAATTCCGGAAGGACTGCGGGGCAAGCGCATCCTGTCGCTGGACATGGGCTCACTGATTGCCGGTGCGAAGTTCCGCGGCGAGTTTGAGGAACGCCTTAAAGCCGTGCTGAATGATCTTGCGAAGCAGGAAGGCCAGGTCATTCTTTTTATTGACGAGCTGCACACCATGGTCGGTGCTGGCAAGGCTGAAGGCTCCATGGATGCCGGCAATATGCTCAAGCCGGCGCTCGCGCGCGGTGAACTGCACTGCGTCGGTGCCACGACGCTTGACGAGTATCGTCAATATCTTGAGAAGGATGCTGCACTGGAGCGGCGCTTTCAGAAAGTGCTGGTCGAGGAGCCGACCGTCGAGGACACCATCGCTATTTTGCGTGGACTTAAGGAACGTTACGAAGTCCACCACGGCGTCGAGATTACGGACCCGGCGATCGTCGCGGCTGCTACCTTATCGCATCGCTATATTGCGGACCGACAATTGCCGGACAAAGCGATTGACCTCATCGATGAAGCGGCTTCACGCATTCGCATCGAAATCGATTCAAAGCCGGAAGTTATGGATCGCCTGGAGCGGCGCATTATTCAGCTGAAAATCGAGCGGGAAGCCCTGAAGAAAGAGTCCGATGATGCGTCCAAAAAACGCCTCGGTGATCTCGAATCCCAGCTGCAGAACCTTGAGCGTGAGTTTGCCGACCTCGATGAAATCTGGAAGTCAGAGAAAGCGGCAATGCAGGGCACGACCCAGATCAAGGAAGACATCGAGCGGGCGCGTCTCGATTTTGATACGGCCCATCGTGCAAATGATCTCGCGCGCATGTCCGAGCTTCAGTACGGACGAATTCCGGAGCTGGAAAAACAGCTCGCGAATGCTGTTGCAGCAGAAGGCCAGGAAGCCACATTGGTGCGCAATAACGTCACCGAAGAGGAAGTGGCCGAGATCGTCTCGAAGTGGACCGGCATTCCAGTGTCGAAAATGCTCGAAGGTGAAAAAGACAAGCTGCTGCAGATGGAGTCGCTGGTGCAGAAACGTGTGGTCGGTCAGGAGGAAGCCGTGCGTGCGGTCGCGAACGCCATTCGCCGTTCTCGGGCAGGCCTGTCAGATCCGAATCGACCCATTGGCTCGTTCCTGTTTCTCGGGCCCACCGGTGTCGGCAAGACAGAGCTCACCAAAGCGCTGGCCAATTTCCTGTTCGATACTGATGACGCAATGATCCGGCTCGACATGTCCGAATTCATGGAAAAACATTCCGTGTCGCGTCTCATCGGCGCGCCGCCTGGCTATGTTGGCTATGACGAAGGCGGTTATCTGACTGAAGCAGTACGTCGTCGGCCGTATTCCGTGATCCTGCTGGACGAAGTTGAGAAGGCACATCCCGATGTATTCAACGTGTTGCTGCAGGTGCTTGACGACGGGCGGCTGACGGACGGCCAGGGACGCACGGTCGATTTTCGCAACACCGTGATCGTCATGACCTCGAACCTTGGATCGCAGCGCATCCAGGAGCTGGCCGGCGAACACAATTACGAAGAGATGAAGTCGGATGTCATGGAAATCGTGTCGCAGCATTTCCGCCCGGAATTCATCAATCGTATCGACGACACCGTCGTGTTCCACCCGCTGGGCCGCGAGCACATCCGCGCCATCGTCGATATCCAGCTCGATTATCTCCACGCACGTTTAGCCGGGCGTGATATGCAGATCGTGCTGACCGATGCGGCGCGCGACAAGCTGGCAGATGCGGGCTTCGATCCGGTTTACGGCGCGAGGCCGCTCAAGCGCGCGATTCAGCAGCAGGTGGAAAATCCCCTTGCACAGCAAATTCTGCAAGGTCGGTTCAAACCGGGTGATACCATCGAAGTCGGCGTCAGCGAGGACCATCTCGAGTTCCAGAACGCGGCCTGAACACCCTATAATAGCTCCGCTGCAGCCGGCTGTACCGGCAGCAGCCCAACCAGCCTATCGCAATGCATTGCCGGAGTATGACGCGTGCCGATTTACGAGTATGCCTGCAAGAAATGTCAGCACACGTTGGACGCCCTCGAAAAGATGAGCGACGCGCCCCTCGTTGACTGTCCTGAGTGCGGCGCGCCGGAGCTGCGTCGTTTGATTTCGGCACCGCGATTCAGACTGAAGGGCTCTGGCTGGTACGAGACGGATTTCAAAAAAGAGAACCAGCGTAATCTCGCGAAAGGCGAGTCGGAACCCACGAAGGCTGACGACAAGCCGGACGCTGCAAAGAAAGACGACAAGGGTTCCGAGAAGAAAGCCGAAGTTAAGAAAGAAACGAAATCGGAGACCAAGACGGAAAGAAAGTCCGATTCAAAGTTGACTGAGAAAAAGAGCAAGGCTGACAGCGGATGAAGAACCTTCGGCGCTATGTGATTGCGGGATTACTGGTCTGGTTGCCGCTTGCGATCACCTATTGGTTGCTGAAGTTCGTCGTTGCTCGCATGGACGGCTGGCTGGACGGATTCTTTCGCTGGCTGCCGCCAAGTTATCACCCGGACGCACTGCTGGGTATTCACATTCCGGGCCTCGGCGTGATATTCACGATCTTGCTGCTGGTCCTCACCGGAGTGTTTGCCGCCAATATTGTCGGTCGTGCCTTTGTAAACGGATGGGAATCCCTGATGGAACAGATTCCTATCGTGCGGCCGATCTATTCCGCGGTGAAGAACTTTGCGGAAATTGTCTTTTCTGACAAGGGCCAATCGTTCAAACGGGTACTGCTCATCGAATACCCCCGCAAAGGCGTCTACAGTCTCGCATTCCAGACATCCAGCGAACTCGGCGAGGTTCAGGGCCGTACCGGTCACGACGTTGTGTGTACCTTTGTGCCGACCACGCCGAACCCCACCTCCGGATTCATCATTATCGTGCCGCGCGAAGACATTATCGTACTGGACATGGACGTGGACGAAGCTTTGAAAATGATTATCTCCCTTGGTGTGGTCGTACCCAAGTGGCGGAAGGATGAGATCGCCGAATTGCCGCTCGCGGCAAAAACGGACACGATTCAAAGCTAGCGGGTGGCCGGTTAGCTCCGGGCGGCGAGGTCCGGGGCCGGTTGCAGCCGGACAGGTCAGCCCGTACCATCTCGCCTCGGTTTTTCTGGCACGCGGCAGACCCCACATGCGCACTCACTATTGCGGACAAATAGACGAATCCCTGATCGGCGAAGCGGTTGCCGTGTGCGGCTGGGTGCATCGGCGCCGTGACCATGGTGGCGTGATATTCATAGACCTGCGCGATCGCGAAGGGCTGTTGCAGGTCGTGTTCGATCCGGACCGGCCGGAAATATTCGCCGAAGCGGAGCGCATCCGGGGCGAATATGTCCTGTCGGTGAAAGGGCGTGTTCGCGCGCGTCCCGAGGGTACGATCAACGAGAATATGCCTACAGGCCAGGTCGAATTGCTGGCGAATGAACTCGTCACCCTGAACGATGCAGAAACACCGCCGTTCCATCATGACGAGCAGGCGAATGAGGAACTGCGGCTGCGCTATCGCTACCTCGACTTGCGTCGTCCCGAGATGCTCGAGAACCTGCGACTCCGGCATGCGGTGACCCGGGCGATGCGCGGCTATCTTGACGATAACGGTTTCGTGGATGTTGAAACGCCCATGCTGACGCGGGCGACACCGGAAGGCGCCCGGGACTACATCGTGCCGAGCCGCACGCATCCTGGAAAGTTTTTCGCGCTGCCGCAATCGCCGCAAATCTTCAAGCAATTGCTGATGATGTCAGGGCTGGATCGTTACTATCAGATCGTGCGCTGTTTTCGCGACGAGGATCTGCGCGCCGATCGCCAGCCGGAATTTACGCAGCTCGATATCGAAATGAGCTTCGTCGAAGAAGCCGACGTCACCGCGCAGATGGAACGGCTCGTGCAACAGATTTTTCGCGATGTGATGGATATCGAATTGCCCTCACCGATGCCGCGCATCACTTACGCCGATGCGATGCGTCGCTACGGTTCCGACAAGCCGGATCTGCGCATTCCGCTGGAGCTGATTGAGGTCGCCGACCTCATGGCTGCCGTTGAATTCAAGGTCTTCGCCGGACCCGCTGCTGACCCCGACGGCAGAGTCGCCGCACTGTGCGTGCCTGGGGGCGCTGCGCTCAGTCGCAAGGAAATCGACGACTACACGGCTTTTGTCGCGCGATACGGCGCGAAAGGGCTGGCGTACATCAAGGTCAATGACGTGTCCGCCGGTCGCGATGGACTGCAATCCCCGATACTGAAGTTCCTGCCGGATGATGCCGTCAGCGGCATCATGGAGCGGACTGAAGCGAAAGACGGCGATCTGATTTTCTTTGGCGCTGACAAGGCGCGGGTCGTCAACGATGCACTCGGTGCACTGCGGGTTCGGGTCGGGACAGACCGCGGACTGGTCGAAGAAGGCTGGCGCCCGTTGTGGGTCGTCGATTTTCCGATGTTTGAGAAAGACGCGCAGTCGAAACGCTGGACCTCGCTGCATCATCCGTTTACGGCGCCTTCAGTAGCCGATCCCGACGATGTCAGGGCGAATCCGGGAGAAGTGCTGTCGCGCGCCTACGATATGGTGCTGAACGGCTCGGAAATTGGCGGTGGCTCGATACGGATTCATGACCGTGCCATGCAGGCCGCTGTCTTTGAACTGCTGGGCATCAGTGACGAGGAAGCAGAGGAAAAATTCGGCTTTCTATTACGTGCACTGCAGTTTGGCTGCCCGCCGCATGGCGGCATCGCGTTCGGTCTCGATCGCATGGTCATGCTGATGGCTGGAGCGGACAGCATTCGCGACGTGATCGCATTTCCAAAAACGCAGACGGCGAGTTGTCCGCTGACGAACGCGCCAGGAGAAGTGTCGGCTGAGCAATTACGGGAAACGGGTATTCGCGTTCGCGTTACACAAGCCGAGTAAGCACACAGAGCGATTCCGCGATTATTCCTGCGAGTCGTTGCGAACTTTTTTCAACGCATAAAGTGTTTCCAGTGCCTGTCGGGGCGTCAGCTCATCCGGATCGATATCATCGAGGGCTTCCGCCAGCGGGTCGATATCTGCCTGGACCGGTGCGAACAGCGCTAGCGACGCCTGCGGATGATCGCGCGGTTCGCGCGCTTCGAGCTCAGTGAGATAGCCTTTCGCACGCCTAATAACAATGGGGGGCACGCCTGCAAGTGCAGCGACCTGTAAGCCGTAGCTCTGATTGGCGGGACCCGGCTTCACCGCATGCAGAAACACCAGTTGCCCGTCGTGCTCCGTGGCGTCGAGATGCACATTGCTGCAGGCAGGCAACTCGTCAGCTAGCGCCGTGAGTTCGAAATAATGGGTGGCAAACAGGGTGAAAGCACGCACCTTGCCTGCCATGTGATGAGCGGCTGCCCAGGCAAGCGATAAACCGTCGAAAGTGCTGGTGCCGCGGCCAATCTCATCCATTAGTACAAGGCTTGTCGCCGTCGCGTTATTCAGGATGGTGGCTGTCTCGGTCATTTCCACCATGAACGTCGAACGGCCGCCGGCAATGTCATCGGATGCGCCAATGCGGGTAAAAATGCGATCGATGGGTCCGATTCGGAACTGTTCCGCCGGCACAAAGCTGCCGATGTGGGCCAGAACGGTCATCAAGGCAACCTGGCGCATATAAGTCGACTTGCCGCCAATATTCGGACCGGTGATCACCAGCAGCTTGCGCCCGTCGTGCATCGACAGGTCGTTGGCGATGAACGGCGTATCAATGACCTGTTCCACGACGAGATGACGCCCGCCGCGAATCTCTATCACCGGGGAGTTGTCAATTTCGGGTTTGCTTAAGTCCAGGGTCTCTGCACGCTCGGCAAATGACGCGATGACATCCAGTTCGGCGAGGCCGGTCGCAGTTTCCTGCAGCGATGGCAGCACGGCTGAGAGCTGATCGATAAGCCCTTCGTACAAAACCTTCTCGCGCGCGAGAGCGCGTTCGCGGGCGCTTAAGACCTTGCCTTCGAACGCTTTGAGTTCCGGCGTGATGTAGCGCTCCGCGGATTTCAGCGTTTGCCGACGGGTGTAGTTGTCGGGGGCCCTGGCAGACTGGGCTTTGCTGATCTCGATGTAATAACCGTGCACGCGGTTATAGCCAAGTTTCAGATTCGCAATGCCGGTGCGCTTCTTTTCTGCCGCTTCCAGATCGAGGAGATACTGGTCCGCGTTGTCGGCAATGGACCGCAGTTCATCGAGCTCGTCATCGAATCCTGGTGCAATAACGCCGCCGTCGCGAATCAGCATCGGTGGATTGTCGATGATGGCTTTCTGCAGTAGCGCTCGTTCGCGACCGTGATCGCCGATGCTGGCGGTGATTTTCTCGAGGACCGGCGACTGCAGCGACTTCAGTTGCAGCTTCAGATCGGGAACGCGTGACAGCGCAGTCTCGAGCTGGCGGAAATCGCGTGGCCGTGCCGAGCGCAAGGCGACCCGTGACAGAATGCGTTCGATATCGCCGATGCCGTGCAAACTGGTCTGCACCGCTTCCGTCGCGCGTGCGAATATCAAGGTCTCTATAGCCTGATAGCGGCCTCGCAGGGTGTGCGGGTCACGCAGCGGCCGCTGAATCCAGCGTTTAAGCAGGCGGCTTCCCATCGGGCTACGGCAACGGTCCATGACGCCTGCCAGCGTGTGCCGTTCGTGTCCCGTCAGGCTCTCTTCAAGCTCGAGGTTGCGTCGCGTGGGACCGTCCATGATGACTGCGTCGTCGCTGTGCTCGACGGCGACTGACGTGAGATGTGGCAGGGCCGACTTTTGCGTGTCATTGACGTATTGCAGCAATGCGCCTGCCGCAGACACGCCTGCGCCGAGTGCATCGCAACCGAAGCCGGAAAGATCTTTGGTCCCGAATTGCGCGCACAGCAGTCTCGTGGCGCTGTCATGCTCAAAGTGCCATGGCGGCCGGCGCGTCACGCGAACTTCCTCGCGCAGGCCAAAGCGCGATGCTGCGTCTTCGCTGACGATGATTTCAGCAGGACGCAGGCGCTCCAGTTCGCCGCCAAGTGCCTCCAGCCCGTTGATTTCGGTGAGACGAAAACGGCCGCCGGCGAGGTCCAGCCAGGCCAGCCCGATGCACTCGGCCTCTGAACAAATCGCCGCAACCAGGTTGTCGCGGGTCTCCGGTAACAGGGCCTCGTCCGTCAGGGTACCTGGCGTGACCACCCGCATGACCTCCCGCTCTACCGGACCCTTGCTGGTTGCCGGATCGCCGGTCTGTTCACAAATGGCGATCGACTCGCCATGGCGAACCAGCCTCGCCAGATAATTTTCGGCGGCGTGATAGGGTACGCCAGCCATGGGAATCGGCTCGCCGCCTGTCTTGCCACGCGCGGTCAGCGTGATGTCGAGAAGCCTTGCTGCGCGCCGGGCGTCGTCAAAAAACAGCTCGTAGAAGTCGCCCATGCGATAGAACAACAGCATGTCCGGGTACTCGGCCTTGATGCGCAGGTACTGCTGCATCATTGGCGTATGGACAGAACTCACAGCGGCATTCATCTGGCGTGGCTTTGTGTCGGCGGCAGCGGCCGACCATGCTAGCCTCTGCATTTAATGAAGTCGATGCCAGTCACCAGACCGTGAAAATCGTCCATATCGAAACTGGCCGGCACTTCTACGGCGGGCCCCAGCAGGTGGTGTGGCTCGTCAAAGGGTTGATCAAGGCCGGTGTTGAATGCCTGCTGGTATGCACGCCGGACTCTGCGATCAACGCCGTCGCCCGTCAGGCGGGGGTGCCGGTTGCCAATGTGCCGTGCAAGGGCGATCACGATCTGCGGTTCGCCTGGCGCCTGTATCGACTGCTGCGACGCGAACGACCTGACCTGGTCCATTGTCACAGCCGCCGCGGCGCCGATCTGCCGGGCGGCTGGTCAGCCTTCCTCGCGAAGGTGCCTGCCGTGCTGTCACGCCGAGTTGACAATGCCGAAGCGTCGCGGCTGGCCGCCATACGCTACTGGCCGTTCGCCACCGTCATCGCAATTTCAGACAACATCGCATCTCTGCTGCGCGAAAACGGTCTTGAGCCGCACAAGCTTGCCGTGATTCGCGATGCCGTGGATGTCGAGAGCATGCAAGCGGAGCCCGATCGCAAGGTCTTGCAAGACGCATTCGAGATCAGCGACAAAGCCTTTGCCATCGCGGTTGTGGCACAGCTGATCCCGCGCAAGGGCCATCGCTTCCTGTTAGACGTACTGCCCGGACTGCTCACCGCCTACCCGCATATCAAGGTCGTCTTTTTCGGCGCTGGCGAGCACGAGGAGGCGACCCGCCTGCTCACCAGAAAACTGGGCCTCTCCGGCGCGGTGCGTTTCGCCGGCTTTCGTGACGATCTCGATCACTACCTCGGCGCCTTCGATCTGCTCGTGCATCCCGCCGAAAAAGAAGGGCTTGGCGTTGCCATGCTAAAGGCGGCTGCCGCGGGCCTGCCGGTCATCGCTTTCGATACCGCCGGCGCGAAAGAGGCCGTCGTGAACCGCAAGACCGGCGTCCTGGTGGCGCTTCGTGATCTGGACGGACTACAGCGGGCTATTGAGGTGATGATTCAGGAGCCTGAGATGCGTCAGGAGATGGGCGCGGCAGGGCGACAGCGAATGCGCGACGAATTCGCCGTTGCGGCAATGGTAGAAAGTCACCTGACGGTCTACAGGGCCTGTCTGCATGAGTAGCGAAGATTCCGTCCGGGCGGCAGCGACGGCGCTTGTCCGCGAGCTCTGTGCTGCAGGGCGAACGGCAGCGACCGCCGAGTCCTGCACAGGCGGCTGGATCGCGAAGGCGATCACCGATGTCAGCGGCAGTTCACAGTGTTTCGCTTATGGCATCGTCAGTTACTCGAACGGCGCCAAGGAATCCCTTTTGGGTGTAGCGCCGCGGACGCTTGAACAACACGGCGCAGTCAGCGAAGCCGTCGTCCGCGAGATGGCGGCGGGCGTGCTCAAACTGAGTGGCGCTGATCTTGCGGTGAGTGTCAGCGGCGTGGCGGGACCGGATGGCGGTACGGCAGCCAAGCCTGTGGGTACGGTGTGGACCTGCTGGGCGGTCCGGCATGCGGGGAATATCGTCGCAGAGGCTGAACAACTGATGCTTGCGGGCGATCGCGAGGCCATCAGGCGGCAGACCGTCCTCATCGCCCTGCGGGGACTCGTCGGGAGGATTGGCAGCATTGGCTGACAAAAAGCTGTTTTTTGCCCTGTGGCCGTCGCACCGGCAGCGGGAGTATCTACGTGACCTGATCACGCCGGTCCTTTCCACCATAGAAGGTGACAGCGTCGATCGGCAGAACTGGCACGTGACCCTGGTATTTCTCGGTAATTTTCCGGAGCAGCGTATTGGCGAGCTGCAGGCCGCGGCAGCAGGCATCACGGCGGCGGAAATAAGACTCAGGTTCGACACGCTTACGTACTGGCAACGGCCGAAGATCGCCTGTCTGCACGCCAAAATCGTGCCGCCTGAGCTGACGAGCCTGTTCGAAACGCTGCAGACGCTGGTGACAGGCTTCGGCGTCCATCCCGAAGATCGCGTCTATCGACCGCATATTACGGTCGCGAGACGCGCGCGGACCTTCCAGGATGTGCGCCTGGCGCGACCGGCCGAGCTGTCGTGGTCAGATTTCGAGCTGGTCGAATCCGTCTCGGGCCGTGGCGGCGTTCAGTACCACCCGTTGAAACAATAGCTTCGCGCCAATACTTCAAAGATTGCTCAATTTCAGGCACCAACGCGGACTGCTGAAAGGGTCGAATTATGGGATAATCCGGCATTAACTTTTCACAGACGGAATGGCGCTGACTAATGGATGACAATCGCAAAAAGGCACTGGCTGCAGCACTCGGACAAATCGAAAAACAGTTTGGCAAGGGCTCAGTCATGCGCCTCGGCGATGGGGGCGTTGCCCGGGATATCGAAGCGATTTCCACGGGCTCAATCGGTCTGGATGCCGCGCTCGGCATAGGCGGCCTGCCGAAAGGCCGGGTGGTCGAAGTGTACGGCCCGGAATCTTCCGGCAAGACCACCCTGACCCTGCAGGTCATCGCGGAAGCACAGAAGGCAGGCGGCACAGCGGCCTTCGTCGATGCGGAGCACGCGCTTGATCCCAACTATGCGCAAAAGCTCGGCGTCAATGTCGACGAGTTGCTGGTGTCGCAGCCGGATACCGGCGAGCAGGCACTGGAAATCACCGATATGCTGGTTCGTTCCGGCGCCGTCGATGTCATCGTCGTCGATTCGGTTGCCGCGCTCACGCCAAAAGCGGAAATTGAAGGCGAGATGGGCGATTCGCACATGGGTCTGCAGGCTCGGCTGATGTCCCAGGCGCTCCGGAAACTGACCGGCAACATCAAGCGCTCGAATGCCATGGTTATTTTTATCAACCAGATTCGCATGAAGATTGGTGTGATGTTCGGCAGCCCGGAGACGACAACCGGCGGTAATGCGCTCAAATTTTACGCCTCCGTCCGCCTCGACATTCGCCGTATCGGCGCAATCAAGAAAGGCGACGAAGTCACCGGCAACCAGACTCGCGTCAAAGTCGTCAAGAACAAGGTTGCGCCGCCTTTCAAAATGGCGGAATTCGAAATCCTCTACGGCGAAGGCATTTCCCGCGAGGGCGAGCTCATTGAGCATGGCGTCAATCAGGGCATCATTGATAAAGCCGGCTCCTGGTACAGCTATGGCAATGACCGCATTGGCCAGGGCAAGGAAAACGTTCGCGAATTTCTCAAAGCAAACCCCGAGATCAGCGCCGACATCGAGAAGCAGATTCGCTCCGTTCTGCTGCCCAGCAAGGAGCAGATCGCCGAGGCAGCAGCAGAGGCGGAAGCCGCCGACGCTGCCAAAGCTGCCAAGGCGGACAAGGCGGCGGTCGCCAAGCAGGCCTAAAATGTCTGCTTAGCGTCTCGTCCTGCGCGAGTGACTGAACCAAAGTCCATTCACGAACTGAACGCCGACCTCTTCCAGACGGAAGAAGTCGATCGCTTTAATGACCCGAAAGAAGCGCGCAAGAAAGCGATGGATTACCTGGCGCGGCGGGAATATGCCCAGACCGAGCTCATCGACAAATTGGCAAGGGCGGGATACGACGCCGACATCGCCACCGAGGCGGTTCTCCGGCTGACGACAGACGGCCTGCAAAACGACGGACGTTTTGCCGAGAGTTTCGCGCAGTCCCGTATCAGCCAGGGCAAAGGTCCGGTACGCATTCGCCAGGAACTGAAAGAGCGCGGCGTCTCTTCTTCCTGCATACAGGACGCTTTGCGGGAAAAGGCACCGGACTGGTTTGATCTCGCTAACGATGTCCGGGTGCGAAAATTTGGTGCTGCGTTGCCCACTGAATTCAGTGAAAAGGCCCGCCAGATGCGATTTTTGCAGTATCGCGGTTTCGAGCAGGAACAGATCCAGTTCGCGGTTAACAAAGTCTGAATAGGCCTCTGACCCCTTTAGTCTTTGCAATTCAGTCCAAGTACCCCACAATTCCGTCATGAAACGCATGACCAGTAACGAATTACGCCGCGCCTTTCTGGAATTCTTCGAGAGTCAGGGGCACGAGATTGTCGCCAGCTCGCCTCTTGTGCCGGGCAACGATCCAACCCTGCTTTTCACCAATGCCGGCATGGTGCAGTTCAAGGACGTTTTCCTCGGCGACGACCAGCGTCCCTACCAGCGCGCCGTATCGTCACAGCGCTGCGTGCGTGCCGGGGGCAAACATAACGATCTGGAAAACGTCGGTTATACGGCCCGCCATCACACCTTCTTTGAGATGCTCGGTAACTTCAGTTTTGGCGATTACTTCAAGGAAGATGCTATTCGCTACGCCTGGAAATTTCTGACGAAAGTGCTGGGACTGCCGCCGGAAAAACTGTGGGTGACTGTTTTCGAGGATGACGATGAAGCGGCCGACATCTGGCTGAAGACAATGAAAGTCGACCCCGGGCGTTTCACACGCATGGGTGCGAAAGATAATTTCTGGTCGATGGGCGATACGGGCCCCTGCGGTCCCTGTAGCGAAATTTTCTATGACCACGGTGAAGACGTCGCGGGCGGCCCACCCGGTTCGCCCAATGAAGACGGTGATCGATTTGTCGAAATCTGGAATCTCGTCTTCATGCAGTTCGATCGCGCCGCGAGTGGCGAGATGACGCCGCTGCCGAAGCCGTCGGTTGATACGGGTATGGGACTGGAGCGTACGGCGGCTGTGATGCAGCGCGTGCACAGCAACTACGAAATTGATTTATTTGCCAGGTTAATCGACGAGACGGCAGGCATACTCGGCGTCAAGACCGATGGCTCCAGTTCGCTGAACGTCATCGCCGATCATATTCGTGCCTGTTCATTTCTCATTACAGATGGCGTGCTGCCCGGCAATGAGGGCCGGGGATATGTGCTCCGCCGGATCATTCGGCGCGCGATACGCCACGGCAAGAAACTGGGCGTGAACGATGCGTTTTTTCACAAGCTTGTGAAGCCGCTCTGCGATGAAATGGGCGAGGCCTATCCGGAGCTCGTCAAAGCCCGTGCCCACGTCGAAAAGGTGCTGCTGAAGGAAGAGCGGCGCTTTGCAGAGACGCTGGACCAGGGCATGGAGATGCTGGAATCCGCTATTGGTGACTTGCAGGGGACTGAACTGCCCGGCGATATCGTTTTCAAGCTGTACGACACGTACGGCTTTCCCGTCGATCTGACGGCCGATATTGCGCGTGAGCGCGATCTGACAATCGACCAGTCGGGCTTTGAGGCGGAAATGGATCAGCAGCGGCAGCGCGCCCGCGCCGCGAGCAAGTTTGGCACGGCTGACGAGGCGGCGATTCGCACCGACCTGACAACTTCTTTTTCCGGCTACGAAGGCGTCGAAGCGACTGGCGAGGTCAAGGCGATGTACGCGGATGGCGCTGACGTCGATACGCTGACAGAAGGTGACGAGGGTGCGCTCATTCTCGACGCCACGCCATTCTATGCCGAAAGCGGCGGACAGGTCGGCGATACCGGCGTCATTGAATGCGACGCCGGATCGTTTGTCGTGAGCGATACGCGCAAGGCAGGCAAAGCGAATATTCACTTCGGCCGTGTGGCCAAGGGAAAGATAGCGGTCGGTGACAGCATCACTGCACGGGTCGACGGCGAGCGCCGCGCGGCGACCGTGCTCAATCATTCCGCGACTCATCTCATGCACGCAGCGCTGCGGCAGGTGCTGGGCGATCATGTGCAGCAGAAGGGTTCGCTGGTTGCGCCCGATCGTCTGCGTTTCGATTTCTCGCATTACGAGGCAGTGACCACAGATCAGTTGCATGAAATTGAGGGTCTCGTCAATGCGGAGATTCGCCGCAATATTCCCGCCGAGACCAGTTTGATGCCTTACGACGATGCCGTGGCATCCGGCGCCATCGCGCTGTTCGGCGAAAAATACGACGACGAAGTGCGGGTGCTGCGCCTTGGCGAGGGATTCTCGGTGGAGCTCTGCGGTGGCACCCACGTCAGGAGCACGGGCGACATAGGCATCTTTAAAATCATGTCGGAGAGTGGCGTGGCATCAGGCGTGCGGCGAATCGAAGCGCTGACCGGACAGGGGGCATTGCGCTGGATCGACGCGAATCAAGAGAGCCTCGACCAGATAGCAGCAGTATTGAAAAGCAGGCGTGATCAGGTGGCCGTAAAAGTTGAACAGCTGCTGCGCCGCAACCGCGAACTGGAAAAAGAACTCGCGGCTACGCGGCAGAAGCTGCTGACAGGCGCCGCGGGCGTCAATGAGGACGTCACTGAGATCAAGGGCATCAAGGTCCTGGCGAGTCGCATGGACGGTGCCGACGCAAAAACACTGCGCGACGCCGTGGACCGCTTCAAGGACAAGCTAAAGAGCGCTGTCGTGGTGCTGGGTTCCGTCGAAGACGGCAAGGTAAGACTCGCCGCAGGTGTCACCAAAGATAATCTCGACCGTATCAAGGCAGGCGATGTCATCAAAGCCGTCGCAGAGCAGGTCGGCGGCAAGGGCGGCGGCAGGCCCGATTTCGCGCAGGCCGGTGGCAGTAATCCGGCGGCGCTTGATGCCGCACTGGGCTCTGTGCCGGGCTGGGTCCAGACGAAGCTTGGCTAAACGCCCCTGCTAATTTCCAATTTGACAAAATATTACTGGTGCCCGCACCGCATCCAGTGGTAATTTCGTCTACAATAACAAGCGCTTAACAACAAGAAGAGTGCGTACAAGGGCGATTTGCCCCCATTGAGGCAGGAGATAGGAAGTCATGCTGATCCTTACGCGACGCGCCGGAGAGACTGTGATGATCGGGAGCGATGTCACAATCACAGTCCTTGGAGTGAAGGGAAACCAGGTTCGCATAGGCATCAACGCCCCCAAGGACGTTGCCGTGCACCGTGAAGAAATATTCGAACGAATTCAAAGCGAAAAGAACGCGGCGCGTGCCGAACCCGGTGGCGGGGATACGTGATCCCTAAATTGCGGCTTTACCTCACGGTATCCGCTCAGTAAACTCACGCCCCCTGCCCGGCAAGGGTGTGGAATTTCGATCAAACGGAGAGATGGCTGAGTGGTCGAAAGCGCTCCCCTGCTAAGGGAGTAAGGGTTAAAAGCCCTTCGAGGGTTCGAATCCCTCTCTCTCCGCCACGATTAAGATTCGAACCCTCGAAATGAAACAAGTGGGTTCGACAAGCCGGCGAAGCCGGTTTGGACGCACGTAGTGCGCCCGCAGGGTGAGCGAGTGGAACGAGCGAATCAATCCCTCTCTCTCCGCCACACAATTTTTTGCAAACAACGCGCCCGTAGCTCAGTTGGATAGAGTACCTGGCTACGAACCAGGCGGTCGGGAGTTCGAATCTCTCCGGGCGCGCCAAATGACAAAGGGTCCCCCACGGGGCCCTTTTTCATTTGGTGTGTCTGGATGAGGATGAGGACTGCTGTTCGACAAAACGCGCCAGCGTTTTGGACGCCGCAGGCGCCCCGCAGGGGTGAAGATCGCCCGAAGGCGATCTGAATCAATCTCTCCGGGCGCGCCAATTAAAAAATCGATAAGCCGATTTTGCCGGTTAGCCCTTTTTTAGTTTCCGACCCCTTTTTAAACAGTCAGACGTGTTCGATGGCCATCGGCCTATGCCTCGCGCAACGCCAGTGAAGGCTCAAGTCGTGAGAGCCGAAGGCCACCCAGCAACGCGGCAAACGCCGCCGCAATCAGCGTCAAAACCAGTGCAATGAAAAAATGCAGCGGCATTAGACGGCACACCGGCTGGTCGCCGCCAATGCTGTCTGCGAACAATGCATTCAGTCCGGCCTGAACCAGAAAGAAGACCACAATTGCCAGACCCCAGCCGAGAACGCCGGTCAGCATTGCCTGGACGATCGGAAACCAGACGATGCCGCGACTCCGAAATCCGGTCAGGCGAAGTACGCTGAACTCACGCCGTTTGCGATCGACGTTGGCCCAGACGCTGCTGCCGAAGGCCAGTCCGTATCCGGCAGCGGCGATCACAGCGATAATCCAGAAAACGACGGTCAGGTTTCGATCCAGCGCCTGCACGAGTTCAATATCGGCCAGTCGTGTGCGAACGTCGATTCCCTGATCAATCAGTCCCGTTCTTAAACCCGCAACGTCGCCGAGCTCGCGCGCGTAAAGCCTGAAGCCTGCAAAGTAGCGCGGACCGTCTGACGTTTGGCTGCCTTCCCAAGCGAGTTCCGGCACCGCCCGGCCATCCCTGAAATCCTCAATCGCCACGATCAGATCCTGCGATACGAACATACCGTCACGAGAAAATGCGGCGGCCGATGCCACACCGGCGATCCGCAAAGGCAGCAGTACCGTTTGCTGTTCGTCCGCGTAAGTGCGCGACACGATGCCCTCGATCGAATTACCGTTGTCGACGCCGAGTTTGTCCGCCGCATCGAGCGACAGGACGATCTGCTCGAATCCCACTGGCGTCGCTAGCCCATCGAGGACCGGATCGCCCGCGGCTGACGGTATCAATTCGACACTAATGATGCGCCCGGCACCGCTCTGGGGCGCGCGCAGTCGCATACTGGCCGCAATGGCGCGCGTACGAGGCACGATGAATTCGACGTCGGAACGACCCGACATGGCCTCGAACCATTCGGGACCGTATCGGCCACTGCCCGTTGGCAGAATCTGACGGTAACGCGGGTCCTCATTCAGTGGCGACAGCAGATTGGAGATGATGCCGAACTTCAGCCCAAACAAAACCAGTAGTGGCAGCAATACGGCGCTAAGAGATAAAACAAAGCATGCTGACATGACCCGCTCGTGAGCAAAATCGCGACACGCGAGTCTGAATAGCAGGCCGGATTGCGAATCATTCCGCGACATCGGATACCGTCACCTGCATCGAGTTCCCAACCTCCGGCGTGATTCGATGATCGATCATGCGAAGGCCAGCCTCACGCATAAGGCGATGGGCGTGGCTCGCGACGATTAACGTTACCCCCATTTCCTCGACCAGGCCGACCATGATGCTCATGATGCGTTCGGCATTGGGTGGATCAACGGCCGCAGTAGGTTCATCCGCGATCAGCACCGATGGATCGTGCGCGAGTGCGCGCGCGATCGCTACGCGCTGGCGCTGTCCTACAGATAATTCCGCCGGGCGCTTCTCGAGCTGAGCGGTGATATTGAGTCTCTCTGCCCAGTGCCCGGCTACTTCCTCCAACGGCATGCCCAGCAATTGCCGCGACAGTTCGATGTTTTCACGCACCGTCAGGTACGGTAGCAGGCCGCCATATTGCAGCACATAACCGATATGCCGGCTGCGCAATGAGGCCATGATGTCGGGGTCCCCGGCCTGCCATGCCGCGCTGATATCGAGGGCGTCACCGTCGGGCTGCGGCTGAAAAAAAAAGGCTTCGCTGGCCGAGGGCCGGAGGATCATTGCCAGAAGTTCGAGCAAGGTACTTTTGCCGGAACCACTCTCGCCGACAAACGCCAGCTTCGCCCCGCGTTGTATATCGAGCCGTGGAATGTTCAATCGAAACTCGCTGCCTCCCGCTGCATAACTTTTCACTACATCGCGCAGCGAAAAGACGGGCGCAGTCAGGGCAAAGCCTCCAGCAAAAGCGGGTAGACCGAGTCACCATCAACCGGACCGCCGTCGAGTGATACCCACAGATCAGCGTTGTCGTGCAGCCCCTGATAGTAGGCGACCTTGCCATCGAGCTGATTGATAAATTCGAATTGCCGCTGCGCCGGCCACTGTTCCCAGATGCTGAGGTCAAGATTCATGACCTCGCTCCTGTAGGGCAGACCTTCCAGGTATTCGCGCATGTAACCAAGGTCCGCGAGGCTCTGACCGCCTACCGCCCGCGTCGCCGTTTTCGCTGCTTGCGGATCGCGGCTGACGCTTGCAGCAAGGCTCTTTAACTCGTCGAGGAAATCGTCCGGTGCAAGTGCGCCTTCCTCGGCCGTTATCAGTACCCTTTGCAGGACTTCATGCAGGTCGCTGAGCTGATTCCGCGTTAGCAGCACGCGCACGTCGAGATCGCGTTCTGTCGGATTGTCAAAGTCCCGATCGATAACCCAGGCATTGAACAGGGACGGCACGCCCTGACCACTTTGCTCCTTCAGATAGCGCATGCGCAGGCCGTAGCCAAGGCGGGAGACTTTTTCCTGAAATGCCTCGAGCTGCGTTGTGTTCGCTGACGACGCCTGGCGCGCCGTCGGCGGTTGGCCACTGGCCGCTGCACGCACCTGCTCGGTTAGTTGTTCAGTCAATGTCGTCAATGCGGTTTCGAACTGGCTCACGTCACCGGTCGGGACCGGGTAGTAGAAATCGCCGATACCACTGACCGATGACAGCGCGCGGTATTCGCTTTCTGCGTACTCGTGATTGTCGGCGCCGGCGGGCGTCTTCAGGTGGAATACGCCGATGACGATGTCTTTGTCCGCGGCGAGGCGACTGAGCGACGTGGCATCCAGCCCCGTTTTCGACAGCGGATCTGATCCCGAACGCGGACCGGCGTCGGTAATCAGAATAATGTAACGCGCGTAATAGCCGCTCCAGTCAATTTCGCCAATTGCCGTTTCAATGCCGGCGTAGGCATCTTCGTTGAAGCCTTCACTCGACATCGTAGATGCCTGCACGGTACGGATTCGTGACAGGAATTCATCGCCGCTGCTGCCGTCCGCCAAACTGGCAACCTTGCGGGACACAAAGTCGAGCCCAGGCACCGCCTCGACATTATCCCGGTACTCGACGAGTCCATAGCTGACCCGGTCCGACAGCTCGGCATTTTCGATCGAACGATAGACGCCTTGCATCACGTCGCGGGTGGTCTCGATATAGGGCCGCATCGACACTGTCGAATCAATGACGAACACGAGGCCGGTCCGGTAGGCCTGCACGATCTCTGGCGAATCCTGTAACGGCACCGTGGCAACACGCAACAGTCGTCCCTGCTGTCCGCTGATCAGGACATCTTCGTGACTCAAGATCGGCACGAGGTAAAAATCGCGGCGGATATCCACGTTATGTTCCGGTTGTATGGCAACCACCGGTGACTCGGCAAGCTCTCCGGCCGCCGCCTGCTCGCGAAGTCGCCGGTATGTCGCAGCGTCATTATCGTCGATCAGTTTTTTAAGGGACTCGCGATCGCCAAACAACAACACGCGTTCATGCTGCGCCGGGTCGCGGAATGCGACGGTCAGCGTCTGCTTCCAGTCGACGGCCTGGTCCGCCGCCAGCCAGCCTTCGATTGCACCGTTGCTGTCGGTGCCAACCTGTAGCCAGTCCTGGCCGTCGTTATTCTCACGGGCATAAACGTAGTATGTCGAAAACGGCGGCACTCCGCGCGTCTCGGACGTCGCGCTCGCATCGTCGGCCAGAACCGCGCCGGGCACAGCAATAACACGCTGATACAGCGCTGACTTGCCCTCTTGAACGAGCGGTCGGGTTCCCTGCGCTTGTGCCACGCCGAGTACCCATGTGGCCAGGACAACACAGGCAAAGATGGTAACGCGAGAATTGATCGGATTACTGAACATGGCAAACTACTCCCATTGCAATAAGAGCCGCTCTGCTGCCGGATCGCCGGTCCCGGCAGCGGCTGCGGCCCATGCCCGCAGTTCGGTCAAGCGCACGGCAGCGGATTCATCGCCGGCTTCGCTAGCAGTCTTGTACCACCGGTATGCCTGGAACGGGTCGGGCTCGTCAACCACGTTTGCTTCGCCGGCAGGACGGGTCGGATCGTAAAACGACGCAAGGTCGAATGCCGCCGGTCCGTGACCCCCGCGAGCGGCAAAAAAATACAACAGTTGTGCATCAGCGAATCGTCCCTCGGACTGAAATTCACGCGCGCGCTCATAGGCCTCGGCATAGTTGACCCCGTTTTGACCGGACCGGAGTTCGTCGATAATTTCGCGCGCGCTGTCGCCGCGCTCGGCAGCCGATTCTGCCGGTGCGACCGTTTCGAGTGGCCGTCCAGGCGCGGGTATAGGTTCAGGCGCGGGCTTGCGCAGCAGCCAAAACGCAGCGGCCAGAACGACGATGGCAGTCAGGGCGATGGCAAACACTACCTTAGGGTTGATCTGGCCGCCGCATCGCGGAATACCATTGAACCTTCTCATCTCTCGTGCCACGCTCATGCTCCTCATTAGTTCAGTCCTCAGTCGATGGAACGCGTCGCGCTTCCTGCGATAACGACATGACAGCGTGATGCACCGGGAACCGGGCGGAGCAGTAGTTTGCAGCAACAGCGTTGGATCAAAATGGCAATTCTTGTCGCAGCCGCTGTTGGTGCCTATGCCCTGGCCGTGTCACTCCTGGCGCCGCGCCTCCTTGAGCGCGAACTGAAGTCAATGCTGGAACCGGAGGCCGGAATCTCGCTTACGATCGATTCCGTTTTGGTGAACCCGTTTACGCTGACTGTATCTGTCACCAACCTTAGTCTAATTGGACCGCAAAACACACTGCAGGTTTCGATCGAAGGGTTCGCAGCAGGTATTCATCCCGCAAGCCTCCTTGAGAGGGCATGGATACTGCGGGAGGTTAACGTTATACGACCGCGTCTTGACCTGCGAAATACGCAAGGCGGGGCCGCCGAAATCTCCCGATTGTCCTCGGCCTTTCGACGTTTGCTTGCCCGGAAACCTTCGCTGGCGAATGCAAGAATTGCCCGACTGACGATTCATCGCGGGGAGCTGCGGGCATCTCTCCGCCGGGACTCGACGGGTGGGGAGGCCTCGCTGTTCGTTTTTCACGATCTTGAATTCGCGGCAGAAGAACTTTCAGGCTCCGTTGCGGACAATCCGTGGTCAATATCGGCGACGATCAACGGGGACGCGCGCCTGGATGCACGCGGCCAACTGGCGGCCGGACCGGACGCAACGACGATTCGTTTCGGCGTGGCCGTAGACGATGCGTCGGTCCTGGAGCCTTATCTCGACGCGGGGCCAGGCTTTACCTGGTCTGCAGCGGCTTTCCGGAGCGACGGCACGATTGTGTGGTCGCCGGACCAGGCACGAGTTGAAGCGAGCCTCCACCTGCGCGAGCTGGACATATCGGAACTGAAGGACGGGCGGTCGCTGTTTGGCGCCGCGGCTGTGGAAGGCGTGGGCATTGTGTTTGATACCTCCTCGCTCGTGCCAATGGCAGTTGATTCGCTGCGACTTGAGCGTCCCTGGCTGATTGTGGAACAACAGGCCGCTGGCGAATTGAACGTGCCGTCGTGGTTGCAGGCCTTGTGGTTCAATGCCGCCAATTCGCCGGCGTGGATCGAAAACGTCGACGTGTCAGGCGGACGACTGGTGTATGTCGACACGAGGGTTTCGCTGCCTCGAGAGCTGAGGTCCGACGACGTCGTCGGCATGATCACGCAGCGAGGGCCCGACGGTGAAGTGGCCAGGGTGGTTTCAATGACGGGTCGCGTGGCCGAAACCGGGACCGGTGAATTCTCCGCGGAGTGGCTGCCATCACGGCCGCAGGGTCCGACACACGCCGTGCTCAACGTGCAGCAGATACCTTTGTCAGCTGTGTCGCCGTTTGTTGCCGAGGTGCTCGGGCGTCGAATCGACGGCGGCAATGTGGATATGAATTTGCGCTGGTCGATCGAGGACGATGAGCTTGTACTCGAGAACGAGCTTGTGGTTCGCAATGTGCAGTTCGGCACTTCGGTTGCGAATGCGGCAAGCGCGAATCTCGATCTGCCACTGGCCGTCGCGTTGCTTGAGGACGGCAGCGGCGTTAGCTCTTTAAATATGCCGCCGGGTCGCCGGCCCGCGACATCCGGCTTCTTTCCGGGTAACGCCCTTCGCGATGTCATCGCCGGCTACGTGAAGGAACTGACGAGCACGCCGTTCGAAACGCTGGCCATGCTCGTCGACCGGCCGGGCATCGATCTGGAGCGGCTCGCCTTTCCCGCAGGCAGTGCGACAATCGATGACGCCACTGCGGACAAGCTTGCAGCCCTGAAATCGACGCTGGCGCAGCGACCCGGGCTCGGCCTGATCGTGCACCCGGGTTACGATCCGGTAGCGGATCGTAAGGCACTGGCGCTGCAGCAAATCGTTCTGCACGTTGTGCTGGCGACTAGCAGCGGTCCGCCCGGTCAGGCCGACGAGGGATCCATCGATTTTAGTGATGTTAAGGTGTGGACAGTGCTGGACGAGTTTTCAGAGCAGCGCTTATCCGCCAGTCAACGCGCGACCACTAATAATCATCCGAGCAAGGATGCTGCATACTATCGGGCCGTTTTCGATGCACTGGTCGACAATGAAATGGTCGCGGAAACAGCCTTGAACCGGCTGGCGCGCTACCGGGCTCAGACCGTAATTAGTGAACTGGCAACGTCAGGCTACGGGATCAACCGTATACGGCAAGGCGAAGCTATCGACGCCACGGCAGCGGAAGACGCCGCCGTCGTTCGGCTAGGTGTATGGCCGCTGGATTGAATCGGATCGGCGATGCGACACTGCCTCAGAAAGCATTGGCAGCGTATTGCACAGTGAATGTGCGACATCAGTGCAACGTTTGTGTGCAGACAAGACCCTATTGCGAACCTGCAAATTAATCGATCTCTCCGAGCATGCGATGGTACCGACGAGGTAGCAGGCATTCCGGACCGCGGACCGTGATGCACCATTCCAACCGCCACGATTGGCGATTAGAATTTTGTGAAACTTGGTCATCGTTTGTCTCAATGCTCGAAGATTGCCGGGTAACAGCAAACAGCGACTGGAAAACCGCATCTGCTATTGCCGACTGGTATGAATTAGCGGTACAACGCCCGAAAGCCCGGCCGTCCAGACTGGTGGACAAGTAATATATAGTCAACTGGTGCAGGAACTTAAGGGTGCTGAAGCGTCTGGTCTCGAATGCGGGATCACTATTTCAACGCATACTTCGAAGTAATTGCCTGACTGCTGATTTAAGAAGCGAATCTGCCTGACAATAAAAGATTGGGAGTTTAAACAATGTCGATTGAGGAATGGGCCGCAATTGCCGAAATAGTCGGTGCCGTCGCCGTCGTCGCCTCGTTGGTGTACCTGGCAGTTCAGATTCGCCAGAATACACACGAGCTGTCGATGAGTCAGAAGTCCACGGAACTCGCTGCCTTTGAGCGAAACGTCAAAAGCGGTAATCGAATCCGGGAGATATTCATTATTAATGCGGAAGTCATGGAATTGTATTCACGCGGAATTAAATCCTATGCCGATCTCAGCCACGGAGAACGATTACGGTTCGGCATGATCCTCGGCAATATTTTCTCCGCGATGCAGGGTGCCTACGTTCGTCAACTGACCTATGGCAATGACCCGGCCAATTTCGCTGGCAGCAAACGCAGACTGGACTCGCTGATCAAATGCCGTGGTGTTCGCGAATTGCTGCGTATCGACGATCCCGACTGGCGGCCGGAATTTGCCGAACTCGTACAAGCCCGTTTACAAAAGATTGAAGAAAAGTCAGGCGAACCTGCCAATGCAAGGGCTGAAGCCACGTGACACCCGAGCAAACGCACAAATAGCACCGGCCCCGCCCAGACTGGCGGCGATCGTCGCCTCGCTGTCAGGGCAGCCGTTGTATCTTGAAATTTGAAAATACGATTTGATGTCCGGCGGCCGCTACCAGGCGATCAACGCGTTCGTTTTCACCGTGAGCCGGTCCTCCTCTGGAGACGAAGGTGCGCACCGGATGGCCGAGATGGTCGACAAACTTTTGCTGTGAACCGAGGATCTCAGCTTCCATTTCAGACTCATCCATCGCGGCCAGTTCCTCATGGCTACGGGCATGACTGGCGATGACGTGCGAATCGAGGTCCCGGATCTCCCTCCAGGTAAGCGCATAGCGGCCGTCCGAGTATTCGCGGCTCTCTATCCCAATCCCGTGCTCGTCGGCATAATTCAGCTGATCCGCTGTTGCTGCCTCAATGAATCCGGTGATAACAAAAAACCAGCCGATCAGGCCGTATTTTTCCAGCAATGGCAGTACCACGTCGTAGTTGTTTCGATAGCCTTCGTAAAACGCCAGAATTACACCCGGCTTATCCTTATGCCAATGGCCGGTAGTCAGATAGGCATCCAGGTCCTGTTCTGTCACTGGAGAAAAATGCCGACTGCACAGTTCAAACTGTGGTTCGAAAACATGCGCCTGGGCCTGCGACGTATTGTGAAAGTTGATAGCGCGAACCAGTGGTTGAGTCTGCAGCAGCGCGCCGATCTCCGCTGCGCGCTGCTGAAATGTCGTGGCAGCACTCAGGTTTCTTCTCCGTCAAGTGCGGCAAGTTCACGATAGGCGAGTAGCTCCACGATGGCGGCAACATCGGCAGTTACCGGCTCGGTCTCAAGACGCAGCAGCAATTCCGCGTAGTGTTGAAAACCAGCGTAGAACCGTTGGTTCATTTCTGCGGAAATGCGATTAGCGGGCTGCTCGGCTGATATGGAAGACAGATTTTCGCACGCGAGAATCATGGCTGTGCCTTCTTCCGTGTAATACCTGTTCTCTAGGTGCTCAAGCGCCGCAAAAAGTTGCTCGGCGTCTTCGTCTTGCGGCACCAGATTTCCTGCGTACGACGTGCCGGCCTTGTCGATAACCTTGCGAGTTGGTCCTAGGCAAGCTGTCAGCGCCCAGGTAGCGCCTACAGCGCCCAGCAAACGACTCATCAGTGTTCGCCGATTCATATTGGATTGACCTCCAGTGAAAATTAGTAACGATTGGCAAACGGCCAGAAATGCTGGCGTAAATATGCGAGAACTGCAGAATATCTCGCCGCATTATAATAGCAGTGGCCGCGCCAGCCCGAAGTGACACGTCGGGTGACGCTAGCGCGCATGGAAAGTGCAGTTCAAAGGTAAAGACAATGACTGAAAGTTTTCAGGGAGGCTGCGCTTGCGGCTACGTTAAATATCGCATGACAACACCCCCGATGTTTGTGCACTGCTGTCATTGCAGATGCTGTCAGCGCGAAACCGGCGCTTCATTCGCCGTCAATGCGCTGGTCGAGGCCGATCGCGTTGAATTGTTGCAGGGGAAAGTAGAAAAAATCGATACGCCCTCGGACAGCGGTCAGGGGCAACAGATAGCGAGATGCCCAAAGTGCAGGGTTGCAATCTGGAGCCACTATGCGTTCGCAGGGATTGGTGACCTGGTCTGTTTCCTGCGAGTCGGCACACTAGATGAGCCCGACGCATTCGTCCCGGATGTACACATCTACACAGCGTCGAAACAGCCATGGGTGCAGATACCTGCAGGCGCCGTCACTCTCCCGGAGTATTACAAGGCATCAGACCTGTGGCCGGCAGAAAGCCTGGCCAGGCGGAAAGCGCTACATTCCAGAAGGGTGTAAGCAAACGGTTCAAGGCAGCGGAAGATGTTGCTCAAAGGCGCTGGACGACCGGGGCCTGTGATAATGTGTAGCCAGCATTTCAGGTACAGAGCAGGGGGTTTTATGTCTTCGCACGATCAGTCGCGACGTTCTTTTCTGCAGCAATCGGCGGGGCTCGTTGGCGCGAGCTGGGTGAAAGTGGTTCTGCCCGGCATGGCGGCCATTTCACAAGCTGCCTGCTCGGCGAAAGAAGAGCAGGCCTCATACACGATTCTGGATGCCGCCGAAGCAGGCGAGTTTGAGTCCATCATGGCGCGCATCATTCCGGCAACCGACACGCCGGGTGCGCGAGAAGCTGGTGTGATTCATTTTCTTGACCAGTCGTTCGGCACGTTCAATGCGCCGACCTTACCCATGTTGCGTGCCGGACTCGAAGAGCTGCAATCCGGCATCACTGATGGCCGGATGTTCTCCGAGCTCAGCGATGCAGAACAGGATGCGCTGCTCGAGGAAAATCAGGATACCGGGTTTTTCAGCTTACTGCGCATCATGACTTTCGCCGGCTTCTTCGGCATGACCGAATACGGCGGCAATAAGGATGGCATGGGGTGGTCTGTCCTGGGCATGGACCCGCACGTGCATGCCTACTCGTCGCCGTTCGGTTTCTACGACGCCGAATATCTGAAGGAGAACCCGAATGGCTGATACTCCGGTCTTTAACACCCGCGACGAAGTCGATTTCGTTGTCATCGGCTCAGGTGCGGCAGGTGGCATCATCGCCAAAGAACTGTCGACAGCGGGTTTCAGCACCGTCGTGCTGGAACAGGGCAAGTATCGCAAGACCCCCGAATTCACGCATGATGAAATCAAATATTTCCTGAATGGCGAGTTCTTCGGCGCCGGTCCTCGCGAAACGGGCATGACGTTTCGTGACGACGAAAATAAAGAAGCGCAAATGGGGCAGCGCGACCCCGCCGTGTATGCGCGCACTGTCGGCGGTTCCAGCGTCGTTTTTTCAGCGCATTTCTGGCGCATGCGGCCGGTTGATTTTAATGAACGCAGCGTCGTCGGCGCGATTGATGGAACAAATTTTGTCGACTGGCCCATCACGTACGATGAGCTTGAGCCTTACTACAGCAAAGTTGAATGGGATATGGGTGTATCCGGGGCGCCGGGTTTCTCTGATCCGCCGCGTTCAAAGCCGTTCCCAATGCCACCGTTGCCGATCAATTCCTCCGGTGCGCTGATGGTGAAGGGCGCCAAGGCGCTGGGTCTGCATCCCGACGTTCAGGCGCATGCCATCTTAAGTCAGGTTCACAACGGCCGTGCGCCTTGCCTGAGTTGCGGCTTCTGCGCGTTCTTCGGCTGCGAAGTGGGTGCCAAATCGTCATCGCTCGCTGCAATGATTCCGGTTGCTGAAGCCAGCGGCAATTGTGAGATCAGGCCCGAAAGTACGGTGTTTCAAATTGTCAAAAATCCCGATGGCCGCGTGACCGAAGTGCTTTATTACGATAAAGATGGCAACGAGCAGGGCCAACGCGCGAAAGCCGTTGTCCTGTCGGCAAACGGTGCCGAATCCCCACGCCTGCTGCTGGATTCGGACAACCTGGCAAACTCAAGTGGCTACGTCGGCCGCAATCTCATGTTCAATGCACACGCAGGGTCAAACGGCGTTTTCGAACACGAACTAAATGAATACAAAGGTGTTCAGGCGACCCGGGTCGTCATGGACTTTTACAACTCAGACCAGAAACGCGGTTTTTACGGCGGCGGCGGCATTGATGCCCGCGGTGGCCTGATGATCACGCCGTTAATGTATTCCCTGTTCGGCGCGCCACCCTCCGAGAAAAACTGGGGCGCTGAATACAAGGAAATGATTGCGCACTCATTCTCCCGCCAGATGGGCATGATGGTCAGCGCGACTTCCCTGCCGATGGACAGAAACAACATCACGCTGCATCCGACCAATACGGACAAATGGGGTCGGCCTTCGATTCGCGTGACCTACAAAGATCATCCTGATGACATCAAGAATGCTCAGTTCCTGCAGGACAAAGGTCAGGAGATTCTGGACGCAGCCGGGGCCGTGCGCACCTGGAGTCAGCCGGCCGGACCGTCGACCGGCGGAGTGCATTTACTGGGTACCTGCCGCATGGGAGATGACCCGGAAACGTCGGTGATCGATAAGAATCATCGTAGCCACGATGTGCCGAATCTGTTCATTTGCGATGGCAGCAGCCTGGTGACCTCGACACGTGGTCAGCCGACGATGACGATTATGGCACTGGCATTCCGTGCCGCTGATCAGATCAAGTCAGCCGCCAGCGCGGGCAATATCTAGGCTAGCCAACTAACGCAGAGCGACCTGCCGCATCTGCGCAGTCAGGACGCCTTGCGTTCCGGCAGGCGCCAGTCTGGCCGGACAAAGTGGCAGGTATAGCCATTGGGCCGACGCTCCAGGTAGTCCTGATGTTCCGGTTCAGCTTCCCAGAAAGGTCCTGCAGTCTCTACTTCAGTTACCACCTTGCCGGGCCAGAGTCCGGATGCAGTCACATCGGCAATTGTGTCATTGGCAATGGCGAGCTGCTCGTCGCTGGTGACATAGATGGCAGACCGATACGAGCTGCCACGGTCGTTCCCCTGCCGACCTGGCGTCGTCGGATCGTGAATCTGGAAGAAGAATTCCAGCACGCGGCGATAACTCAGCTTTGCCGGATCGAAAATAATCTCGATTGCTTCTGCATGAGTACCATGATTTCTATAGGTTGCGTCGGCCACATCCCCGCCGCTGTACCCGACGCGCGTAGAAACGACGCCTGGCATTTTGCGAATCAAGTCCTGCATACCCCAAAAACAGCCGCCGGCAAGGACAGCCCGTTCGTTCGTCGCGTCAGTCATAAAACCTCCGATTCCGCGTCGCAGAAAAGCGCGCGCCTGAACCGCCAATAGTAAGGGCAAGCGCCGGTGTTTCAAGTCTCATGCACTGTTGCCGGTCAGGTGCCGCAGAATGTCTGTGTAACCCGCTCGTCACTGGACGGCGGGGTTTGAAGTTCCTCATCGGCATGGTCGAGCTCGAAAGGAGTAGCGAGAACCCGGCACAGCCGACGAAACGGCACCAGGTCGTGATCGTCGACCGCGGCACGTATGGCCTGCTCGACGCGATGATTGCGTGCGATGACCGCTGGATTTGCAGACCGCATGTCGGCAGCTGTAGTCGCATCAATCGATCGTTCTTCGCGCCAAACCTTCAGCCAGGCCGCGCCGCGCTCTTCGTCTGAGAACAAATCGATGATCAAGGCGTCGTCGTCACCGCCCGCAACGCGTGTCAGGCGATCGAAAAACACGGTGAAATCGATGGCGCTGTCTGCAAGGGCGGCCAGGGTGCTGTCAACAAACGGCGCCGCCTTACCTTCGGGCTTCAAGCCGAGTTTTCGATGTAAACCTTGATGAAAGCACGTACGGAAACGGGGTCCGAATCTGCCGAGCACCTCACCCGCCGACTCTGCTGCCTGCTCTGCAGACTCATCCAGTAGCGGCAGCAGGGTTTCGGCCAAACGGGTCAGGTTCCACAAGGCGATGGCGGGTTGCTGATTCCAGGCGTAGCGTCCGGCATGATCGATCGAGCTGAATACCTTGTCCGGTTGGAACTCGTCCATGAATGCGCACGGCCCATAGTCGATTGTTTCGCCGACGATCGACATATTGTCCGTGTTCATGACGCCATGAATGAATCCAACCAGCATCCAGTCTGCAATCAGCGATGCCTGGCGGGCTGCTACCGCGTCGAGCAATTCGGCATACTTTTGCGCGCTGCCAGCGAGCAGAGGGAAGTGATTCGCGATCACAAAGTCTGCCAGCTCACGTACGCCATCAGGCTCGAGGGTCGACGCAGCATACTGAAACGTGCCGACGCGTATGTGGCTGGCGGCAGTACGTACAAGAATGCCGCCCGGCAACGCGCGCTCGCGATAAACTTTGTCGCCGGTACCCAGCACGGCAATCGCGCGGGTTGAGGGAATGCCGAGCCCGGCCATCGCTTCACTAACGAGGTATTCCCGAAGCACAGCCCCCAGGGTCGCACGCCCGTCGCCGCCTCGCGAAAAGGGTGTACGGCCGGACCCTTTCAATTGCACGTCGAGCAGAGAACCATTTGCCGCAGTCAGCTGGCCCAGCATGTGAGCACGGCCATCACCCAGCACTGGCACCCACTGACCGAACTGATGGCCGGAATACGCAAGGGAGAGCGGTCGGTTGGTGTCGTTCACGGCTTTTCCGGCCAGGATATGAACTCCCTGCTCACTTTGAAACCAGCTCGAATCGACACCTAGCTCTTCCAGATAGTGCTGGTTGAGTTCGATAAGAGAAGGCGATGACGGAGCGGTCGGGTCCGAGTCCCTGTACAGGGCAGCGGGGAGGGCGCGATATCGCTGCTGGGTAATTAAATTAGTCACCGAATGAAAGACGGAATCGGCCGGTCAGCGAGAAATACTCATCGTCTGGAAACGCACGATTCGTGGTAACAACGGACCAGGTTACCGGGGTCGCGAGTGACGCGGCGCCTTGGCCTGCCCTGATCAATGATTCACCTCGATAGGCCACGTTGTCTGTGCGGAATCCAATTCTTTCACCACGCTGTAGTCTTTGCGCTGGCAGCGCAAAGACGTTGAATAATTGCACCAGCTATGTTCCTTCCCGCCCACGTTCGACAAAAAGCCCGATCATGTTACGCGAGTTGGATATGGCCTGCTAATTGCATTAGTCCCTATTACACGAGATGAAAATCGATACACAGAATCGTAGCCATCTTGTTGCAATTAAATCGAAGGGGAGATTGGTGAGAAAGATAATCGTGTTTGCGGCGCTAAGCGGAATGGTGACGGTGCTGCGGAAGAGATCGAATGCGAAACTCAAGGCGACGAGCGTAGCCAATGCTGGGGAGCGGCCGTGGCCTCAGGATGATTCAGTGCCGCTGGAACACGCACCTTACACGGAGACCGGTCGGTAACCGTATGCGTCTCGTGCACGGCATGACCAAACGCCCGCATTGCTGCTACGAATGCGGGTTCTCCGCGCGGCTCCAGTCGTAACAGACCGTTCAGATAAGTTCATGATGCGGACGTCGGACATGCGGCCGGCGTCAAAAGCCGGCGGACTGAGCGAAGTCGAACTGGATATAATCTCTGCGGCTGCCCGTTTTCCTCATTTTATTCCTCTTACGCTAGCCTCAATTCCTGAATGTCGCATTGTCCTGGAACCGCCGCCGACCGATCATCAGAGCATCGAATCGAGTTGTTCTCTGACCACGCCGTCCCAGAATTCCCCGACCGCCTGGCCGGCTGGCAGGTCTGTGGACTTGCGCTTCCAGGCCATGTCGCCATCCGGACCCGCAATCATCAAACCGGGAATGTAGTCGACACTGTAAGCATCACCGATTGAATCGCCATCCAGCACTGCTGCTACATCGAAATCCAGCGATTTGATATACGCTGCTGGATCGCCCGCGCCACGCTCTTTGTGATTGATCATCACCACATTGATGTCGTCGCCGTAGTCCTTCTTGATCTGCTCGAGATAAGGCATGAATGCCTTGCAATACGGACACCAGGTTGCCCAGAAAAACAGGATGGTCGGTTTACCGTCGATGACGGCAGGGAATTCCACCGTGTTGCCCGCTTCGTCCAGTCCGCTGAATGCGGGGGCCATTTCGCCAACTTCAACGGCCACAGCCGGGCTCGCCAGGCCGATAATTGTTATCAATAAAACGATGGGTTTGAGCATTTGTTTTCCCCGTGAAAAATGAAGCATCATCTAGCAGACCGGAATGGCTGCTCATTATTACAGCAACAGTCGAATTTATTCAGGCCGGCGCGGCCGCTTGTCGAGACTGCGTAGCTGCTGCTCCAGCTCGCCGGCCTTGGTATTTCCGCCGCGCAGCTCGCTGCCGTCTGCCAAAACGATACTTTCCCAGTCAATCTTGTTACCGCCGTCGCGCGCCGGGGAGCCGGTAATGGTCACGCTGTCGCCAGGTTTCAGTTGATCGTCCGCCCAGCCACGACGGCGCAACACGGATGACGCGTTGCCTTCTGCCAGCCACTGTTCCGTTTCGCCGTCATCCGTCGACACGTCGAAATATATCCGCGCATGCGGATTGATGAGGCGGAACTCGGTCACTGTCCCCGCTACTGTGATCTTCCTGTCGAGCAGATAGTGCGAGGCAGCATTGTGATGTGCGAGAGCAAAACTCGTCATCATCAGGCAGGCGGTGAAGGTCACGCAGCAAAGGCGTTTCGTCATGGTGTCAAAACTCTCCGGTAATCGCTTCGCAGGACCAGACATCGAGGTTCCATCCGGGTGCCGCCAGCCAGGCGATTCTGCCCGTATACGGCGCACGCAGATTCACGGGATCGGTGACACGCCACAGCACATCGAGGCGGTCGCCTGTGTCATTCAGGCGGTACTCTTCGGTAAACGTCGCTTCTTCACTGAGATAAAACTTGTTGCCCATCAAGCCGATCTGGCTGGGCGTTAGCCTGCTTGTCTCGACGACGAGCGTATTCCCTTCCAGCCGACCCACGGAGAAACCGAGGCGGCTGGCGGCTACGTCATCAGGCAGCGCTCGGCCATCCATAAATACAGTTCGTACGGCGTTCCAGTACTCGTAGGTAATAATCACACGATCCTTGGCGTGTTCGAATTTGATTGCTGGCGGCGCGGTGATTTGATGCTGTAAGCCATCACCCTCTGGCGTGCAGTCAAGCGAGGCGTCATCTGCCGCATCGTAATTGCTCCATGTCTGCAATGTGACGGGGCGGGTGAGGCTCGCGACATGGGTGCGATTGAAGTCCTGCGTTTTCGCGTAAAGATCGACGACTGACTCGTTGTCATTCCCCGGGTCGGCCAGAAGGTCGCGCAGGAACTCATAGGAAATCTGCGAGCAGCCGTTGCGGCATGCCAGGTCTTCTATAGGCCAGCGCTCGTCATCCAGCGATATCGTTGCCGATTTCCACACGCCGTCGAACAGAGCGTCGGCACCGCTTGGTGACGCGCAAAACATTACAACTGCAATTACCGGCATGTAAGAAAGTCGGAAGGTTTTCATCAAGATTTCGCTGTTTCTATGCCGAATCGATATCCGATATTCTGCATCATCTGGCACCCGTCAGCGAAAACTCTTCCGTATCGATTTCCGCCTGCGTCGCTGCCGCATATCGCGGGCCGCTGACCGCATTCGGAGAAAATAGGTGGCTGAGCATTTCGGCGTCCTCCGTGCTCAATCGTAAGTCGCCAGCTCCCATGTTTTCCTCGAGGTGCTGCATTGACGTCGTACCGGGTATGACGACGACGCGGGACGACTGATGCAGCACCCATGCCAGCGCGAGCGCTGCCGCTGAGCATTCAAGTCGCGCCGCCATATGCAGAAATTGTGCCCGTAGTGCACAATTTTTTGAGAAGTGTGGCGGCTGAAACCGTGGCATGCCGCGCCTTATATCATTCGCCGAAAACTCGGCAGGCTGCAGCTCGACAGCCGTGAGAAAGCCGCGGGCGAGCGGTGAGAACGCGACGAATGCAATGTCCAGTTCCTCGCACACGTCCAATACCGCAATCTCGACGTTGCGGCTCCACAGGGAATATTCAGACTGCACAGCAGCAATAGGGTGCACGTTATGCGCCCGTCGGATCGTCTCTGCCGAAACTTCCGACAAGCCAATTGCCCGAATCTTGCCTTCCTCTACCATACGGCTCAGTTCCCCCGTGCTTTCTTCAATCGGTACCTTTGGATCAAGCCTGTGCAGGTAATACAGATCGATGACGTCAGTCTGAAGCCTCGAAAGTGATGCCTCCAGATCGGTCCGCAAGCTGGACGGATCACCACTGATGGTACGCACGCCATCCCGGCCACGCATACCGCATTTGCTGACAAGGACAATGTCTTCCCGACAGGGCTTCAGGATGGGCGCGATCAGTTTCTCGTTAGCGCCAAAACCGTACAGCGCGGCGCTGTCGAAATGATCCACGCCAAGCTCAAGAGCTCGTCGCAGCAACGCCTCTCCAGCTTCGCGCGGTGGTGGCGAATTATAAGCGTGCGAAAGATTCATGCAGCCAAGTCCGATTGAATTGACGCCAAACGGACCGAGTTTGCGCATTTCCATGCCGCGTTCCTTTACCCGGGAATTACAACCATAGCATCTTCTATTTCGGCTTGACCCCTGCTGCAGCGATCTGCTGCAATGCGTTAATGCTTTCCGCTATCAATGCCTCCAGCAACGCTTTAGTGCAGTTTTTGCACAACACGGCGTCCCTCGTTGTCCTCGGTGGCGCCGGCGTAAGCACGACCTCCGGCATACCGGAGTACCGCGATCGGAACGGCATATGGAAAACCGCAACGCCCATTCAGTTTGGTGACTTCGCGCGCAGCGCTGCAGTGCGGCAACGTTACTGGGCACGTAGTTATCTTGGCTGGCGGCGCTTTAGCAAAGCAGCGCCGAATGCAGCGCATCATGCACTTGCGACCCTGGAAGCGATGGGGAAGATAGATACGCTCATCACCCAGAACGTCGACGGTCTGCACCAGGTCGCAGGCAGTCGCCGGGTGATCGACTTGCATGGTGATCTTGCCCAGGTCCGTTGCATGACTTGTGGCGGCGCAGAAGGGCGTGCAGCTTTTCAGAGTAGGCTGGATGCAGCCAATCCTGAATGGCGTGCAGAGGTTTTTCGTTATAAAGCGGACGGCGATGCGGACATTGCGGAGTCAAGCTGCCAGAATTTCATCCTGCCTGGCTGCATTAGCTGCGGCAGCAGCGTCAAACCCGACGTCGTCATGTTCGGGGAGTCGGTGCCGAGGGAGAAAGTCGAACAGTCCATGACGGCCGTCGAACGGGCCGACGGCTTGCTGGTCGTCGGTACGTCGCTGACGGTATTTTCCGGGTTCCGCTTCGTCAGGCATGCCAGTGCGCTGCAAAAGAAAATCGTGATCGTTAATCGCGGCGTCACCCGCGGAGATGAACTGGCCGCACTGAGACTGGATGCCGACGTCGCTCAGATCCTGCCAGATGCGGTTCAGGCCATCGCACGGCAGCAAAGCGGTGGTCAATCGCTCTTCAGCGCAAATCCATAGTGTCGCAGCGTTAGCGCTGGGCACGCTGGTGGCAGTACACTGCCAACCCGCCTAACAATCATTTTCCCGGAGGTTCCCATGCCACGTTTTCCATCATTGCTGCTGCTCTTGCTTTCAGCCACTCTGCTGTCGGGATGTGGCTATAACAGTCTGAATGCAGGTGACGAAAGCGTCGCCGCAGCCTGGGCTGAAGTGGTCAATCAGTACAAACGACGCGCAGATCTGATTCCAAACCTGGTCAAGACGGTTGAGGCGTTCGCAGAGCAGGAGCGCGACGTGTTGATCGGCGTGACTGAAGCCCGTTCAAAAGTCAGCTCTATCCAGGTGTCACCGGAGATGCTTGAGAACCCGGGCGCATTGGAGCAATTCCAGGCGGCGCAGGGCGAGCTTTCCAGCGCATTGTCACGCTTGCTGGTCACGGTTGAACGCTACCCGGAGCTGAAATCGGATGCGAACTTCAGGGAGCTTCAGGCGCAGCTTGAAGGCACCGAGAACCGCATCACCGTAGCGCGCAATCGCTACATCGACGCGGTGCGGGAATACAACACGATTGTCCGTTCGTTTCCGAGCAACCTCACAGCCATGATGTTCGGTTTCGATACCAAAGCGAATTTTTCGGTTGAGAACGAGGCCGAGATCAGCGAACCGCCGGAAGTCAATTTCGGAGGCAATAACTAGCTTCAATGATGCATCGCGTACTGCCTTTAGCGTACTCGCTTGCTGCCGTATGGCTGCTCGCGCTGGCTGCTTATGCGCAGCAGGCGGTGCCCGCACTCTCAGGCAGAGTGATCGATGAGGTCGGTGTGCTGTCTGCTGAAGAGCAGGCGCAGATCGCGGCTGAGCTTGCAGCTCTGGAAGAAGAAAGCGGCGCGCAACTTGTGTTGCTTGTTGTGTCAACGACCGAACCCGAGCCGATAGAAACGTATGCCATCCGCGTTGCCGAACGCTGGCAACTCGGCAGGGAAGCGATTGATGATGGCGTTTTGTTTCTTATCGCAACAGCCGATCGGGCCGTCCGATTTGAGATCGGCTACGGGCTCGAAGGTGCGCTACCTGATGCGCTGTCCAAGCGCATCATTGAGGAGCAGGTGCTACCCCATTTCCGCAGTGACGATATGCCAGCCGGCATCCGCGCCGGGATAGCGGCACTGAGTGCAGCGATCAGAGGCGAAGAACTGCCGGAGCCGGTCACGTCGCGGCCCGATCCGTCCCAATCCTGGGGGGAATTGCTGCCCATTCTGTTTTTTATCGCCGTGTTCGCAAGCAGGCCATTAAAGCGGGCATTCGGCCAGCTGCCGGGCGCGCTGGTGGCCGGCGGTGCAACCGGCATTGCGGCCTGGTTTATCGTCGGTGTGCTGAGTGTCGCCGGGGTTGCAGCCATTGCCGGCTTCGTGGTCGCGCTCATTGGCATAGGCGGGCCGGGTCGCTGGAACAGCGGCGGTCGTGGTT
>JBBKWC010000021.1:0-3775 GCA_037968735.1 Woeseiaceae bacterium | reverse complement strand
GGGCTGAGCGCATCAGCCGGAGCCATCATGATGTCGCCGGTATGGGTGGATGATGTTGCAGCTGCGTTCGTCCGCGCTCTCGATCAGCCTTCCGCAATTGCTCAGACTTATACGCTGGGCGGGCCCGAGGATTTGTCCTGGACCGAGATGCTGCGACGCGTTGCTGCAGCAGTTGGCAAGAAGAAAGTGATTCTGCCGATACCAATAGCGCTGCTAAAAATTGGCGCGACACTGCTGGACTGGATACCGGCGTTCCCGGTGACTCGCGATCAGTTGACGATGCTGGCAGAAGGCAATACCGCGCCGGATACCCCTCTGCGCACCCTGATCGAGCGTGGCCCGGCGCCGTTCACGGCTGCGACGTTAGGCTACTTGCGCGAGTGACTCAGCATGCCTGAACAAGAACGTTTAAAACCCAGCAGCACCACGATCGTACCGAAGACCGATGGAAATCCGGAAGGCAAAGGCGCCAACGCGCTTCTGGCCGACTGGCAGCGGACCCGGCCGAGATTTGTTGTAGCGAAGCCGCAGCAGCAAATCCTGGCGGAGTTGTTTACCTCCATGCTGATTCTGTCCGCGGCGTTCAAGTTTCGTCCGGCGGTCGGCGTTGCGAATTACCTTTACTGGGTTGATGACGCGTGGTCGTTGAGCCTGATCGCACCCCATGAGTGGTCGCATGCAAGACGCGCTGCGTTTGCCGGGACCTGTGTGCTGGAGCATGACATGACCTGGACCATCGCTCCGTCTGAGCAGCTCGCAGAAGAGAACCCGGTGTCTGACGCTGTTGCTCGATTTCATGACGCCTTTGTGGAGCAACTGCAAGCGAATCGAACGCTCGATGCGATACTGCCGGTTTACGTCGCTGGGCTGCCCTATTATCAGCGCCTGTATGCCAGCGCCCTGAGTCGCTCGCTGCGCGCTACCCTGGCATTGGGCGATCAATCCTCGGCCTGCCGCTTGCAGCCGAACGATCTGCTGCCAGGACAGAAAAATGCATTGCTTGCTTACAGGGGTTAGAGCGCTTGTACCTGAACCTGTTTTTACTACTGACTGGATTACTGCTGATGACGCTTTCTGACTTGGGCTGGTATGTCGTGAACGACAACGTAATGGGAGGACATAGCGAGGGCGATTTCACAATAGAACAAGGCAACTTGATCTTTACTGGCCACACCGACACGGATGGCGGTGGCTTCAGCTCGATCCGCACAAAAACACTGCAACTGGATTTGTCGAATAGCGCCGGCATCCAATTACAGGTGAAAGGCGATGGCCGTCGCTATACCTGGCGCCTGGAAACCGCTGCGCTCCGGCAAGGCAAGCCGATTAGCTACTGGGCCGAATTTGATACGCTGGACGGCGCGTGGACTACGGTCAACATTCCATTCTCGAGCTTCGTTCCCAAGTATCGCGGGAATCAACTGGACGGTCCTCCGCTCGATCCGGGACAAATCACAGGCATGGGCCTGATGATCTACGACGATCAGGACGGTCCGTTTAGCCTGAGCCTGTCCAGCGCTGACGTTTATGCAGCAGCTAGCTGAAGTGGCGTTGGTGCTCGCGAGTGACTCCTGAACGTCAGGTCGCGAAACAGACCACGGATACGGAAACCGACTTGCGTCTTTTGTCAGGATTAATATAAGAGTGTTGCTGATCGCCGCGGAAGACCAGCATGTCGCCTTCGTTCAGAACATGATGTTCGCCGCCTGCGACCAGATCCACCGTGCCACGTTCACACGTGAGGTACTCACGGGTGCCGGTCTTGTGCGGGATACCGACCATACTGCCGCCCGGTTCCAGTTCAGTACGCGTGATCTCGAGCCCGGGGATCGCCTCGGCTACCAATGGACGAACGCTCGCACCCTGACGTTTGCGCGCACGAACATTCGCGGCTGCAATAAACTTGAACTCACTGCGTGGCGGTCCAAGCAACTCCTCGATGGATACATTCAATGCACTGGCCGCCTTGCTGAGCACCATCAACGTCGGGTTTGCTGCGCCGGTTTCCAAACTGGCCCAGGTTGGGCGGGGGATGCCCGACAGATTCGCAAGTTGTTGTTGCGAAAGGCTGCGTGACTCGCGCAGGCGGCGGATGTTCTCGGCGAGATTGCGTTTTATTTCGGACATGTTGTCAAACTAGCAATCTGCTACTTGAATAGCAATCTGGTTGGCAAGATAACCAATGCAGACGATGATGCGGGCTCAAGCAAGGAGAACACTATGACTGTTCGAATGGAGCACGCGAACCTGCATGTTCGACACTTTGACGCGGCGGTCCGATTCCTGAAAACGGCTTTCCCGGACTTCGAGGTACGCAGCGAAAGCGAGAACGATGGTTTGCGCTGGATGCATATCGGAACCAGCGATACCTATATCGCCCTGAACGAAACCACTCAGTCCCGCGACAAGAATCAGGAACCCTACGATGGCAAACCGGGAGTCAATCATCTTGGCTACGAAGTTGATGATGTTGACGCGCTGCGGGAGCGGCTGACGGCGGCCGGGTTCAGGGACTCGACCTATCCCAACAACCACCCGCATCGAAAGCGCGTCTATTTCTACGACGCAGACGGTAATGACTGGGAGTTTGTGCAATATCTGACTGACGACATTACGCTACGCAATGACTACGAGCTGCCTGACCGGGACTAGTCTTTGTTTTCACTGCCGCCGGTAATCAGCCGGGCGCCGCGCCCGTACGTGACGTATTGCCAAAACCAGTTGATCGCTACCGTGAGCGGGCTTCGCACACCGATCAGAAAGTAGATGTGTGCGATGCCCCACGCCCACCAGGCGATGAAACCGGACAGGCGCAGGTGCGGCAACTCCATGACTGCTGACTTGCGGCCGATCGTTGCGAGATTTCCCGCATGGCGATATCGAAATGCCGCTGGTGGTTGCTTCGCTTCGACCCGGGATCGAATCAGACCTGCCACATAGCGGCCCTGCTGTTTCGCTGCAGGCGCGATGCCGGGCACCGGCTTCCCGTCCGAATCGTTTACGGCGGCAGTATCGCCGACGACGAAGATATTTGGGTGTTTCGAAACGGATAGATCACCCTCGACGATGACTCTTCCGGCTCGATCCGTGGCCGCACCGAGCCATGCACCCGCAGGAGATGCTGCAACGCCGGCTGCCCACAGAACGGTCAATGCAGGAATCCGTTTGTTATCGACGACGACGCCATTGGCGTCGCAAAGCGTGACCGGATTGCCCAGCAGGATTTCGACGCCCAGTTTGGTGAGCGCTTTTTCTGCATATAGCGACAACTTTTCCGTAAACGTGGGCAATACCCGTGGGCCAGCTTCGATCAGAATGATCCGCGCACTGCGGGAGTCGATGCGTCGAAAATCTGCCGCCAGTGTTCGCCGGGCAAGCTCCGCGATCGTGCCTGCCAGCTCCACGCCTGTTGGACCGGCACCTACGATGACGAAGTTCAGCAGCCGCTGGCGGGTCTCCTCGTCAGTCGCCATCTCCGCGCGTTCGAAGGCCATCAGGATACGTCGCCGAATGGCTGTTGCATCATCAATGCTTTTGAGGCCCGGCGCATGCGGTTCCCAGTCCTCGTGTCCGAAGTAGGCGTGCGTGGCACCGGTCGCCAGGATCAGATAGTCATAGGCAATTTTCGCGTCTGCCAGGAGAACTTCATTGCGGCTCGTATCAACACCTGTTACTTCATCGAGCAACACTGTCGCGTTTTTCTGGCCGCTCAGTATTCCCCGGATCGGCCACGCCACATCCGAAGGCGCCAGTCCTGCCGTTGCTACCTGGTACA
>JBBKWC010000020.1:0-4824 GCA_037968735.1 Woeseiaceae bacterium | reverse complement strand
CCTGGCTCGATCAGGCGCAGTGTCACACCGTGGTCGCGCGCCCAGTTGGTGCCCTCCAAACTGATCGGGCCCCTTTACGGGGCCCGGTGAAGTTTGGTGCCGGCACCAAGAGTCGAACTCGGGACCTACTGATTACAAATCTCCGATCCGAATTTGCCGAATGCATTCAAACCAAACGGTAAATGGCCTTGTACGTGTCCAAAACTTTCGGTGAATAGCGGTTGTAACACCCTGCTTTTCTGTAGTTCCGATTCAGAATTTTGGACACCAACGCTGGAGCCGCTTTGAGGAGAAGCGGACGCTCAAATTACTAAAATTTGTCGATTTCTACGGTCGCCTTACGGCCAGAAGCGGTCAGTCAATAACTTCCAATGCCTCACGCATAGCCGCGTATATGTGGGAATCTCTATAAGACGGATACGCGGACATTGTATCCCGTGCGAGTGGCCTCAATGCAGGATATCCCCGTAAGACCCCACTTATGTCTGCTAGACTAACTTCGAATGTTGTACGCGGCAGCATCCCGTATTCGTAAGCAATTTCGATACTCATCCAGATGTTCATGTGCGCGTACAAGTACGCGTAAAGTTTCTCTGTTTCGACTGCTGAAAATTCCGCGTCGATGTCTGCGGCTTTGACAAGCAAAGCCGCGACTGCGTCGTTCGCGAGGACAACTTCATTGTTCGTCCTGAATTGGTCCCTGACGCTGATCTCTGTTGCCGCAATTGCAATACGATTCGACTGTCGAACCTCGACAGCCAAGAAGATAATTCCGATCAATACGCCGATATTGGCCAAAAGTGTAAGCCATTTGTTGATTTTCTCAGTATTCAACGGTGCCTTCTCTAGCTGCTAACGACATTTGTCGAAATCAGCGAATTATAACTCTGAAAACTAAATAGCCGCTTTGGGTCAGTAGCCGACATTTTACCTCAGTTTGCTCGAGCGGCTGCTATGCGACGCAAAGCAGCCTATCCGGTTAGCTTTCTGGCGACCGTCTCAGAACGGCCAAGAGCAGCCGTTGGGGTGCGCCTGAAACAGCGTCTTTGAGCTCAGTCTGGTCTGAAACGACTCAAGCGGTCACCAGCCTCACCGGGAAGACATGCTATTCGAACTGATCTGCCAGCCTGTTTACATACCCTTTTGGCAAGATATGACCTCCGTCAAAATCAATTCGCTTTTTGTTAGCGCTGGGCAGAAGGCCGAATAAGAAATTATTCTCTGATGCCGACGCATTCTCGTCATCTGATGCGGTAATCAGCAATACAGGCTTGTCGCCCAATAGAGAAACAAAGTTCTTCGGTGCAACCAGCGCGGTTTTGTCATCAATGAATGGCGGTACGATTGAAATTATGTTGCTGACACGCGCGTCAATACTGCCCAGGATCAGGCTGATCTGCCCGCCCATGCTATACCCTGCCACCATAATTTTGTTGGCATCCAGATTCCCCTGTCGCCCTATCCAATCCAGCAGGACGCGATGATCCAGCACCGTATCCCGTATCATGGCTTCGTAATCGCTCTTGTCACCAAAGAAATGTAAGTCGTTCATGATTGAACGGAGCGACCTGTCGGGATCCTTTCTCTTGCCGTGATAACGGGCGTCGATAGATACCACAACGTATCCATTCAAGTCGGCGATGTTTGTGATCTTATTGACCTGGGTGACGGTTGGATTATCATTGAAGGTATCTACCCACCATCGAACGTAGCTTCGTCCCATGGCAGAAACGCCAATAAGCACCGGATACCTCTCTGACTCAGCATCCGGATAGGAGATTTGGCCGTATACCACTTCGCCGTCGAATGATTTATACGTGAATGCGAAGACATTTGGATCGGTCTCCGTCATTGTCATTTCAAGATCTTCAACCGGCTGGTAATCATACGCTTTCAGAATCTCGCTTTGTTCTATAGGTAACTCTTCAAGTGCAATGAATTCGTACCAATACAAAAACATCAGTACCGCCGCCAGTGCGAAAGCGAACGAAATTTTCTTGATCATATTCCAGCCTTAGTAACGAATGTCGGCTTTGGATCAGCAGCAGCCTGTCAGCATGATGATACGCCAACGACTGCTTTCGGGGGTAAAACGGTCATCCCGCCACACCTAAGAAAGGTGTCACGTTTATTATCTCTCTCCGCACCCTGAGCACCTACAACCGGCACCCATATTAATCACATTACTTGCTAGCCAAAATAAACCTGACACCTTTTATCAGGGAAAAGCGGCTACGGCGGCTGCTCACAACCTACAGAGCAACGGTGCGCCTCGCCCGTCTACAGACGCACGGTGCAACTCTTTATCGATCGAAGCGCGATTTAGTGCTGACAAGTTTCGGGATTTCTTACACTTGTTGTTAACCGACCAATGAGAAACTGCCGGTGCTGAACAAGCACGGAAAGGAGAAGACCAAACCGCGTTATTAACCCGCACCCAAGGGCGGCCGCTTATTCGGTTCGACCCCTATTCTTCCGTGGGGCTGCCGGCGTGCCGTCAGCCAGTTGCAATGGCACCGCACGCCGGGCAATGCCCGGCCTGATCCAGTAGACTCGAACGCTGCACAGGCTTTGATCGGGGCGAGATTGTCAGAGCAGGACATCATAGTCATCGGTGCCGGTGTCGTGGGTGCTGCAACCGCCCTGGCACTGCGCCGCGAAGGACACGGCGTACTGGTCATTGATCGCGAAGGACCGGCGGCCGGCGCGTCCTCCGGTAACGCCGGTGCGGTCGTCAACGAATCCTGTGCTCCTACCGCGATGCCCGGCGTCTGGAAACAGGCGCTCGCAAGCATCGGCGATCCGCTGAGCCCCCTTTCGATCCGGCCGTCCTACCTGCTGCGCGCGGCGCCATGGCTGCTACGGTTCCTGCTCGCCAGCCGCCAAGGGCGCGTTGCCAGCATCGCTCGCGAACTCCACGCGCTGTCGCAGCACGCCGCTTCGGACTGGCGCAAACTGACGAAAGGCACCGCGCTCGACGGGTTTTTTCACGACGGTGGCTGGCTCAAAGTCTACGAGACCGAGGCGGCATTCGAGAAGACGGCCGCGGCACGCAAGTTGATGGACGCGCTCGGTGTCGGCTACGAGCTTCTGTCGGCCGACGACATCCGCAACCTTGAACCGGCGCTCGCGCCGATCTTTCATCACGGCATCTTTCAGAAGAGTTCGCTGCGCTGTGACGACCCTGCGGGACTGGTGCGGGCGATGGTGGATGAGGCGGTGTCCGCGGGTGCCGCGTTCCGGGTAGCGACCGTCACGGCGCTCGAGCCGCAGGGCCAGCGCGTACGAGTCCGCTGCGGCAGCGAGACTCTGGGCGCGCGCCGTGTCGTGGTCGCCGCAGGGGCCTGGTCGCGCCGCCTCGCGGCCCAGGTCGGACACAAAGTGCCGCTGGACACCGAGCGGGGTTACCACGTGATGCTGCCGCGCGGCACGGAGGCGCTGCTGTCGCGTCCGGTGCTGAACGGCGAGCGTTCCTTTGTGCTGTCGCCGATGCGCGCGGGCCTGCGCATGACCAGCCAGGTCGAGATCGCCGGCGTCGATGCGCCGCCGAATTTCGCACGCGTCCGGCACTTGCTGCCGGAGGCACGGCGGATGCTGCCGGAGCTTGATGTCCGCGAGGAATCGGTGTGGATGGGCTGCCGCCCGTCGCTGCCCGATTCGCTGCCGGTGATCGGCCCCGCGCGCAACGCGCCGAACGTGCTGTTCGCGTTCGGCCACCAGCACCTCGGCCTGACGCTCGCGGCCGTCACGGCTTTCGCGGTGGCTGCGGTGGTCGCCGGACGTGAGCCCGCGGTAGACCTGTCGCCGTACCGCCCGGAGCGCTTCTGAATGACGGCGGACTACGGTTTCCTGTCGGTAGTTCCGCCGTTGTTGACAATCGTGCTCGCGCTCGTAATGCGCGACGTGCTGTTCGCGCTCGTCGCGGGCATCCTGTGCGGCTCGTTCATTCTCACGGGTTTCCATCCTTTCAATGCGCTGCTGAATGCCGTCGAGGACCAGGTGCTCGCGGAAATCGGCGTCGCCAGCCAGGCGCAAGTGATCCTCACGATGATGATCATCGGCGGTTTCGTAAAGCTGCTCGAGGTGTCTGGCGGCGCGCGCGCCTTCGCGCGCAGTATGATCTCAGTCGTGTCGACGCGGCGGCGCGCGCAATTACTCTGCTGGTGTGCCGGGCTCGGCATTTTTTTCACCGACTCCGGCAACTCGCTGATCGTCGGTCCGTTGTTTCGCTCAGTGTTCGACGGCTTCCGGCTCGCGCGCGAAAAACTCGCTTACATCCTCGACACGACCTCGTCGCCGATCAGTATCCTGATCCCGTTCATCGGCTGGGGCGCGTACATCATGTCCCTAATCGAGCGTAACTATGCGGCGACCGGCATCGAGGCCAATGCGTTCACCGTGCTGGTGGAAGTCATTCCTTACAACTTCTACGCGTTCCTCGCGCTAGCGACCGTGCCGGTCGTCGTCTGGAGCCGTCGCGAGTTCGGCCCGATGCGCCGCGCGCAGAGGGCCTTTGTCGAGCGGCTCGAGCGCGAAGGTCCGCTGGACGCCGCCAGCGAGAGTGCTGTCGACCAGGCGGAGGAGAAGATTGGCATTTTCCTGTGGCCGCTCGGGGTCATGCTGATGCTGGTCCTCGGGCTGATCACCTGGCACGCGACGCACGGCGGTATCACCGGCATGCGTATCCGCTCGACGCTGGTCATCTCCTACCTGGCCGCGTCGCTGACCTGCATCGTGATGATGCGCCGACATCAGCAACGGTCCATGCGGGAGTCGATCCGCACGTTCGTGTCCGGGGCTGAAAGCCTCGTTTATGTATCGATC
>JBBKWC010000019.1:0-45632 GCA_037968735.1 Woeseiaceae bacterium | reverse complement strand
CGAGTAACCGCATCGCGCGGACGAACAGCAGCACTGTACGGACGTACGACGGGATTGCACTGACGTATGTCAGCACTGTAGGAGCGGCCCCCGGCCGCGATTGTTTTAAGCGGTTGGCTGGTGGTAGCGATAGAGAGGCCGGTGGTTGGGCGATTGATGCTCAGGACTTCGGCCTCGATTGACCGACGTCGATATTGTGAAGACAGGACGGTACCGACAATTTTGGAAATGTGCTGATCGGATTGATTGGCGCTCTTATAAACTGGGAATAAAACGTGGCAACTAATCAGAACATCAGAATTCGACTGAAAGCGTTCGATCACCGATTGATCGACAATTCGGCTCGCGAAATCGTTGACACGGCAAAACGTACTGGTGCAACCGTTAAGGGCCCGATTCCGCTGCCCATGAGAATGGAGCGCTTTACGATCCTGGTGTCCCCGCACGTGAACAAGGATGCCCGGGATCAGTACGAGATCCGCACCCATAAGCGGCTCATGGAAATCGTCGACCCGACCGACAAGACGGTCGACGCGTTGATGAAGCTTGAGTTGCCGGCGGGCGTGGACGTGCAAATCAAGCTGAACTAACCGGCCTCGTGGTCGGCGGGCTGTGTAGCCCTGAAATACCCAGACAAAGCAAGCTCGACAGCTTGTTTTGCCGAACCCCCGATGTATAATGGCGGGCTCGCAGGATCTGGCCGGGCCGGGAATCGGCCAGATTCGGAAAACGGCGTCACCAGGCTAAGTCCTTGTGGCGCTTAATGTTAGGTCGCCAGGAAATCGAAGGCGTACTCGGCAAATCCCGGACGGCCGGTTTAACCGGACAGGGGTCAGCTCCTAAGCACACGGAACAGGGTGAATGTTCCAGGCGATGGCTGGCCCTTTCGCGTGTTCAAGATAAACGCAAATGAGCATGCGCGAGCGAACACATGAAATGGCACTGACCAATCGAAGCCGGTGCTGGAAAACGACATCGCTGTAGAAAGCGATCTGAATTTGAGAAAGGCGCCGGCCAATCGCAGTCGGTTTTGAGGTTGTAGAGATGACAATGGGTCTTGTTGGCCGCAAATGCGGCATGACGCGTGTCTTTACGGAAAACGGTGAGTCGATTCCCGTTACCGTGATCGAGGCACAGCCGAACCGGATTACACAGGTTAAAACCGTGGAAATTGACGGCTATCGTGCATTGCAGGTGACTGCAGGTGCGCGCAAGGCCTCCCGCGTGTCCAAACCGAAGGCAGGTCATTTTGCGAATGCCAATGTGGAAGCGGGCGATCTCGTCGCCGAGTTTGCGCTAGGCGCGGATGAAAAGCCTGATGAAGGCGAGTTCGCGGCCGGCCAGGAGCTGAAGGTCGATCTGTTTGCGGAAGGGCAGAAGGTTGACGTGATTGGCACATCGATCGGCAAGGGCTTCGCCGGTGCCGTCAAACGGCACAATTTCAGTATGCAGGACGCTACTCACGGCAACTCCCTGTCGCACCGTGCACCGGGTTCCATCGGTCAGAACCAGACGCCGGGCCGTGTGTTCAAGGGCAAGAAAATGGCCGGGCACATGGGCAACGTACGGCGCACGGCACAAAATCTCGTGGTTGTGCGGGTTGATCAGGAACGCAACCTGCTGCTGATCAAGGGCGCGGTGCCGGGACACAAGGGTTCGCGGGTCGTCGTCAAGCCGTCCGTGAAAGCGAGGAAGGCCACGTGAAGCTGAAAATGCAGGGGAGTGGCAGCGTAGATGTCGCCGACAGCGCTTTCGGTGCGGCGTTCAATGAGCCGCTGGTTCACCAGGTGGTGACGGCGTTTTTGTCGGGCAGCCGTGCAGGTACCAAAGCGCAGAAGAATCGCGCCCGGGTCAGGGGTGGCGGCGCCAAGCCGTGGCGTCAGAAGGGTACCGGCCGCGCACGTGCCGGCACGATTCGCAGCCCCATCTGGGTCGGTGGTGGCCGGACATTTGCTGCGGCGCCGCGTGACCATAGCCAGAAAGTAAACAAGAAAATGTATCGTGCGGCGCTGCGTTCAGTGTTGTCGGAACTGATCCGGCAGGATCGCCTGGTCGTGACTGACGCGTTTAGCATGGATGCACCGCGAACCAAAGAACTCGCGGACAAGTTGAAGTCGCTGGAATTGAAAAGCGTGCTCATCGTCAATGAAGCGTTTGACGAAAAGGTTTTTCTGTCCGCAAGGAATCTGTCCGACGTTGGTATCTGCGACGCGGCATCCATCGACCCGGTCGTGCTGATGCGATTCGAGAAGGTGCTGATTACGCTGCCGGCGCTGAAACTCGTTGAGGAGCGCTTGTCATGAGTCTTGCAGCGCATCAGGAACGAATCATGACGGTCCTGCAAGGACCGCATCTTTCGGAAAAAAGTCATATCGCCGCCGAGAGCAACCAGGTGGTGTTCAAGGTCAGACGAGACGCGAACAAACGCGAGATCAAGCAGGCAGTCGAGCTGCTGTTTGAGGTCAGCGTGATCAACGTCACGGTCGCTAACTACCAGGGCAAGCAGAAGCGCCAGGGACAGACTCGCGGTCGTCGGGATAACTGGAAAAAAGCATACGTCAGGCTCGCCGAAGGCAGCACGATTGATTTCCTTGGCGGCGAATAAGGCAGCGGTAGAGAACTATGTCACTTCATAAATCACGACCGACGTCCGCAGGACGCAGATTTCAGATTGCCGTCAAAACGCCGGAGCTTCACAAGGGCAAGCCGCACAGCGCGCTGGTTGCCAAGAAGCTGAAAAACGGCGGGCGCAACAACGCCGGCCGCATAACGGTACGGCACCAGGGCGGTGGTCATAAGCAGCGCTATCGCATCATTGACTTCAAGCGAGACAAAGACGGCATCGCGGCTGTCGTGGAGCGTCTTGAATACGATCCGAACCGCAGCGCACACATTGCGCTGCTGAAGTATGCCGATGGAGAACGCCGGTACATCCTGGCGCCGAAAGGAATTGGCGAAGGTGCACAGCTGGTCAGCGGCGAGGAAGCGCCAATCAAGGTTGGCAATACATTGCCACTCAAGGCCATACCGGTAGGTACGGTGGTGCACAACGTCGAAATGAAGCCGGGCAAGGGCGGCCAGCTGGTTCGCTCCGCTGGTGGCGGTGCGCAGTTAGCCGCGCGCGAAGGTGCCTACGCGACCATCCGGCTTCGCTCGGGTGAAACGCGGCGCATTCACATCGAATGCCGCGCGACGATCGGCGAGGTGGGTCACGGTGAACACAACCTGCGCAAGCTCGGCAAGGCCGGTGCGACGCGCTGGAGAGGCGTTCGCCCGACCGTACGCGGTGTTGCGATGAACCCGGTCGATCATCCGCACGGCGGTGGCGAAGGACGTACCTCGGGAGGCCGGCATCCGGTGTCACCCTGGGGCACGCCGACCAAGGGATACAAGACACGCGGCAACAAGCGTACGGACAGCATGATTGTCCGCCGCCGCAAACGTAAGTGATTTCATTCGCGAATGACGCTGGTCGTTATCGCGAGTTCAATAGGAGTTGGTAGTAGTGCCACGTAGCGTAAGAAAAGGCCCGTTCGTTGATGCGCATCTGCAAAAGAAGGTTGCGGTTGCTGCGAAAGCCAATGACCGCCGACCGATCAAAACCTGGTCGCGCCGGTCCATGGTGCTGCCCGATATGGTTGGCCTGACCATTGCCATTCACAACGGCCGTCAGCATGTACCGGTGCTCATATCGGAGAACATGGTTGGCCACAAACTGGGAGAGTTCGCAGTGACAAGAACTTTCCGCGGTCACTCCGGTGACCGGAAAACCAAGTAGGTCGAAGGAGCAAGGACATGCAGGTTGCAGCAACACTTCGCTACGCGCGTATATCGCCGCAGAAATGCCGGTTGATGGCTGATGCCATCCGCGGCAAGAATGTGGACGTTGCGCTGAAGACGCTGGCTTTTTCGCCGAAGAAAAGTGCGCGCATCGTGAAGAAAGTGCTCGAGTCCGCAATAGCGAACGCCGAGCACAATCTGGGTGCCGACATTGATGAGCTGAAAATCGCGACGATTGAAGTCAATGAAGCGCCAACGTTTCGCCGCTATCGCGCCCGCGCCAAGGGTCGTGGTACGCGCATTATCAAGCGCAACAGCCACATCACTATCCGGGTCGGAGACGAGTAAAGTTTATGGGTCAGAAAGTACATCCAACAGGTATTCGTCTCGGCATCGTCAAGGATTGGTCGTCCAAGTGGTACGCCGATTCGAAGACGTTTCCGCATTATTTGCACATGGATCATCAGATTCGCACGTATATCAGGAAGAAGCTGAAAGACGCGTCGGTCAGCCGCATCACCATCGAACGGCCGGCGAAGAAAACCAACATCACCATCCATACGGCAAGGCCGGGCATCGTAATTGGCAAGAAGGGCGAGGATATCGAGAAGCTCCGCTCCGAGATCGCAAGCCTGCTCAGCATGAGCATCAATGATGTCCGCATCAATATTTCGGAAGTTCGCAAGCCGGAACTCGATGCGCAGCTTGTTGCCGAAGGCATTGCGCAGCAGCTGGAGCGCCGTGTGATGTTTCGTCGCGCGATGAAGCGTGCTGTGACCAACACGATGCGGGTAGGCGCAGAAGGCGTCAAAGTAAAAGTCGGCGGGCGCCTGAATGGTGCAGAAATTGCCCGCTCGGAGTGGTATCGCGAGGGCCGCGTGCCGCTGCATACGCTGCGTGCGGACATCGACTATGGATTTGCAGAAGCACATACAACCTACGGCGTCATCGGCGTCAAGGTCTGGATCTTCAAGGGCGAGGTTTATGACAAGCCCGAACCAGTAGTGGCCGAAGAGAAAGAAGCCGCTGCCAGCGCGTAGCGGCAAGCAGGAATAGGTAAATGTTACAGCCAAAGAGAACAAAATTTCGCAAGCAGATGAAAGGCCGCAATCGTGGTCTGGCACTGCGCGGCAGTACGGTGGCATTCGGCGAATACGGACTGAAGGCAACCGAGCGTGGACGTCTGACGGCTCGTCAGATTGAAGCTGCACGGCGTGCCATGACCCGCTACATCAAGCGTGGCGGCAAAATCTGGATTCGCGTGTTTCCGGACAAGCCTATTACCAAAAAGCCACTCGAAGTGCGGCAGGGTAAGGGCAAGGGTAACGTTGAGTACTGGGTTTGTCAGATCCAGCCGGGGCGCGTGCTCTACGAGATGGAAGGCGTGACGGAAGATATTGCTCGCGAGGCATTTCGCCTGGCTGCTGCAAAGCTGCCGTTTCCGACGACTTTTGTATCGCGGCAGGTGATGTGATGGATGCGAAAGAATTGCGAGACAAGTCTGAAGAAGACCTGGCTGACGAGCTTGTCAGCCTGCGGCGTGAGCAGTTCAACCTGCGCATGCAACGGGCCACCGGCGAACTGGGACGGCATTCTGAATACGGCCGCGTCAAAAGGGACATTGCTCGCGTCAAGACAATTATGACCGAGTTGAAGCATGCGGCTAAGAAAGAAGCCGCGACGAAGTCGAAGTGACTGAATTGAGAATTTACAAATGAGCGACAAGGCAATAACAGAAACAGAAAAGAGTCAGCGCACGGTTATTGGCCGGGTCGTCAGTGACAAGATGGACAAGACGGTCTCAGTCGCCATCGAACGTCGTGTGAAGCATGCGATGTACGGCAAATATATTCGCCGTACCTCCAAGCTGATGGCGCATGACGAGAATAACGATTGCAAGGCGGGTGATCGTGTTGCGATCAGTGAGTGCCGGCCCATCGCCAAGAACAAGGCGTGGCGGGTTGTCAATATCATCGAACGCGCTGTCCAGGAATAGGTGCAGGTTCGGGCTTTAAGACGAAGTTTGAGTGACGGAATAAAACCATGATTCAGATGCAGACAGTTCTAGATGCGGCCGACAACTCCGGCGCAAGACGCATACAGTGCATCAAGGTGCTCGGTGGATCGAAGCGTCGTTATGCCGCCGTGGGTGATGTGATCAAGGTTAGCGTCAAGGACGCTATTCCGCGCGGCAAGGTCAAGAAGGGCGAGATCTACAACGCGGTGGTCGTTCGCACCCGCAAGGGCGTACGTCGTGCCGATGGATCGCTGATTCGCTTCGACGGTAATGCAGCCGTGCTGCTGAATGCGCGCCTGGAGCCAATTGGCACGCGTATTTTTGGCCCGGTAACACGCGAACTGCGTACAAACCAGTTTATGAAAATCATTTCGCTGGCGCCTGAAGTTCTGTAACAGGACATTCGGCCGGCGGTAACGGAAACGAAAGAATTAAAGATGAACAAGATCAGAAAAGGCGATGAAGTCGTCGTAATTGCCGGAAAGGACAAAGGCCGTCGTGGCACCGTTCTGCAGGTATTCAAAGACGCACGCGTGCTGGTTGAGGGCGTCAACGTCGCCAAGAAACATCAGAAGGGCAACCCGAACGCGGGCGTGCCTGGCGGAATCGTGGAACGGGAAATGCCGCTCGATATTTCGAACGTGCAGGTTTTCAATCCGAAGTCCAAGAAGGGCGACCGGGTCAGTTTCCGTGTCACCGATGACGGTAGCAAAGAACGCGTTTTCCGCTCCAGCGGAGACGTTGTAGACATTTAGACGACAAATTCGTCCCGTCGGGACGAATTGGTTTGTCAGGATTGCAGAGACAAAAGATGGCAAGACTACAAGAGCAGTATACGAGCGAGTTCAAGGATCAGATCCGCGAAAAGCTCAGCCTGAAGAATGCGATGGAAGTGCCGCGCATCACAAAAATTACGCTGAACATGGGCGTAGGTGAGGCTGTGGCGGACAAAAAGATTCTCGACAATGCGGTCGCGGACATGGAAAAGATTGCCGGACAGAAGGCGGTCAAGACATTGGCGCGCAAGTCGGTGGCCGGCTTCAAGATTCGTGATGGCTACCCGATCGGATGCAAAGTTACTCTGCGGCGCGAACGGATGTACGAATTTCTGGATCGCCTCGTGAGCATTGCAATTCCACGTATTCGTGACTTCCGTGGTTTGAATCCGAAATCCTTCGACAAGCAGGGCAATTACAGTCTTGGTGTTTCCGAGCAGATTATCTTCCCGGAAATCAGTTATGACGAGATCGATGCGATTCGCGGTCTCGACATCACGATCTCCACCACGGCGAGAACGCCTGCGGAAGGCCGTGCGCTGCTCGAGGCATTCAACTTTCCGTTCAAGAAGTAGTCACACCTGCATACCAACTGAATTTACAGAAGAGAGTTATAAACGTGGCAAAAACATCGATGATCATGCGCGAAAAGAAACGGGAAAAACTCGTTAAGCAATACGCGGCGAGACGCGCGGAGTTGAAACGAGTTATCCGTGATCTGAATACGGGTGATGAAGAGCGTGCGGTGGCAGTCGTCAAGCTGGCTGCGTTACCGCGGGACTCGAGTCCTGTTCGGCAGCGTAACCGTTGTTCCATTACCGGCCGTCCGCATGGCGTTTATCGCAAGTTCGGCCTTGCACGTAACAAGCTCAGGGAAGCCGCAATGAATGGCGAAATCCCTGGTCTGACCAAGGCCAGCTGGTAAGCGGAGATAAGTAAATGAGTATGACTGATCCCATCGCCGACATGCTGACCCGGATTCGTAACGGTCAGAAAGCCCGCAAGGTAAGCGTTTCGATGCCCGCATCGCAGGCGAAAGAAGCGGTAGCCGCCGTATTGCAGAGCGAAGGCTACATTGCCGGGTTTGAGAGCTCAGGCGACGGCGCGCTGCGCCAGCTGGAGGTGGAACTCAAATATTTTGAGGGAACGCCGGTCATCGAGAACGTTAAACGAGTGAGCAAGCCTGGTCTTCGCGTTTACCGCGGTAAAGAAGAATTGCCGAAGGTACTGGGCGGGCTTGGCATTGCAATTGTATCCACCTCCGCTGGCGTGATGAGTGATCGTCAGGCGAGGGAGCAGGGAATTGGCGGTGAGGTGATCTGCGTCGTTTCCTAACGCAGTCCCCACAAGATTGAGACACGATTATGTCCAGAGTTGCAAAAGCACCGATTGAAGTCCCGAAGGGCGTTGAATTTCATCAGAGCGGCAGGACCGTTTCCATCAAGGGAAGCAAGGGTTCGCTGTCGATGGATTTGAATTCGGAAGTTGACGTCAAGCAGGAAGACAACGTGCTTTCGCTCGCGCCGCGGTCGGGATCACGGTTTGCGATGGCCATGGCCGGCACGTCGCGAGCATTGATTGCGAACATGATCGAAGGCGTAACTGAAGGCTATGAAAAGAGGCTGGAGCTGCGGGGAGTCGGTTATCGCGCTGCTGCACAGGGCAAGAAACTCAACCTGACCCTGGGTTTCTCGCATCCGGTTGAATACAACGTGCCGGAAGGCATTACGATCGAGACGCCAAGTCAGACCGAAGTGATAGTGAAAGGCACGGACAAGCAAAAAGTTGGCCAGGTGGCCGCCGAGATCCGCCGTTTCCGGCCGCCGGAGCCTTACAAAGGCAAGGGTGTTCGCTACGTCGACGAGCGTGTCGTGATTAAAGAAGCGAAGAAGAAGTAGACAGGTTCGAATATGAAACTCGACAAAAAACAAAATCGATTGCGCCGCGCCAGAAAGAGCCGTGCGAAAATCCGCCAGTTAGCGGTCAATCGCCTGAGCGTGCACCGTACGCCGCGCCATATCTATGCGCAGATTATCGGCGCCGACGGCGGTACCGTGCTCGCCTCGGCATCGACCCTGGAGCAGGACGTTCGCAAGGGCACCAAGAGCACCGGCAATGCGGAAGCGGCTGCGATTGTGGGCGCTCGCATCGCAGAAAAAGCGAAAGCCGCCGGCATAGACACCGTTGCTTTCGACCGCTCCGGCTTTCGTTATCACGGTCGCGTTAAAGCGCTCGCGGATGCAGCTCGTGAGGCAGGACTCAAGTTTTAAACAGTGGCGGCGCTAGCGCGCTGGCCGGGAAACAGTTATGGCAAGAAATGATCATCAGCAGAATTCCGACGACTTCATTGAAAAGCTGGTCGCCGTTAATCGCGTCGCGAAAGTTGTGAAGGGTGGCCGCCAGTTTGGCTTCACCGCGCTGACTGTCGTTGGCGACGGCAACGGGCATGTCGGTTTTGGTTACGGCAAGGCGCGTGAAGTGCCGATTGCAATTCAGAAAGCTATGCAGGCCGCCCGCAAGGACATGATCAAGGTGAATCTGACCAATGAAACGCTCCAATACGCCAAGAAAGGCCGTCACGGTGCGACTTATGTGTACATGCAGCCAGCTTCGGAAGGTACCGGCGTGATCGCCGGGGGCGCCATGCGTGCGGTATTCGAGTGCGCCGGTGTGCGCAATGTACTTGCCAAGAGCTACGGCTCCAGAAACCCGATTAATGTCGTGCGCGCGACGATCGGCGCATTGAAGGGCATTCATTCGCCCCGCCAGATTGCGGCGAAGCGCGGCAAGAAGGTCAAGGAAATCCTGGCGCAATAAAGCGCTTGAAGCCTTAAAGAACAGAGATAGAAATCATGGCGACGCCAAAACAGTTGAAAGTGACATTGCTGAAAAGCCGCTACGGCAGGCTCAAGAGCCACCGTGGCTGTCTGAATGGACTCGGTCTGCGGAAAATTCGCCAAAGCGTGACGGTACAGGACACGCCGGAGAATCGCGGCATGATCAACAGGATCCATTATCTGGTATCGGTGGAGGAAGTCTCTGATGCGACTTAATAATTTATCTCCCGGGAAGGGCGCCAAAAAGAACGGCAAACGTCGCGGACGTGGTCATTCAGCCGGTCAGGGTAAAACCAGCGGACGTGGTCAGAAAGGGCAGCACGCGCGCTCGGGCGGCTATACCAAGGTCGGCTTCGAGGGTGGACAGATGCCTTTGCAGCGTCGATTGCCCAAGGTCGGCTTTCGCTCGCGTATGGCACGCAACAGCGCGGAGCTACGCTTGCACGAACTTGAAATACCGACGGACGACGTCATAGACATGGACTGCCTGAAGCGGCTGCACCTGGTGCCGGCAAGGGTAAGCAAGGTGAAAGTTATTAAATCCGGTGAAATTGGCAAAGCCGTCAAACTCAAAGGCATTGCCGTCACCAAAGGCGCGCGCGCAGCGATTGAAGCTGCGGGCGGCGGCATAGAGTAGAGCGATTATCTAAGGTGGCAAAGACGCCCACATTGAATCCGGCAGACGCTGCGAAAGCAGGCAATAAACTCGCCGAATTGAAATCACGCATCCTGTTCCTGCTGGGAGCATTGATCGTGTTCCGCGCTGGCACGTTCATCCCCGTGCCCGGCGTCGATCCGGCTGCGCTGGCTTCTTTCTTTGATCAGCAGGCCGGCAACATGCTGGCGCTCTTTAATCTCTTCTCCGGCGGCGCGCTGGCGCGCTTTGGCATCTTCGCGCTCGGCATCATGCCCTACATTTCCGCCTCTATTATTATGCAGATGGCGAGCCACCTCGTTGAGCCTCTGCAACAGCTGCGTAAAGAAGGCGAATCTGGCCGGCGCAAGATTGTGCAGTACACCCGCTACGGCACCGTTGCACTGGCCTCGTTTCAATCGATCGCCGCAGCTTCGTGGTTGCAGAGTCAGCCAGGCGTTGTCGTTAATCCTGGTTCAACGTTTCTGATCACCGCGTGTATCACCCTGGTGACCGGCACGATGTTTCTGATGTGGCTCGGTGAGCAGATCACCGAACGCGGCATCGGTAACGGCATCTCAATGATCATTCTGGCCGGCATCGTCGCAGGTCTGCCGGCGGCCGTTGCAGGAACCGCAGAGCTGGTGCGCAATGGTGAAATGTCGCCGGCCACCGCCATCCTGCTGCTGGTCGGTGCCATCGCAGTGACGACATTTGTCGTGTACATGGAACGTGCGCAACGGCGCATCACCGTGAATTACGCGAGGCGGCAACAGGGGCGCAAAATGTATGCGGCACAAAGCACGCATTTGCCGTTCAAAATCAACATGTCAGGCGTCATTCCGCCAATTTTCGCGTCGAGTATCCTGATGTTTCCGGCAACCGTGGCACAGTTTTTCGGTCAGTCGGCGCAGCCTGGCGTTTTCCAGAGCGCGCTGCAGACCATCGGTGCAAACCTGGGTCCGGGGCAGCCGGTTTACGTACTTCTGTATGGCGCGCTGATCATCTTTTTCTGTTTCTTTTATACGGCGATCCAGTTCAACTCGAAGGATACGGCGGATAATTTGAAGCGCTCTGGCGCTTTCGTTCCGGGCATACGGCCAGGCGCACAGACGGCGGAATACATCGACCGGGTGCTGACGCGACTGACCTTCTGGGGTGCGATTTATATCGCTGGCGTCTGTTTGTTGCCGGAGATTTTCCGCATGTTCTACCCGAGCGTACCGTTCAACTTTGGCGGTACCTCGCTATTGATTCTGGTCGTCGTAACGATGGACTTCATGTCGCAATTGCAGGCGCATGCCATGAGCCATCAGTACGAGGGCATGATGCAAAAGGCCAACCTGCGTAACTACGGACGCAGTGGCTCGGTTCGCTGACGGCCACCGTACGCGAGCAGGAACAACTGGAGACGACTCATGAAAGTCAGGGCATCGGTTAGAAAAATGTGCAGGAACTGCAAAATCGTCCGTCGCAATCGGGTGGTGCGGGTTATCTGCAGCAGTGACAAACGGCATAAGCAGCGTCAGGGCTGAGAGCAGCTCCTGATCAACAAAGGTAATTACTAGTGGCTCGAATAGCAGGCATAAATATACCGGTCCAGAAGCATGTGGTGATCGCATTGACGTCGATTTTCGGCATCGGTCGAACTCGTGCGAAACAACTTTGCAAGGCGGCCAATATCGCACCGGAAACTCCGGTAAAAGACCTCGCGGAGCCTGAAGTCGCGAATCTGCGTAGCGCAGTCGCCAAGCTGGTAGTTGAAGGTGATCTTCGCCGGGAAACGTCGATGAACATCAAGCGACTGATGGACCTCGGTTGTTATCGCGGTATTCGGCATCGGCGCGGACTGCCACTCAGAGGCCAGCGTACACAGACGAACGCGCGTACTCGCAAGGGTCCGCGGCGTCCTATTAAGAGATAGGTGTTCTATTCATAGCGCCTCGTCATAAATTTTGACGCAGGTGCAAACCAAAAAGCTTAGCGAGGAAATACGTCATTTTTTTTGACGCCTGTTCCAAACGAAGAGATTAACGAGGAAACTAACTTGGCCGAACCCAAGAAAAAGAAGGTAAAAAAGCATGTGCTCGATGCAATCGCGCACATCAATGCTTCCTTCAACAATACGATTATCACGATCACCGATCGCCAGGGTAACGCGCTGTCATGGGCGACAGCCGGCGGATGCGGTTTTCGCGGATCTCGTAAATCAACGCCGTTTGCTGCGCAGGTTGCTTCCGAAAAAGCAGGCCGTGCTGCGCTCGAATTTGGCGTCAAGAATGTCGACGTGCGTGTCAGCGGTCCGGGACCGGGCAGGGAATCTGCCGTGCGGGCACTGAACGCGCTGGGTTTTCGTATTCAGAACATCGAAGACGTAACTCCGATACCTCATAACGGCTGCCGGCCACCGAAAAAACGCCGGGTATAGAGAATCAATAATGGCTAGATATTTAGGACCAAAATGTAAACTGTCCCGCCGCGAAGGCACGGATCTGTTTTTGAAGAGTGGCGCAAGGCCGCTTGAGTCGAAGTGCAAGCTGGAGGTGCCACCGGGTGGCGCGCCGCAGCGCCGGCCAAGATTGTCGGACTACGGATTGCAGCTTCGAGAAAAGCAGAAGCTGCGTCGTATGTACGGTGTGCTTGAGCGGCAATTCCGCAACTACTACAAGCGTGCAGCGCAATTGAAAGGCTCGACCGGTGAGAACCTGCTGCGGCTGCTGGAAGGTCGCCTCGATAACGTGGTTTATCGCATGGGCTTCGCTTCCACGCGCGCTGAAGCGCGCCAGCTCGTCAGCCACAAAGGCATCGAGGTGAATGGTCAGATAGTCAATATCCCATCAGCACAGGTCAGTGCTGGAGACGCTGTCAACATACGTGAGAAAGCAAAGAAGCAGCTGCGCATCCAGAGCGCACTTGAAATCGCTTCCCAGGTAGGTATGCCGGACTGGGTGGATGTGGATGCGAAAAAAATGGCAGGTACGCTGAAGTCCTTACCGGATCGTCAAGACATTCTTCCGGATATCAATGAAAACCTAGTCGTCGAGCTGTACTCGAAATAGTCAGGAGTTACACCCATGCAGGAATCTGTTAGCGAGTTTCTGAAACCGCGAGTTGTCAAAGTCGCGCCCGTCAATGATCTTCACGCGAAGGTCACTATCGAGCCGTTTGAACGTGGTTACGGACATACACTCGGCAATGCGCTTCGCCGTATTTTGCTCTCGTCCATGCCCGGAGCGGCTGTGACGGAAGCTGAAATTGAGGGCGTGCTCCACGAGTACACGAGTATTGAAGGCGTTCAGGAAGACGTTGTAGACATTCTCCTCAACCTGAAGCAGGTCGCTGTGCGCATGCACACGCGCGACACCGCCGAACTTCGCATTTCGAAGAAGGGTCCAGGTATCGTCACCGGAGCCGACATTCAGTTAGATCATGACGTGGAAGTGATGAACCCGGATATCGTTATCGCGACGCTGACGAAAGACGGCGAATTGAACATGATGCTGAAAGTCGAGCGCGGCCGTGGCTATCGCCCGGCAACGCAGCGACCGGCTTTCGAAGAGCAGACCGGCCCGATCGGCCGCCTTCAGCTCGACGCATCCTTCAGCCCGGTGAGCCGTGTAACCTATGACGTGGAAGCGGCTCGTGTAGAACAACGCACCGACCTCGATAAGCTCATCATCGACATCGAGACGAATGGCACCATCGATCCTGAAGAAGCGATCCGCCGTGCCGGCAGCATCCTGAAGGATCAGCTGTCGGTCTTCGTTGACCTGCAGGGGCAGGACGAGGGCGTCGGCGCCGCGGCAGAGCATCAGGTCGATCCGATTCTGTTGCGGCCGGTGGACGAACTCGAACTGACGGTGCGGTCGGCGAATTGCCTGAAAGCCGAGAACATCATGTACATCGGTGATCTGGTGCAGCGTACGGAAGTCGAATTACTGCGTACGCCGAACCTTGGCAAGAAGTCGCTGACAGAGATCAAGGAAGTGCTCGAAGGGCACGGTCTGGGTCTTGGCATGCAACTCGACAACTGGCCGCCGGCAAGCCTGCGTCCGGAGCACGAACTGCCACTGTAATCCTCTGGATTCGGAGTCACGGGACTCTGACGCCAATTTGTTAAAAGAAGGTCTGGAAAATGCGTCACAGAAAATCGGGTCGTAAACTCGGCCGAAACAGCTCGCACCGCAAGGCGATGTACCGCAACATGGCGACATCTTTGGTGCAGCACGAGACGATAAAAACGACTTTGCCTAAAGCAAAGGAGTTGCGCCGTGTTTTCGAACCGCTGATTACACTTGCCAAGGTCGATGGCGTAGCGAACCGCCGCCTGGCTTTTGACCGTCTGCGCGACAAGGCGGCTGTGGGCAAGCTCTTTACCGATCTCGGACCGCGTTTCAAGGCTCGCCCGGGTGGATACCTGCGAATCCTCAAGATGGGTCCGCGCCCCGGAGACGCCGCGCCCATGGCCATCGTGCAGCTGGTGGACGGGCCGGTAGACGTCACGACGGAAGCGGCCGAAAAGTAGTAACGCTCTGCAATTTGAAAAAACGGGCTCGTGTAGCCCGTTTTTTTTGCCTGCAAACGGGGCATTCTGACGATTGGACATAAGCTTGGCCTGCCTGTCTTGTGAGGGCGCTCACAGCCCCGCGGCCCCCGGGAGCCTAGAGTATTGCTGTGCCCAGGACGGAGACCAGCCATCAGCAAGGACGATCCATTCGACGATTGCGTCATTCTCGATAAAAGCGCTTTCGATCCCGACGCCGTTTTCCTCGACGATATTGTCGGCGACAACATGCTGCCGCGTCTGAGTCTGGCCGTCGATGGCCTGACAGAAGGTGGCGCACGCGCCAAGCTGGAAATGCCCTCTGACGATACGCTGCAGAACCAGGTGATCATTCCCTCGACCACGCTGCCTTCAGCGACGCTTGGTGCCGATGTCCTGGAAGTCTACGGCTGGGAAACTTCGCTGTGGCGGAAGATCCGCGGCTATCTTGGCTTTTAGCGCTCCCTGTTGATGCAGTCGACCATGGATCCTCATGGATCCATTTTTCCTGATCCGGGCTAAACTGCCGCGATGGAATTCAAGGACAAGACAGTCATTATCACCGGTGGCTCTGAGGGCGTAGGCGCTGCCACGGCCCGCGCGTTTGCCAGCGCTGGTGCCAATCTGCTGCTGGTCGCGCGCAACAAGAAGAACCTCGAGTCCATTGCTGAAGAACTGCGCGCACAGACCCGCGTTGAAATTCTGGCAATGGACGTTGCCGATACGGAAGCCTGCGGCGACCTATTCAAAAAAGCCCACTTCGAATTCGGCAACGTTCACATCGTCGTGAACAATGCCGGATTTCACGAGCGCGGCGACGTTTCGTCCGTGAGTGCTGAAGAACTTGGCCGGATGATCGATGTCAATCTTAAAGCCCCGATAATACTTTGCCGGCTTGCGATTCCGGTTCTGAAGGAAGCGGGTGGCGGAGCCATCATCAATGTGGCGTCGCTTGCGGGACGAACACCGGTACCGGGTGCGGCGACGTATTCGGCCAGCAAGTTTGGTTTACGCGCTTTCACGCTGGCGCTGGCTGAAGAACTTAAAGACAGTAAGATCAAAGCCGCCGCAGTTTCACCTGGCCCGATCGATACCGGATTTATCATGTCTAACATCGATGTCGTGACCGACCTGACCTTTTCCCAGCCTCTCAGCACGGCCGAGGAAGTCGCGGCAGTTATTCTGGCCTTGTGCAGCAATGACAAACTCGAACAGGCGATTCCGGCGATGAGTGGCTGGTTAACCACCCTGACCTATCTGTTTCCGTGGCTTGGCCGCGCAGTCCGGCCGCTGCTGGAACGAAGAGGACGGCGCGTGAAGCGCCAGTTGAAAATGAAGCTGCGGCAGGAAAAGCTGGACCGAAAACAGGACGAGTCGAACGGAGAGTAACCGCGCTTCAGGCGGCAAAAGCATCCCGGGTGAAATTTTCGCAGCCATTGCTCAGCACGCGCACGTTATCTTCAATGCGAATACCGCCGTAAGGGCGCAACCAGTCCAGTTTTTGCCGGTTGATCATGTCCCAGCCGGCGCTGCCCGCCAGGTTTTCCTGCAGCATGTCGATCACATAAATGCCGGGTTCAATGGTCAACACCTGCTCTTCCAGCAGTTCCCGCGTCAGCCTCAGGAACGGATGGCCGCTGGGCGGATCGAGTACCTTGCCGCTGTCATCAGCCATATGACCGCCGACGTCGTGTACTTGCAGCCCAAGGAGATGACCGAGTCCGTGAGGATAAAACGCAGTCGTCACGCCGGACTCGATCAATGCTTCAACGGAGCCTCGCGCGAGATCAATTTCATTGAGAAAGGCGGCAATTTCCTGATGACACAGCATGTGTAGTTCAGTGAACTTCAGCCCGGCCTTCACTTTTGCCACGAGTGCCAGCTGCAATTCGTCAAAGCGTACGATCAAGTCGGCAAACTCGCCTTCGTGTTTTGCGTAGGTTCGGGTTATGTCGCTCGCGTACCCGTTAACCCTTGCGCCGGCGTCAATCAGGAATGAGCGAAACTCATCGGGTGGCTGGCGCGACTGATGCTGGTAGTGCAGCACGGCCCCGTTCTCGTTCAGCGCGACGATATTGCCGTAAGGCAGTTTGCTTTCGGCGAGCCCGACCGCGCGGCAATAGTCGAGATGGATGTCGAACTCAGACTTGCCGTCGTAGAACGCGTTTGCGGCCGCCCGATGCCCTGCTGCGCCACGTCTTGAAGCAGCGCGCATGCACTCCTGCTCATAGGCCGTTTTCACGCCGCGTTCGAAATGCAGCATGTTGAGCGCCGTGCGCGGATTGACACGCTCGATGCCGTGCGTCTGTTCGGCATTGCTGATTTCACCGATCAGGATGCACTTGCTGCGATCGGGTGGCAGGTGACGAGCAACCTCGTCAGCGTCGTGCACCATGCGCACATCAATTTGCGAGACCCAGAACCCTTCGGGATCTGCGGGTGGCAGATGCCAGTAATCTTTCTCCTGGAAAAAGATCAGCAACGGTCTCTCGCCGGGCGTGTATATCAGGTAAGAGTTTGGCACACCCACAAGCGGCAGCCAGCTCAAAAAGTGCGGGTTGGACTTGAACGGGTACGCATAGTCGTCGAGGAAAACAGGCAGTGGCGCGCCGGAAAAAATCACGGCATGTCCGGCGCCGGCTCGCTCCAGTGCGCGATCATGCCGGGACGACATCGTCCGTATGTGAGCGGTATAGTATTCCGCGAGCAGCGCATCGTCGACGTACTGAGTCATTGCTGCATCATAACCCTCGCACCGGGCGTTCGCGAGAACCGCCGGGAGTTTCAATCGCGAACTAATCTAGGCATCATTTACGGTTTGCCAGAGCGGTCCGGAGATATGTATGAAACAGCTGTTAATGGTGTGGGTGGGGCTGGTAATTAGCATGTCAGCAGCGTCTCAGGGCTTCGACCGGCCAGTTGGCAAACCCTTTGCCTCACGCTCGGAGGTCATCGCGTCTCACGGAATGGCCGCCACCAGCCAGCCCCTCGCCACGCAGATTGCGCTGGATATCCTGAAGAAAGGCGGCTCTGCAGTCGATGCCGCCATAGCGGCGAATGCCGCACTGGGGCTGATGGAACCAACGGGCTGCGGTATTGGTGGCGACCTCTTCGCCATCGTTTGGGATGCAGAAAAGGAAGAACTGACGGGACTGAACGCATCCGGCCGGTCGCCGCAGTCGCTGACTTTGCAGCACTTCCGTGATCTCGGTATCACCAGCATTCCCTATCTTGGTCCGCTGACGGTCAGCGTACCGGGTGCCGTGGACGGCTGGTATGAATTGCATAACCGCTATGGCCGCTTGCCGATGTCGGAATTGCTGGCGCCCGCCATTCGTTATGCCGAGGAAGGCTTCCCGGTAACGGAGTTCATTGCAGACCTTTGGCAGGAAAACGTGCAATCGCGTGAGGATTACCCCGGGGTGGCCGAAGTGTATATGCCAGGTGGCAAGGCGCCCCAGACCGGCGACGTATTCAAGAACCCGAACCTTGCAAATACCTACCGACTGATTGCAGAAGGCGGGCGAGACGCGTTCTACAAGGGCAGGATTGCCGAGTCGATTGATGCCTACATGGCGGAACAGGGTGGCTTCCTTTCCTATGACGACATGGCGCGTCACACTTCTGAGTGGGTGACGCCCATGTCCACGAACTATCGCGGCTATGACGTGTATGAACTGCCGCCGAATGGCCAGGGCATCGTTGCGTTGCAGATGCTGAACATTCTCGAAGGTTATGATTTGCGCAGCATGGGCTATGGCAGTGCAAAGTATCTGCACACTCTGATCGAGGCCAAGAAGGTGGCCTACGAAGATCGGGCGAAGTTTTACGCCGACCCAGAGTTCTATAACGTCCCTGTCGACATGCTGCTGTCAAAAGAATACGCCGCGAAACGGCGTGAGCTTATTTCAGATAAGGCAGCGAAAACCTATCCGCCAGGGGATCCCAAGCTGGAGTACGGCGATACGATCTACATGACGGTCGCCGACAGCGACGGCAATATGGTGTCCCTGATCCAGTCGAACTATGGTGACCTCGGCTCGGGCATGACCCCAGAGGAGCTGGGTTTTCAATTGCAGAATCGTGGCCAGCTTTTCAGTCTCGAAGAAGGACACGCGAACGTCTACGAACCTGGCAAGCGTCCGTTCCACACGATCATTCCTGCGTTTGTCATGAAAAACGGCAAACCGTGGCTGAGTTTCGGCGTGATGGGGGGCTCGATTCAGCCGCAGGCGCACGCGCAGATCCTTATCAATCTCATCGATTTCGACATGAATCTGCAGGAAGCCGGCGATGCCGCTCGTATGCGGCACTCGGGCTCATCGCAACCGACTGATGAAGTAATGACCGATGGCGGCCGGGTGTACCTGGAAAGCGGCATACCGGCGGACGTGCGTGAGGAACTGAAAAAAATGGGTCACGATATTGCTGACCGGCGCACGAGTTTCGGTGGCTATCAGGCCATACTCCGCGACAATGTGAGGGGCGTCTATTTCGGCGCCTCGGAGTCGAGAAAGGATGGCCAGGCGGCCGGCTACTAGCCGCAGCGGCAACAAACGCGAAAACCAGAGCGATACTATGAGCCAGGACATTTACCTCACCGGTATTACGACCACCGGGACGCCGCATATCGGCAATTACGTTGGTGCGATACGGCCAGGCATAGCCGCGAGCAAGGATCCCGAAAAGCAGAATTTTTATTTCCTCGCCGATTTCCATGCGCTGGCCAAAGCGGAAGATCCAGCACGTATACACCAGTCGACCCTGGAAATTGCAGCCTCCTGGCTGGCGCTCGGTCTGGATACCGACAATGCCGTTTTCTACCGGCAGTCGGACATACCCGAGATTCCGCAGCTCACCTGGATTCTGACGAGCATGACCGCGAAGGGCCTGATGAACCGGGCGCATTCCTATAAAGCGGTGGTGCAGGCGAACGAAGAAAGCGGCTCGGCGGATTCGGACAAGGGAATTATGATGGCCCTGTTCAGCTATCCGATCCTCATGGCAGCCGACATCCTGATGTTCAAATCAACAAAAGTCCCGGTGGGCCGTGACCAGAAACAGCATGTGGAAATGACGCGGGATATTGCGCAACGCTTCAATCATCACTACGGCGAGATCCTGGTACTGCCGGAAGCAGTGATTGATGAGGATACGGCGGTGCTCTCCGGACTAGACGGACGCAAAATGAGTAAGAGCTACAACAACACGATCCCGTTATTCGCCGAAGAGAAAAAACTGCGCAAGCTCATAATGAAGATCAAAACGAACAGCCTTGAGCCGGGAGAACCGAAAGAGACTGAAGGATCGACCTTATTCGAGATTTTCAAGGCGTTTGCGCCGGCGGCTGAAACCAAAGACATTGAAAAGCTTTACGCCGACGGTATTGCGTGGGGTGAAATGAAGCAACTGCTGTTCGAATACATTAACGAACACATCAAGCCGGCACGTGAAGAATACAAGCGGCTGATCGCCGATCCGGTCGTCGTCGAAAGGGCGTTGCAGCGAGGATCCGACCGGGCGCGAGAAATCTCACTGCCCTACATGGACGAAATTCGTCACGCAGTTGGCATTCGAAAACTGGGATAAATTGTTGCATAAGGTGAACCTGGCAAAGAAGTTCGGCAAGTTCGATGACGTCTGGTCACCGAAACGGGTTGGCGAGCTGAATGAGAACTACATCAAGCTCGCAAAGGGCATGGGCGAGCTCGACTGGCACAGTCACGAGAACGAGGACGAGTTTTTCCTTGTCGTCAGCGGCCATCTCGATATCCATCTTCGCGACCGCGTGATCGCGCTTGATCCGGGTGAGTTTTTTGTCGTGCCGAAAGGGGTCGAGCACCGCCCGGTCGCAACCACCGGCGCCGAGATTGTCCTGATCGAGCCGAAAGAAACCTTGCATACCGGCGCCGAGAACACAGCGCAGACAGTTGCGATTGACGATCAGGAGTGGATTTGAGCTCGCACGCCGCGACATCAGCAGAAGTCTAAAAATTTGGAGATTATCAATGAAAACCAATCCAGTAATCTGGTTCGAAATCTATGTTGACGATACAAACAGAGCCAAGAAATTCTATGAGTCGGTTCTGGCATGCAAACTTGAGAAGCTGGATATGCCGGACGTCGAAATATGGACGTTCCCGATGAGTCAGGAGCTGGCAGGGGCCTCCGGTGCACTGGTCAAGATGCCCGGATTTCCCGCCGGCGGCAACAGCACGCTGGTGTATTTCGCCTGTGATGACTGTGCCATTGAAGAAGCCCGGGTCGAGAAAAACGGCGGACGACTTCAGAAGCCGAAAATGTCTATCGGCGAGTACGGCTTTATTTCTCAGGCATTCGATACCGAGGGCAATATGTTCGGTCTGCACTCTCAAAAGTAGGCGGTGCGGAACCTGGGCGCTTAGAAAGTGGTGAGAATGGTTGCAGTGTCGCAGATCAGGGGAGCGGGCCGGTGAGTCTACCGCCTGGCCAGCAATTAAGAAGCGATTTTCCGCGATTCGGCCTGCCTCCCTATGCCAATAAGTTTCCGACGCAAACGGAAGACTGCTCGATTATCATCAGTGTGCCTGATTCCCCGCCGCTTACCGCGGACCTCACTTCGGCTGAGCTTTCTCCGGTAAAACTCGTGGCCGACTTTCACTGCGTTACCACGTGGTCATTTTCAGGCCTTGAATGGACTGGCATACCGTTCGCCGACTTCTATCGCCGAATCGTGGAACCATTGCTGACAAGCGATGCCTCGATAAAAGGTGCCGTCCTTTCTGCTCAGGATGGCTATCGCACGTCCCTGCTAATGGAAGACTTACTGCGAAGCAACGTGCTTCTGGCCTATGCTTTGAACGGTCAGCCGTTATCCATAGAGCATGGGGCTCCTGTGAGACTGGTCGCCCCCGACCAGTACGGATACAAGAATCTGAAGCACCTGAAATGCATCGACTTTCACACCGATATACCGAAGATAAAGCGCGGCCTGCGGGCGTTTCTTGATCATCCTCGGGCCCGTGTCGCAGAAGAGGAGCGTGGGCGCTTCGTTCCTGGGATAATTCTGCGGTATCTGTACCGGCCTATGATCAGGGGCACGGCGGAAAGGTTCAGGATTGCAATGCAGAACGACGAACGGAAAAAAGAGAGGCTTGCAAATGAGCGTCCGACACCAAAATCGAATGAAGGAACACGCTTGTGAAGCTATTTGGACACTATGAATCTGGTCACGCGTACAAAGTAAAACTGTGCCTGGCAGTGGCGAATCTCCCACACGAGTACGAAGAGGTCGATATCATCCTGCCGCGTGAAGAAAGGTCGGCAGAATTTCGCCGGCATGCCAGGTTCAGCGAAGTGCCGCTACTGCTTGACGACAACAAAGCCTATGTGCAGTCAAACGCTATTCTTCTGCACCTGGCGGAGAAGCATGACATATTGGGGGCTGAAGATTCGTCGTCGTTCAAGCTGTGCAAAGAATGGCTGTTCTGGGAGGCCAACAAGATTGGTATGTGCCTGCCGCAGTTACGTCTGGCAAGGAAATTCAAGGACCCTGACCTCAATGCTGAGACCCAGCGGTGGCTGGCGGCCAGATATGATCATGACATCGGCTTGCTGAATGAAGAATTGTCGGACCATCGTGAATTTATTATCGGCGATGCGCCGACCATTGCTGATTTTTCGCTGTGTGGTTATCTATTTTTTGCGGACGAGGCTGAAGTGGAAGTACCTCCGCATGTGAAAGCCTGGTTGAAGAGAATTTCAGCACTTGATGGTTGGAAGCATCCTTACGATTTAATGAAGACGAGTGCCTAGATTAGTCGGGAAAAGCTCAACAACGGCGCGATGCGGTGAGGAAATTTTAAAGAGGAATATTCAAGATGAACAGACGGGAATTCACCAAGGTTGTGGGTGCAGCAGCATTTGCATCGGCAGGTTTAGCTGAGGCGCAGGATGACGCGGCGGCAGCAACAACGTGGTTTCTCGCGGCCAACGTTGCCGAGTGCTGTAGCTGCGAGATTCCCTGCCCGTGCAACTTCGGCCGTCCGACAAGGCTTCGCTGCGATGGCAATCGTCTGATCGAGATCTACGAGGGCAACCTGGACGGCGCAGACTTGGCTGGAATTCGCTTTCTGGTAACGTTTGAAATGGGCCAGTGGACACGAATTTACATCGATGACGACCTGAGTGACCTGCAAATGGCGACCGCCGACAGGTTGCTGCCGCTTGCGTTTCGCGGCTTCGAGAGCCAGTCGAGATCTATTGAACGCGTGCCACTGACCGTGATCCGAACGCCAGACCTCATTACGATCTCCACGCCAGCATCTGAGGTTGAGATGAAGCCGCTGGCCGGACTGGATGGCGGTCCAATTTCTGTTACCGGACTCCCCTCCAATGCGTTTCACGACTACGTTCAATACGAATCGGTCAGACATATTCACCGGGGCCCGGACAGGGAGTGGTCGCATACCGGCACCAACGGATTTACCTCGCGCATGCTGGCAAGTAGCTAGCAGCCGGGGAAACAGCAGCGAGCATCAGGATGGATAACGCTTGATTGCACGCCGCAGACGACTCGGGAGCAAGTATCAGCTAACGACACATCTTGCCGTCGTGCTGCTGCTCCTGGTGATGTTTATCTCGGCTGGATTCTACCTGCTGGTCGTCAAGCCCGGGTCGCCGGACACTGATAGCGCGCAGCGGTATGGACTGGACAGCGCGCGTGCGACCTGGGACACACACCGCCCGCGTCGCTTTCGCTATGTCGTCGACAGACAATGTGACTGTCCGATAGAGGAGCGCCAGCCGTTCGTCGTCACCGAAGAGGGGTTGAAGGTCACGGCAAGATTCGCGATTCCCCTCGAGTCGTCGACCGGCGAGCTGTTGACCGGTCCCGCTGACGTCGCCTCAATCACGCGCCTTTTTGCCATCGCCGAGGTTGCCATCGTAGCCGACGAGGTAATCGAACTCGCCTTCGACGCAAACTTCGGATTTCCCTCGCGTACACATTTCACTAATTCGGGCAAAACCGTCTTGATCGAGGTACGGGACTTCGAGGTGCTGGAATATCGCTAGTCCCAGGTGCCGAATGGTGCATTGACGGCGAAAGGCCGGCGGGAATCGTCCATAATGCTCGCCTGGCGTTACGGGCTAACAAAGGATTAGAGTGAAAACGATCGGGCTGCTGGGTGGCATGAGCTGGGAAAGTACCGAGCTCTACTATCGAAACATCAATGAGGAAACGAAGCGGGTCCTGGGTGGACTGCACTCCGCGCCGATCGCATTGATTAGCGTCGACTTTGAAGAAATCGAACGCCTTCAGCATCGCAACGAGTGGCAGGCCTGTGCTGTGCTGCTCGCCGCCAGGGCCCGCCAGGTGGAGGCCGCTGGCGCAGAGTTACTCCTGATCTGTACGAACACGATGCACAAAGTGGCGCCGGAGATCGCGGCAGCCGTTGATATTCCGCTGTTGCATATTGCCGATACCACCGCGGCGCGCATCAAGGCAAATGGCGTATCAAAGATCGGGCTACTGGGTACGCGCTTTACCATGGAAGAGGCGTTTTACAAAGGCCGCCTGGAACAACTGTACGATCTGGAAGTTCTGGTGCCACCAAAGGCGGACAGGGATCTCGTCCATCGCGTTATTTACGAAGAACTGGTGCTCGGCAAAATTAACGACGCCTCTCGACGCGAATACGTGCGCATCATTGACGATCTACGCGACGCGGGCGCGGAAGGTGTCATCGAAGGCTGTACCGAGATTACAATGCTCGTTCAGCAAGCTCACACCGACATGCCCTTGTACGATACGACCTCCATCCACGCGGAAGCTGCCGTCGCAGAGGCACTGCGTTGAACGTTCTCATGCCGGCAGGCGAGGCGCTCAAGCGATTGCGTGATGGCAACGGTCGTTTTGTCGATGGCGATCGTTCCATCGACACCTACCTTAATCACACCAAGCTCGACCAGCATCTCGAAGGGCAGTCTCCCTATGCCGTAATTCTCGGCTGCTCGGATTCCCGCGTGCCGGTCGAAATTATCTTTGACGCCGGCATCGGAGATTTGTTTGTCATTCGGGTCGCCGGCAACATCGTGGCGCCCTCTCTGGTGGGCAGTGTCGAATTTGCAGCTGACAAATTTGGCAGTCGACTCGTCGTCGTCCTCGGGCATACCGAATGCGGCGCCATCCAGGCGACTCTTGATGCCGTTTCCGCCTCTGCCGAGGGCAATTCAAGCAACGTGAACGCCATTGTCGACTTCATTCGGCCCCGCTTCGACGGCCTGCTGAATGCCGGCTTGAAACGAGACGAGATCGTTGCCAAGGCAGTGCGGCGCAACGTGACTGCCACTGCGGCAAAGCTGCGCCACGGTTCTGAAGTGCTGGAACGCCGGATCCGTGACGACGGTTTAATGGTTGTCGGTGCCGAGTATTCACTCGGGACCGGGGTAGTCGATTTTTTTGACGGCATTCCGGCATAGTGGCACTTGAGGCGCAATCACCTACGTCCCGCAGTCACTGTCCTTGAAGACCCTGCTCGTCAATGCCGCCCTGGTTGGAACAGGTGGTTTCGTCGGCGCGATCTGCCGCTACGGTGTCAGCGCTTTCGTGCAGCGCAACGCTGGTATCGGCGCGTTCCCGCTGGGTACGCTAATCGTCAATCTCACCGGCTGCCTGGTGATCGGCGTCGTCATAGGGCTGATCGATTCGCGGCAGCTGTTCAGTCCGGAAGTCCGACTGTTTATTCTCGTCGGCCTGCTCGGCAGCTTTACGACCTATTCGACGTTCGGCTATGAAACATTTGCGCTTCTGCGGGATGCTGACTATCTGCGCGCTACCGGAAATGTCTTATTGCACCTGATTCTCGGCTTGCTGACGGTCGGCGTCGGTTACGTTCTCGCCTCACGCTGACGATGTGCAGTCAACGCAACGAATCGTTTTCCGTGCGGCCCGCCCGCAAAGAGGATGGGCCGGCGATTCTCGCTCTCATGCCGCGTCTTGCTGATTTCGATGTACCTGCGAACCGGAATCCTCTGCACCTGTGGCAAGATGATGCGAAACTGCTGCAGCGCTGGCAGGAAGATCAGGAAGCTTGCCTGGTGCTTGTTGCTGCCGGCGAGTCTGGTGACCTTCTCGGATTTTCGCTGCTCAGGCTGCGGCCTGAACTGCTGAGCCATGCGCCGAGTGCGCATCTGGAGGCAATCGCCGTTGCCAAAGAAGCCGAAGGACGCGGCGTGGCGCGCGCGCTGCTTGAAGCGGCGGAGCAATCTGCGATTGATCAGGGAGCGGAGAGCATGACCTTGCACGTTTTCACCGCCAACCGTCGCGCCCGGGCGTTCTATGACAAAGCCGGCTACGACGGTGAGCTGATGCGCTACATCAAGCACATCAAACCCGCCGGTCAATGAGGGTCAGGACGCTTGCTGACAGTGACTGGCCAGATGTGTGGCAGCTCATGGAGCCGATCATCCGCGCAGGCGAAACCTATCCCTATGCGCGGGATATGCAAAGTGCAGAGGCAAGACATATGTGGCTGGGCATAACGGAAGCGGCCTACGTTGCAGAAGCCACTGCGGGGAAGTTGCTGGGGACCTACTACATCAAACCGAATCAGCCTGAGCTCGGTGCACACGTTGCCAACTGCGGCTACATGGTGGCTGAGAGCGCCCGCGGCCAGGGCATTGCGACCCGGCTCTGCGCGCACTCGCAGACGGAGGCCATCAAGCGCGGATATCGGGCGATGCAGTTCAATCTCGTCGTCACAACGAACGAAGCCAGCATGCATTTGTGGCAGAAACTGGGCTTTCACATCGTTGGTACGTTGCCAGGTGCGTTTCTGCACCCGCAGCTAGGCTACGTGGACGCCCTCATCATGTACAAGTTGCTGGTTGACTGATGCGCGCCGCCGTCTACGACGCGTTCAAGGGGCCGGTCCGCGTTTGCACCGTTTCTGATCCAGTGCCGCCGCCGCACGGTGCCGTGATCGAAACCGCTGCCACCGGCGTGTGCCGCAGCGACTGGCATGGCTGGATGGGACACGATCCGGATATCGACTTGCCGCATGTTCCAGGCCATGAATTTGCCGGCACTGTCGCAGCGATTGGTAAGGACGTCAAAAAGTGGCGCATCGGCAACCGGGTTACCGTGCCATTCGTCTGCGCTTGCGGAACCTGCGAGCAGTGTCATTCGGGCAACCAGCAAGTCTGTGACCGGCAGACCCAACCTGGCTTCAGTCACTGGGGGTCCTACGCCCGCTATGTCGCCATCGACTTTGCCGACGTCAATCTCGTCGCTCTGCCGGAGGACATCGATTTCATCACTGCGGCAAGCCTTGGTTGCCGATTTGCGACGTCGTTTCGTGCTGTGCTGCGCCAGGGCAGACCGCAGCCAGGCGAGTGGGTCGCGGTGCACGGTTGTGGCGGTGTGGGACTGTCCGCCGTCATGATCGCGAGAGCGCTGGATGCGCGCGTGCTGGCAGTCGATATAGATGACGCTGCACTGGCTATGGCGCGATCAGTCGGTGCTGAAGAAATCATCAATGCCAAAAACTCAGCATCCGTTGTCGACGAGATTCGTGCACTGACTGGCGGTGGCGCTCACGTATCTCTGGATGCGCTCGGCAGCGCGGCCACCTGCTTCAATTCCATTGCGTCACTCAGAAAGCGTGGCCGCCATGTACAGGTGGGGCTGCTGGCGGGTGACGATTTCCATCCGCCCCTGCCGATGGAACTCGTCGTTGCGAATGAACTCGAAATAGTCGGCAGTCACGGCTTGCAGGCGTTCGAGTACGGGGCGATGCTCGATATGATCGCTGCAGGCAGCCTGCAGCCGCAGAAGCTCCTCGGCCAGACCGTGAGCCTGGATCAGGCCGCCGCGGCGCTGGGCAATCCCGGCGAACTAGGTACAGCCGGCTTGACCGTTATTGATAGCTTTTAAAAAAAATAATGAAATCAAAAACTTACCCGTTCGCCGTGCTGTCCGCACTGGTCGCAGTCGTGCTTTTCGTGGCGGCGAGCTTCTTCGAGGACGATGCGCGCTGGCTGCCGACCGAGCGACCTGATTTCGACACCCGTCTGCCACCGCCGCGCGCTGACACGGCAGTGCGGCTGAACACCGACCACCTGAGCTGTCAGCAATCCGAGAACACGCTGATCGAACGCGTTGGTGGTGCGCGCTACTGCAGGTCCAATGACGATTGCACCTTGTTCGACTACGGCTACCCGATCCAGTGCCTGACCTCAGTCTCAAAGAACGAAATAACGGCTCTTAGACTCGCCTACCGAAGTTACGAACAAAGCTGCCAGTATCGCGTGTACTACGACTGCCCGTCCGGGCCGATGGAGCGCCAGCCGGTATGCCGTAGCGGACGATGCGAAGTGCAGCTGGTAAAAGACGAGTTGCTGAATGAGGAGACTTTGCGGCACCTCGGCCTGGAGGATCTCTGATCCTTGGGCGATACGATCATCAGAACCCGGCGGCTGATTTTGTCGCTACTGGACGATGACGACGCGGCGTTTATCGTCGAATTACTGAACGAGCCGGCGTTCAAACAATTTATTGGCGACAAGCGTGTGCATACCCTGCAAGAAGCGCGCGATTATCTGCGCACCGGACCCCGCGCGAATTACGACAAAAATGGATTCGGTCTGTTACGGGTCGGACTGGTCGACGACACTCCTGCAGGTATCTGTGGTCTGCTCTGGCGCGAAGGCCTCGACCAGCCGGATCTCGGATTCGCTTTCCTCCAGGAGCACTGGGGCAGGGGATACGCGCGCGAGGCTGCTGCCGCGGTGCTCGAATACGCAGCGCGGGTACTGAGCCTTACGCAGATAATCGCCATTGTCAGCGCGGACAACCTGCGCTCCATCGCACTGCTCGGTAAGCTCGGCTTTCATTATCAAGACAGGGTTCGCCTCCCCGGCGAGACTGATGACGTCTTCCGTTACCACTTGACGACGATCGCGACCCCGCAACCAGCGGGTAAGCTGCGGCGGGCGGCCGGACGCGACGCAGATGCCCTGTCTGCGCTGGCATTCCGCGCCAAAGCCCACTGGGATTACGATGCGAATTTCATGGCATCGTGCAAGGATGAGCTCAGCTACAGCCGCGAGCAGTTTGACGTTGCCGGCAACCGGACGTACGTTTACGAACGCGACGGGCAAGCCGTGGCGTTCTACGTTCTGGAACAGAAGGAGCATAGCGGTATTGAACTGGAGGCCCTTTTTGTTGAGCCTGACTGTATCGGCCAGGGCATCGGCAGCTATCTCCTGAGACACGCTCAGGCGGAAGCGGCGTTGCTGGGTGCGCATCGTCTGATCATTCAGAGCGATCCAAACGCGGCAGGCTTTTACCTCGCCGCCGGGGCTGTTGCCATGGGTCAGCGCGAGTCCGGGAGCATCGCGGGCCGCATGCTGCCACTGTTTGAACTGCGAGTGCGGCCGGCACGCGACCAGAGGAACGATTTTGACGGAGCTTAGCTGGGCAGACTTCCAAAAAGTTGAATTGCGAGCAGGCACTGTAATTCAGGTTGACGCGTTTCCCGAAGCGCGCAAACCGGCGTGGAAGCTTACCGTAGATTTCGGCAGCGAGATTGGCGTGCGTCGATCGTCGGCGCAAATCACCGACCTTTACTCCAAGGACGATCTGCTTGGCAAACAGGTGCTGGCGGTCGTTAATTTCCCGCCAAAACAAATCGGCCCGTTTATGTCGGAGTGCCTGGTGACAGGACTGGTTGCGGCAGATGGCGTTGTCGTACTGGCAGTGCCGGACAAGCCCGTCGAAAATGGCCTGCGACTTGCCTGACAGCATCGTGAGCCTTCTGTCATGACCGTTAACCGCACTGACTGGTCAGATTTGCGTGAGTTCAAAAATGTTGATCTGACCAGATCGTTCATCTTGTCCTGGGAAGATGAAGGCGGGTCGTTGCAGGCAGATGTCGACCTTTTCCTGTGTCCGGAACATGCTTTCTATGAAAAGCCGCGTCCCGCGGAAAAGGCCTGCTTCCGGCCCGCATGCATTGAGTTTCCATGGTGCACTGCGGCGCACCTGGAAGGCGAGGGGAGCCACAGCAGCTATCCCCATTCGCTCAAGGATTTGCGCAGCGGGCAGATACGCGCATTTGCGCGCATCGGTGAGGGCCAGTATGAGATCAGCGGTGATTTCGGCTATGTGCGGGTAGAGTCCGGACGGCCAATGGTACGATTGAAATAACACGTGGCTTAAGGCACGCGGCAGCGTATTCCGCGACCTCCGCAAGTCGCGACTGCATAAATATAAAGCGGCCAGACACAATGCGCCGGAAAAGCGATCAGGAGCCAGGCAAATGCACCAGGAAATCACTCATCCCTGCGTCAGGCACAAGTTGGCGCTGATTCGGGACGTTGACACGGGCTACAAGAAGTTTCGCGAGCTGGCCACCGAAATCACGATGTTTGTCTGCTATGAGGCGCTGAAAAACATCCGCGTGAAAGAAATCGAAGTGCAGACTCCAGTAGCAACAGCCAAAGGCCATGTGATTGACGAGGACATTGTGGTGGTGCCTATCCTGCGCGCCGGCGTCGGCATGATGGATGGCATCCTGTCACTGATTCCCACGGCGCGGGTCGGTTTCGTCGGCCTGTATCGTGACGAAACCACGAAAGCACCTGTGACGTACTACGAACGCCTGCCCGCACAGGTCAAGAACGGCATCAGTATAATCATCGATCCTATGCTGGCGACGGGCGGCTCGACGGTAGCGGCGATCGACATTTTGAAGAAGCGTGGTGCACATAACATAGTGGTGGTCTGTATTGTGACCTGTCCGGAGGGTCTGCAACGGGTAGAGTCAGCGCATCCGGATGTGCAGATCTATGCAGCGAGCATCGATAATTGTCTGAACGATGAAAAGTACATCGTGCCGGGGCTGGGCGACGCCGGCGACCGGCTTTACGGCACGCGCTAAGCCAGCGACAGGTACAGCCAGCGGCGATAGGGGGCGATATGGCCGAACTTAAAACACAGCCGACGAAAGCCAGCGTGGCCGCGTATCTCAATGCAATCGACGACAAGCAGAAACGGGCCGATTGCAAGAAGATCGCAAATCTGATGCGCGACGCAACCGAAACGGCGCCGAAGATGTGGGGTACGGCGATCGTCGGGTTCGACCAATACGATTACCGATACGAAAGCGGCCGCACCGGTAGCTGGCCCATCACCGGTTTTTCGCCGCGCGCGCAGAATATCTCTGTTTACATCATGCCGGGCTTCTCCAAATATGGTGCACTCCTGAAGAAACTCGGCAATCACAAAACCGGAAAGTCCTGTCTGTATATCAAAAGCCTGGCCGATATCGATGTGCCGGTTTTGTCAGAGCTCATATCAAGGTCGGTGCGAGACATGCGCCGTAGATTCAAACCCGGAGCAGCCAGGTGAAGGGGCTGGTGAGCGCTTACTCGCGGCGGCGATTTCTGCAGTATCTCGCAGCAAGCCCGTTATTTCCGTCACTTGCCGCCCGCGCGGCCGACAGCGGTGAGGCAGTCACGGTTGCTGCCGATGCCATCGATATTTTCGATCTGGAGGCCACGGCGCAAGGGAAGGTGCCCGGCGCACACTGGGGTTATCTTGCGACGGGCGTCAACGGTGACCAGACTTTACGAGCCAATCGCACCGCTTTCGAAAAATACTTCGTTCGAACGCGGCGCATGCTCGACGTTTCGCATGTCGATACCTCCGTTGAGCTCATGGGCAACACCTGGCCGACCCCGATCATCATCGCGCCAGTCGGTTCCCATCGTGCCTATCATCCTGAAGGTGAGCTCGCCGTTGCCCGTGCGGCGGCGGCCAGAGATCACCTGCAGATTCTTTCGACCGTGTCCTCTACCGCGATCGAGGACGTCAGCGCGGCGCGCGGCGCCCCGTTGTGGTTCCAGCTCTACACCTTCGGCGGCTGGCAGGGCGTTGAAGCACGCTTACGGCGCGCGGAGGCCATGCAATGCCCTGTCGTCGTACTGACGGTCGATCTGGCCGGAGGCACCGATTCACGACACACCCTGGCTCGCGCCGTGCGCACCGACAACAGGAATTGCAGCACCTGTCACGAGGGCGATGGTATTGCGGCCGCGGCCAAGCCGATGCTGCGTGGCGGCGACGGCAGTGGCGCGATGACGCTTACCTGGGAGTTTCTGGATCGCCTGCAACAGGCAACCACAATGAAGGTATTCGTCAAAGGCATCGTGACTGCGGACGACGCTGAGCGCTGTGTGGACGCGGGCGTGGACGGGATCATCGTGTCGAATCATGGCGGGCGCGGGGACGACTCCGGGCGGGGTGCCATCGACAGCCTGGCAGAAGTCGCATCGGCAGTACGCGGAAAAACGCCTGTCCTGATGGACAGTGGCATACGGCGCGGCAACGACGTCTTCAAGGCGCTGGCACTGGGCGCCGACGCCATTCTGATCGGCCGTCCCTATATGTGGGGTCTTGGCGCGTTCGGCCAGCCTGGCGTCGAACGAGCATTGGAGATACTCACTGAAGAGTTAAAAATTGCGATGCGCTCGTTCGGTACACCGGCGATTCGCGACATCGGACCTGATAGCATTGGCGTTGCCTGAAGAGAGAAGAGATATTCCTATGGATCATTCTTCCGACGCGCACGATACAAAGTACCTGCTTGCGGCAACGCTGGTTTTCGTCGCCAAGGGTGACGGACGAATTACCGGGACGGAAAGCGGCACGATGGTCGAACTGCTCGCCGACCACTTTCAGATCCGCCGCGCCGAGGCGCTGGAATTGCTGACCAATGCGATGGAAGACATTGACGAGAGCACCGGCTTCGAGGCGCTTCTGGCAACACTTGGCCCGCGACTGAATGAAATTGAGAAAGAGCAGGTGACCCTCATGATGCTGAAGGTCGTGGCCGCCGATGGCGATCGCGATGCGGAGGAAATGGACACGCTCCGCAGTGCCGCGGATTTGCTCGACATCTCGCCCGAAGCCGTACACCGGGCATACGACCGCTATTTCGAAGAAACCCAGACCTGAAAAATCATATGTCCGCGTGCCGCGGCAGCATCAATTGTTATTTAGCACCGTAGGAGCCCGCCCCGCGGGCGATGCGCCGATCCGGTCATCGCGCTAAAGATCAATCCTCAACCGACGCCATCATCTATTTCAGCACCGCAGGAGGATTGGGAATCCACCCTGCGGGCGATCGCGGTGCAAGAGCAGAAATTCTTCATTTTCCGTATCGGACTAAAGATCAATCCGCCGTTACGATCAGCATGCTTGCATAGACTTCAGGCGGATTGGGGCCGCTCCTGCAGTAAATTCCGTGCGCACCACTCCGCCCAGCGGGCGACCTGGCAGTTGCCCCCACTTTCGGCGGGATCGCGTAGAATCCCTGTTGATCTAAGGAGAAACAGCCCATGCACAAAAGTCGATTTTCAGGTTTTATCATCGATTGCGAAACGGAGGACCTGCAGGGCGCCGCTGATTTCTGGAGCAAGGCCCTGGGAGCGCCGGCAAAGAAAAAGGCGGACCTCTCCGTCGGTCCCTACGTCGAACTCCGTGTTCCTGACGGCGATCCCTATATCGAGGTTCAGGCCGTCAAGCATCCCAGCCGAGTGCACATAGACATCGAAAGTGACGACGTCAACGCTGAAGTGGCACGGCTCGAAAAGCTGGGCGCGCGCCGGCTCGATGCCGTCAAGGGCTGGGTGGTGATGGAAGCGCCGACCGGACAGCGATTCTGCGTTGTGCCGGTGGTTCGAGGCGGTTTTGAGGACGGCGCCAACACCTGGGAGTAGAAAAATGGCTAGCCTGTTAATAAAACAACAATAAGGAGCGATACACGATGACCAGCGAACTTATGAGCCTGACCTGGGTAACCGCACTGACCGCGGTGCTCTGGGTGCCCTATATCCTGAACATGATCGCCGTCCGCGGCGTGACTGACGCCGTCGGCTATCCGACCAATCCCGCGCCCCTGGCACCCTGGGCAGAGCGCATGAAAGCCGCTCACTACAATGCGATTGAAAACCTCGTGGTGTTTGCAGCGCTGGTGCTGATTGCTGATGCAGCTGGCGTCAGCACTGCAACGACGGTTCTTGCCAGTGCCATCTATTTCTGGGCACGGCTGGTGCACGCTGTTGCGTATACCTTTGCCATTCCATTCGTTCGCACCATTGCATTCGCCGTTGCCTGGGGTTGCCAGATCGCCATATTGCTCGAACTGCTCTGACTTGGAGTGCTAGCGGCTGCTGCGGCTGTCGCGATAGGCCGTTACCCGGTCTTCAAGCTCGGTCCAGCGATCGATGGCGGTGTTGAGATCCGACTGCGTGGCTGTGAGGTCCGCCAGCACAGGTGCGGTGACGGTGTGTTCCTGAGCGTAGAAATCGCTCGCTGAAATCGTCGTAGTAAGCGTTGCGAGGCGCTTTTCCAGCGACTCAATCAATGCGGGCAGCCCGTCAAGCTCGCTTTGTTCCCGGTAACTCAGTTTGCTGACGGGCGGAGCACTTACCTCAGCGCTATTGCTGCTGCCTGTGTAGCCCGCTGTCGCCAGCTTCTCCGTCTCGGCCAGCTGCTGACCATGCCGCAGCCAGTCTGTGTAGCCACCGACATACTCACGTAGCTTGCCACCTGCCTCGAACACAATCGTACTGGTGACCACGTTGTCCAGAAATTCCCGGTCGTGACTGACGACGATCAAGGTCCCACTGAATTCTGCCAGGCGTGCCTCAAGAACCTCGAGGGTTTCCATATCGAGGTCATTGGTCGGCTCGTCGAGGATCAGCAGATTGGCCGGTCGCGTGAACAGCTTCGCCAGGATGATGCGATTTCTTTCGCCGCCCGAAAGTGATTTTACGGGCGTGAGTGAGCGCTTGGGGCTGAACAGAAAACCTTTCAGATAGCCAATGACGTGGCGATCTTTGCCATTCAGTTTGATATACGTCTTGCCGTCGCCCACATTCTCCGCAACCGATTTTTCTTCGTCCAGTGATTCCCGTAGCTGGTCGAAATAGGCGATCTCGAGGTTGGTGCCGTGTTTGATGGTTCCTGACTGCGGTTCCAGTTTGCCGAGCAGCAGCCTCAGCAAAGTGGTCTTGCCAACCCCGTTGTTACCCAGAATACCGATGCGGTCGCCGCGCATGATGTTGACTGAAAAATCACGGATGAGCGGCGTGTTCTCGTAGCCGTATGAGACGTTCTTTGCGCGTATGACTTTGCGACCGGACTGATCCGCTTCCTCGATATGGATGCGCGCGTCGTTTTCACGATCAATGCGCTTTTCCCGCTCGCTGCGCATACGCTCAAGCGCCCGTACACGCCCTTCGTTGCGCGTCCGGCGTGCTTTGATGCCCTGGCGAATCCAGATTTCTTCCTGCTCCAGCCGCTTGTCAAACTCTGCGTTTTCTTTCGACTCGGCATGCAGCACTTCTTCCTTCCGCCGCAAGAAGTTCCTGAAGTCGCCGGGCCAGCTCGTCAGTTTGCCCCGATCGACCTCGAGAATGCGCGTCGCCAGTTTTTGCAGAAAGGCACGATCATGGGTGATAAAAAGCACGGAACCCTGAAATCCGCGAATGACGTTTTCCAGCCAGGTGATCGTCATGATGTCGAGATGATTGGTCGGCTCATCCAGCAATAAGAGGTCCGGCTGCTGCACCAGCGCTTTGGCAAGCGCAACGCGCCGCCGCCAGCCGCCGGACAGTTCGCTCATGCATTTGTCAGCAGGCAGTTCCAGCTCGGACATGGTTGATTCGACACGCTGTTCCATGTGCCAGCCACCATGAGCATCGATCTGACGATGCAGATTTTCGAGTTCGCGCAGACCCTCCGGATCCAGCTTCTGCTGGGATCGGTCGTGGTAGTCATCCAGCAAAGTCTGGATATCGGTAAGACCCGCGCGCACCATCTCGTGTACCGGCGTGTCCAGTGCTTTTGGCAGCGATTGCTCCAGCTGACTGACGACGAGCCCGGATCTGCGCACAATCTCGCCCTGGTCGGGTTCAAGCTGACCGGTAATCAGCTTGAAAGTGGTCGATTTGCCAGCACCGTTTCGCCCGATCAGGCACACCCGCTCGCCTGGCTCAATAGCCAGTGCAGCATCGGTCAGGATTTTCTGTTCGCCAAAATCGAGCGACACCGCATCGAATCGGATCAGGGTCATAGGACAATGATGAATGCGAAACGCAGAAGGATACACGCTGCGACAGCACAGGGATTGAAGAAATCAGGTAAGCGCCGTAGTGTCTGTGTTTCGAACCCGTCAGAGGGACGTATTACGTGACGGCATCAGACCACCGACTCATAGAGATTGAATCGAAACTCGCGCATCAGGAATACACCGTAGGCGAGTTAAACGACGTCGTGACGCAGCAACAGCAGCAGATCAGGGTGCTCGAGCAGCGGGTGACGGCACTGCTGCAGCGTGTGCGAGAGTTGTCTGATGTGGTGCCTTCTGACGGCGCGATCGACGAGACACCACCCCATTACTGAGTGCTACAGGAGCCAACATTGAACAAAGCGCATTTTCCAGAACTGATCACGAAGCTACCCGATTTCGACGGCGCGTTCGACGCGCATCGGCTTGCCGCAACCGGCTGCGAAGTGTTGTTCGCATCCTATCCGAAGGGCACTTTCATCGACACGCATACGCATGACACGCACAATGTCGGCGTCATTACGCGAGGCGAACTCATTCTTGGCAAGAAGGGTGTGGAAACCCGTTTTGGCGTCGGTGAGTGGTATGAAATCAAGGCTGACGAAGTTCATACGGCCCGCTTCGAGGTCGAAACCTCCGAGATCGAGTTCTGGTTCGCGAAGTGAGTTCGTCGGCTGCAGGGGCTGGCAGATCGTCCGCGCGCTTGTACCTGTGGTTTGCAATATTCGGCGCCGTTCTCGTCTGGTCTGCCATCAACCCGCACGACTATCCGACATGGATTCTGGAAGTAGCGCCGGCGGTCATTGGTGCGGCGGTCATCTGGATGACGCGCGCAAGCTTTCCGCTGACCTCCCTGACGCTCGTTCTCGTCCTCATCCACTGCATCATCCTGATGGTCGGGGGACATTACACCTATGCCGAAGTGCCCTTGTTCGACTGGATAGGCGCGGCACTCGATCACACGCGCAACAACTATGACAAGCTTGGGCACTTCGTCCAGGGCTTCGTTCCGGCGATCGTCGCCCGCGAAATCGTGATCCGGAAGGAGGTGTTCACCAGCCACTCCTGGCGCAACTTTTTCATCGTCTGCTTTTGCCTGGGTTTCAGCGCGTTCTACGAACTCATCGAATGGTGGGTGGCATTGTTGTCAGACGAGGCGGCAGATTCGTTCCTCGGTACGCAGGGCTATCTCTGGGATACCCAGTCGGACATGGCCTGGGCATTGTCAGGCGCGATCCTGGCGCTCCTGCTGCTGGGTAAATGGCACGACCGGCAGCTCGAAGCCAATGCTTACCTCCGCCAACCCTGACAGTGCAGCCGCCTCGATCCGGCTGGCCCGGTCGACCGATCTTCCCGGTATCCCGGGTATCGAGCAGGCGGCCGGCGTCCGCTTCTCCGCAACAGACCTGCCACTCGCATTGCGTTACCGGGTCACCGCCATGCAGGACCTGCAGGCGGCGCTCCTTGACGAGCGACTCTGGCTGGCCGAGGTCGATCCGGCAACGCCGGCGGGCTACGCGATGGCCGACACGGTCGACGGCGAGGGCTATCTGGTGGAGGTCGACGTCTTACCCCGGTTCGGCCGCCAGGGCATCGGCGCGCTGCTGGTTCGGGCCGTTGCGGCCTGGGCAACGGACAGGCACTTCAGTCACCTCTATCTGATCACTTTTCGCCACGTGCCGTGGAACAGGCCGTTCTACGAAAATCTCGGCTTCACAGCGATCCCGCAGCGGCAAATTAATTCCGGACTGCAGCAACTGCTGGAAGAGGAAGAACAGCTGGGGCTACGGCCGGAAAGTCGCGTCGCAATGCAGCTGACACTGTAGGCAATGGCAACCAGCCGCCCCGTACAAAGTACTTTCGATGTCCAGTAAACGACTCGCGTACCTCACGATGGACAGCACTGAAGGCTGGGCTATAGACGCAGATCTCGGCTTTCCGCCGCTGGAACGGTGTGGCTGGCAAATAGACGCAATACCGTGGCGCAGTAGCGGCGTCGACTGGAATCGCTTTACCGCGGTCTATATCGGCGTGCCATGGGATTACCCCGAAGACGCAGGACAATTTCTGCGCGTGCTCGAAGACATTGATCGCTCCGCTGCTTTGCTGGTCAACCCACTCGCGCTCGTGCACTGGTCATTGGCGAAAACCTATCTGCGGGATTTGCAAGCAGGCGGTGCGCCAATCGTGCCCAGCCTGTGGTTTGAGACGATGGAGGCAGAGACAGTGGCGGATGCATTCGCTCATTTCGACGCCAGCCAGATCATCGTCAAGCCCGTCGTCAGTACGAATGCAACCGATACGTTCCTGCTGGAACGCGGCGAGCTGTCGAAGATGCACGCTCAATTGTTGCGGACTTTTACCGATCGTCCATTCGTCATTCAGACCTTCATAGACGGCATCCAGGAAGACGGTGAGTATTCGCTGTTCTATTTCAATCGGCGCTTCAGCCATGCCATCCAGAAAATTCCGAAAGACGGAGATTTTCGTGTTCAGGAAGAGCACGGCGCCAGTATCGGGCTGGTAACGCCTGACGAGGATTTGCTCGCTGCAGGCGAACGTACGATGCAACTCGTCGAGCCGTGTCCGGTCTACGCGCGGGTCGATTTCGTTCGCGGCCCGAACGGCGGCTATCTGGTCATGGAACTCGAACTGATAGAGCCTTCCCTGTATCTTCGGATGGATTCCGGCGCGCCGGAACGGTTTGCCTCTGCGTTCGACGAGTACGTCAGCGCACAGTCATGACGCAGCACAACAGGAGAGTACGAGCATGATCAAAGGGTTCATGATGGTTCTGCTGACGTTAATGGCGTCCTCTGCTTTTGCGGCAGATGAAATGCCGCGCGTCCGGATGTCCACCGGCCTGGGCGACATAGAGATCGAGCTTTATCTCGACAAGGCACCGGTCACTGCCGCCCATTTCCTGGCGCTGGCGGAAAACGGTGACCTCGATGGCGGCACATTTTATCGCGTTGTCACTTACGACAATGACAAGGGCAATCCGCCGATCGAGGTCATTCAGGGCGGGCTTGGTGACGCCAGTGAGGCCTATCCAACCATCGAACACGAAACCACCGCCGCTACCGGCATATTGCATACCGATGGCGTCATCTCTATGGCTCGAGGCGCGGTCGGCACTGCCAGCACGGAATTTTTTATCTGCATCGGCGACCAGCCGGGCCTCGACTACGGTCAGCCGCGCAATGCGGACATGCAGGGCTTCGCCGCTTTTGGCAAAGTCGTCGACGGTATGGATGTTGTCAGGAAAATTAACGCCTTGTCCGCTGCCGGGGATTCCGACTCGGACTACACCGCCGGACAGATTCTGGCAGAACCGGTTGCCATCGAAAACGTCACCTTAAGCGACGGACAGTAAAAGACGTCCGTCAAAAGTCGCTCGTCAGGCGCGTTTCTTCTGCCGGCCCGCGTCCAGGAGCGGCGCGAGATATTCGCCAGTGAATGAAGCCTTGTTGGCGGCCACGTCTTCAGGCGTACCGATCGCGATGACTTCGCCACCGCCGTCACCGCCTTCCGGGCCGAGATCAATCACCCAGTCCGCCGTTTTGATGACGTCCAGATTGTGTTCGATGACGACGACCGTGTTGCCCTTGTCGCGCAGACGGTGCAGCACTGCCAGCAGATGTTCGATGTCGTGAAAATGAAGACCGGTGGTGGGTTCATCAAGAATATAAAGCGTGTTGCCGGTGTCCCGTTTGGACAACTCTTTTGCAAGCTTCACGCGCTGCGCTTCGCCGCCCGACAAGGTGGTGGCATTTTGCCCCAGCCTTACGTATGACAAACCAACGTCGAGCAGTGTCTGCAGCTTTTTCGCCAGCACCGGCACGTTCTTGAAAAAATCAGCCGCATCCTCGACGGTCATCTCCAGCACTTCGGTGATGTTCTTGCCTTTGTAACGAACCTCCAGCGTCTCGCGGTTGTAGCGCTTGCCGCGGCACACGTCGCAAGGCACGTAAACGTCCGGCAGGAAATGCATCTCTACCTTGATCACGCCATCGCCCTGACAGGCTTCGCAACGTCCGCCTTTGACATTGAAACTGAAGCGCCCGGGCAGGTAACCGCGTGAGCGCGCTTCCGGCGTACCGGCGAACAATTCGCGAATCGGTGTGAATAGCCCGCTATAGGTCGCCGGATTGGAGCGCGGCGTTCTGCCAATCGGACTCTGGCTGATGTCGATCACACGATCGACCTGGTCGAGACCGCTGATCGATTGGTACGGCGACGGATTGCGGCTGCTGCGATTCAGTTCATCGGCGACCGCCTTGTACAGCGTGTCATTGACGAGCGTCGACTTGCCCGAGCCGGAGACGCCGGTCACGCAGGTCATGAGGCCGAGCGGCAGCGACACGTCGACTGATTTCAGATTATTGCCGCTCGCGCCAAGAATCTTTAGCTGCCGCTTTTTATCGGCCTTGATGCGCTTGTCGGGAATGGCGATGGCGCGCTGGCCCGACAGGTACTGGCCTGTCAGTGACTCCTTGTTTGCCTGTATTTCGGCGGGCGTGCCCTGAGCAACAATTTCGCCACCATGCACACCGGCGCCGGGTCCGAGGTCGATGACGTGATCGGCTGCGAGAATGGCTTCTTCGTCGTGTTCAACGACGATGACGGTATTGCCGATGTCACGCAGGTGCACGAGCGTACCAAGCAGGCGTTGATTATCACGTTGATGTAAACCGATTGATGGCTCGTCGAGAATGTACATGACGCCGACCAGTCCCGAACCGATCTGGCTAGCCAGGCGGATGCGCTGCGCTTCACCGCCGGACAAGGTGTCCGCACTGCGATTAAGGGACAAATAATTCAGTCCTACATCGTACAAAAAGCCCAGCCGTTCGCCGATCTCCTTGACGATCTTGTCGGCGATGGTGGCGCGCCAGCCATCCAGCCGCATGCTCCTGAAAAAGTCCCTCGCATGTCCGACTGACATGTCGCTGATCTCCGGCAGGTTCCGCCCGGCGACAAACACGTGCCGCGCGGCGCGATTGAGGCGCGTGCCCCTGCAGTCCGGACAGGGCTGACTGTTGAGATAGCGTGCGAGCTCCTCGCGAACGGCATTCGACTCGGTCTCCTTGTAGCGGCGGTCCAGATTCGGGATGACGCCCTCGAAGCGATGCTTCTGTTTGATCTCCATGCCGCGTGAGTTGGCATAGTGAAACTGGATTTTTTCCTTGCCGCTGCCAAACAGAACGACTTGCTGGAGCTCCTCGGGAAGCTCTGAAAACGGCGTCTCGATATCGAACTTGTAGTGGGCCGCGAGGCTCTTGATCATGTGGAAGTAGTAGGTCGTCTTCCGGTCCCAGCCACGAATCGCACCGCCGGCAAGGGACAGGTCTGAATTGACAATGACCCGCACCGGATCGAAAAACTGTTTGACGCCAAGACCATCGCAGGTCGGGCAGGCGCCACTGGGGTTGTTGAACGAGAACAGGCGCGGCTCAAGTTCTGTCAGGCTGTAACCGCAGATATTGCACGCGAAGCGGTCCGAAAAAACGATTTCGTCGCGGTCTTTCTCGTCCATGAACGCGACCCGTGCGACGCCGTCAGCCAGTCGCAGCGCCGTTTCAAAAGACTCCGCGAGCCTGAGTTTCATATCCGGCTTGATCTTGAAGCGGTCTACGACGGCATCGATGCTGTGCTTGCGCCTGAGGTCCAGTTTCGGTGGATCGTCAAGCTCGTAAACTTCGCCGTTGATGCGAGCGCGAATGAAACCCTGTGCCATCAGATCCTGCATCAGCTGCACATGCTCGCCTTTACGTTCCGCAACGACCGGCGCTAACAGCATGAGCCGTGTACCTTCCGGCAGCTTCGCCACCTGGTCCACCATCTGGCTGACCGTCTGTGCCTCAAGCGTTACGTCATGATCGGGGCAGCGTGGCGTGCCGGCACGGGCAAACAGCAGACGAAGATAGTCATGGATTTCCGTGACCGTACCGACCGTCGATCGCGGGTTATGCGAGGTCGATTTCTGCTCGATGGAAATAGCCGGCGACAGGCCGTCGATGTGATCGACATCCGGCTTGTCCATCATCGACAGAAACTGGCGCGCATACGCCGACAACGATTCGACGTAGCGCCGCTGCCCCTCAGCGTAAATGGTGTCGAAGGCGAGCGACGACTTCCCCGAACCGGACAGTCCGGTAAAGACGATGAGTTTGTCTCTCGGCAGGCTCAGATCGATGTTCTTGAGGTTGTGAGTCCGCGCGCCGCGTATGTCGATTGATTTCATAGTGACCAGTCAGGATAAAAGAGTGCGAGGAGGCTTTATGCCGGGGACGCGGAACAACCTGCTAATATACGCCGCCGCACGCGAGCGGCGCAAAGTCAGGACGCTCGCAACCAAACCGCGACGGGCTAATGAGCAGGAAATTCAGTCAGATATTCAGCACGATGCTTGCTCGTGAGCGGCGTGCTGTCGGCGTAATCGCGCTGATCGCGATTTTTCGCATGTTTGGCCTGTTTTCCCTGCTGCCGGTGCTGGCGATTTTCGCCGCCGACCTAAGCCATGCCACCCCGGCGCTCATCGGTATCGCCGTCGGTGGCTATGGTTTGACGCAGGCGGCACTGCAAGTTCCCTTCGGCGCCATCTCTGACCGTGTCGGGCGCAGGCCGGTCATCATCTTTGGCTTACTGCTGTTCGCCGCCGGCAGCATCGTCGCCGCCGAGAGCAGCACAATCTATGGCGTAATCGCCGGCCGCTTTCTGCAGGGTGCCGGTGCGATTTCCGCAACATTGTCCGCATTGCTGGCAGACGCGACACGCGAGGAAATCCGCACGCGATCGATGGCGATACTGGGCATCAGCATCGGCATGTCGTTCCTGCTGGCTTTGATCGTCGGCCCGGTCATTGCTGCAGCGGCAGGGGTGAAGGCCCTGTTCTGGATTGCCGCGGGCCTGGCTGCCGTGGCGGGCCTGCTGTTATTGCTGCTGCCATCAGACATCGTGCAACCGGCCCGGCAGCCCGGTCGCCGCATCACGGCCGCATTTCGTCCTGATCTGCTGCGGCTGGACCTGTACATATTCGTTCTGCACGCATTGCTGACCGCCAGTTTCGTCGCCCTGCCATTCCTGCTCCGAAACGGTCTTGGCATTCCCCTTGGCGGACAGTGGAAAATCTACGTCGCGGCGCTCGTCACCTCGCTGGTCGGCACCATCCCGCTCATCATGGCCGACGAACGCCAGGGCAAGCACATCACCGTTACCGTTGCCATTTCCCTGCTGGCACTCGGGCAGCTGCTGCTGGCCTTCGCCAGCTCGACAACCCTCATAACGTATGCCGCCCTGGCCATCTTCTTCGCAGGGTTCAATTTTCTCGAGGCCGGATTGCCTGCGCGACTGTCGATTCGTGCCGCGGGAGACCTGCGTGGTGCCTCGCTGGGCGTCTTCTCCAGTGCCCAGTTTCTGGGCGCATTTGCCGGCGGCCTGCTGGGCGGATGGTTTCTCTCCGGCGGCAATCCAAGCACCGTGTTTACCGCATGTACGCTGCTGGCGGCCATATGGCTCGTAGGGCATAGACTGCTGCCGGATTCGCAATAAGCGGGCAATTCGGTCCCAAATCAGGCTGTTATTTGCGGCCGCAGGGCCTAAAATACCGGGCCCGGCCAAGCGTGCGGCCGGCAATAGCGCAACACCCTCATTCATAACCCAAGACCTAAGCAAGGGGAGCAATATGGCTCGTGGAGTCAACAAGGTGATCATCGTCGGCAATCTCGGCAACGATCCGGATACCAAATACATGCCCAGCGGCTCAGCCGTCACCAACCTCAGCGTGGCGACCAACGAATCGTGGAAAGACAAGCAGTCCGGCGAACAGAAGGAACGCACCGAATGGCACCGCGTGGCCATGTTCGGTCGCCTGGCTGAAATTGCCGCGGAGTACCTGCGCAAAGGCTCGATGGTCTATATCGAGGGCAAACTGCGTACGCGCAAGTGGCAGGACAAGGATGGCAACGACAAATACACCACCGAAGTGATCGCCGACGAAATGCAGATGCGGGGCGGACGCAGCGGCAGCGGTGCGCCGGCGACGAATGACCAGGGCGGTTCCTACAGCCCACCTCCGCAGGGCAGCAGCGGTTCCAGCGGTGAATCGGGCGGCGATTTCGACGACGACATTCCGTTCTGAGCAAGAAGCCAGCAATGACCGCAAAGCTTTACATCAAAACCATGGGCTGCCAGATGAACGAGTACGACTCGCAGAAAATGGCGGACGTGCTGCGCGCGTCGCATGGTTACGAGCTGACTGCGGTTGCCGAAGAAGCGGACCTGTTGCTGGTGAATACCTGCTCCATTCGTGATAAAGCTCAGGAAAAAGTGTTTTCCGAGCTGGGGCGATGGCGGGCGTTTAAAGAAAAGCGCCCGGACATCATGATCGGGGTCGGCGGTTGCGTCGCCAGTCAGGAGGGGGACGGCATTCAGAAAAGGGCGCCGTTCGTGGACATGGTGTTTGGCCCGCAGACCCTGCATCGCCTGCCGGAGATGGTTAACGAAGTGCGGCGCTCAGGCAATGGCGTGGTCGACATATCGTTCCCGGAGATCGAGAAATTCGATTGCCTGCCGGAGCCGCGCGCCGAAGGGCCCACCGCGTTCGTCTCGGTCATGGAAGGATGCAGCAAGTACTGCTCGTTTTGCGTCGTGCCATATACTCGCGGCGAGGAAATCAGCCGTCCGTTCGACGATGTTATCGCCGAGGCCGCAAGTCTGGCTTCCCAGGGCGTGCGGGAGATCAATTTCCTGGGGCAAAATGTGAATGCTTATCGCGGCCCGATGCACGACGGGCAGATTGCCGATCTCGCCACGCTGATTTATTACACGGCCGCAATCGAGAACATTGGCCGCATCCGCTTTACGACCTCGCACCCCGTCGAATTCACAGACAGCCTGATTCAGGCCTACGCGGAAGTGCCGAAGCTTGCGAACTATCTGCATCTGCCCGTGCAGAACGGCTCGGACCGGGTGCTCTCGCTGATGAAGCGCGGCCATACCGCGCTCGAATACAAACAGAAAATCCGCAAGCTTCGCGAAGCACGTCCCGACATCTCGCTGTCGTCCGATTTCATCGTTGGTTTCCCCGGCGAAACCGATGCCGATTTCGACAAGACGATGGCGCTCATCACAGATATCGGCTTCGACCAGTCCTTCAGCTTCATTTACAGCCCGCGTCCCGGTACGCCGGCAGCCGGCTTTGCTGATCCGACGCCGATGGAAATTAAGAAACAAAGGCTCAGCACTTTGCAGGCACAGATCAATCTGCAGGCACAGGAGATCAGCAAAGCGATGATCGGCACGACGCAGACGGTGCTGGTCGAAAAGCCGTCGCGCAAAAATCCGCAGCAGCTTTCCGGCAGAACGGAAAACATGCGCTGGGTGAATTTCGATGCGCCCGCATCGTGTCTGGGACAGTTCGTTGACGTGCTGATCACTGAGGCGATGCCGAACTCCCTGCGAGGACGGCTGGCTCACGAGCGCGCTGTCGCCTGACGGTCGTTTCTTTCCGCGCCGGCCCGGTGCGCGCACCGTCACTAAACCTCGCCCGCCATCCCTGGCGGGCTAGTATCGAGCTTCGCTTGCTTTGGCGTCGTGCGTCGCGGCGCTACCTACGACGCGGCGGCGCGCACACCGGACCGACGCTTGCTGTGGTGGTTGGGTTTGGTATCGCTGGTCGGGGCCGTGTTTAATCTGAGTTAACGGCGGTCGTTTGGCGACATTTCTGTCGCCCTTGGCGTCTGCCTTGGGTCCGATACCGGCCGCTCGAACTGCGCATTTGGGGATACAATAACCTTCGCCTATTGACCCTATGTATGGACTCCTCCAACCTAATTTCTTAGGTTGGAAGGTCGACCAAAACCAGAACGGAGTCCATACATGTCCTATTCAACTACAGTCGGGGTCGACCTGGCAAAAAACGT
>JBBKWC010000018.1:0-171323 GCA_037968735.1 Woeseiaceae bacterium | reverse complement strand
TCTCACCAACGCGCAGCCAATGTCACCCATTGCCGTGGTGGCTCATCAGAGCGCTTATGGCGTATTTGACGTCGGTGCGGCGGCGAGTGCCGGGCTCGAAGTCCTCGCAGAGGGCGGCGACAACGGCGCTTTTATCACGGCAGCTGATGCTGATGCAGCAGTCACGGTGACGGCATCCGGGACTGGCGCTATTGGTCCTGCGGGCAGCGAAACCGTTTCTGTCACGCTGCTTGATTCTGCGCGTCCCGGTCTTCGTATCAGTATTGCCAGCATGCTGGTCAACACCAACGACGGATTCACGGCCGCTAACGGCGTGCCGATCGATACCCTCCCTGTGGGTGGCAGGATGACCGTCAACCTGATCGCGTATGACGCCGGTACCGAGGCAGATACTGAACTGGCCACGCAAATTCCGGGACCTGCAGGTGGCGGTGAAGGCTTTAACGCGCTGCGGGACGATGACGCGGATCAGGTCGCAATGCACCCCGGCATCGTGAGCATGGACGACGGCTTCACGAGCTCTGATCTCACGAGTCAGCACCGGTTTGACAATCCGGTGGCACGGCTCGTCATCGAAAGAACCAACTAGGTTACCGACAGTCGCTGGCACCTGATCGTGCCGGCGGCTGTATGTATCGGTGACATTTCGCTGAAATTAACGGTCTACTGACCATCTGAAGTAGCGCGGAGCGGTCGTTATGAGTCAACGCCGTATTCTTCTGGTCGAGGACGAACGGGATATTTCTGAACTGGTTGCCCTGCACCTGCGGGACGAATGTGACGAGTTTCACGCCGCTGAGAATGGCCACGATGGACTGCGTATGGCGACAGGAAGTTGCTGGGATCTGATCATTCTTGACTTGATGTTGCCAGGTCCCGACGGCCTGGAAATTTGTCGCCAATTGCGACGCGACAGGCCCTTCCAGCCCGTGCTGATGCTGACCTCCAAATCCTCGGAAGCTGACCGCGTCAGCGGACTGGAGACCGGTGCCGATGACTACATCACCAAGCCATTCAGCGTCCTGGAACTGGTTGCCCGCGTTCGCGCAATTTTTCGCCGCATGGAAAACCTCGGCCAGTCGGGCACTGACACCACGACGACGGTTCACGCCGGCGACCTGCATCTCGATCTGGCCCGCCGCGAGACTCACCTTCGTCAGCAACTTATCGAACTCACGGCTAGAGAGTTCGATCTGCTGGTCTTTTTCGCAAAACATCCAGGACGGGTGTACCGACGCGCTGAGTTACTCGACAGTATTTGGGGCTATGGCCATGAAGGTTATGAGCATACCGTCAATTCCCATATCAACAGGCTGCGCGCAAAAATTGAGCGCGACCCTTCTAATCCCGAACGGATCGTGACGGTGTGGGGCGTTGGCTACAAGTTCTCTGCGGACTCGCCGCTCACTGCCGTGGACTGAGATGAATTCGCTGTTCACGAAGATATCGCTGGCACTTTTTGTCATTATCGGCATCACGGCCAGTGCTTTCTTCCTGGTCAATCGCGCCAGCACCAACCTCTATTACGAAGAACTGACCCAACGGCTGAATGCGTCCATCGCGATGTACGTTACCAACGAACGGTCTTTGCTGAAGAATGGCGAACCGGACCTCGACAGTCTCGCAGAACTTGCACAACAGGCAATGATCATCAACCCGACCGCAGAGATATATTTGCTGGACACCAAGGGCAAAATTCTCGGTCACGCGCTGCCGGAAAAAGACGTCGTGCGCTCTGGCGTCGCCCTGGCACCGATCCGTGAACTCATGGGCGGCGATGCGCGGCTGCCACTGCGCGGAGATGATCCGCGCAGCAATTCGAGCCGCAAAGTCTTCTCTGCTGCGGAAGTAAGATCGGAGGGAGAACTGCAGGGCTATCTATACGTTATCCTGGGTGGCCGCACCTATGAAACCCTGTCTGCGGAAATCACCGGCTCGTATGTCAGACGCGACCTTATTGTCGCTTTTGTCGCCATTGTCGTCACTGCACTTGCTATTGGCATGCTGGTTTTTCGGCTGCTAACGCGAAGACTGCGCGCCCTGAATGCCGAAATGCGACGAGTCAGTGCCTCTCGTTTCGAGGCGGCACCGACACTGCCGATACCACCGGCAAATGGCGACGAAATCGATGAGCTCAGTGCGGCTTTCATCGAAATGTCGGAGCGCATCCAAAGCCAGCTCCGTCAATTGCAGGAAAACGACAGTCTTCGCCGCGAACTCATCTCAAATATTTCACATGATTTGCGCACGCCGCTGTCCGCCATGCATGGCTACCTTGAAACTCTGATCATCAAGGATGACACGTTGCCAAAAGAAGAGCGCAAGCATTATCTCAAAACCGCCAGGCGTCATACCCTGCGCCTGAATTCTCTGATTGGCGATCTGTTTGAACTTTCCAAGCTGGAATCCGATAGTGTAACGCCGAATCTTGAAACATTTTCGGTGCATGAACTTCTGCAGGATGTTTCGCAACAATTTGAACTCGCCGCGCAAAGTAAAGAAATTCACTTGTGCATGGAGATGGCACAGGAAAATGCGCAGACGGTCGGCGACATCGGACTTATCCAGCGCGTGCTTGAGAATCTCGTGCGCAATGCGATCCAGTTCACGCCAGAAGGAGGACAGATTACCTTGAGCGTCGCAAGGCGACCAGCGTCAGTCGCCGTGGCGGTGACCGACAACGGTTGTGGCATACCCGACGAAGACCTGTCGAAAATTTTCGATCGTCATTACCAGTCTGCAAGCCGTAGCGCTGGCGACTCGGGTTCATCCGGGCTGGGCCTTGCTATCGTCAAACGTATTCTAGATCTGCACTCGAGCCGCATCACCGTTACCAGCAAGGTGAATACCGGAAGCCGGTTTGAATTTGAATTGCCGCTCGTTCAGCGTGCTGCGTGACGACCAGGCGCTGACGCGATCTAGAAACCTGTCCAGGCGGCGGCGCTACCGTCCACGGGCGAGAAAAGGGGCGAGCGACCTTCTGCATTGGTGACGTATGCCCCGACGGTATTTGCCCTCGCGACGTGCCGTAACTGACTCACCGTCACTCGCGCCGCGTAACTCGCGAAGCCATCAACGGGGACAGCGTACGGCGTTGCCACAGCGCCGGTATCCCAGCTGATCAGTTCGAACGTCATCGGTGTTCCGTCCACCATCAGGATGACCGTTTGCGTTTCCACGGGCGGCGCGCCTGTCAGTGGCCTGTCGATGGTGGTGCTGAGACCAAACCACAGATAGCGTTCCGCTGTGCCGTTCCTGTTTACGGACATTGGGCCAATGAAAAGAAAATCCTTGCCGGCCGCAGAGAGACCCGGCCGACTCGCCGCCAGCCACAGCGCCTTTTCCTGTCCGATTGGAGAAATACCGTAGTCGATGCTGGACCGCCGGGCGTCGTCGCGCACGACGTCGCCGGCGCAGGCCACAAGTACCAGCAGAACGACCAAACAAGCGACACTCGACAGACGCATGTCAGAACTCCAGCCGGTAGCCGAGGTTGACGAACCCGCCCAGCAATTCCTCACTGCCATTTACCGCAAATGGATTCCACTCCGCCGCGGGAACGTCCCTGTCTGACCATCGTGCGCCGCCTTCCAGATCGAACATCAGCCTTTTCCAGCGATAGATGACTCGCAGGGTCGGAGCGACGATGATCTGTTCCGAGGCGGATTGCAGGAAGGTATTTTGCGTTACCGTAAGGCGCGGATTGATGCGCAGGCCTTCGCCGAAAGGCAGGCGGCTATCCAGGATCAGGGTGGCGCTGTCGCGATGCAAGGTCGCGTCATGTCGCACCGTCAGCATGGTCAGGTCGCCCGGCTTTAAGAGGCTGGATGCGATTACTGACGCGTTGTAGAAAACTTCTCCGCCCGTCGGCGAAATCGCAGCAACGCCGCCGCTGGCGACGGTCCCGTCGGAGTCCCGCATTGAGACGTCGAATGATAGCCGTAATCGTTCCGTCAACGGTACAGTCAAACCCATTGATGCGGTGCTTGCTTGCGCTGTGCGGTCGCGTGCGAGTGTGCGGATTTGCCCCTCAGTGTAGGACTGCAGCAGTGCATCGATGCTGCGCGCACTTTGTCCGGCCAGCGCATTCCGCGTAGTGAGATACGGCTGCGCGCCGACACGCAGCGACATATTCACCAGCCAGTCGTTCTCCAGATGCCAGCTACCATTCAGCAGCGCCGTGTTCAGAACCTTGTAGGAGATGTCGTAGTCGAGCAAGCCGACGACGCTCAGCGGTCCTTCGCGATAACGGACCTCTCCGCCAACGGCCTGGCGATCGGCGATGCCGTCAACGGTTTGCTGGTGAGTGTACGCAGATGCCGATACCTTGCCCCACAGATCTTCAGCTGCTGCGCCCAGTGCATAGAAAAAGCGCTCAGATCCACTGACGTAGCGCGGCGAATCAAGGGGAAATCCCGCACTGGCCGTAAAATGTATATCCGGCTTCCACTGGTAGCGCAGCGCTCCGCCATCGAAAAGTCCGCTGATGCCGTCCGTGTGGCGCGACTGACGTCCGAGCTGCGCCTCGAGACCGAGCACCTGATCCGAGGCACGAATCCAGGCGTCCGACAGCCAGCCAGTATCCCCTGCCGCATCGTGTTCCAGCAGGTTGAACTGATAGCTGCCGTTGACGCGCGCCAGAACATCCAGACGTTCGCCCTGCCTCGATGCCGTAAAGTCGGCGAGTGCCAGTACATTCGATCCGGTCACGCGCCGGTTACCATCGTGAACCAGCTGCTCTTCATTGCGCCAGTAGTACTGGGACAAGCCGCCATTGAAAAGCCAGCCTGCGGCGTCGTCCTCGGGTGCCGTGTTTCGCGACATGACGGGTGCCTGTGCGGCCTGCAAGGATGTCAGTCTGGCGCGAACCCGTCGTTGAGCGGTATCACCGCCGAACTCATTCAGATAGGCGCCGTACTCGGCAATCGCGTTGCCAGATTGACCGTTGCGTTCATACGCAACGCCAATATTTTCCCGCGCTTCGGCTCGGTGCCCGTGGTTCGGGTATTGCAGCACCTGTGTATAGCCCGATATCGCGTCATCATAGCGCCGCTCCAGCAGCGCCCTGCGGCTCTCCGCCATCAGCGAATCGAGGTTGGCCGGTATCGCTGCAGCACTCTTCGTGACGCGAACGGCCGGCACGCTGGTACCCGAGACATCCCGCAACGAACCCTGACGCCGCGCGCGAAGAGATTCCTCGTCGCTGACATAGCGCACCCAGGAATCCGGAAAAGAGCCTTGTAGCTCTGTCAGTACCGTTTCTGCCTCGTGTTCCGTGGCAAAAAAGCCGAGTTGCAAACCGAACCAGGTCTTCTCGTTCAATATAAACGAGGTCGTGTACGCAAAATGCGGTGTATAGGCCCGATTGATTTCCGCGACGGCGGTCTCGGGATTGGCAAAAATGCCGAGTTGCACAACAAAATTGCCAGACGCGGACGAAGCAACGGTTTGCTGACGCTCGGGTCGCCGCAGAGCTGGGGGTGGAAACGCTGTCGAACGTGGCGGTAGTACCGAACGCTCATCTGGACGGCCCGGTTCCGCCGGCAACGGCGGCGGAACGGCTGCTGACAAAGTTTCCGCATCGACCTTGGTATCGACAAATATCTCGATCCAGCCGACCGTATGCTGACGGACCTGAAACTGACTGGGCCTGTTGAAACGAAGCGTAATGTAGGTCTCGCCCGGACTCAGTGAATCAAATTGCACCTCACGCACATTGCCCAGCCGGCCGCCACTGGGCGAATACATTTCTGAACGGACATCTTTCAGCAGCTCAGCGCACTGACTGTCCGCCCTGACCCGAATGCGAAGTTCCACGCCGGCTACCGCGGGCGTATGTTCGATGTATTCCATGCGGCAGCCCGGCCAGATCTGGACCGTCGCAATGCCATTCGTTTTCGACATCAGAATATTGTCGATCGCAACATTTGGCCCGGCGAATGCCAGACGGATGATAAGCCACGCCAGGAGACTGGCGAATGTGACCCGCCTTAGCATCAGAACTCCACCGTGTTATGGCACGCGTCGCACTCCGCAGTCGTGGGAATGTGATCGGCGTCCTTACCCCTCGCCCGGATGCCGTCGTGACAGCCTGAGCAGGTGCCAAGGGCCTGTGAATGGTCGAACGACAGCACGGGGCGGAACGCACTTGTGCGATGACAGTCTTCACAAACATTCGACGTCGGCAGGTGATTAAGTGTTTTTCCGGTTGCAGCTACGCCGTCGTGACAGGTAGAACAGCCGGCAACGATACCGGCATGATCGAAGGTTCGTACTGGCCTGAACGCCACGGTGAAGTGGCAGCTGTCGCAACTGTCACTGGCCGGCGGATGGTCCACCGGCTTGCCCGGCGCCGCCTGATTGTTATGGCAGCTGACGCAATCTCCGATTGCTTCCATATGGTCCATGCGGTTGAGCGGCACGAAACCCCGCGCTGCATGGCAGGATTCGCAGTTCTGCGATGTGAGAATGTGGCGCGCCGGCTTCGTCGTCGCCTGGACAATGGAGCCATCCTCGTGGCAGTCAGCGCAGCGCCGCAAGGTGCCCTCAAAAATGCCCCGACTGTGGCAGTCACCACACGACGTCAGCAGGTGTGCACCCTCAAGCCGGAAGCCGGTCGAATCGTGATCAAAGTCGGAGTGGATGGCAGTTTGCGTCCGACCCGTACCAGCGAACAGCAATGCTGCAATAATCAGCGTCAGTGTGAAGATGAATGCCGGAATGCGTATTGATGCAGTCATCAGGCGCGCCTACAGGTTCTCGATTTCAGAGAAGGTGCTGCTGTTGTGGCAAGACTCGCAGCGCATACCGAACTGTCCGTCATGAACGTCTTCATTGCGATGGCACCCGCCGCAGGTTGCCGGCACCTCGCCGAGCGTCGAGGCGGACTCTTTGTGACAAGCGCTGCATGCCGTACCCAGGTGCGCGCCGAGGAGTGCAAAGCCGGTACTTTCGTCGTGATCGAACGCCGTCACGCTCCATTCGTTCGCGGAATGACAGGAACTACAGTTATTGCCCAGGGTTCCCGCGTGTGCATCGTCTTCCTGATGGCAATCGACGCATTCCTGGGGAGCATCATGGAACCTGTTCGACGCATGACAGGATTCGCAGGCAAGCGCGGCATGCGTGCCCGTTAAGGGAAATCCGGACAGATCGTGATCGAAAGAAATTGCGGCGGGCCAGCTGCTTTCCTGGTGACAGGCGCCGCAGTCGTCTCTCATTTGTCCGCCATGGCTGTCATCGAAGGTATGACAGCTTTCGCAACTTGCCGGCAGCGGTTCACTGGTACTGCCTTTGTGGCAGGCGGAGCAGTTCAGTTCAGCGTGACGATGATTCAGATCGAAACCGAATCCCGCGTGCGTGAAGATCCAGTCCGTCCAGTCCGTGGCCGTGTGACAGGACTCGCAGTTGAGCCCGTTTCTTCCCTGGTGGTTGTCCTCGCCGCTATGGCAGTTGGAACAACTTCCCGCCAGACCGTCGCGGTAATCCGGGCGGGAATGACAGTCCATACAGTCGAGACCCTCATGACCGTCTGCCAGCGCGAATCCGGTTTCGGCAAAGTGATCGAAGCCGATGCCCTGCCAGCTAGAGTTGTTGTGGCAACTGCCACAATCTGTGCCCTTACTCCCGCCATGCACGTCATCGACGGCATGACAACTTGAACAACCGGTCGAGGTGCCGGCAAAGACGTTACCTCGGTGACAATCGACACACGCAACTGCAGCATGTGCGCCGGTCAGCTCGTAGCCGTACGCGATGTGATTGAAGGTCGTCTCCGACCACGCTTGCTCGACGTGACAATTCTGGCAGTCCTGACCCAGAGCCCCGCCGTGAATATCGTTTGCGACATGACAGCTACCGCATTCAGCAGTTGTGACGCGGTGTTTTGCATCCGGTGCGTGGCAATCGCCGCAGTCGAGACCAAGGTGCATCCCGAGAAGCGGAAAGTCAGTCATTGCATGGTCAAACAGCGATGAAACCGCCTGCACGATGTCCGCATCCCGGCCCTCATGGTCGGTATGACAAACGGCACATTCATTACTTGCGGCTGCCGAAAATTTCCCATGAAAACCTTCTTCTCCCGTTCTGTCGGCCCCCACTTCCGTATGGCAGTCCACGCACAGTGCAGACTGCGGTGTTAAGGCAGACGGCGCATGACAGGCAGCGCAATCACCCTCCACCTCTGCGTGCCCGGCAATAACTCTGCCTGGCATAACCAGTTTCTTGAAATCCTGGGCGTGCACAGCAGACACGCCACACCCGAAGAGCACAATCAACGTCAGCATTAAATGCAGCGGCTTTCTCATATTGAATAAACGTGCACGGCGATTACATGCACAACGACCGTTACCAGCATGAGATAGAAGAATGGCAGGTGGACTTTGTGCCAGAGAGAGAACAGGCGTTCATAGGCTGCGAATGTCGCGACTCGCCGGACCCTGCGCAGGTGCTCTTTGATAAATGCCCGGCAGGCTTTTTCAAGCCTGTTCCGGTGTTGCGCTACCGTCGGCGAATGAACCGCCTGCGCTGCCAGCTGTTCTGCTACCAATGCCGTAATGTGCCGAAAACCGGTGCGCGTTTTTACCGCGAGCTTAAGCGGCAGGATCAGGCTGTCGACAACACCCTTAGGTGGCTTTAGTACCTGCCGGTCGTAGGCAGCGATTTCTTTCATCAGGTTCGGCACAAACTGGGCCGCGCCACCACTCTCCTTGACCGACAGTTTGACGCTGGCAAGCAGTTCCTTAAGGTTCGCCTTTCGTCCGTACAGACCGTGATGCACTTTCGCATAGAGAAAACGCCCAACCAGTCCACTGCCGGCGACACAGAGCATTGCAAGTAATGCGGCGGAACTGTTAATCGAGCCGAATGTGAAGTTGCTGTGATAAAGAATGGCGAGAGGACCGACAACGCCAAGGATCATATGAGTGCGAAACCAGTTTCGCGCGGGGCCAAGGATCTTCAGAAATTTGAAACGCTTCCGCAGCGGATATAGCAGCAATGTAACGATCAGCAGAGTGCCAACGATGCCGAGCGCATAGCCCAGGCCTTCATCTGCAAACATGCGTCGTGAATCTTTACCGGCGATACCGACGACGATACTCAATGCGGCAAGCAACATTCCTGCCGTGGAGCCCCATTCCTTATAGAGCTTTTGAAGGCCGGTCGGCTTCGGTTTTGCAGGACGCGGCGGCGGCGCGACCCGCGGTCGGGCGCCGGGAGCCGGCTTACCTGGTGAACGGCGAATCTCGTTGGGATTGGCTGCCATTAACGAATTCCCGCCAAGATGGTCGGATCACGCTGCTTGATCACGGCGTAACGATTTTCGTCAGCCGCACGCGTGGGTAGAGTCCGGGTACGCGCTAACGAGCCGCCAGACTGTCGCCTTCCGTTATTAATCATCCGTGAATTCCCGTGCAGCAAACATCCATGCCATCTGCTACTTCCCTTCCTGCTGTCCCAGCATGTCGGGCACAAGGGCGCGAGCATAGTCGGCGGGGCGCGGCGGCAGGTGCAATAGCACACACTGACCATAGCGTAGAGGCCGATCTGCCCCCGTGATGCCTGTCACATAAAGTTTGCGCGCAATCATTAGACTGGAGATTCACTTCACGATGAAGTCGAAAGTACCGTCGAAAAGGAGGTCGCTTTGCGCAGGAAACTATTACTCCGTATGCTCTTTGCCGCCTTCCTGAGTGTGCCCGTTACCGCGTTTACCGCTGGCAATCTGGACGACGGCTACCGTGCGATCTGGTTGCGCGATTTCTCAGATGCTGCCGCCATTCTGACGCCGCTTGCCGAGGCGGGGGACGCAGATGCACGCTATTTTCTTGCCGGACTGCAGCGTCGCGGCCTCGGCGTTGCACTGGATCCGGAACGCGCGGCCGCTACCTATCGCGAACTTGCATCCGCCGGTCATGCGCGTTCGTTAGCGATATTGCGTGATGAGCCGGTTGCCGAATGGCAGCCCCTTCTCGATTCCGAGCAGCCTGACGCTGCGTTGCTTTGGACAGCCCAGCGCGGCGACTTGCTTCCGGCCCAACGGCTTTTGGAAATGGGCACGTCGCCAAATGTAAGGAATGGAGTCGGTCAAACGGCTATGCATGTTGCAGCCGCCGCAGGTCACGCCGAGTTAATCGGTGTTCTCATAGCTGCAGGAGCGGACATTGAATTGACTGACGACCACCAGGACACTGCATTGCTGGCAGCCGCACGCGCCCGACAGCATGACGCAGTCGACGCGCTTCTCAGTGCGGGTGCTGATGCGTCACACACTGACCGCTTTGGCAACACCGCGCTGATCATAGCTACCCGCCAGGGCGACACATCCATTGTGCAGTCGCTTCTTCAGGTCGAAGCGTCACTTAACGCGAAAAACGTCGATGGCCAGACGGCGCTCGGCATCGCGCAAATACGTCAGCATGCAGCCATCGCGACGATGTTGTCGGACCGTGACGCCGTCGCAGCGGGTTTTGCAAACAGCGACCGCAGCGTTCAGGGTGCGGCCAGACTCGCGAAAGCAAGTGGCGGTAAGCGGCCGGTCTGGTTCATCGCCGCGGATCGTGGCGATCGAGCGTCCGTTGCTGCATTAATCAGAAACGGCGAAAACGTTAATCGTAGTGACGATCAGGGCATGACAGCACTGATGATCGCCTCGTCGCGCGGTTATACGCCAGTCGTCAAACTGTTGCTGTCACACAAAGCGCAGCCCTCCTTAGCACGTTCCGGTGGCTGGACAGCCTTGCACTTTGCCGCGCGGGAGGGTCACCTCGCCGCACTGGCTGAACTGACTGCTGCTGCGACCGGAGAGCTGCCGGTAAGCACTGATGGCACGACGGTGCTGATGCTCGCCGCCACGGGTGGACATTCGGGCATGGTCTCGTTGCTGCTCGACAGCACTTCGGCAATTGACGCAAAGAATGAAAACGGCGTATCTGCATTGATGATGGCAGCCCGGGCAACGGACGAAAATGCGCTGCTGCAACTGATTGTTGCCGGCGCAAAAGTCGATAGCGTTGACCTCCATGGCCGCAGTGCCCTGTGGTACGCAGCGGACGGCGGTCAGCGACGTCAGTTCGAGATGCTGTTGAAGGCAGGAGCGCGCATCGACCTGGCGGACGAGAATGGCGAAACAGTCGTCCATCGTGCTGCTTTGCGTGGCCATGAGGATTTGCTGAAATCGCTGATGACGACTACCCACATTCCGGAGACCCCCGATCATGATGGGGTGACTCCTCTGATGCTTGCGGCCGCTAACGGCCACTTCGACGCTGTACGGATTTTAGCAACGGCCGGGCATGATCTGGACTATAAAAATGCCCAGGGAAATACGGCGCTGTTGATTGCGGCCCAACGTGGAGACAGCACTGCGGTTCGGCTGCTTCTGCAACTGGGCGCCAGCCAACGAACGGTGAACCGCGATCGACTGAATGCGATGGACATTGCAAAACGTTACGGTCACGACGAGGTGAGGAAATCTCTCTGACGTCTGTGAAGCATGCCCTTCGATTCAACCACGACATTTTCCGACTGACGCCAAACAGAGACAGCAGGTGACGCGCAGAACGTGCTTTTTTCCGACAGTTTCACTTGCCAATGAAATTTGCGCCAAGCACTTGATGTTCACTTCCCCGCAGGTCGCTGTCTGAAAAAAAAGTCTCTGCAAAGCGGCACTTAGCTGCTGATTGAACGCTTCCACAGCAGCCAGTCGTGATTCCGTCGCATGTGACACGAGTCACAAATTGAATGCCCCTCAGATCATTATGTCGTCAAGTGACCTGAGCACCGGAAGAGGCGGTTAGGGTCCGCGCACTGGCTGACAGTGCGACCGAACAAGCAGCTTTGGTGAATCCAAGAGTACGGCGCATTTCGACGAACACTTACGGGAGAAGTCTACCTGTGATGTGACAGGGAGTAATCTGGCAAATGGATATTGTGCGTACGGCAACCTGCTTTTTTATCGCCACCCTCGCGCTCGCTGGTTGCGTTCGTGAAGAGGAAGCGTTGACTGACAATCCATCCGGACCCATCGGCGGATCGCCTCCTCCGCCTCCTCCGCCACCTGGCGCGCTCGCCATGTCTGCGCCGCCGGACCGGCAGGAAGAAGCCACCGGCGCCATGACGATGGTCAGCCTCGGTCAGGGCGCCGCAACCGGCGGCGACGGAAGCTACACCTATAGTAACGATGCCCCGGCTAGCGGCTTCCCGCTTGGCTCAATGGCCGTGTCCTGGCAGGTAACAGACGGACTGGGTGCGCAGGCAAGTGATACTCAGTCAGTAACAGTGCAGGATACCAGCGCACCGATTATCTCTGCCCCTGCCGACATGCAGGTTAACGCGACCGGCACGATGACGGTGGTCAACATTGGTTCGGCAACGGTGACGGATCTCGTCGATGTCGCACCTGCAATCACCAATAACATGCCGCCCGCGGGCTTTCCGCTTGGCACGACAGCGGTAATGTGGATGGCGACTGATGCCAGTGGCAATGCTGCCAGTGCCACGCAAATGGTGACTGTCTCAGCGCCCTCGGGCGGTCCCCTGACACTGAATGCACCAGCACCCATTACCGCGGAAGCGACAGCGTCGGCAACGGCCATTGCGCTTGGCGCTGCGATGGCCGCAGGCGGAACGCCACCTACGACAATTACGAACGACGCGCCCGCGGGTGGTTTCTCCGTCGGATCGACGACGGTGACCTGGACCGCCGTCGACTCGGCTTCGGCAACGGCGAGCGCTACTCAAGTCATCACAATCACGGATACAACGGACCCGACCATTACTGCCCCGGCAGACGTGGTCGCCGATCAGGAATCGGGCATGGCCAATACGACAGTCGCCCTGGGCACGCCCGTTTTCAGCGATATCGCCGATCCCGGTCCGGCCGTCTCCAACAATGCGCCTGGTAATGGTTTTCCGGTTGGCATGACGACCGTTATATGGACAGCGACCGACGCCAGCGGCAATACGGCAACCGACAATCAGACCGTCACGATCAACGCTTTCGTGGCGGAACTGTGCTCTTCAATGGTCAACGAGTTTGCGACGGTCATTTACCCGATGATGGACAGCACCAGTCCGGCGCGGTGTGAAGGTTGTCATACCGGACCGTCCCCGCTGGCCACGCCAAACGGGTTCCAGTTCACCAATGATCCCCCGACAGCGGCAGATTTCGATCTGTTTCGAACCATCGCGGCCATTGATTCCGGGGGTCAGTCACATGTACTGGTCAAAGCGCGGGGTGGTGCAAGTCATGTCGGGGGTGATCGTTTCCCGGATGGCAGCAACGACCCTGACTTTGTCACCTTTGAAGATTTTGTTGCACGTGCGGTCGCCTGCCAGGAAGACCCACCGGTCAACCAGGTGACGATCGATCTCGGCTCGGGCTATGAACAGTTGCATAAGATCGTTGGCACCCTGGCGGCACGCGCGCCATCGACCGATGAGATCAATGCCGTCGACACAGCCACAGATCAGGCGGAAATTGACGCTGCGCTGGACCCGATCATGGACGGATTGATGGCGGAGGACGCGTTCTACACGCGGATTCAGGAAATCTACAACGACCTGTTGCTGACAAACAAGGAGGCAATGAATCGCGGCAATGTGTCCGACAGGTTCGATCTGGACGCCTTCGCCAACCGCGACTACTACGAAGATAATTTTTCCGGCAACAATCTAAGTGACCTGCGTGAAGATACCAACTACGGCATCGCGCGCGCTCCGGTTGAGCTGGTCCGATATGTCATCGAAAACGACCGGCCGTTCACAGAAATTGTTACAGCCGACTACACGATGATCAACCCATACTCGGCAGTCATCTACAACAACAATGCAGGCGATCCATCGTTCCGTTTCGATTCCGACGGCAATCGTGCCAATCATGATCGTGATGACTTCCGACCGGTCAGCAACGTAAGGCAGAGTGACAATACGCTGGTACCCGCGGCAGGCGTTCTCGGTACGCATGCCTTCCTCGCGCGCTATCCCTCGACCAACACTAACGTCAACCGCAAACGCGCCCGCTACGTATTCGAATATTTTCTGGGTATCGATATCGAAAGCCTGGCCGCCAGGGACGGACTGGATCTTAACAATGTGATGGGGGACGTACCTACCTACGAAGACCCTCAGTGCACGGTGTGCCATGACGTGATGGATCCCGTCGCCGGATTGTTCACTAATCGCGATAACGAGGGTGAATACGATACCAATAACACCTTTCAGCACACACGAACGACCAATGGCGTGCCGCGCATGGTCCCCGCCGGATACACGATGGCGCCGGCAGATGAACTGCCCGGCGCACAGGAAGACACCGCGCTGCAGTGGCTTGGTGGGCGCATTGCACAGGATGACCGCTTCGCCGACCGCACAGTGCGGACAATTTTCCGCGGTATAACCGGCATCGACGTGACGACCGCAGCGACCACGGCATTTATCAACACCACGAAGAATCGTTTCGTGTCTTCAGGCTTTAACATGCGCGTACTGGTTAAGGACATCGTCGCCAGCGACTGGTATCTGGCACGAAATCTTGCGGCGGGAGAGAACCCGGCCAGCTATGCAGATATCGGTGCCGGTCGACTGGTGACAGCCGAAGAGCTTGATCGCAAGATCACCTCGCTTGCGGGCAGTGGCTACCAGTGGCAGGGCCCGAATTCCAATAGCGGGCTCAGGGGCAGGCACTATCTGCTATATGGCGGCATTGACTCCGACGAAGTCATTCTGCGAACCACTGATCCGACCTCGCTGATCGATGGCATACAACAGCGGATTGGCAATCAGGTCGCCTGTCAGAGAGTGGCTGACGATCTTTATAACAGTGGCCCGCTGTTCCCCTTCGCCGACGAGACAGACGTTCCTGACGGCGGCGCGGGTGAAAATGCTATCCGGCAAAATCTGCAGTTTCTACACCGCTACCTGCTGGGTGAAGACTTGCCTGTGTCGGACCCGGAGATCAGCAGTGCCCTGCAGCTTTTCCAGGACGTTCGCGCGGAAGGCGAGACGGCAATTCCCAGCCAGTGTCGCGGTGGCGGAAGTTCGACGGACACCAACGGCACGATATTGCCGTGGATGGCCGTCGTCACCTATCTGCTGACCGACTACCGGTTCGTATACGAGTAAGTGCGGGAGATCGAGCAATGAAACGACGTGATTTTATGCGACTGTCAGCCACGGCGAGCGGCATGCTCCTGTGCGGCGGTGTACGGCTCGCACTCGCTCAACAGGCGTTCAGCGGCCCGTACTGGCTATTTATCGAGGCTCGTGGCGGCTGGGATCCAACGAGCTTCTGTGATCCGAAAGGCGCGGGTCTCGGCCCCAATGGTGACATCAACAACTACGATCAGGGGGATGTCGGACAGGTCGGTAATCTCCGCTACGCGCCGCCGCCGGATTCTTTCGCGGGCAACAACACGCTGTTTACCAACCAGGAATTCTTTACCTCACATGTGCAGCGCCTGATCGTGATCAACGGTATCAACTACCAGACCAACTCACATGAGGTAGGGAAGACTGCAAGCTGGACCGGCTCACGCGCACTGAACTATCCCAGCCTTGCAGCACTCATCGCAGCGGAAAACGCCTCGGACCTCTCGCTCCCTTTAGTGGCGAACAGCAGCGACGTCAGTGCAAAAACCAACGGGCTGGTACCTCGCTCGCTGGTTCGCGGCAGCGATCTCAATGCGATCCGTGAAATTGCATTTCCGAATCGAACGAACGTGTCGCAGACTAATCAGTATCATTCCGACAACGTTCGCGCTCTCGTCGATGCAGCAAACGCGGGACGCCGGCAACGCCAGCTCAATGAGCAAAGGCTGCTACGGCTGCAACGGGCATTGTCTGAGCATGATGCCGCCCGCAATCGCGACGTTGCATCGTTACGAAATTTTGTCACAGCGCTTAACAATGCTTCTGCGCCAAACGCCTACGTCAATTCGAGGAACGCGGCGCGAAGCTTGTTCAATCAGGCGCAGACTGCTTTTGCAGCATTCGAATCAGGCGCGGCGGCTACTGCGCAGATTGATATAGGCGGTTTTGACACGCACGACAATCACGATGCCAACCACTATCCGCGGATAATGGACCACCTGGGGGCCATCGATAACATTATTGATGATGCAATGGCGCGCGGCATCGGAGATAACCTGATCATCGTGATGGGCTCGGATTTCGGCCGCACGAACAAGTACAACGCCGACAATGGCAAAGATCACTGGTCGCATACCAGCATGATGGTGTGGGGTGGCCCTTCTCAGTTCCAGGGTGACAAAACGGTGGGGGCAACCGACGATTTGCAGCAGTCCATGAAAGTGAACCCCAATACCCTGGCGCTGGACAACAATGGCGTTGAAATCACGCCCGAGTATATTCATCAGTCATTGAGGAGCCTTGCTGGCATTCATCAAAATCCCGCCGTCACGAGCAATTTTCCGTTCTCGCAGCAGGCATTGCCGATATTCACCTGATCAGCCGCCAATAATGGGCAGGCGGGACAGACTTATGGCAAGACGGAATCGATGACAGCGTTCAGGCTGGTGTTCTCGGCTGTGTCTTTAAACCAGTCCCATTCGAGGTAGTAACCCTCGGGATCGTAAGCGACGAAAGCGCGATAGCGACTGGTATCAGAGAGCTCGCCACTACGCATTTCGATAGCCGGATTCTGGCTCACAGATTCGTACCAGCCCTCGATGTCGGCAGTGATGAACGACAACGTCACTGCTTTATCTTGGGTGAAGCGATGCATGCCGCGCTGTTCGTCAACGAGACCGAAAAATCCGCTTGGGCCGATCTGGTAGATCTTCGCCCAGCCCTGATCGGCAATCAGCCTCAGTCCAATCTCTTTTTCATAGAACTGCTGCATTCTTGCCATATCTTTGTAGTAGAACCAGACGACGGTTGCCTTGAATCCCAGCTCTGCCGGCACGCCGCTATTCGCAACGGCCGCAAGGTCGTCCAGCTGCTCCAGAACGGGCAAGAAATCGACGTTTTCCGCGTGTTCATTGAAGCGCTCGAATTCGAGCAGGTAGCCTTCGGGATCGACAGCGACAAAACCGTCGTGTGCGCTTCCAGCCTTAGCGGTGAATTCCTTGCTGCGCATTTCGATTTCCCGGCTTTGCAGGTATTGCCACCAACCGTCGAGCTGATCGGTCACGAGAGCGATCGCCACGGTCTTAGGCTCATCACTCTGGTGCATGCCCCGGGTGTGATCGACGAGCGTAATGAAGGACTTCGGCGCCACCTGAATAATTTTTGCGAAACCGTAATCGGCGACTAGCCGCAGGCCAAGGACCTTCTGGTAAAAATCACTCGCTGCGTCGACGTCCTCGTAGTAGAAAAAGACATTGCTCGCCGTGGTGCCTAACTCCTGGAAGCCGACCTGCGCCTTTGAGTTCGGCGTCAACAACAAAAAACTCGATAGAAACAATATAGTTATGAGTGTTTTATAATGCACTTTATAATGCTCCCGGAAGGTCCAATGGGCGCTAGCCGTTGTGACTTGCACGCGGCCGTCGGCGCCACAATGCGGATCACGTCTGCAACATAGCCAACCGAGCTTGCCTTGGACTATATTGCCTGATTGTCCCTTTCAACGCCGCTGGCAGCCAATTCATGATTCGACTCACAGTGTTTACAGCTTTACTCATCAGCACGCCGATTGCCGGCGCCGCTCAGGAAGACAACTACGACTATTTCGCAAGCAATCGGCAGCTCGTGCGCAACGGTGTGCAGGCGATCATGATGTGTAATGGCCTCTATACGTCCAAACGTAGCTTGCCGCAGATTTTCCGCAACGAGCTTGCATACCTTCGCGACCTGAGATTTGGTGATCCTGTTGGCAACGCTGAAGGCGGAGAATACCGCGTCGACGAAAGTCGCGAGGTCGTATCTGTGGGTGGCGCGCAGTCGGGAACGGTCGTCAGCGCTGCATTCCGGGAAGGCATCGGCTGCATCGTGATGGCGCCCGACCAAAATCTGGATGCCATCGACGCCCTGCCCCGGCTTGCTCTTCCTTATGCGGGACCCGATCCTGCGACCACAGAATGGCCGATGGGCGACATCATTCCGGAACGACCATTGCCCGCAAACGTCAACGAGGACCTGTTGCTGGCGGCATCAGACTGGGCGTTCGTGCAGGAATCTCGGGAGCGGCACACGATCAGCCTGCTGGTCGTACACGACGGCAACATCATTCATGAGCGCTACGACGATGGGTTCGACCGCAACACCCGGACGCGCACCTGGTCGACCGCAAAGAGCATTGCCGCAACACTGATCGGAATGCTCGTTGATGACGGCAAAATGTCGCTGGATGAGCCGCTCGGTTTCTCCTGGCTTCCCGAACTGGCGAATCCGGCAGCCGATCCCCGCAACGAGATTACCTTGCGCAATGTGCTGCAGATGTCCAGTGGGCTTTATCCCGTGGATAGTTTCGGTATGGAATACGCCACCGGATCCGGTCTGGCTTACTGGGCGGGTGCCAGTTCGACCCGCGGCATGCGTGAGCGCGGTCTGGTCAGGACGCCGGGCAGCTATTGGGACTACGAGAACTACGACACCTTGCTGGCGGTGTATGCGATGAAAAACGCCCTGGGTGACGACAAGACCTATCAGGAATTTCCGCGGCGCGCACTGCTCGACCCGCTCGGCATGAGCAATACCCTGATCAGCAGTGACCGGTTTCACGATTTCATCCTGAGTTCACAGGTCTATACGAATGCTCGTGATCTGGCTCGCTTCGGCATGCTGTATGCGCAGAATGGCATGTGGCAGGGCGAGCGTTTACTGTCGCAAGACTGGATTTCGTTCGTCACGACGCCGGCACCGGCCACAGCGGAGCGTGGTAACTTTTACGGTGCGCAATGGTGGCTGGTACCTGATGATCGCGATGACGTTCCGGCTGATGCTTACGCGACCTCCGGAAACCGAGGCCAGTTCGTTGTCGTCGTTCCGTCGCACAAACTCGTCATCGTGCGACGAGGTCTGGATTACGGCGAGCAGGGATTCGATCGATGGTCGCTCACGCGCGAAGTTCTGAAAGCGTTCGCAGTGGATACGGCAGAGCGTTGATCAGTCGCCTGCTGCGCCGACAATCATCCGGCAACGGCAATCTTTAGTGAAAGTCGGCAAATACTTCGTCCTGCTGCTCGCGCTACTGATCATCACGGCGGGAGCAGCATGGTATCTGCGCAATAGCCTGATTGAGCGTTTTTCCGGGCCGCTGCTGGCGCAGTATGGTCTGACCATCACTGACATCTCCCTGCGCACAATAGCCGGAGATGGCGCCTCGATCTCCTATCTGGCGCTTAAGCACACGAACGGCACGGAAATCGCTATCGAAAATCTCCGCCTGCCCATTGGCGTCAAGCAAGCGGCGATCAAAAGTTATTCCGCAGATCGCGTCGTGATCAAAACCGTTGAAAAAAACGAAGAGGCTCCGTTCGAGACCGCGTTTTGGATTGATCGACTGCTGGCATTTCCTGAAGTGCTCGCAGACAGCGAGATCGCCATCGGTCAGTTCGAACTGGATCGCCAGGACCCTGTTCATGATATCAATTGGTTGTTGTCAGATGGCAAGCAGGTGTTGACGGCGACCGTTGTGGAGGTAAGAGCGGCACTGGCTGTCACACCTGGCGGTGTGGATAGCCACAAACTGATCATTACGTTGGCGAATTCGAGCGTGGAAGCGGAGCTGCATCGGCGTCAGGATGAATTTTCCCTCAGCGGAATTGCTGCTATTCGTGTGGCGGAATGGTTGCCGTATGTCTCGTTGGCAGGTCTGACCCCCGAGGAGTTGCCACTTCGAAGCGGCGGTTTCAATGCAAACTTCGTTGTCAGCCTGCCGAATGATCCTGCTGCACCGTTGGCGGCCAATGTGTCCCTCGCCATCATTGAACCATTGCGGGTACGCATCGACGGCGATGGCGAATCCATCGGCTTGACCATCGGGGCCGACAGCGCTCCGCTGCAATTGGCAACGACCTTGCCGGACGGTGACTGGCACGTAACGCAAGATCACGCCAGCCTGTTGCTGGCCTATGCAGAGTGGGAGGCGCTGCCTGTCGCTTTAAGCGGCATCCGTTGCGAGCCCGGCATTCGCTGTACATTTTCGAGCGAGCTGAAGGCAGACAAAGTGCCGTCACCGCTCGGATCGATAGGAAGGCTTGAGATACGTTCCAGTCAGACCGCTGTCGTCGACGCCGGTCGCACCACCCTGACGGTGTCGCCAAACGCAACACTTGCAATACAGAAACTGAGCGGCGACAGCGCCGAATTTGCATTGCTGAACGCGACTGCAAACTCCGGCATGAACATTGAAATTTTCACGACTGGCTGGAAAACGGAAATTGCTTCACTTGACCTGCAGGTCGACCAATGGGTGGCAGGCGAGAACGTAACCTTGACGACGCCGGTCTTTGTCGAGAACCTGGTCGTGAGCAGTGATCAGGACCGCCTTACTGGCGTGATGGGCGTCTTCAGTCCGTCAACCAAAGTCGCGCTGGAAGGACAAATTATCACGGCACCGGGTGTCAAAGGTCGGGTCGACCTCAAGGGTTCTGCAATCACCGCCGCGCTGTCGACCACCGGCATACAACGCGAAGGTGAGATCGCACTAAAGCATGACCTGGACACGTCGCAAGGTTCACTCCGTCTACGTCATGCCGGAATCTCCCTGAACACAAAGGGCCTGGCGGAGCGGATGACTCCGTGGCCCTATAACTGGAGTCTGAATGCCGGCAAAATCGACCTTGATATGGACGCCAGCTGGGACAAGTCCGGCAGCACTACCGGGATCAGGGCGGACGCCACAGCGGAGCTTAGTGAGTTGGCCGGCTACTACACGGATATCGCGTTTGTGGGTTTCTCAAGCAAGGTCAGCGGCCGCTACAACACGGTCGACGGTGTGCAGCTCGCGCCCTCCACTCTTACGGCAGCGCTCGTCGATATCGGCTTTCCACTGCATAACATTCGTGCGGACTACGCCTTGCAGGTAGAGCCGCTGCTGGCCGAGGTGACCAGCCTCACGCTGGATGCCTTCGGCGGGCGAATACGCGCCGATCCGTTCAGCTACCATACAGCCGGAGAGCGAAATACTGTCACCCTGAGAGCGGAGTCTCTGGAATTGAAGGAACTCTTATCCGTGCAGGAAATGAAAGCTGTGAATGTGTCAGGAACGATCAGCGCCGTGCTGCCGATTACGATCGAAGGCGACACGGTGACCGTTGCGTCGGGACACATGACAGGTGAAGCCCCCGGTGGTGTCATTCAGTATCTCGGGGGCAATGTGGACGCGACGGCGGAAGGCTCCGGCGTCGGCCTGGTGACAAAAGCACTGAGCAATTTCAAATACGAGGCACTGACGTCGGACATCAGCTATAGCCCGGAGGGTGATCTGAAACTGCAGATGAAACTGACCGGAAGAAATCCGGATATGAGTGAAACAAGACCCGTTATTCTGAATCTGGGCGTGGAAAGCAACATACCGCAGATGCTTAAGAGTCTGCAGGCCGCTCGCACGGTAGAAGATATTCTGGAAAAACGTTTGCAACAATAGCAGCTACTGTAGTCATGAGTTAAGGTAGGTGCCGAACACAACAGGGTTAACTTTGGTGACAATATGAAACCAGCATTCTGGCTATCAATCCTGCTTCTGACCCTTGGCGGATGTAATCCGACAGTCAAGGTCGAAGCGCCGGACAAACCGATTGAGATCAATCTCAATGTGAAAATTCAGCACGAAATCAGGCTCCAGGTGGACAAGGAATTGCAGGGCCTGTTCAGTGAAGACAGCGAAATATTCTGAGGATGACGATTATGAAGAAGATTATTGCCACGATCAGCATGTTGTTTTTACTGCAGAGTGTCTGGGCGATTGATTTAGGCTCAGCCAAAGCGCAAGGCCTGGTCGGAGAAGCAAATAATGGCTATCTCGCGGCCGTGCAGGCACCGCCTAACGCAGAGGTACGTGCGCTGATTGCAGAAGTAAATGCGAAGCGCACGGAGGAGTTCGCCAGAACGGCCGAAAAAACCGGTGCAACGGTAGTACAGGTTGCCTACCGATTTTATGAACTTGCCGTGCAGAAAACCGCGCCAGGGCACTATTACCAGGACAGCGGTGGCAGCTGGGTCAAAAAGTAGCGAGCCACTCATCTACAGCTCGGACCAGCCCGACAGTGTCTGCACGAGTACCGCGACGAGCTTGACCAGATCGTCAATGTCTATCCACTCGTTAGGGCCGTAGAAGTTTCCGCCGAGAGAGCCAATGCCGTATGCCGGTACACCCAGCAGACGAATGGGGTAGCGTATATCGCCGGCATAGTGGTTGGGATAGGCATCCGGCGGTCTTCCAGTCACCTCGTTGATCGACTGACGCAGCACCTTGCTCACCGGAGCGTCCCATGCGGCGGCACCAGGGTTGGTCCGGTAGCCAACGGTGTCCAGACTGAATTTGAATGATGCCTGATCTGACGGCAGCGACTGGCTAAATTTAATTAACGCTGCGCGCGCGTCCTGCAGCAAGTTGCGCCAGGTATGCTCACCGCCAAACTTCAGACGAAATGTGGCGCTGGCCTCGTCGGCAACGGAGCCGACCCGATCACCTCCCTGCATGACGCCCAGATTGAACGAGACGTCGTCGAACACTGTGTCGCGCAACTGTGTTAGCAAGCGCCAGCACATGTCCAGCGCGTTGCCGCCCTGCTCCCAGCTAGACGAATCAACGCTGCCAATTTCCATTGCCGGCGCGCGCCAGCCGCCGACGGAAAGCTTCACGTCAACGATGCCCTGCACTTCATTCTTGATGTCGTCCAGGCCTCGCCCGGTCTCTGCCGGATGAACATATAGCACCGCACCAATATCGTTATCCTGTTTCTGCAGTCGATCAAAAACGGGCAGGCTACCCCGGCTGCCGCCGCCTTTCCCATGCAGGCTCATGACGACCGGAAGCGGCTCGCCGGCCTCCGCCAACACGGCAGTCGCGATCAGCATGGCGGCGATACCACCTTTGTCATCCGACACCCCCAGTCCGTAACGCCTGTTACCCTCGACGGTCACCGCGAATGGTTCCGTTTCCCAACCTGCATCAATGCTGTGCGTGTCGATATGCGCGAACATCGCATACTGCGTCGCAGCCCGTTTCTCCGGCCAGCCAACAACGTTGACAAAGGGCCCGTCCGATGGCGGGTTCGGTGGCATGAATTCGGGATGATCTGCAAATCGGCTGGGCCTGTCTTCGGATCGTTCAATGTGATAAGGCAAGCTCGATAGGTAAGCCGTCACCACCTCCTGCGCTTCTCCGGCGGACTCACCGGACAGACTCCTGACCTTGATCAGCTTGGTCAGCAGTGCTTCCAGTTCTTCGCGGCGTTGCTCTGCCAGTTTTAACGCAGTGGCAGCGGGTATTTGCGCTGCCGTGACAGGCGCTGCCGACACCGCTGCCATCGCGGCAGTCGCAGCGACGAATCCTCGTCGCGTCATCCCGGGATACTTACTCATCGGCACCAGCCTCGGCAACAGCGAACGGAATGCGTTTCAGTGCAATCTGACCGTTACTCACGACTAACAGAACATCCTGCAAAACACTGATGTCGGTAAGCGGATTACCCGGCACGAGTATCATGTCCGCTTCAAAACCTACTGCAATGCGTCCGGTACGATCGTCCATTTGCAGCAGCTCCGCAGAACTGACGGTAGCTGCTTGCAGCGCTTCGAAATTGCTCATACCGAATGCGACAAAGTGCTCCACTTCGACCGCAATGCGGTTAATGGATTTGCCGTCGTAATAATTGTCTGCACCAGTCGCGATCTTCACACCCATTGCATGCGCGGCGCGAATTGCACGCTCAAGTTGGGGCACCATGTGTCTGCCGCGCAGGCGCAAGACATAGTCGTACTGCTCCTCATTCATCTCATCCATGGTGACGTAGGTCGGCACCATCCAGGTGCCGCGATCTTTCATCATCGCCAGGGTGTCGTCAGACAGGTAGGTTCCATGCTCGATGCTGCGCGCGCCGGCGAGCACGGCGGCACGCGCTCCCTCGTCACCGTGTGCATGCACCATGACCGACAGTCCGTGCTGCTCCGCTTCGTCGACGATGACGCGCAATTGTCTTTCGCTATAAACCTGCTGACGAGGATCGGTGTCGGGCAGCCCAGCGCGTTCCGTTCCGCGCGTTTTAATAACGCGCACGCCACGCTCGGCATTGATTCGGACGACGCTGCGCAACGCTGCGTCAGAATGGACACCGTCGGCGAATTCGCTCAGCCGCGGGTCGGCCAGAATAGTATCGCCAAGATTCGGCGTGACAAACACTCCGGCGGCGACAACCTCTGGCCCCGCGAGTTGGCCGGACTGGACGAGCGCGTTCAGACCGACGTCCTGATAAGCGCTGACGCTGCCCGTGCGCACGGTCGTCACGCCGGACTCCAGCGCTCTCCTGGCCTGTTCCAGACTGCTGATATGCGTGTGCACATCAAACATACCAGGCAGCAGATAATTACCTTCGGCATCTACCACCTCAAGATCCGGAGACAGCTGCAGGTTGCCTCGACCAATGCGCTCAATCTTGCCATCGGCAACGATGACCACAGCGTCTTCCACAATACGATTGTCCGTGCCGTCCCATACGTTCACATTCACGATGGCGAACGACTGGCTTTGTGCAAAACACTCGCTGACGCCAAGCAGCCCCAACAGGACGATTGCTCCCAAAGCAGGTTTATTCATTCGGTATTCCTTCATGATCGACAAAAATTAAATCACTGGTTGCAAATCCCAGAGCACTTGCTTTGTCAACCAAGCTGCTGAGTACTACCGGGTCAAGTTGTGGCGATCGTGCCAGTATCCACAGATAGGATCGATCCGGCCCCGCCACCATCGAATACTCGTAGTCGTCCCCGAGTTCAATAACATTATAGGCGCCATAGAATGGACCGAAGAACGAGACTTTCAGGCGACCCTCAGACGGCTCACCAATGACAAACGCTTTCCCTTCTGCGACGTCCCATTCCTGTGTTTCCGCGTTGAAGCCGCGATTGACGACCAGGACGCCACCCTCTTCACGCAGGCTGTAGGTTGCCGATACTTTCGACAAGCCGCGTTCGAAGCGGTGGTCGAGCCGCGCGATCTCATACCAGGTTCCAAGATAGGACTCCAATTCAAAATCCTGCACGACACTCACGCCGTCTGGCACACCGGTGCAAGCTGGCAGCAACGGCACCAGCAGCAAAGCAATGGCGACACGCAGTGATTTGTGCAAGCTGCTACTCATCGGTAATTTTCCGGATATCATCGTCGAGCCCCGTCATTTCCCAACGAGTCAGCGAAATCGGAATGCTGTCGATGCGATTCAGCTGATCAAAGAAATCGCGTAGCTGAAATGTATCGCCGCGAGCTTCCAGCTGGCGGCTGTAGTCAGCCAGGGCACGCTCCAGAAGATACTTTCCCGTGATGTAACTCGTGCCGTAGCCTGGTTGGCGCAGGTACAAATGCTGCTCGAAGATCAATAGTTCTCGCTCCGTTTTCATCCAGCCGCGCGGTGTCCCCTCCTGATGGACCTCACCCGCCTCTTCCATTGTCATCTCATTAGCGTGTGCATAAAGCGAACCCAGACCACGCGCGGCGCGTTGCGCGAGCAGAATCCAGACAAGTTCCCTTGAACGCGGGCTGTCGTCATACAGCCCTGCATGCATGAACATCTCTTCAACCCCGGTCGCGGTGCCCTCATTTCTGCTGTCGAAGATATTGTAAAGCAGCGCGCCCTGCCGGACCGGGCTCGCATGGGGTTCGCGATCCATGCGGGCGAGTTCGAGCCAGTGATAAAAATGAGTGAAAAGCGGAGCCGGATCTAAATGTGAAGTAATGGAGAAAAAATTGCGGCGCTCCTCCGGCACGAACCTACCCATGTGGGCGGTCATTGCCGGCCTCATGTAGTCAGTAACTGTCAAGATTTCTTCCCGCGCCAGAAATGACATGATCCTGTCAACCGCTGCCTCAGCCATTGCCTGATAAGTTTCGGCGTCGTTCGCGGCACGCAGCGGCGGCAAGTCCCGATTGCGTTGCTCTTCAAGCTTCAACGAAGACCAGGCGCGGTCAAGTTCACGCTTCAGCAACCGTTCCTCGTCTTCCCAGGTGAGCGGCACCAGATGCACGTTCTGCTGATACCAGGTGTAGTTTTCCCTGCCGATGCCGGAAGGGCCGGACTTCTTTGGCGCTTCCGCCCGCAGCCACTCGGATAGTTCAAGCGTTGCGGCTTTCGCTTGCTCGATGCTCCGGCGGAGTTCGCGACTCATATTCGCACCGGCCATTTCGGTCAGCTGATCCAGGTTGTCTGCCTGGTCGTCAATATTTCTGATTCCTGCGATCCAAAGGTCCCGTGCGTTGCCTGTCAGGTTCATTCGGGCCTGCTGCATGAGCGGCGGAATGACTGCCAGCGCTTCGGTGAGACGCTGTTCGTCTGTTGCGGAAAGCGGGAAATCATACTGCCAGACTTCGACCACCGCATGATGCGTCGGCCCTTCGTGAGCAGGTACGTCACTGCGTGCCATCCACAGCGTGTCGTAATACGCCGGATCGCGCGCCCAGGGCATAAGCACACGACGATTGAAGTCGTAGCCGTTCATTTCCGCACGGACGAGATGCCAGTCCACCTGCTGAGCGACCGGCCAACCATCAATATCGAAGGCATTCAGGCGCGCTTCCAGGTCGCGAAACCCGGACTCTCGTTGCGAAAATCGCGCTTCTGTATAATCGGGCGCGCCGTCCCGCGTCGGCGGAACCTCAAACTGGCGCCATTCCGCGAACAAAACCAGCAGCGCCTGATAATCACTGACCTCCTGCGCCTGCAATGGCATAAAAGCACCGCTGGTTACCAATAACATGGCGAACAAGACGCTCTGGTAGCGCAAGCGCACCAGCAGCTCTGACTGCAGTAAAGCATCGTTTTGGTTGGTCATCCGGATATTGTACAGAAGAAAAATGCTGTCCCGGCGTTCCTCGTACGCGTACGCATCGCGATCCGCGCGTCAGGCAGCCGCATGTTAGGCTTCGCCCTTTACAGAAGGGAGCAATTCTTTGAATGGTTTGAAACTCAGCAAACAGCTTTCCAGCGCGATACTACTTTTACTCGGGCTCAGCATTCTGCAGGGTTGCGCAGGGCTGCGGCCTGGCTATGAAATGCCAACTCTCACCGTTAAATCGTTTCGTGCCCTGCCGACTCAGGGCGCCATACCTGACTTCGAAATCGGCCTGCATGTCATTAACCCTAACGGCGAAGCCCTGAATCTCCGTGGCGTTTCTTACACGATCAGTCTGGGTGGTTACGACCTGATCAAGGGCGTCGCTAATCAGTTACCCGTCATCGAAGGCTACGGGCAAGGCGACCTGATGCTCACCGGCTCCGCAAACCTGATCGCGGGTATCCGCCTCGTCAACGCCCTGATAACCCGCCCGGGAGACACGGTGCCCTACGAATTTTCTGCCAAACTCGATGTCGGCGCGTGGCGGCCTGCGATTCGAGTAAAAGACGGCGGCGTGATTTCTCTGCAGGGCGAAGGCGGCAACAATGCGCTTTAGAAAAAAGTAATGGTAGATTTACGCTTCAGGCAATTTAACGGAGGAACAACATGATCAATCGACGCGACTTTACGCTGGCTGCAGCAGGTGCACTGGGCATGGCGAGCTCCGGCTTGCGGGCATTTGCCGCGGACGGGTCGACCCGTGACGTACTGGTGTTCGACGCGATGGGTGAAGTTCGCGAGGTTTACACCGACGAGCTCTGCCGCGAGATGATTGATTCTGGCCTCAATGCAATTACGGTCACATTGTGCGATCCGAAATCCTACGAAGCCGAAGCCTACCAAATGGCGATCGATGGCGTGCTCGAATACGACCGTCTGATCAATGCCGAGTCCGAGTTCTGGATGAAGGCTACCAAGGTTGACGACATCCGCAGAGCCAGAGAACAGGGTCGTGTTGCTATCTTTTATCTTTTCCAGAACTCCACCCAGTTCGGCCGCGATCTCGACAACGTTGACGTATTTTACGGCCTCGGCGTTCGTTCCAGTCAGATCACTTATAATTTCCAGAACTGGGCAGGCGCAGGTTGCAATGAATTAAATGGATCCGGCCTTACGGTATTTGGCAACGAACTCGTTGAAAAAATGAACGAGGTCGGCATGCTGATCGACCTGTCTCACGCTGACATGAAAACGATGGCCGACACCATTGAAAGGTCCAGGTCCCCGGTGATCGTGTCGCACTCTTGCTGCAAGGCACTCAAAGACCATAACCGCAATACGACAGATGAGAACATTCGCGCTATCGCCGACAAGGGCGGATTGTTCGGTGTCACGCAGATGCGGCCATTCATGACCTTGCAAGTCGACAACGCGGTCCATTTTTATTACGAGCACATTGAGCATGCCATCAAAGTGGCCGGCATAGACCATGTTTGTATAGGTTCTGACCGTGATCATCGCCGGCTGACCCTGACAGAGGAATACTTGGCTGAGCTAAAAGCTGAAGAAGGCCCTAATTTCGTGCGTGACGAATGGCCGCTTTATTTCGAGGAGCTGAACGGTCCGCGTCGTATGGAAACTATCTGGGACGGCCTGGCGAAACGCGGCATGGGTGAAGGCGACCTCGAAAAGTTGTTCGGCCTGAACCTGCAGCGACTGTATCGGGAAGTCATCGGCTAGCAGGTTGCAAGAAAATCAGCGCGCGCCGTCTTTGGCAAGACGTATACCCAGAAACTGCCAGCGCGCGTCCGGATAAAAGAAGCTCCGGTAGGTGGGCCTGATGTGGTCCGCGGCTGTGACACACGAGCCGCCGCGCACGCTCATCTGATTGCACATGAATTTACCGTTGTACTCGCCGAGCGACCCTGCAAGCGGAGTGAAGCCCGGATAAGGTAAATAGGCTGACGAGGTCCATTCCCAAACGTCGCCGTAGTACTGGCGGCAGCCGTCCGTGCTGGCTGCAGGCTGCCATAGTGCTGACTCCCTGAGATTGCCTCTGATCGGCAGCGCTTCTGCAGCCGCTTCCCACTCGAATTCCGTCGGCAAGCGCACACCGGCCCAGCGCGCAAACGCGTCTGCTTCGTAATAGCTCACATGGGCGACCGGCGCAGACTGGTCCAGCTCGCGCTGCCCCCCCAGAGTGAACTCCGCAGCCAGGTCTTCGCTCCAGTAAAGCGGCCGATTCCAACCTTGTCGCTGCACCGAGGCCCAGCCGTCGGACAGCCACAGATCTGCGTTCGAATAGCCACCATCCTGGATAAAATTCAGATATTCCGCGTTGCTAATAAGGCGCGACCCAATGGCGTGCTCCTGCAACAAGGATCGATGCCGGGGCAGTTCGTTATCGAAACAGAATCCTTCGCCGCTTGCGCCAATGTCCTGAATGCCATTCCGACCTTTCTCGAACACATGGCTCGCTGTCGCGGCCGACGGCGGCGTTGCCAACTCAGGATTGGCGGCGGGCAGCAGCGGATTTTGGAAAAAAACGTGCTTGAGATCGGTTAACAACAACTCCTGATGCTGTTGCTCATGATTCAGACCTAGCTCGACGGTCGCCAACAGTTCATGCCCGGGCGAGCTTTGCTTCAGAAGCACCGACATTCCCTCGTCCACGTGTTCGCGAAAGCGCTCGACATCCCGCACCAGCGGTCGGGTCAGCAAGCCACGATTCGCACGAGTGTGCATTTTGCCGGCGCTGACGTAGTAGGAATTGAAAAGATAGTGATATTGCTCATCAAATACGCGATATCGCTTATTAAACGGGATAAGTACGAACTGCTCGAAGAACCAGGTTGTATGAGCAAGATGCCATTTTGTCGGGCTGACGTCAGGCATGCTCTGCACAACATAATCCTCCGGCGACAAATGCCGGGTAAGCCCCAGAGAATCGCTGCGAACCTGCAGGTAACGTTGCAGCGCAGCTGACCTTTCCGAGTCGGCATTCAGGTTCGCAAGCCTCACGCAACTCCTCCGGATCCAATGATCGATGAATTCTTCAAAAGGTGCACACTGAACAGCATCTCCTCGTCGTTCCAGTGCTGCACAGGATGCCAGCCAGCATTTTCTGCAAGCGCATGAAATGCAGTCATCGTGTACTTGTGAGAGTTCTCAGTGTGGATACTTTCGCCGGCCACAAAGTCTACCGCCAGCTCTTCGCCAATTCTGACGCGTTGCCGCTTGCGGCTCACCAGGTGCATCTCGACACGAGACTCATCAGCGTTGAAAAAGGCACGATGGGCGAACTGGTTCAGGTCAAAATCACCGCCGAGTTCATCGTTGATGCGCGTGAGAATATTCTTGTTGAAGTTTGCCGTAACGCGGGCGTCGTCGTCATATGCCTGCTCCAGTGTCTTCAACTCTTTCACCGTGTCCACGCCGAGCAGCATTTGCGCATCGCCGCCAAGTCCGGTTCGTACCATGCGCATAAAACGGATGGCATCGTCGGGCAGAAAGTTACCAATCGTGGAGCCCGGGAAGTATCCAAGCCGCTCTACCGGCGTATCTGCCGGAAGCGTGAGCGGCTGTGTAAAATCTGCGTTCAGCGGGGTAACCCTTACACCGGGATGCGCCTCGCGAACCAGTTGGGATGTCGATGCCAACAGTTCTTCGGACACGTCGATAGGGACATAGCAGGTCACGTCAGGCAGGGCGGACAGAAGAATATCGCTGCGTCTTCCGGAGCCACTGCCAAATTCGACGATGGCGCGCACATCCTTGCAATGACTGGCGATATCTTCCGCTATCTCGCTCATCAGCGTTGTTTCAGTGCGCGTAATGTAATACTCAGGAAGTCGCGTAATCTTTTCAAACAGACGGCTGCCGGACTCGTCATAGAAATACTTCGGATTTAGAAACTTTTGCTCAGCGAGCAATCCTTCGCGTACATCGGCAAAGAACTCATCACTGCTGGAATGGCCTTCTGCCGCCACCACCGCTCGTGCATTCACCTTCATCGATTGTCTCCGCTCATCAATTCCTGATACCGCCACCGGCTGCATTTTTGGAGACAATGGTCTGCAAGATTCGTTCCAGACAGCTGTCGCGGCGAAACCTTTCGTCAGCACCCAGTCCGCTGTGAAATCTGGTCAATTTGCCTGCAGCCCACCCGCCAGATCGTGGCGCAGTAACGGCAGGATGCGGTCGCGCTGATCCGGATCAACGCCCGCGTCGTCCGCGTAGTCAGCAAATCGTGCAATAACTGAGGCAACTTCATTGACTATTACGTCTGCCCTGCCCCGTTGTAATGATGCAGCACGTGCACAGGCTCGAAAATCATCCATGGTGAAATCGTCCTGCTTGCCATTCAGGGACATTTGGTGACGGGACGTATATCTGCCACTCGGGTTGTAGCTGTAGGTCATGTCGAAAGCGGGCGACAACGCCCATCTGCCACGCTTATCCATGAGAAACGCAATATTCTTCACATGGTCGTCCTGATTTCGACCGATGATGTTGAACGCCATGCGACGAAACTGCTGTTCGACGGCATCCACGCCAAGCTGTAACTGTCGAATGACCAGCAGCGCCTGTTCGTAGCTGTAAGCGCCAGGAACGTTAAAATCAAAGTGCGCCATGGCGGAGAGCGATTGCATGTGCAACTTGCTGCCATCCACCGTGCGATCGAATCGACGGGTCATGAAGTGCTGCCGGTCGTTTTCTCGCAGCAGTCGACATTCACTCATCTCGATGCCGCAGTCGACAGCCATTTTGTAATAGGCAAATTCGGTTTGGCCATAGCCTTTCGGATCATCGAGTTCTTTGTCGCGATTGCCGCTGACGCCATCGAATTTCAGCAGCCAGTATTCGAAGCCTGATTCCGTTTCTATCTGCCCGGAACGCACCTCGTTAGTGTCCGGGTTCCAGGCGATGACCGCTTTTGCACGCGCCCCGCCTGCCGAAGTACCTACTCGCAAGATGTCGGTGAGCGCGGCCTTGCGGGATTGGGTGTCGAGCGCGACCTTGAACTGATCGCGGCTGCTCAGGATGTCGGAGGCAAGTGCAACCAGTTGATCGATCTCGACGCGGCCGGCCTCTTCCATCCGGGGCCCGATAACCGGTTTGAATTCCAGTGCGCCCATGCCGCGCCGGCCGGTGTAGCAGAGGCGCTCGACGGCATTGAGCTCGCCTGGCTGACGCCCCTGCAGTGCCAGCCAGGCGTCGATAAGGGCGTTGCCGAACTTGTCCGGCAGCGAGTCGGCCAGCAGTCCCGGCAGGCCGTGAAACGACGGTAGCGCCAATTGCGGGAAACGATAGACCCTGTCTGCAAGCGGCATTGTCAACGGCGCGACCTCGATGCCGCTCCGGGCAAAGTCCCGTTCGTATTCAAAATTCGCTATACGGTCGGCCGAGTCCAGCGCCACAGCGCCGATAGTCCGGCCCCACAGGACCACCTCGGCGAGATGTATCATGACTCGTCTTTCCAGGTCCACGGCACCTGATGCAAGGCTTCTTCGTCCGCCGCCGTTCTTGACACTCGCTGGCGTTCTTTGCCTGCCCGTTGCAGCAGATCCATCGGCCGTAGGCGGCGCGGCGGAATGAGCTGCTCTAAAACGTCCAGGAGTTTAAGAGCACGAAAGATACGGATGATGCTGCTCATCTGCGTGGAGGCGCCGTTCTCCACCCGCTCGACCGTACGCTTCGATACGCCGGCCTCGCGTGCCAGTGCGGCCTGCGTGAGCGTCATATCGATACGCCGGGCTGCGAGACGGGCACCAAGTTCAGCCAGGATGGCGTCATCGGAGATAAGCGGATTGTCTATTTTATTCGTCATAGTTGGCGAAATATTTGAAATTACGCACGATATTCGGCATTAATGGCGAGTTATAGCACAGATAGGAATTTAGCGCAACTCGACTATTTTTGCGACTTAGCGGCATATATTCGTTTATTTCGCCATATTCGACGAATTATATAGCTTATATTGCGGCGCTACGGCTGGCCGACTTCTGCTCACACACCGAGACGCTGGCGAAGCCATTCATGAAATTCGAACACCGCCCACTCCTGCGGTACCAGCACGCCTTGCCGGTGTGCCCTGCTCTTCAAGCCCTGCTGATTCAGGACACAGGCCGCCGCGTCCTGCTGCACCACAAGGCGACCCAGTGCCAGCACGTCGTCGAGCTGATCCGCATGGCGCGCGGCGACCTCAGGCATCAGCAGCCAGCTGACCACGAGCTCCACCTGCTCCGGCCCACGCGGCAACAGCCGCACACTACGCACATAGTCAGGATGCGCCACAACAAACATACTCGCCGTGAAGGAAGCAAAGGACATGCCGCGACTGACGAGTTCAGCCGGCAGACCGTCAATCTGCGGCAGCGAGCTCTTACCGTCCAGCGTCCAGGTTGTAGTGCCCTCGCGAACGCGCGGACTACCGTCGTCGTCCGGCCCACTCGCCGTCCAGCCCGGCAGATCCGAACGTTCGAGCACAGCATCGTTATACACCGGCACAATTTTGCAAAGCTCGGGATGTAATCGCGGGCAGTGATAGCACTCCGAATAGTTCTCCCAAAAAATTTTCCAGTTACAGGCAATCGTCGAGCGCTCTTCATGAGCGGTGACCAGCGCGGCGAGCGGCCATTTCTCTACCGCAGCCGCTTCCTCACCGAGAAAGGCATCGAGAGTCTGCCTCTCATCGGTGCCAAGATTGACGAATACAAAGCCACCCCAGGTAGCAATTCGCACGTCGTAAAGGGAAAAATTGTCGTAGCGGAAATCCTCGCTCGCGACCCGGCCCGGCGTGGCGGCAAGCGTACCGTCGAGCGTGTAAGTCCACGTGTGGTATGGACACACGATTCGACCGTTACGAAAGCGGCCGCTCGCGGCGGTACACAAAACGGAGCCACGGTGTCTGCAGGTATTGTAAAAAGCACGCGGCAGACGATCATGATCAAGAATAACGATGACCTGCTGGTTACCGATATGGGCAAGGAAGTAGTCGCCGGGTTCAGGTATCTGTTCCAGCCGGCCTACACAGACCCATTCTCGATACCAGACTGCCTGCAGCTCGCGTTCGTAGTGCTGCTCATCGAAATACCAATGGCTGGCAAGGGACTGAGCTGTTGTAGTCATTCGCGCCATAGCAAGCTGCCGTTCAGATGTGAACTGGATTATGACCTTTCAATGCGCGCCCGTCGAAGAAAACGGCGCGCGGATTCTGCTGGCGGCGCTGCTCGTCAGTCTGCGGCGAGCCAGTTTGCCGGCGCCTCATCGATACCGTGGCCGGGTCGAGCCACCCGCCCCTGCAGGCCGAACGCTTCGGCAACCAGTTCTGCGGCAGCGTTTGCCTGGCTTGCTCCCCTGAATCCTTCGCCGACAACGATAGTTCGACCGTCGTGATCGACAGCCTTCAGCGTGTAATACATGACATGCCGGTTACCAGACTGGCTGCTCATCGTCGAGCGCTTGTCGAAGCCGGCGAAAGCTGCCCGTGAGATGCGCGACGTGTTGATTCGAATACCCAGTAATCGTCGCACGCTGACGATGTCCTCTCCTTCTTGCGAGCACTGCAACGAATTCAGCATCAGGTAGAGGGACGCCAACAGGATGAGCGACCCTACCGTGGTAAATGCGACGCCCATCAGCAATTCATCTGCATGTGTCCAGAGCAACCAGCCCGCAATGGCGAACGTTGCGCCGAATGCCGAGCCTCCCAGACCGAAGCCAAGATTCCGTCCCGCCGGATAGCGCAGCGAGCGGCCGGCCGCACCGAACTCAATGCGCATCAGACGCCTTAGTGCCGCGAGATCGAGCACTTTTTGATCAGCCTGCGCCGCTTTGATCAGGTCTTCCGGCAAGCTGCTGGATTCAGCCTGGGTCGCGTATACCGGTATCTCATAATTTCGATCAAGGTCGGTTCCGGGGAGCTCGGCCGAGACATTCAAACGCCACAAGTGATACGTGTCGCCAGCCTTATCGGCATCCGACTCCGCAAGTTCGTCCGGGACGTCGAAGCGAAAAATGAGGCACGTGCCGAGCGGGCCCTCTGCGGCATGCGCCAACTGCGTGTCGTGCCAGCTGGCCGACTCACTGCGACGCCGGTTTTTGCCACTGCCCGACATATGGCTCCGAATGCAGTTTAAGGTCACCTGATAGCGAGCAGTACGGTCGAGTGGAACGCGGCAATCCAATTGTCCGCCAACGTGACCGCCAATGGCACCTGGGAAAGGGTCAAGCGTCAGAATGGCGGCGCCGTATCGCAGCCATTCATGCGTGCGTCGTATGGCCTGCGCGATCAGTCCTACGCCAATGAACGGGAATAACAGTCCGAGCAGAGCAAGCGCGTTATCGTTTTGTGCAAATTCCTGATAGACGACGAACGGCAGCGGTGCGGAAATCAGCGACCAGAAAATGGCGAATCCCCAGGCAATCCACATCGTGCTGCGGGAAGTCGATCTGAACCGGTTGCTTCGCCACGCCGGGCGTGTGAGCCACGGTGACGCTTTACTACTCGTGCCTGTGGAAGCGCTCTCCGGCGCGGCACGGAAGACGACGTAGATCAGCCCCGCAGCTATGCCACCGAAGATCAGCAGGAATAGCAATTTGAAGCCTGCGAGACCCCCGCGCAGAGAGCGCTCAATCACTGCATCGCTGTGGTCGTCAGGGTTGACGTAAACCAATACTGGCTGACCGCTTTCATGTGCGCGACGCAGACGACTGCCAAGTTCCTGCTGAAAGCGGCCGATATTATCGCCGCCGTCTGAAATGGCGACACGCTCATTGTAATAGGTAACGCCTGCTACTTCGTATCGATAGCGCGCATAGGCCTGCAAGGAATCTGCTTCACCTGTCGCACTCATGCGGTAGCCGCCGCTTTCCAGTACTGCCATAACCGGCGTCCAGGCGCGCATTCGCCATGCATCCGAGAGGTCTGCAACGAGGAGATAGCCAGCAAAGATGCCGGCTGTCAGCATTGGCAATACGAATAAAAGGCTGAAAATTTTCGCTTTCATCCAGAACCTGTCAGTTAATGATTGAGCCGGCGTGCAGGCGGTTCATTCAATCACTGAAGGTAGCAAGGCACCGCGTGCTCCGCTGTGAGTACGGTCTCAATCCGCCGCTGCCTGCGATCGAGATGTCGCGATTGTGGACAAACGGTCGCGCCGACGGGCCGCAGACGGTAAATTACCGCGATCGCAGTAAACGGATGAGCTATCGATGTTCCAGACAAAAAGTCATGCCATGAAGAAGTTTGTACCGCTGCTCATGGCAGTCGCGGCTGCATACTTCTTCGTCCCGCGCGCCGATACCGTGCCCGAGGTGTTGTCGCCCGAAAGTATCGCGCCATCTGTGCAAAGTCGCGATACGCAATACATCAGCGGCGCGCAGGTGACGGGTGCCGGCACCGTCGAGCGGATACTGTCCGACGACAACGATGGCAGCCGGCACCAGCGCTTCATTTTGCGACTGGCGTCTGGCAGAACGGTGCTCGTCGCGCACAACATTGATCTTGCCGCTCGCATCGGGAATCTTGAAGCCGGCGATCGTGTCGAGTTCAACGGGGAGTTTGTGTCCAACGAACAGGGCGGCGTCATTCACTGGACTCACAACGATCCGGCGCGCGCACACGAGGACGGCTGGCTGAGACACGGCGGTCGGACTTATCAATAGTCCAATACAGTCTTGCGGCGTATCCACGTGAACTGGTCCGCTTGCAGGCTGGCGGCCGTATTTTGATCAGGCCAGCCCTCACCTACATTGCACTCGCCTGCGCGATACTGGTCGCCGCTGGCATCGTTCTGGAAATGCGCAATTCAAAGCAAGGACCTGCGGAGCATTTGCGCAACGACTACGTAGACTCCGTTGCAGTGATGCCGCTCCGAAATCTAACAGGAGACCCGCGTCTGGACGATGCTGGCGTCGGCATCAGCGAGGAGATCATCACGCATCTGGCGCGGATACCGGCGCTGAAAGTCATTTCTCGGCATTCGGCGCAGTCAGTCGGCAATCGTGGCCTGAGCGTGACGCAACTTGGCACCGCCCTCAATGTGCGCCAGGTTATGCAGGGATCGCTGAGTGGCAATGGCGAGCAATTGCAGATCAGCCTGCAGCACCTGAATGCGGGTAACGGCGAAATGGTCTGGGAGGAACGTTTCTCCGCGCCTGGCGACTATCTGATAGAAATTCAGGAAGACATCGCGAACGCAGCGACGGCAAGGTTCGTTGCCACGATTCCGGGCCTGTCGGTGCCCGACCTCAGCACGCATATTGATCAGGGTCCCGGCCAGCGTGCCTATCTCGCCGGACAACGCTCGCTCTCAGAGCGCACGCCCGTTGGCCTGCAAAACGCCATCGCGGAATTTCGGCGCTCGATAGACATGGACCCCGGTTATGCATCCGCCTATGCAGATCTGGCGTCGGCGTACGCACTCGCCATATTTTATCGCTACGATGTGGGCTCTGACAGTTACATGCTTGCGGCACAGTCCCTTGCCTACGCGGAGCGATCTCTCGCACTGGATCCCAATCTGGCGGCAGGATTTGCGACCCGCGCCTATCTTGGCGCGCTCATCGGGCAGGATGCCAACGACGTCGCTGCAGACTTTGAGCGCGCCGCCCTGCTGCAACCCAATGCGGCCAGCATTCCAAGCTGGCGCGCACGCTCACTGACCGAACTCGGGCAATTCGACGACGCTTACGCCGAAGCAAGCCGGGCCATCGAACTGGATCCGCTCGCCCCCGGCCGGCATATCGCCGTTGCAGAACTCTCACTGCAACTTGGTGACTACGAAAAGGCGATTACTGCGGCCCGCCGCGCCAGCAGACTTGCTCCGCGAATCATTCGCGGTGTCGCGATCGAAGCACGCGCGCTCCTGTTACGCGGTGAACCGGAAGCCTGTACGCGTTTACAACTTGGACCTCACCAGGTGTTAAGGGCAAGCTGCCTGGACGCGAGTGGTCGCACCGTCGAGGCGGCAGCGATTATTCGCAAAACGCTTGACGATATTCGACATGATCGTCTGCGACTGGAGGGTTACACTGACATCATCGTGTATGAAGATCTCGCCGTATACTTCGCGTATCGCGGCGATGCAGAAAACGCGCTGTTCTGGTCTGCAAGAGCGTACGCCGCATCGCCCGTGGGCGTGGAAATTCGCGTACTGGAGTCGGCACTGTTCGATCCGGTTAGAGAGGATACGGAATTCACCGCCGCTATCACCGCTATCCGTGCCGGCCTTTACAGCCGAGTGCGAAGAGACAGCGAAAGATTTCGCTAAGCGCTTATTCATGTCTGGTCACGACGGCTTGCGCCGCGACTTTCGGTGATGAAACAGCGTCTAGTCGATCCTGTGGAACACATCACCGAACACTTCGATCCCGTCGATACTGCCGTCCGGCTGGAAACGAAAGGTCGTTAGATCGCCGTATTGCCAGTCCTCGTGCTGCAGCAGAAATGTGTCCTGATGCCAGTGCGATAATTGCATGCGATCTCGCGTCGTTCTCAATTCCAATGCCTTGCTGCGAGCGGCGATGGCAATATCGCCATTGATTTCACTACGGTAAGTGCCCGCGTAGTCGCTGAGCGGCAATCGTGGTCTGGTTCCCTTGAGCCGCGAACGTTCTGTCTCACGCCATTTTTCTTCCGCCTCGTCCGCACGCGCTGCATAAAGTGCAAAAACGTCCGCACTCCAGTCGCGTTTTAAGTCCACGTCGGACGTATCAAGCGCTTCCCACAGCAATGCATGGCGCAATTCCGCGTGATCGCGATTACCAAGCACGATCACGGCGTTACCGGCATCACGGTCCAGGCCAATAATTGCGACGAGCCCGGATAAACTGCCGGTGTGAAAGTCGATCGCTTTTCCCATGAAGTCCTGCTGGAACCAGCCGAGCGCATAGGTCCGCCAGTGCGGCCGGGTGAGTTCAACCGTGGGATAGAAATCTTCCGGGGTCGCCAGTTGATGAGGCTCGAACATGTTGTGCATGCCCTCCTCAGAAATCAGTCTCTCACCGGCTTCGGTTATGCCGTTTCGCAGCAGGAAGGCAGCCCAGCGGCTCATGTCCGCAATTGAAGTCCACGCGGACCCCGCCGCATCCAGCAATTCCGGCGGGAAGGAATAGGCAATCTGCCGACTTTCGCCCTGCAGATAGTCGTGAGGCATTACATGTTTGCCGGAGTTGTCAATTCGCCCGCGCGATCCGTAGGTCTCTTGCATGCCGAGCGGATGCCACAAGCGATCGGTCAGGAACTCGTCCCAGGGCTTACCGCTGATTCGCTCGATAATCAGTCCGGCGAGTTCGTACATCGTATTTTGATAGATAAGTCGAGTACGTGGAGAAGCCTCCGGCTTGACCAGACGAAGTCGCGGTATCTGTTCAGTCAACGGCATCTGCTGTACAAACGTCCAGAGATCGGTCGATGGCAGACCGGTGCGATGGGCGAGCAGGTCGCGAAGTGTCAACTGCTGGGTTAGTGCCGGATCACTGAAGTGTACTTCGGGCAAGTGCTCGAGAAGCAGGTCATCAAGGTCGAGCTTGCCCTCGTCTGCAAGCATCAGGATGCCCGCGACAATCATCGCTTTGGTCGTTGAGGCGTTTGCAAACAGCGTATGTTCGTCGACTGGATCTCCATCCGTAACGGCGGTCGTGCCAAAGCCTTCGAGAAAGACGACTTCGCCTTCTCGGAGAACGGCAACCGACATGCCGGGTACATGCCAACGCGCCATCCCTGCTGTGACAATGTCGTCAAAGCGCTCCGCATCGAAATCCGCAGCGATACCCGACGGCGGCATCAATAAAATGATAAAAGTCGCCAGTCTCGCGTTGAAAAAATAACTTCTCATATTGAAATGCCTCCCCGGCATTGATGAATAATTGTCCTGGCCTGGGTCAGGCTCGCATCGATTCCAACTTGTCTGCAAGGCGATGCCAGCGAATGATGGCAGGCATGAACCACGGGTTACCGTTATAGAACGGCCGTGTGGTAAACGGCAGGTCGTCAAAGGCTGTGCGCCCTGCCTCTTCGTCACCGAGCATCTTGTAAGCGAGACGGCTACCGAAATAGCTGGACCGCGCTACGCCGGAGCCGCAATAGCCAAGCGCATAGTAAAGTCCGTCGTGTTGGCCCAGGTGCGGGACATGATCGAACGCATACGCGACCAGGCCGGACCAGCTATGCGTCAACGCGGTCGCTTTTAATTGCGGGAAAACCTCAATCAGGGCGCGGCGCAACAGTTTGGCATTGCCCTCAGCATTCTCGGCTGAAGTAGCCCGACCACCGAACAGGATCCGCCTGCCGTCAGGAGACGGTCGGTAGTAAGCCATTACCCGCCTGCTATCTCCATAGCAGCGGCGAGTCGGCATAAGCGTGTCCATCAGCGAGGGAGGCAATTCATCAGTCGCAATCATCGCGCTTCGTATGGGCAGCAGCCGGCGCCGTAACCAAGGGGTGACCTTGCCTGTGTGCGCGTTCGTACAGATTGCGAGCTGCGCGGCGCGCACCGTACCGCGATTCGTGGTTACGGTGAAGCCGCCTTTCCTTGGGACGATGGCACTGACTTCGGTGTCTGCTGCAAGCTGACCCTTCCGTCTGCGGACAGAACGCATTAGCCCGGCGTGATATTTGCCGGGGTGCAGCGCGGCATCATCGTGATAACGCACCCCGCCGTGGAATCGGGCCGAACCGATTTCACTGGCCTGGTCTTCCTTGGGCACCAGATCGGCCTGTATGCCGGTTGCTGCAATTAAAGGCCCGAGTTCATTCGCCATCTGCTCGTAATGTGCCGGGCGTGCAGCGCAGCGAAAGCGACCGCAACGCTGAAAGTCGCAGTCAATTCCCTCGCGCTGAATAAGATCCTCGATAAAAGTGACGAAACTGACGCTCTCACGGAAGATCGCGTGGGCCCGCTCGGTGCCGTAGTGCGCCTGCAAACCCTGTACGCCGAGCTTGTGAAAACTTGGCCCCAGCATGCCTGCATTTCGCGTACTGGCGCCGGCGCCGAAGAACGATTTTTCGCAGACCAGCACCGAGCGCCCGGCCGCGCTTAGAACGCGGGCTACATTCAGCCCCGTGAAGCCACCGCCAACGACCAGCGCATCAACCTGTTCCGGCAATGTCAGAGCCGGTTCCTCAGCAACCGGGCTGTCCTCCCACCAGAATGGCGTCGGTTTCAGCTCATCGCGGTCATCGGTCACAACACTGATCTGCCAGACTTAATAGAAATTACGTTTGAAATAACGATTTACTCATTGAATACATTGAAATTGTCTGCAATTTCCTGCAGTAATGCCAGGTGTGCAGACACCCGCTGCGGCAGAGACAAGGCGCGTGCCGGCGTTTCAAATACCAGCACCGTTTCAGCCCGCGGGCCGCGACGCCGCTCACCATCGATCAGGACGGCATCGGCACTCATTAGCTCGTCAATCGAGCTGTCCGCCACCGGACCGACAATGCCGGCCGAAATGGTTTCGGCAAATCGTGTTTGTCCATCCATCTTGATAGCGATGCCATGCTGCCGAAGAACAGTCACAGCGCGGGCCGCCAGTTTGTCGCCGGAACCCCGCTCGCCTTGCGAATAAACATAGCCAGCGTCAATCAGATTGTCCTCATGCAGATCGAGACTGAGCCTTGGCGGATACCGTTTGGCCATACCCAGGACATAACGGGTAATTGCATCTGCCTCCGCATTGGCGACGGATGCACGAGTCAGTCCCGGACGCTCCGGGTCTTGCAGCAGGTGAGATGAATCGCCGACGCTCATGCCATCAATCGATTCGTCGTAATGGGGCATATTGAGATAGCGCCAGTTCCTCGCATAACCATGAGGATTCAGGAGCGGCAGCAGGACGACGGGATGAACTTTTCCAAGTGCCGCAAGTTGTGGGATTCCTGCGGCTATGGCGTTCGGGCCGGCCGGCTCTTCACCGTGAATGCCTGCCAGCACCCAGATGGCCGCCCCTTCCACTGGCGAACGCAAAGCGATGATAGGCAGCGGTGCTGCCACCCCGTCGGGTTCGGATCGGGCAATGACATCCAGTTGCCAGCCAACATCCAGCAGTAGCTGGTATGCGGCAAACAGTGACTGCAGCGATCGACGGCCGTCATCATACGTCGTGATGTCATTGGCGATACTTGCGACTAGCGAAACGACGTCAAAAGGCGTGGACTCGGCAAGCGCCTCGTAACCGTCATCCTGCACCAGACGGATGACAAAGCGTCCGGCAGGCAATGGCCATCCCCAGCTTGTGTGTTCCTCGTCCAGCCGCAGCATTCCGTGTGGCCTGGCGCCGGTATAGGCCCAGGCAAGTCCGTTGTCATAGTCCGTAGCCACGTCCGACTTGTAGGCGGCAACATAGTCATTCCGCAGTCCGGGCGCATTCTGCCAGCTGACCGCTATGGACTCGCCGGAAATATAGGTTTTTTCATCGGTTGTGATTGTCGCCGGTGCATCGGTATCGAGGATCCAGAATTCGTAGGGTGGCGAAACGTCGTTCTGATTCTTCGCGAGGTGCACCTGATAGCGTCCGGGCTCGAAATCTGCGGCGAACTGCCGTTTACTCCCGTGACCGCGGAGCGGCCACTTTTCAAGCAACCTGCCTTCTGCACTATGCAGGCTGAGGACGGCAGTTTCCGGAGAGAATGCGTGAATCAGGATCTCTTCGTCAGTTCTGTAGACCCGTTTGTCGGTACTGGCGAGCGGCGGGAGGACTGCGGGTTGTAGCCGAAAATGCGAAACGACCGCGCGATGATCACTAGGCCAGGGTGCCAGACCGATGCTGACGTCAGACCTGCCGCGCTCACCGACAATAACGCTGTCTTGCACTGACTCGGTGTTGGCGGACCAGACAAAGTCAATGCGATCCTCTGCGTCATTGTTGCCGGGCGCATAAGCGGCAAGCGGCGGCCGTCTGGCCCACCATGTCAATCCGGGGTGAGCCAATGGATCAGGATAAAAGGCACGCCATGAATCGGTGAAACCGGCCTCCTGCATCGCAAGGCTGACCGGCCAAGCCAGCGGGAACCGCAGGAATTTTCGTGACGCGACGGTGGCGTCGATCCAGTCCTCATGGGAGGGGGCGTTGAAATCACCTGTCACAAAGATTGGCACATTGCTATCGACCAGCGGCTGCAAGGCCGCGAGATGCCGCTGGATCGCAGGCAGACGTGTTGTCCTCTCCAACTCCAGCACTTCAGCGGCTGCCGCGCCGTCGCGGACCGCATCCGGACCATAAGGATCGGAGGGCAGATGTACATTCGCTACCGCTACACCGAAACCGGGAACGACTTCGACCCAGCTATAACGTCCCTCGGCGCCGGGTACGGCGTATACGGGAAAGCGCGACAGCAGATAGTTGCTTTCGTCAGCGTACCAACCCAGTGCATCGGCAATGCGAAACAGGTTGCCTTCGGCTTCCTGGATACCGACGATGTCAGCGCCTGATTGCTGAATTGCGGCGACAACATTGTCAAAGCTGATGAGCGCACCGCCCCACTCCACGTTGAACGTCATCACTCGCAGTTCGACTGACGGCACGGGTGCTGAATCCATCGCTTCCTGGCTAATGCAGGACGCGACGAGCCACGCCGATGCAACCATAAGTAAAACAGGTGCAGAAGGCGTCAGCACAGGGCGACCGGTATGACAAAATGAGAAACACTTCATGACCGGCAAACGATATACCGTCTGCCGTCGGTATCAAGCGTTTTTCAGCAAGCGTAGCTCAGGCTGTGAGTTGCAGCGTGTTCTCGTCCAGTAGCCTGATCGACTCGCCCGTGGCGGTATCCTCTGCGGAAACCTCTGGTGGCGCCGCCACCTGCATGACAGCGTGCAGGATCTCCAGTTTGAACGATTGGCTGAATTCGAATCGCATGTCGCTTTTCCCGGCCAGGCCGGCATCATCGGTACCATCAGTGGCAAATGACTGCTCAAGGAATGCTGCGAGTTGGCCGAGAAAATCGATTAAAGAATCGAATCCGCTGCCAAGGCCTGCTGAAACGTTGTCGACAACGGCACTTTCCTCCGCAGCTTCTGCTGTTGGAATAGGGGCGGTAGTGATGTCCGGGGCATTGACAGCACCCGTCGATACTTCAGCGGCGAGCGGTGCTGCAGGCTTAGGGCCGGATTCTGGCATGGCGCCGCGAGTTGCAGAGTCATGAACTGGCGCCGAAGCAGGTGCAGAAGTCCGGGTGCTTTGCTGGGCGTTGACGCGCAGAACGCTGCGGAACTTCATGCTCACGCGTGCGAGTTGCTCATGGTCGATTTCGAGTGCAGCGGCAATTTCCAGAGCGGCGCTCATGTCGCCGCCGAAAAACTTCTCAGCCAGTTTCTCAGCCGCATCGAAAACGCCGCGAATTGCTTCGCGTTCAGACGCATTCAGATCACCTTCGACCCGCAGCCGGATTCGCGAGCTTTCTGATACATGCAGCGACGTGCTGGATGCGCTGCCGGCTGTGCCGGTCATCTGCTCATCAGATATTTTTACACGGCTAGTTTGACGGACGTCAAAACTGACGAGGTCACCTTCCCGGGTACGAATCTGGAGTCGTGTGCTCTCGGAGTGTCTGGATCTGAACTCGAGCCGCCTGATTTCGCCGGCGGCCACCTGCTTTTCGATCTTGTCCAGTCCGGCGTTAACCTCGTCCCGGGTCGCAACAATGCCTGCCTGCTCGTCATCGGTGACGGCGGTTTCCGTGCTGGCATTCTCTGCCTCTCCGACCGCGGCGCGAACCTGCTGCATAGCCGACGGTGCGTCATCAAGCTGTGTTGCTGTGATACGCCTTGCAGCCGAAACAATACTTGATGCAATTTCTTTGTCCGCCGAATCGGGGGTCACCGTGCTCTGCGGCGGGAGTTGTGATTTCAGGCTCGCAGAGAATTTCTGCTTGAACCGCAACATGACTTCGTGTTGAAACATGTGCGCGCCACGTCGCCGACCGCCCTTCGAACGGTCGAAGTCATGCTGCTTTTCTGATCGCGCCGATTCATGCGCTTTCTCGTGACGAACCGATTTGACCTCGAAAACAAGCTTCTGGCCACTTAATGCCGCAAGCGTAGTATCGTTTAATGACTGCATACTGTTCCTGTCACCCGCCAGGCAATTGACCCCGGCCCTGGCTTTATGTAAAAAAACTGGCTGTACCTGATGTCGGCTGAGCCAGCAGGAACTTTAATCACTTACGATGTTTGTCGCTCGGCCACAAGCAAGCGACGGTTCTATTCAGGAGTTGCCAATGATTCGACTACAATTAGCCTTGCTCATTCTGTTCGGCGTCACAGCAAGCGCAGATCATCACGGCACACAGCCTCCGGATGCCTGCCACCAGTACTATCCGAACATCGCAGGTGAAGTGCTGCTGGACAACGACAAGCTCGTCGTACAGCGCTACGTGGTGGAACCCGGACAATGGGAGGGCATCCATCGCCATCCGCCCAATCAGTTATACGTGCACATCAAGGGTGGTCAGTGGACAGTTCGTTACGGCGACGATGAGCAAACCAGCTTTTCGCCGGATGGTGAAATCGGCTGGAGTGATACGGCACTGGAACTTGATGCCCAACACCAGTCCGGTAACAGCGGTGATGAGCCCATTGATTTTCTCTGGATTACGCTAAAACCCGGCTGTTACGAATAGTTGCCGCGCAACACCCGCCACGCTGTTAGCGGTGCGGGTGAAACGATCCGCCGAACCTAACTGGCACGCCGTCGCTGACGCGACGACTGCCTGCGTGGCGCTGTAGATTTTTTCGCCGCGCCGCCGCGTCGGGCTTTATTAGGCTGATTGCGCCCGCCCCCTGAACGTTGCCCCCCGCCACGTTGCAACGGTTCCGCCTTGATACGCTTATCCGGTTCGTAGCCTGGCACGATTACTTTTTCTATGCGTGTGTTCAGCAATCGCTCAATATCTTCCAGCAATTTGAGTTCATCTACACAGACAAGAGAAACGGCGTTGCCGGCACGACCGGCACGCGCAGTTCGACCGATGCGATGCACATAGTCTTCGGGTACAAAAGGCAACTCGTAGTTGACGACGTATGGAAGCTGATCAATATCGAGACCGCGCGCCGCAATGTCTGTCGCGACCAGCACCCGAACGCGGTTTGCTTTGAAATCACTGAGAGCACGGGTACGTGCACCCTGCGACTTGTTGCCGTGACTGGCGGCGGACTCGATGCCATCGTTGGTCCGCTGTTCGGCAAGTCGATTGGCACCGCGTTTGGTTCTCATAAATACCAGCACCTGGCGCCAGTTCTCCTTGCCAATCTTGTATGACAGCAATTCACGTTTGCGATTCTTGTCGACCGGCAGCACAAGTTGCTTCACCAGTTCAGCCGGTTTGTTGCGGGCGGCCACTTCTATCTCCACCGGCGAATTCAGCAAACCACTCGCAAGCTGGCGGATATCGTCTGAGAATGTGGCCGAGAAAAGCAGATTCTGTCGCTTTGCCGGCAGCACTTTAAGGACCTTGCGGATATCGCGAATGAAGCCCATGTCCAGCATGCGATCCGCTTCATCCAGTACGAGAATCTCGACCTTTGAAAGATCAATGGTCCCCTGCTGCATATGATCGAGCAGGCGACCAGGCGTTGCCACCACAACATCAACGCCGCGGCGCAATTTCGCGATCTGCGTGTTGATACTGACGCCGCCGAACACGACAGCAGTCCTGATCGGCAGCTGTGCACCATACTGAGCGATGCTCTCACCGACCTGCGCGGCAAGTTCGCGCGTCGGCGTCAGCACGAGTGCACGCACGGAGCGACGATTATCTTTCCCGTGCTGCAGGTGATGCAGCAATGGCAGTGCAAAGCCGGCCGTTTTACCGGTTCCCGTCTGCGCAGCTGCAAGAATGTCGCGGCCTGCAAGAATAGGTGGAATAGCTTCGAGTTGAATGGGTGTGGCTTCGTGGTAGCCCGAATCATGGACCGCACGCAGCAATTCGGCCGAAAGGCCGAGCTGATTAAATGACATGTTGTAGTTTACTCCGGGGCGCCTGACCCGAGGACAGCAAGAAGCTGTGCAAGGTACGGTCCAGGCTGGAAATTAGGTGTGACTCCAGGCACCGCAATATCGCGGCAGGGAGTATGTGGCGCAGACCGAGGTGCGCCGATGGCTGCGGACTATAACAGCATTGCGCCAAATAGATAGCCCCGTATTGCGGGCTTACTTGCGCTCGAAATCCTTTATGAGCAACTTGGTCTGGTGACCCGCAAAGGCAGTGCCTGACTGATCCTCCCCCTTCATGTAGGTCCGCTGCCAACCCTTCCTGGCGGCATCGGAGCCGGATTGTTTGAGTTCCTCGTTAAATGAGAGCCGTGAGTCTCGCCAATCAACGTACTGCTGGTAGAGCTTCGCATTTTCATTGAGATTTTTTAGCGCAGGATCGAACTTCTGAATGTAGTGGCGCGGATAGGGAAGAATCGTTGCGATCGGCTCCCCGGCAGCGAAAGCGACTTTATGACGCTTGCGGGTGAACTGCCAGTTCATGGTAAACGTAAACGGCGCCCAGTCAGTTTCAATAATTCCCTCCAGCGGCGCAATGCCGTCTTTTGGCTGATTAGCCGGGCCTTTGACCCACAGGTTGTGTGCCTTGGTCGTGCGGAACAGGTAACCCAGCGAGAAAGTCAGTACTCCGTTCCCGAAATGCGATCCGATCAGCGGCGATTGCTCTTCTGCAAATTTGATCGAGATGGCGTCGAGATCGCTCTTGCCATTCCATTTGGCAGTGAACGGAACCGGATTGAGAATTTCCCAGCCAGACTGATTCGCCATGACAAGAGGCAGGCAACGGTAGGCAAAGCGCTCCGGCAGCGCTTCCATCCAGCCACGTTTCCGATCCGCGGTACGCAGCGGCATCGGCTGTTCTACGACTTCGTAAGCAATCAGTTGCAGCTTGTCTTTCATCTGTCCCCCGGAAATTCTGGCAGAATGTGTGGCCGTGAGTAAGGTCCGCATAGTGTACCGTCCGGCGTGCGACAAGCCCCACCCCTCCAGACAACCAACGACCGACCGGGATACCGCCATGTTATATCCGCCCGCAGCTGCGATGACGAACGCAAAAAATCGGCAGCCGGACATGCCCTCGCCGAGAGCAATATGGGTTGTGCTGATACTGGCGCTCGCCGCAGTGGCGCCGGCGCCAGCCGCAACGACGGATTGCGCGGATGTTGATAGCGCCCTCGCCTATTGGCGACCTATCAGGGAGGAGCCTGAACAGGCAGGTCTTGCCTATGACCGGCTGGCGCTGGAACTTGTTGCCTGCCTGAATTCGTCCAATGCGGAATTGCGCGACGAGATCGGCTATACCCTGTTCAGCACCTGGCTGCGCGGGGACCGACTGAGCGATGCCACACGTCGTTTACTGCTAAAAAAACTCCAGGATATGATGAACACCTCGCCGGAGATGGCAGCGGGCAGCGAGAGTTTCGGACGTTCGTTCGCCGCACTGGTGCTGGCTGAGCTCATGCGCTCTGACGCGTATCAACCATTTCTGGATGAGTCCGAACGCCACACACTGCTGGGCGACGCCCTTCGCGCGTTGGACAGAGAAAAGGATTTCAGAGGACTCACGGCGGAACATGGTTGGGTGCATCCCGTTGCCCACATTGCTGATCTGTTGTGGCGTTTCGCGCTGCATCCCGACACGGACGCCGACGAGGCGTGGATCGTGCTCGACGGTTTGCGTGTCAAGGTGAGCACAACCGAGGCCGCTTATACCTTCAACGAAGGTGACCGACTTGCCAGGGTGGCAGGGGCGATCATTGCACGTCGCCTCTTACCGGCTGATCGCATCTTAGCGTGGCTAGCGTTTTTTGAAAGCCCCGCATCGATGGCCGATTGGCCGGCTGCTTTTCAGAGTCCCGAGGGAATGACTGAACTGCATAATACCAAGCAGTTTGTACGCTCGCTCTCAGACCAGATCGCTGCTAACGATATCGATCCCCGGATAACACGCTCACTTTCTGCGCTGGTACAGGAATTTACCGATCTGATTTAGAACGTCAACGGCGCTGTAGCTGCATCGTCAGCGATGGGGCATATCTGCTCGCCCGCGCCAGACAAGACCTTGCTTCAATAGGCAATAGGGGTGCCGTCCCATGCGAAAAAGCCGCCGGAATTCTTGGGTGTCAGTGTGTCTAACACCGCAAGCAGTTCGCGCGCAGCACGCGCCGGACTGAATAGCTGCGCCTGCGGGACCCGCGAAGCGTATGGCTGCGAAAGACTGGTGTCCACGGTGCCCGGATGCAAAGCGGCCAGCACCGATTCAGGATTACGGCGAGCCTGTTCGATCGCAAGTGTTTTAACGATCATGTTCAGGGCGGCCTTGGACGCCCGGTATGACGTCCATCCGCCTAATCGATTGTCTGCGATGCTGCCCACCCGGGCAGACAACACCGCAAATGCTGACCGCCCATCATTTTTCAGCATGGGAAGAAAGTGTTTGGCGACAAGCGCCGGACCGATGGCATTCACCGCGAATATTTCGTGCATCGCATTCTGATTCAGGTCCTGCATGCTTTTTTCCGGCACAACATGCGGAAATCGATGCAGTAAACCGGTCGCTACGATAACGAGATCGAACGGCACTGCCGCAGCCGCCTTTGCAACAGCTGTCTCGATGCTCAGCGGATCCACGATGTCCATGGCATATGCCCGTACATTGTGCAGGTCAGAAACAACGATTTTTCGTGCGAACGTGCTGAGGGTGCAGGCTGGCCGTGCAGCGCTGATCACTTCTGTCAATGCTTTACCGATCCCGCCAGAAGCGCCAATGATAGCGATGTGGGGAGCAATACCAAACGATGTCAACAATGCCATGATGAGTGACGGCGCGTCCCTGCGCCGTTCGCGTTCCTCAGCCCTTCGGCAGGATAACGGTGTCGATCACATGGATCACACCATTGCTGGCGCCAACGTCCGCCGAGACGACGGATGCGTCGTCGACCTTGACAACGCCGTCCTTGACCGTGATGGCAACATCTTCACCGTTCACCGTTTTGGCCTTATCGAGCTTGACTACATCCGCGGCCATTACTTTGCCCGGCACGACGTGATATGTCAGTACCGCTACGAGCTGGTCCTTATTCTCCGGCTTCAGCAGGTTTTCCACGGTGCCTGACGGCAATTTTGCAAACGCGGCATCCGTTGGAGCAAACACTGTGAAAGGACCGTCACCCTTCAACGTATTCACGAGATCTGCTGCCTGAAGTGCTGCAGCAAGTGTTGCGAACTGCCCTGCTGATACCGCCGTGTCGACGATGTCGCTTTCCGCGGATTTTTCACCGTGGTGATCGGCCATTGCCGGAATGGCCAGCCCACTTACTATCAGGGTCGCTGCGATCATGCCGGCTGCTTTTCTAATTACGCTCATAACTACTTTCTCCAGTTGTTGAAAGATTCTCAAAGTGCAAGCAGACAGTACTGAAGCGCGGAACATAAATGGTCTCTGAGCTGTATACGGTTGTATCTGTTCGTATCAAGGCGATGGAAAATGTGCGGGTGGCAACAAACAATACCAGCGAAGGCGCGACACGGTTTTTACTTCAGATACGCGAGGTTTGCCTCTGAAAAGGCGCGCAGGGGACGTCCAAGCAGTTCCTCCATAGGCCCCGGCGCGGCGACGTTATCTTCTGCAAGCATTTTTAGCTGGTCCACCGTTACGGGAAATGCGGGCAACCAGCCGAGCAGTTTTGCTGCCGCCGACATCAACGCGACCGGTACCGGTACCAGTAACTTTCGTTTGCCTGTCACACGCGCAACCCGGCGAATCATTTCGGCCCATGAGAGGTTTTCCGGTCCGCCAAGTTCGTAAACCTTTGAAGCCGGGTCTGCATTCTCCAACACCTGCGCGAAACCGTCAGCCACATCCGCAACGTGTACAGGCGACAGGCGAACCGGACGCAACCTGCTGCCCCGCAATGTCACAAAGGACGGCGCCGGGAGCGGCGGACGAACCATGTCCTGAAAGAACTGCGTGGCAATTTCCATGGCGCCGCGAGGGTCGCCGAACATTACCGATGGACGAAAAATCGTCGTCAGCAATGTGCTATCGAGTGCATGTATTTCGGCCCGTCGCTTGGTTTCCTGATAATCAGTGCCCGGCACCTTCGCACCATTCGCGCTCATCAGCAGAAATCGTGTGACGCCGCACTGCAAGGCAATATCCACCGTATCAACGACGCCCTTGTACTGCAGCTTCTCAAAAGTAACGCCGCGCCGCGGTTTTTCACGCAGAATGCCGATGCAATACACCGCGGCGTCGCAGTCAGCGAGCGTAGCCGCGATTGCCTCCTTTTGCTCAATACTGCCAGTCGTGACGCGCCAGATATCGCCAGACTTAGCATCACTCCTGTCCGACGAATGCGCATTCAGCCGGTCTTCACTGCCCTCACGCACCAGGATCGACAAATCGTGACCGTCCCGTCGCAATGCATCGACGAGATACCGACCAAAAAATCCTGTGCCACCAAATACCGCTACTTTCATATCACCGACCCATACTAAATTGCAGAACAGGCTAGCAACCCGCCTTGCCTGCTAACAGCCGACCAGACTGTTTGTTACAAACGATTACCTTTTATCAGCTGTTACCCGCGACACCGCCCTTATACTGCACCGCCAGGCACTTGATTGAGAAATGACGTGAATGACAAGCCGCTTGCCATTATGTGGTTCCGACAGGATCTTCGTGTCGCTGACAATCCCGCGCTCTGCGCTGCCTGCGATAGCAACCTGCCCGTCGTGCCGATTTATATACTCGATGACTGCAATGCAGGGCAGCATGCCATGGGTGCAGCATCACGGTGGTGGCTTCATCAAAGCCTTTCTTCTCTCGCCGGCGAGTTGGATGGCAAGCTGCAGTTTTTCTGCGGGGACGCACGGGAAACACTCGCGAAGCTTTGCGAAAATCTAAATGTCACCGATATATTCTGGAACCGGTGCTACGAGCCGTGGCGCAGACAGCGTGATACCGAGATTGAGGAAGCACTTGAGGAAGCTGGCATTAATGTCGTGACCAGCAATGGCTCCCTGCTGTTCGAACCTCCGGCAGTTACGAAGGTGGACGACACACCCTACAAAGTATTTACGCCGTTCTATCGCGCATCGTATCTCGATCAGACCGCCCCGCCGCGTGAGCCATTGCGTCGGTCTTTGCCAGATTCGTTTGCGGAAGCTCCGCATTCTAGGGATCTGGAGGCGCTGGACCTGATGCCTGATCAGCCCTGGTACCAATCGATTGCGGCGAGCTGGACGCCGGGTGAGGCCGCGGCGCACGAGCGACTGGACGCGTTTCTCGAAGATGGTATTGATGGCTACCGGGATGGCAGGGATCGGCCTGATCTGGACAGCGTTTCACGCCTTTCTCCGCGCCTGCATTTCGGTGAACTTTCTCCGAACCAGGTATGGCATGCCGCCGGGCAGCGCAGCAGTGTCGCCAGACTGGAGAAGGACGTGGATCACTTCAGGCGTGAGTTGGGTTGGCGTGAATTTTCCTATTCACTCCTGTATCACTGGCCGGACCTGCCGGTTGCTAATTTGCAAAGCAAGTTCGACCGGTTTCCCTGGCGCAAGAGCAGCAAAGATCTTGCGCGCTGGCAACAAGGAGTTACCGGCTACCCCATGGTTGACGCCGGCATGCGAGAGTTGTGGCATACAGGCTATATGCACAATCGCGTACGCATGATCGTCGGTTCTTTTCTGGTAAAGAACCTGTTGCTGCACTGGCACCACGGCGAGGCGTGGTTCTGGGATACGCTGGTCGATGCCGATCTGGCCAATAACAGCGCGAGCTGGCAGTGGATAGCGGGATGCGGTGCCGATGCGGCACCTTTCTTCCGGATTTTTAATGCCGTTACGCAGGGCCGGAAGTTTGACCCCGATGGCAGCTACGTACGTCGTTATGTTCCGGAACTGGCAAAATTACCGACGAATACTATTCACGCCCCCTGGGAAGCGCCTGCAGACGTTCTGAAAACCGCGGGCGTTTCACTGGGCGACAACTACCCCGCACCGATTGTCGACCTCAAGGCATCGCGGGAACGCGCGCTGGCAGCGTTCAAGTCGCTATCGTAACGGCAGTGTTCTGCTCGCAGAGCGCCTGGTTTGCTTCTTCTAGCAAGTCGTTAACGGAAAAATGCCGGTCCGGATCCAGCCTGACGGCACCCGACCTCCAGCGAAGTGGCGCTGAGCACGACTGATGCGAATTTTCACTCGCCGCCGTTTCCCCCATCCGCTGCAGCGCGATATCCGGCTGAAGTTTAGAACCAGCCATGAAAACTGCGAACATCTGCCCATCCAGTCGCGCCAGCACGTCCGCATCGCGAAAACACCGCAGCAACAGGTTTGCAAATTTCCGTTGCAGTTCCTTGCTTGCTCTGTTCTGCGTCTGATCCAAGATGCTGCTGCTTTCGTCAAGTCGAAATACGGTTAGCTCCGCACTGATTCCGGTGCGCCTGCATAGGGCCAGCATCTGGCCTGCGACCATATTGAATCCACGCGGGTTCGCAATCTGGGTCAGTTCATCGATGACCGCCGGAGCCGACATTGAAAGCTCGTCGTCTACCATCGCAGCGAGATCGCGCAACATTCCCTGATCCGTTTCGGAAAATCCTCTCGCCTCGCTGTCAATGATACACAAGGCCCCGATGCGCTCGTTGCCTGGACCGTGTACAGGACAGCCTGCATAGAACCGAATGTGTGGTTCGCCGGTCACCAGGGGATTGTCGTCGAAGCGCGGATCCTTGCTCGCATCGCCCACAACAAATACCCGTTCCTCAAGAATGGTGTGGGCGCAGAACGAGATATTCCGCGGAATTTCACCTTGCGCAAACCCATGCTGTGACTTGGACCACTGGCGGTGTGCATCAACCAGCGTGATCAGACAAATTCGAACGCCGAACAGCCTGCTGCAGAGCCGGCTTATCCGGTCAAATCGCTCCTCCGCGAGCGAATCCAGAATTTGCAAATACTGCAGGCTTTGCAAGCGTTGCGCTTCGTTCATCGGGCAAGGCGGTTTGAGCATGCGTGACCTCCGTTTTCACCAACTTAATATCGGCGCCGATTTCCGTTTCTTAAATGACACACTCCGTCCTCGCGGGTTTGCTAGTATCGCGTCCATGCTGACTCTCTTTGACACGCCCGTATCGGGCCACGCCCACCGCCTGCGTCTGTTCCTGTCCCTGCTGCACCTTGAACACGACACCGTGTTAATCGACATGAAAGCCGGTGAACATAAGGCGCCCGGGTATCTGAAACTCAGCCCGTTGGGGCAAATACCGACGCTTAAAGACGATGACGTTGTGATCACCGACTCTTGCGCCGGGCTCTTATATCTGGCGAAAAAATACGGTGACGAGAAATGGCTGCCGGATGACCCCGTCGGCGCGGCGCGTGTGCAGAGATGGCTGTCCACCGCTTCAGGAGAATTGTTTCGTGGCCCGGTTCTGGCGCGCGCGATCAAACTGTTCGGCCGGCCCTTTGATTACGACGCAACCGTCATGTGGTCACACCGCCTGCTCGAATGGATGAATGCTGAACTGGCAGATCGCCAGTGGCTGGCTGCGGATCACAGAACCATCGCGGATGTCGCTATGTACAGCTATATCCGCGTAGCAAACGAGGGAGAGATCGATCTCGAACCCTATCCTGCGGTTTTACGCTGGCTCGCTGATGTCGAAAAACTGGATGGGTTTATCGAGATGAAGCGTTCTGTGCAATAGATGCGCCGTTCATCATCATCCGCAGGTAACAACGGGGCCAGAGCATGGATATGAGCGGTCAGATTGGCGCGCTGCTCGTGTTCGGCGTCACCTCGGCAGCCAGCCTTCTGGGACTGTTCGCTGCGCCGCGTATCATCGAAGCAAGCCTGTTTCGACCGTACTTTTTTCTCCGTGCAAAGCAGTACTCAACAATAATCACCAGCGGCTTCGTGCATGCCGACATGGGGCACCTGTTCTTCAACATGGTGACCTTCTGGTTTTTTGCGTTTCCGCTGGAGGCGCATCTTGGCACCAGCGCGTTCTTGCTGCTCTATCTCGTCGGCCTGCTACTCAGTCACGGCTGCACCTACTACAAGCACCGGAACAATGAGCAATACGCGTCGCTAGGTGCTTCGGGTGCAATTTCTGCAGTGTTGTTTGCGTACATTGTTTACTTTCCGACAACCACGCTGATGATATTGCCGATTCCTGTCCCCATTCCTGCTGCGCTGTTCGCGGTCGGCTACGTTGCCTATTCATACTGGGCATCCACGCAACAACGTGGTCGAATTAATCACGACGCACATCTATGCGGCGCATTCGCCGGGCTGCTTTTTGTGGCCCTGTCCGATCCTGGAGCCTACGCAAACCTGCGCTTGCTCTTTAGCTGAATTCAGCGTGCTTTAGTCGCCTACTTAAGCCGGGCATGAGCTGCATCAGGCCAGCGAAAATAGTTGGCAGGCCATCATCGCCGTCGCCTAAGCCACCTGCTCACAGACGTCCTTGGCAAATAGCGTCTGCCTCAGCCCGGGCGTGCCAGCCTGAACCCTCCCACAGTGCCCGGGAAGCAAGATGCCGGACCACCCTCTTTCGGCCCGGATCGGCAATACGCACTGAATCCCGCCTCGCCCTGGGCCCAGATGCCTCTTTTTGTGACATAAACCCATGAATCGGAGCGCAGAGCCTTGCACACTGTGTCGCAGGCGCCGCATCTGGCTGCGGCTTTCGACATCTTCTGCAGCAGAGTAACTATGTACGAAACGCACCTTGGCCTGACTTCCAATCCGTTTGCGAGCAAAGCAACTGGCGCGGCGGTTTTTGTCGGGCCACAACAGGCCGAGATAATGCGTCGCCTAAGTAATGGCATGCAGCCCGTCGATTCCGTCGTTACCGTGACTGGCCCGGTTGGCGTTGGCAAAACCACCATCGTCAATCGAGCGCTGGAATCGATGTCACCGGGTCGCCTCGTCGCCTGGGTCGGAAGAATGCACCTGTCCGAAGCAGAAGTGCTCGATTTACTTCTTGCAGGATTCGGCGTATCGGCAAAATCCGCGAATAGAATTCAGCGTTTCGCGGCTTTCCGGAGAATACTCAGCGAGCGCTGTCGCACCGGTCCACGCGTGGCTGTCGTGGTCGAAGACGCGGAACGGCTTGGCGTCGACGCCCTGGCTGAACTCGAAGCATTGACAGCAGATGAAAACGGTGACGGCGTTGCGGCGAATATCATTCTCATGGGCAGGCCGACACTCAATGATCTGCTTGCCACACCTGAAATGGCGCGCATGCGCCAGCGTACCCGCCTGCGCCAGACTATCGGCGCCTTCTCTGCAGCGGAAACACGCGGCTACCTGAAACACGCCATCCGTGCCGCAGGTGGCGATTACGATGCGATTTTCGACGCAAGTGCTGCCGAGAAGATTATCGCCTGTGCTGAAGGTATTCCCAGGGTGGTTAACTCCGTTTGTGAGATGGCCCTGACCCAGATTGCGGAACTCGGGCAACAAACGGTATCGCCAACCCTGATCTCAGAAATTGCAGAAGATGCGCTCGGCTTCGCTGATACAGACGCGTCGCCCGCAGAACCTGAAGATGTCAGTCGTACCGACATTGCTGAACCCAGCGTACGCGTCACAGAGGAAGCCAAAACATCCGCGGCTGCCGAAGAGACAGATGGCCACTCTGCCAACGAACCTTTCGCCGCAACGGTGACGCCTATCCGCACAGCGGAATTGGTCCCAGATACAGCAGTCCCTGAGCGGGAAATCGCGGTCGAATCCGGTCAATACCCCGATCCGGAAAGCAGCAGCTATCCCGCAGATTGTGACGCCACTGATCGTATGCGGACCATAGAGGCGGCCAGGCAAGCAGCAGAACACACGGCCGAGGACGATTTCAATCCCGACGAAGTGCCGGATCTCATTAATGACACACAGCCTTCACTCCCGACACTCGCGTGCCACCAGGCAGCCGCCGCTGTCGTCATTGACACCGACGAACCCGACACAGCAGATATTCCGGTACTGACAGTTGGCGAAGACAGCACCGTACGCGCAGTCGCGCAGGTCGATCAGCCTGATGCCAATTATGTGGAATCCGCGGAGCAGGCCGCGGAAGTCGCGATGCAGGTTGAACTCGATGCCGCGCTGTCCATTGAGCTCGATTCAACCAACGTCATGGAGGGTTTGACCCGCGACCTCGAGAATGTGTCAACCAATCTGCGTTCGGATCAGGACCGGCGATTCTCGGAAATAGACGATGCCGAACATGACGAGTTGCCAACGTTGTCTTCTTCCATGCGTGTGCACACATTACCGGATGCAGCGACCGCCAGCAGTGGCACAATGGCGGACCATGCTGACAACGAAATGGCAGAGGAATCGCAAGCAGAGAAGTCCGAAGAGGAACAGCTCGCTGAAGACCTCAGCGGCAAAGCGGCGCCAACTGAAGAAATTGCACCGGACGCGGTTTCCGCAGAAATGCGGGACGACGAGTCCGCGGACAAAGGGGATGGCTGTTTTTCTCTGGAAGATACGTTCAGCCGGCGAACCAACATCGATGTGCTTGAAGCCGCACTGAAGGAAGCAAAGACCTTCGACATTACGGGTACGCCCGCTCTCATTCCGGAATTTCACGACGCGAAGCCAGCGGATGAGCCCGGCGACGACGTACTGCCTGACATCATTCTGGACGACGCGCTGCCAGTGGCCGCAGAGGTCGAAAAGGCCGCAGACGCAGACGTGCCTGCGGTTGCAGACGACAAACCCCAGGTGAACCGCTATGCCGAGGCGATCGGCAAAGCACAGTCCCTGGAAGATATCAGCGACCTCATGGCGGAAACGCTGTTCGGTACGGAGTTTGAGCAGATTGCCGCCGAAGCGGTAGCCATGAGGCCGGAGGGCCTCGGTGAGCTGCAACTTGAAGCCGAGCCAGCATCGCCCGTCAGGTTAGACGAGGCGGAACATTCTGTGGCAGCAAACACAGCGGCTGATGTTGCGCCCAAAACGACCGTAACCGAAGAAGCACCGAAGCCTGCTGCGGAAAAACCAAAATCGCAGGTCTCAACTGGCGACATACTGCGCCGCGCCGCTGCAAAATCCAATGGCGCCAGCCACACGCCTGCCCCTCAGTTGCCTGACGGCGATCAATTGAAGGAGTCGGTCGCCATGCGTATCGAAATGCTGAATGCAATGAAGAATGGAACGCCTGTCCCAGCTTCGCGACCGTCAGTCGTGCCAGCGCCGGACCAGCGTGCCGACGATGTACCGCCTGAGCCCATCGAAAATCAGATCGATACTTCACTGACCGCAACCTTGCAGACACTCAGTCTCGCAAACATGCAAGCAGCGGAAGAAGATGAAAAGGAAAAGAAGACCGGCGGCCTGTTCGCCCGCTTCAGGAAATCCTCCTGAGTTCGGCAAAGTATTATTGCAACTGACTATTGGTCTGCAGCAAAGTCATAGCCGGTCAATTCCACGTAACCCCGTCCCGTCACTGCAAGCTCGCCGGACAGTCCGTCGACGATGACAGCGCCTTCCCAGTAACGCACGCTGGTTACAAGCTCCTGGTCGGCCATGGCGGGACGCACTGTTATTTCGAGATCCAGTGCCGGAACGCTGAGCTGCCATTTTGCGGGATAGCGAACGCCGCCAGAACTTACCCAATGATCCTGTACGTCGATCGTGAATTCGTCTGCATGCAGATGCCGCGCGCTGCCATCAGCAGCCACAGCAGTACCGGCAGAAAATGGATCGGCGCTGCCATCAGACCGCCGCACGTTGTAGAGCATCAGATCGCTGCCATCCGAAAGCTGCAATGCAAACCAGTCCCAACCTGCCTGGTCGGCTGCCAGCGCGCTGCTGCCCCATTCGCGATCCAGCCACGACAGTCCACTTACCCGGTAGCTTTGACCATCGACGGTAAGCCTTCCTGTTGTGCCAAGCCGGGACAGGGAATAGTAGTAAGAGGCATTGCCCGGCTCCGCCGATTTTTGCGACAAGCCGTCGACGCCATTCAATACGACAGGCTTTACAGCCTCAAGCGACAACTCGATCGCAATCTCGTCGTCATTTGCCCGGAGTCGCCAGCTTCCGTCAGTGCCAGCCGACTCAATCAGCCAGTCATCGATCCACACCGCCAGCGGCGCTTGCCGGACGCCCGCGAGACCTGCAGCACCACGCGCGTATCGCTCAGCGACGTGAAAACGCTCCCGGGACAGGTCGGACACGGCGAAGTGGCCGATAAACGCATGCCGCGTCTGCCAACTTGATGCCAGCGGCGGCGCGGCATGCGGCTGCAGTGCAAAGCGGAATAGCGTGAGCTGATAGCCGAACCAATGCCCTGCTTCGTCGGCAACATTGCCGGTGAAGTACCACCACTCGTTACGGAATGTTTCATGCGCCCCATGATCTTCAGGAAAACTGAAAGTTCGCGCTTCGGTCGCCATTGGGTAACCGGCAACGCCGCGATCGCTTAGCAGTTCTGCAATTCTGGAGCGTTGTGGAAACGCCTCAGGGTCCTCTGTCAATGCCGTGGGCGGATCGAGACATGCACACAGAATATTCGCAATAATTGTCGTTATAACAAGCTGATAGGTTCTTTTTATCAAGTGCTTTCGACCTTAATCATTCATCGCGAATCGCCATCGCAGGCACCGTTGCTGCCGCGCGCCACGCTGGGTAAAGGCCGCCCAGCAGGGCCGCAGCGGTTGCCAGCAGCAATGCGAACAGCAGCACGTCCACGGGAAATAGCATATTGATGTCCCAGCCGAACGCGCGCCGATTGATCACTTCGATCAGTACCCACGCCATACCCAGTCCGAGTGGCAGGGAACAGATACCGGCAAGCAGTCCGATAAACATACTCTGTACCGCAACCAGGCCACCGGTTTGTGCAGGCGTCATACCCAGTGCACGCAGTACGCCGAATTCGCGTGAACGTTCAAGTTGCAGCGCAATCAGTGCGGCCAGTATGCCAATGACCGCCACAAACACGGTCAGCCAGTAGAGCACGTTTGTGATGACGAAGGTTCGGTCGAAAATGGCCAGCGACAGCCTGCGGATGCGCTGATTATCGGCCATGTTCAGCACCTGGCGATCACGTGCTATTTCCTGCAAAGTCCGGAGCATCGCGCCCGTATCGACGCCGGGCGCGACATACACACCCAGCGAATCTATCCCCGGGTCATTGAAAAATCGGTCGTAAGCGCCGCGGCTCATCATGAGCGCACCGTCATTCGAGTCATAACTCTGGTAAATGGCAGCCACCGGCAACTGTACCGGACCACTTCGAGTGTTAAGCGTGACGGCATCGCCCGGTAGTACGCTTTGCTTGTACGCATAGGCATCGGATGCAAGTACCGCTGTACCGGCGGCAAATTTTCGCCACACCGTGTCGGCATCGCCGCCACGCAGGCGGACGCCAGCAGGCTGTCCTGGCGCCCGGCGTATGGCAATGACACGAATTCGCCCTTCAGCTGTCTCCAGCCACGCGCGCCTGCTGGCGCTGTAGGAAGCCACGCCGGTAACCGAGACCAGATCGTCTATCAAATCAGGGTCCATCGCGCCCTGCTGCACGCCGATGTAGATATCCGCCTGCAATGAAGCACTCAGCCAGTCGCTGACCGAGGCGCGAAAACTGTCCACCATCGCACTGACACCAATCGTGGCAGAAACGGCGATGGACAACGCCACGATGGCCACGCCGGTGCGGCTCAGCGTACTGCCAACACCCCCGATAGCCAATCTTCCGGCAACGCCGCCAATGCGTTCTGCAAGTGGCGCAAGCCAAGCGGACAGGCGCGCAGCAATGAACGGGATGCAGAATGCAAAGCCGAGGATAAGGATAAACAAGGCGCTTAGTCCGGCCACCAGGCTTTCACCAAAAAGCCCGATGATGACGCCGGCGCACATCATAATAATGATCCCGGCCACGGCCAGCCCCGGGACAATGGTGGACACGCGCTTTTCAAGCACCGAGCGCGTAATCGCAAGCCGGGGCTGGAAGGTCGACGCTTCGGCTGCGGGCACCGCCGCGGCTGCCAGGGTGGTAGCGAGGCCCACAGCCAGCCCCTTCAGCAATGACAGTGTACTTACCGTGACTCCCGATACCTGCACCGAAAAGTAGTGGTCACTAAGCGTTCTAATGACGAGTAGCAGCAACTGCTCGCCCAGCCAGATTCCGGCGAGAACGCCGAGCAGAGATCCGACCATCCCGATGAGCGCCGCTTCCGCGAGGAGTATTCGCAGTATGCCGGCTCGCGTGACCCCCAGTGCCCGGAGTACGCCGATAAGACCGCGCCGCTGCACGACGGCAAACGCCATGCTGTTGTAGATGAGAAACACGCCAACGAGAATGGCGAGAAAGCTCATTGCAGTCAGATTGGTCATAAACGCGTCGCTCATCGACGCCGTATTCTGCGTGCGACCGGCGGCCGGAAGCATCTCGACGCCAGCGGGAAGTTTATTGGCAATGGCAGCCGCTTCAGCGTCGCTGGATGCGTTTACGTCAATCCTGGTCAGGCGACCATTGAGTCCCAGCCACTGCTGCGCATTACTGATATCTGCAACAACGACATCACGTAAAACTGATTGTGTATCGCCCGAAAATACGCCGGCGAGTGTGGCCTCGAATTGCTTGCCGCTGGCCTGCACAGCGAAGCTATCGCCACTCTGCAAATGCAACTGCTGTGCCGCCTCAGCCGACATCAATACGGCCCCCTCACCGCTCAGCAATCTGCCAACCAGCGATTCGGTCGTCAGTGGCGAGATCATTTCAGGGTCGCCAGCAGACTTAATGTTGCCGGGCGCAGAAAAATTTCTGAAACCACGTTCGGCGAAAACGTCGACCCCCAAGAGCTGAAGCTGACGATCAGCCACCCGTACGCTGCCTGCTACCACCGGGGCAGTCCGGGTGAAACCATGTTCCACACGCAACGCCGCATACAACTTCTCATCAACGCCACCCGGCCCGCCTACCACCTGATGCGTGGTCTGGCCATTCAGCGTGTCCATGGAAATCACGAAGGCTTTACGGGCGCTCTGATTGGCGAGATCGACGGCCACCATCACGGCCACGCCGATTGCAATGCCAGTGATGGCAAGCGCGAGCTGCCAGGGATGCCGCCATAAATAGGCGACGCTGGCGCGGTGTAGCACAGGCATCATTCAGTAAAAGACCCGTGATGCAGTTTTAGCGCACGGTCACAATACGCTGACACCGCCTCACTGTGAGTAGCAATAAGCATCGTGGCATTGCTGCTTTGAACCAGCGTTGTCAACAGTTCGAGAATGCGCTCCGCGCTGCAATCATCCAGATTTCCTGTTGGCTCATCCGCAAGCAACAGCGATGGTTCGTGACACAGCGCACGAGCAATCGCGACCCGTTGCTGCTCTCCACCCGATAAAATATCCGGAAAGCTGTTCGCCCGATCCCCGAGTGAGACCGCATCAAGCAGATAGCGAACGCGTTCGTCCGCGACTGGGCGAGGCACACGATTCAGCTCAAGGACCAGGCGAACATTATCGGCAACGGTCAGGGTCGGCACGAGATTGAAGGCCTGATAAACAAAACCGATGTGTGCGCGGCGAAACATGGTGCGCCGTGTTTCGGACAGCGTGGTGAGATTGACCCCTGCGACGACGATCTCGCCGGTATCCGGCGTATCGATTCCGCTGATGAGATTCAACAAGGTGGACTTGCCGGATCCACTGCGCCCGCGCAGTGCAATTGTTTCGCCTCTCACAATGTCGAGCGACAAATCGGCCAGCACGGCATGTACACGATGCCCTTCGGTGAAACTTTTTGAAAGGTTGCGAATCCGAACCTGCGCATCATCTTGCATATTTACGGGATCCTGCCCACCGTTGCCGATGGGGAAGTGGTGCTGAATGTAGCGAGACATGATATAGACCACATTGTGTTACTGCGAATGCCAATGAGAGGGTCAGATATGAATTGCAGAGTGTTGCTTGCCACGTTCGCATCGCTGGTGTTGCACCCATTGGTGTATGCCGATCCGATGCCGGTCGAGGAAATTCGTGCGAGTGTCGAACGACACAGAACTGCTTCGATTGCCCTGTACCGCGAATTCCTGAGTCTGCCCAATGATGCAAACTATCCTGATGATATCGAACGCATGGTGCAGTGGATGGAAACTGCATTTGCCGCCCGGGGCTTCGATATGCAGCGGATTGCGACCCAGGGAAGCCCGCTGTTGTTTGCCGAGCGACAGGTGGACGATCAGTTGCCTACCGTTCTGGTCTATTTGCAATCCGATGGCCAGCCGGTGGATCCATCAGCCTGGCAGCAGGAAGACCCATACACGCCGGTGCTGAAAGAGCAGCAGCAGGACGGCAGCTTTGAGCGCATTCCGTGGGACTCACTGGATAAGACGTTCAATCCGGATTGGCGGGTGTTCGCACGCTCAGCTTCGGATTCGAAAGGCCCGATGAGCCAGTTTCTGATCGCCATGGACTTGCTGCAGGAGGCAGGCTTTGCACCCGGCTACAACCTGAAAGTGATCATCGACACCGAAGAAGAACTTGGATCGCCTGCGCTGCCGGAGGCAGTCAATGCCAATCGCGAGTTGCTGTCGTCTGATCTGCTGCTGATCTTCGACGGGCCGCCGCATCCCAGCAATCAGCCAACAGTCAATTTTGGCGCGCGCGGCATTGTCACCGTGACCCTCGTGGCTTACGGCCCCAGGACGCCACAGCACAGCGGTCACTACGGCAACTTCGTGCCGAACCCGGCTTTCCATATGTCGCGCATTCTCGCCTCGATGAAAACAGTCGATGGCCGTGTGACCTTGCCAGGTTTCTATGATGGCGTGGAAATCGATGCCGAGACCCGCAAAATTCTTGAAGCCGTGCCGGACGACGAGCCCCGGATCCTCGCAGATATGGGGCTGATCCGATCGGATGCGGTTGCGCCGACGCTGCAGGAAAGCAAGCAGTACCCCTCACTCAATATTCGTGGCATGTCGGCAGGCTGGGTGGGTAATGAGGCACGCACTATCGTGCCGGCTACCGCTACGGCAGAACTCGACATCCGTTTAGTGAAAGAGTCTGACTACCGGCACTTGCTTGACCTCGTGCGTCATCACATCGAAGAGTTGGGATATCACGTCATCGATCACGAACCTAGCGATCGAGAGCGGCAGCAACACGCCGACATCGTCACTTTCACCTATGAATACAGCTACGCGGCCTATCGCTCAGACATGGATGCGGCTGCCGGACGAATGGCGAGAGCGGGAATGCGTCACCTGTACGGCAAGGAGCCTATCCTGATCAGAACGTCAGGCGGGTCGATCCCGATTGCCCCGTTTGTCGAAGCACTTGGCGTGCCGGCGGCGGCCGTGCCTAGCGTCAACATCGACAATAATCAGCACAGTCCTAACGAGAATATTCGGCTCGGCAACTTCGTCGAGGGCATTGCTATCCTGATGTCTGTGCTAAGCCAGACCCCCGAATGACACGACTGATCAATGGCGGCCTCAGGACGGCGCCCACGATGTTTGTCCGCGCTGTAGGAGCCCGCCCCGCGGGCGATGACCGGTTAACTGACAGACAACCGGTCTAAAGACTCACGCCCTGCAAAAAACTCACCAACGCATGCATAAAGTAGGGTCGCGGCGATTCCAGAAACGCAGCATGATCGCCACCAGGCACGGTCACATACTGTTTGTGACCCGTGCCTATCTCCGCGTACAAACTCGCCTGGCGCTCCGGGGGTGCAATGGGATCATGCTCGCCGACGATGACCAGGGTTGGAATACGAATCTTTGCAGCATCGAGCGCGTTATATTGATCCATTGCACGGACATCGACGCGGACCGGATCGCTGGCAAGTGCAGCACGTACATAGGCATCGATCGCTTTCTGGCTGATCGAGCCCGGCACGATGAAGTCGCTGGCTGCAGCCTCGGCGGTCGTCGCTTCGCGCAGCGGCTTGATGCCAGGCTCGTCCCCGGGAAGAACAGCACTGGAATCCCGCCAGTAGCCGAATAAAGTCAGCGAGCCGGCCACCTGAGGGTGCCGTTCGACGGCAAGTTGCGAAATGGTCGACCCCATGGACCAGCCGAATAAATGCGGCTTGACGGACCACGCATTGCGACCTGCAAGCCATTCCAGCACGATTGCCACATCATCCGCCGCACGATTCGGTGTCAGCCAGCCCGTGTCGTCACGCGGCGTTTCACCGTAACCGCGCAGGTCCACCGCATAGACCGCGAAACCGGCATCAACGAGTCCGTCCATCAGCGACAGCGACTCGCCCGGCACCTGCAGATCAAAATCAGGCAAGGCACTCCAGGTGCGTCCGTGAACGAGCAAGATAGCCTGATCGGCATCCGTGGCGCTCTTTTCCCACACCGCCAGCGGGTGATTGTCGGCTGTCACGGTATGACGTTCGGGCGCTGCTGCGCCAGCCAGCGCCGACGCAAGCAGCAGCAACATTAATAGGGCCGAGCTTCGAAGCTTTGCGAAAATCATGGTGTTCGTTCCTGGATATCCTAATCGTGCCCGCATTGGAGCAGATCGAAGGCCCCGCCTGCAACACGTTGCCGCACGCGGGATGATGACCTACAGTGGCGGTTCGCTGTTAGCTGGAGATCCGGCCATGAAAGCGGCCGTCGGCTTCATTTTCTTTATGCTGTTTCTTGCCGGACTGGCATTCGTTAATCTGCGCGGTATGGGCAATAACTCGGCTGTAGAAGTCAGCGCTGCAAGCGACATAGCGGGCCTCCATTGGCGACCCACCCATATTGGCGAAATGGTTCTGCCTGCGGATAACCCGATGTTCGTGCAATTTGAGCCAGATGGCTCTCTGCATGGCGATACAGGGTGTAACCGCTTTTTCGGCCAGTATGAAATCGCCGCAGATCTCATAACCTTGTCGCCGCTTGGCACTACCCGCAAGGCCTGCGCCGAAGAAACGGCTCGCTTCGAGCAGGCATTTCTTGATGCCCTTCAGTCGATGCGCGGTGCCGTTCGAAAGGATGATCGCCTCGGAATCCGGGACGAAGCTGGCACGCTTGTCAGTCGCCTCATTGCTGTGCAGACTGATGCTGATGAGCGGTAAGGCAATCGCAGCCGCGGCGCTGAATCGTCCAATGAAAGTTGACGCAGGATTTTGGGCTACCGACAGGTAGAATGAGTAAACCTACAAAGCGAATCGTGGGATCCCTTTGTTCAGTGAATTAAGAAGAAGAAATATTTTTAAAGTCAGCCTGGCTTACGTCCTGCTGGCATGGCTCATCGTACAGTTCGTCGCCCTTTTTGCGCCGCTTCGAGCGGTGCAGATTCTTTCGGTCATCCTCATTCTCGGCTTCCCGGTGCTGGTCCTTCTATCTTGGATATATGAACTGACGCCGAGCGGGCTAAAGCAGACAACCGAAGTCGATCAGACGCAGAGCATTACCCCGGAGACCGGCCGTAAGTTAAACAATATCGTCGTTGCATTGCTGCTACTCGCCGCGGCCGTGATCATACTGCAACAATTTCTTTAATCATTACGCCGTGCCGCGCCCTACCCGTTTCATTCTGGAGCGACACGAAGCCTGAGAGGAAAATGATGAACGCACACGCTCGTGTATTGACCGCCTGTGCTCTGTGCACACTGTTAGCTGGCTGTAGCAATGACGAACCGGCAGTCCGCGAGGAGATGGCGACGCCGTCGCAGGCGGAGCAATCAGCAGACGGACTGTTGCCCCACCAGCAGATGGCCCGAAATTTTCTAAAAGAACTGATCGAGATCGATACCACTGATGCAAGCGGTGACAACACTGCGGCAGCACAGGCGATGGCCGATCGTCTGCTGGCCGCCGGTTTTCCGGCCGAAGATGTTCAGGTACTCGGTCCGGTCGATCGAAAGGGCAATCTCGTCGCACGCTATCGCGGCCGCGACTCCGGACGCAAGCCGCTGCTGCTGCTTGCGCATATTGATGTCGTTGCTGCCGATCCCGCGGACTGGACCCTGGATCCCTTCACCTTCATTGAACAGGATGGCTATTACTACGGTCGCGGCACGACCGACGACAAGGACGAGGCAGCGATACACATCGCGAACCTGATTCGCCTCAGGCAGGAAGGTTTTCAGCCCGACAGAGACATCATTGTGGCGCTAACTGCCGATGAGGAAGGTGGCGAACACAATGGCGTTTCCTGGCTGCTCGAAAATCACCCTGACCTTATCCAGGCCGGTTACGCCCTGAACGAGGGCGGTGGCGGCGCGATGAAGGACGGCATTCATGTCACCAATGCGGTGCAGGCCAGTGAGAAAGTGTATTTGAGCTTCATGCTGGAGACGACAAACCCTGGCGGCCACAGTTCATTGCCCGTCAAAGACAATGCTATTTATCATCTTGCGGAGGCACTGGTTCGGATCCGTAATCATGACTTCCCGGTGCAGCTGAACGAAGTGACGCGACTGTTCTTCGAACGCTCTGCGGCATTGGAAGAAGGCGAGCTCGCCGGTGCGATGAATGGCGTCCTTGAGAGTCCACCGGACCCCGCTGCAATTGCCTACTTTGCCAATACGCCCTACTACAATTCCCGACTGAGAACGACCTGCGTTGCAACCCGTCTCGATGCCGGGCATGCCGACAATGCGCTGCCGCAACGCGCGCGCGCCACGGTCAATTGCCGGATTCTCCCGGGCGAATCAGTCCAGGCGATTCAGGACACCCTGGAAACGGTGATTGGCAACGACGCGGTGAGCATAACGCCACTCGCCGAACCCAAGCCGTCGCCGGCCTCCCCCCTGACGCCGGAGGTTCTCGGCGCCATAGAACAGATCACGGAAGAGATGTGGCCTGGGGTACCGGTCATTCCGACGATGAGCACCGGCGCCACGGACGGTCTGTTTTTGCGAAATGCCGGCATACCGGTTTACGGTGTGTCAGGTCTGTTCGGCGACATTGAAGATGTCCGCGCGCATGGCCAGAACGAACGTATTCGAATCGAATCCTATTTTGAGGGTCAGGAATTTCTGTATCGCCTGACCAAGGCCTTGTCACGTTCTGACACACGCAGCAACTAGGAGTACCACTTGACGACTATTGTTATCACCGGCTGCAACCGCGGCATAGGACTGGAGTTGTGCCGTCAGTCAAAGTCACGTGGCGATGACGTTGTCGCCGTTTGCCGGAGTGCCAGTGCTGCATTGCAGGAGCTGGACGTAGAGATCATTGAGGGCATCGATGTCGCTGAAGCGGCCGGCGCCACAGGTCTCAAGGCGGCATTGAAAACCCGGCCGATCGATGTGCTCATCAACAATGCGGGCGTTCTCCGTTCAGACCGTTTCGACAAATTAAATTTCGACGATATGCTGTTGCAATATGAGGTCAACACTATCGGTCCGTTACGCATAAGCCATGCACTCTCGGACAATCTGCACGAAGGATCCAAAGTGGCCATCGTCACCAGCCGGGTGGGTTCCATCGAGGATAACGGTTCGGGAAATAATTACGGCTACCGTTGCTCCAAAGCGGCCGCGAACATGGTGGGGATGAATCTGCACCACGATCTCTCAGACAAAGGTGTTTCGGTCATTCTTCTGCATCCCGGCCTGGTCGCAACGGATATGACTGGCGGTACCGGCGTCTCGGCGCAACAGGCTGCAACAGGATTGCTCGCACGCATCGATGAACTGACGCCAGAGACCAGCGGCACGTTCTGGCATGCTGAGGGATATCAGTTGCCCTGGTGAATATTCACTCTGCCGGGCCATTTGACTCGGCAGCGGCTCAATTGTCCTCGTAGCGGTAGAAAGCATTCATCGCCCGATACAACATGTGCACGTCGACTTTCGAACTCAGCGCGTAGGTCGAATGAATCGATAACAGTGGAATGCCATAGTCGATGACTTCCATGTTGTCTTTCGACAGCGAATTGCCGATTGTTCCGCCAGACGCGCGTCCTTTATACGTTGCTGTCTGCCACGCCACGCCTGCAGCATCGAGATACGCCCTGTTCCACGCGATGAACTCCGAATTGGCATTAAAACCCCCGCCGTAGAGCTTGAGGTTTACCCCATAGCCGAGCCGCGGCGCGTTGCCTTCTTCCCAGACGCCGGGATAAGTCGGGTGGATGCCCGGATTCACGTCCGACGATACGACCTTGGTATTGCGTAATGCCCGCCGCAGGTCCATATCGTTGTAGCCATCGCCTCTCTGCCGATAGATCAGCTCGCCCATGAGATTGACCAGGTAGGTGGAATTGGCGCCGGTATTGTTGACGTTGCCCACCTCCTCATTGTCGACAAGAAAAGCCAGCGAGGTGAATTCCGGCGTGGCCTGTTCTGCGATGGCACGCAGTGCGGTGTAAGACGACAGTTTGTCATCCTGCCCGTAAATCGCCATCAGGCTGCGATCAAATCCGACGTCGCGGGGCTCCATTGCCGGTACCAGTGCCAGCTCTGCCGACACGAGGTCCAGTTCCTCGATGTCGTATTCGTCCTTCAGATACGCGAGCACCGCGTCTGCGACAGAATCATCCGCGTCAGGAATCGTGGCAATTATCGGGTCCAGCTCCTCACCCATTATGACGTCGCGATTCTCGCGCTCGCGGTAATCGTGGTCGACATGGGGCGACAGGTCGGGAATAACGAAGACAGGCTCGTCCGCTTCCAGACCGACTGAGATCTGCACGCGCGTGCCGTCGGTCTTGTCTACATGACCAACGAGTGCCAGCGGCAGATTAACCCACTGATAGTTCTTTATGCCGCCATGAATATAGGTCTGGAACAACGCGAACCCTTCTTTTTCATACAGCGGCCGGCCTTTCAGTTCGAGGCGCGGTGAATCAACGTGCGCACCGACAACCCGGAATCCTTCCATGAACTGCGCTGACCCCACCACGATCAGGGTAATCGAGCGATCCCGATTGACGTCGTAGAAACGTGCGCCAGGGCGCAGGTTGCTGCCGGCTTCCAGTTCGCGGAAACCGGCGCTCCTCGCTACTTTCACGGCCTCTGTAACGAAGCTCAATTCGGTTCGGGCCCTGCTCATGAAATCTTTGTAGTCTTCAGCAAAATCGAGTACCTCTCGACGTTCTCCGCCGGACAGTGTCACCCACGCACTTTTCGGACCGTCGTCTTCTTCGGACGCTTCTTCCTGAGCAAAGACGGCTGGGCAGGAAAACAAGGTGCTTATCCCGGCAAGGGTTGCAAGGCGGCGTAACGTCGCGGACGTTAATTCAATCATCGGGCTCTTCCTGGAGTGACTTCCTGTGGCGGTGGTAAACTCTGCAGCGGGAACAGCATATCGACTTGCATACCGGAACGACAACCTCAATGACCCACGGAGACTGTGCATGCCTGACAATGACCACATCGAACCGGAACGCCGGCGCCTGTTAATCGCGACATTGATGGGCGGTGCTGGTGTGGCGCTGGCCGCCTGTTCTGCTGAACAGGAAACCGGCGCGGGCAGCGCCGACAAGGTCGCTGCAGAAGACCTGTGGGCGGGCTTTGATGCGCGCATCACAGAACGCACGCTGGCGGAAGCAGAGAAGCTTTTCGGCCTGTCGTTTACGGAAACTGAACGGCGGCAGATTCTGGGCGGCGTTACTGAGGAAGCTGCAGACGGTTTCTTCGCCGAGCAGATTGAGTCGCTGCAGATCCGCAGGCAGCAGGACATCCCGGCGACGCTGGCGCCGGCAACGACGTTCGATCCCCGGTTGACGGGTGTCGCTTATGCTGAGCAGATGGATTCGGTGGTGCTCTTTCCCGAGCAAATTGCGGACATTCCTGACGATGCTGACAGCATTGCATTTGCCTCCGTCAAATCACAGGCGCGCTGGATGACGACGGGACAGATCAGCAGTCGGGAGCTGACTGACATTTATCTTGACCGTATCGAACGTTACGGCGAACAGCTGCAATGTTTCGTCACCGTGACTGCAGATCTCGCCCGCGCCCAGGCAGACAACGCTGACCGCGAACGCGCCACCGGTCAGGTTCGCGGACCTTTGCATGGCATTCCTTACGGGGTGAAAGATCTGCTGGACACGGCAAACATAGCGACCACCTGGGGAGCCGAGCCCTATCGGGACAGGGTGGCCGAAAGCGACGCCGCGGTCGTGCGACGACTGCAGGATGCCGGTGCGGTGATGCTCGGAAAAACGACGCTCGGCGCGCTGGCATGGGGCGACGTGTGGTTCGGCGGTGAAACGCGTAACCCGTGGAACCCAAAGGAGGGCTCATCGGGGTCATCGGCTGGCTCCGGCAGCGCCACGGCAGCCGCGCTCTGTGCCTTTGGCATTGGCACCGAGACGCTGGGGTCTATCGTGTCGCCGTCAGATCGCAACGGACTCGCCGGCCTTCGTCCCACCTTTGGCCGGGTGTCGCGTGTGGGTGCTATGCCGCTTTGCTGGTCGCTCGACAAAATCGGCCCGATGAGCCGCTATGTCGAGGACACCGCCTTGGTGCTCGGTGCCCTGAACGGTTACGACGAATTTGATAGCGGGTCGATTCCGCAAGGTTTCAACTACGATGGCCAGCGACCGTTTGCAGATCTTTCCGTCGGCTATGATCCGGCGTGGTTCGAGGGCGAAGATGTCAGCGACACAGACCGCAACGCTCTGGAATCATTACGCAGCATGGGTGCGAACCTTCGGGAAGTAACGTTACCCGACATGCCGGTCGAGCAGATCACCGCTGCGCTAGCCGTCGAATCTGCAGCAGCGTTTGAAGAACTCACCTTGTCAGGACGTGACGATCTTCTGCGCCGTCAGGTCGATAACGCCTGGCCCAACAGTTTTCGCCAGGCACGCTATTTCTCTGCAGTCGATTACGTGCAGAGCGATCGTCTGCGGCGCAAAGTCATGCAGCAAACCCATGAATTCTTTACCCGGGCTGACGTATTTTTTGGCCCGAGTTTCGGTAATCCGATGCTGACATTGACTAATTTCACAGGCCAGCCCTGCGTCACGCTGCGGGCCGGCTTTGAGGAGATGACGCCCCGGTCGCTCTTTGGTCATCCGGAAAATGATACTGACAAGACCCTGCACCGGGTGCCGCGCTCCGTCACCTTCTGGAGCGCGTTGTTCGAAGAAGGCAAACTGATCACCGCCGCGCGGGCGCTGGAAGCGGAACTTGGCATCTCCGGTGAAAGGCCGGTACTCGGTTGAGGACTATCATGAAAATTCTGATGACATTTCTGTTGACCGTACTTGCTGCCGGTCCGAATTGGGCTGCCGAGCCGGCGGAAGGGTACACGCTTGAGCAGGCGAACCGGTTTCGCCACGAGTGGAACATGGATAACTGGGATGACGGCGGCCCATTGATGCGCTATGTCTTCCTTAACATGCCCGAGTTCTGGAACCACTCTGTCATTCATCGGGCGGGACCGGTCCGTGAGCTGCCGCTGATGCCACAGAAAGACGTGGCAACATTCGATACCGTTACGACTGAAGGAAGAAAGACGCTAGCAGATTATGTTGCGGCTTCTACCGTCAACGGTGCGATCGTTTTGCATCACGGCAACATCGTGTTCGAGGCCTACCCTCGTATGCGGCAACACGACAAACATCTGTATATGTCCGTATCTAAAGCACACGCAGCAATCCTCATCGCGATTCTCGAGGACCGCGAACAAATAGACGTCAGCAAACCTGTCGCATCCTATCTGCCGGCGCTTGCAGACTCGGGCTGGGCGGACGTGCCGGTGCGCGATGTACTGGATATGGCCTCGGGGATTGGCTGTCTCGAGGGTGAAGAAGGCGCATACAGCGATCCGACGCGATGCTACTACCAGTACGAGGCGTCGCTCGGCTGGCTGAAGGCGACGGCTGCCACCATGGACAGCCCGTTCGAGTACATGGCAACACTGCGTGCACATCGGCCAGCCGGCGAGGCGTTCGAATACACATCACCCAATACGTTTATCCTCGGCTGGCTCGTCGAACACATCACCGGCAGGCCCTACGCCGACCTTCTGGCGACCGAAATATGGCAACAGATGGGCGCCGAGGCTGACGGTCTTATTGTTGCGCCGCGTAACGGCGTGCCCATTGCAAGCGGCGGCATCAGCTCGACGCTGCGGGATATGGCGCGCTTCGGCCTGCTGTTTACCCCTGCGGGCCGCAATGGCATGAAGCCACTCGTCTCTCAGACCTTTCTGCAAAACATTCAACAGGGGGGACGGGCATCAATTTATCGTGTGGCCCGCGGCGAGGATTCTGGTGTCGTGAACGGAGAGCTGGTCCTGCACAACAGCTATCAGTGGGATTTCGTCATGCCGGACGGAGACTTCTTCAAGGGAGGCTACGGCGGCCAGGGGCTGTATATTTCTCCCTCACGTGATCTCGTCATTGCGTTCTTCGGCACCTTTGACGCCGACGGCAAAGACCATGAAATGACAACCGTTGCCCGCCAGCTCGCGCTGTCCGGTCTGTTCGACTAGATGCTGCAGCGTGGTTTGCGCCCTCTAAAAGAAAAATAAGCGCGCCAGCAGGATCACGATCGGCAGGCCAATAACTGTTCTAAGGATGAACACGGTTAACAGATGCCAGAACTTCAGGGGAATCTGACACTTGATCATCAGGATGCCTACTTCGGACATGTAGATGAGCTGCGTCACCGAAATGACGCCAATGACGAAGCGCGTCAACTCTGACTCAATGTTCGCGCCGATCAAAGCCGGCAAAAACATGTCGAGAAAGCCCGCAATAAGCGCCGGGGCAGCAGCCGCCGCTTCCGGTAAGCCCGCAAGTTCAAGGACGGGTACCAGCGGTGCCGTTAGCCAGTTCAGAAGGCTGGTTTCTTCCGCCAGCATGAGTCCGGCGCCACCCACCACGATGACGGCCGGCACCAGACCGAACCAGATGTCGAGGATGTGCCCGGCAGCAGTGCGAAACTGCTCGCGTAGTGGATTGGCGAGCCGCGCTCTGCGCGTCGCGAGCACGACCGCTTCCCGAAACAAAGAACTATCCCCGCTGCTTTCCGATTCACGCAACGGATGCGCCGTATCGAAGTGTTCGTCTTTGAAAAAAGTGAGCGGCGGGATGCGGGGCATGATCATTGCCGTGAGCACTCCGGTGATAACAACCGCAAGATAGTACTCAGGAAAGCGGTCGTCCACGCCAACCGTTTTCGCAACCAGCAGCGCAAAGGGAACCGATACCACGGAAAAATTAGTGGCTATCACTGCAGCTTCGCGGGAAGTGTAGTGCCCTGAGACATACTGCTGAATAGTGATCAGCACGCCGACCGGCGCTGAGGACATCCACGATGCAAGTGCATCGATGGCGGATCGCCCCGGCAGTGTGAACAGGCGACGAAAGATCCGCTTCAAGAGTGTGCCAACGAACTCCATCAGACCGTAATCTGTCAGGAATGGCATCAGCAGGCCGGCGAACAGGAAAATGGGCACGATATTGACCGCAAGATCGTTGAGCACTGTGCCGCCGGTGGCAGGTCCCCAGAACATTTCAGGTCCCATCTTGAAGATCGTCATCGTGCCCATGATCAATCCGAGGACCCGCAGCACTATCCATATGGGTGCGACCTTAAAAAGCCTCGCCGCCAGCGACCCGGGGACAATGTGACTACGCCCGATCGTCGTCGCATATACCGTTCCTGCCGCACTGATGCAAAGCAGTACAAACACGATCCATGGCATGCCGGCACCGATCACATCACGGGTGGAATCCGATATCCAACCCATGAGAATGGTCCAGTTGCCATCTACCCTGACCGGGGTCAGGAAGGTCAGGATGCCAAGCAGAGACGGCACTGCGAACTTTCGAATCGCGGCACCGTCAATAGCAGCATAGTCAGCATCGGTAACAATGCCGGTGTCGCCACCCAGGCCGTGAGGGGCGTTGCTCAGTTCATCCTGGCTCAAAGATTATTACTCGCTTAAAGGTGCTGAATACGGGACCGACCGTCGGCCAGCCATGTTCTAAGGTACACTGCCGCTGCAAAATAGCAGCTTGATGAGGCGGTGTAAAAAAGTCCTCTTGCAATGCCCGCGAACATAACCAGAGGAATCCGTAATGCAATTTAAGACGCTAGCGCTCCCACTATGGGCAGTTGTTGCGTTGCTCGCATCCTATAGCGCTATTGCAGACGAGGAGCGCCTTAGCCTCGACTGGATCTTCAGCGAGGAAGGCAAGTCGGCTGTTTCGATTCCGGCGCATGTCTGGCTTCAGGACGGCACGGTGCTGCTCTATGACGAGCGCGTGGACACGTCGCTGCGTACGATTGAAGCCTACGATCCCGCCAATGGCCGCCGCAGAGAAGTCGTCTCTGCAAACAAGGTGCTGGTGGAGATGACGGAAGTCCTCTCACCGGACGAGCCGTTCACCGAACTTGAATGGCCAGACGCTATTGCAAGCAACGGGCGCTGGGCTGCCTATGAGAAATCGGACGATCTCGTGGTGCTTAATCTGGCAAATGGAAGCGTTCTCCCTGTCGCTGTTTCAGAAGCGGAAGAGTCCTCGCCAAAGTTTTCTCCGGATGGCCGCTGGCTCGCATTTGTAAGAGACAACGATCTGTACGTCTGGGACATTGCCCGACGTGAGGAGAAACGACTCACAAAGGATGGCGGTGAAACCTTGCTCAACGGCAAGTTGTCCTGGGTTTACTGGGAGGAACTGTACAATCGGTCCGCGCGCGGCTTTGAATGGTCGCCTGATTCCTCGGCCATTGCGTATCTGCAAAGTGACGAGTCCGGTGTCGGCAAGATGCACTACGTGGATTTCGAGCCAAATCTTCCCCGACTGGTCACACAGCGACATCCCAAACCCGGTGAGGCAAACCCCCGTGTGCGGGCCGGTGTCGTTGACCTGGCCACTGCAAAAACGACCTGGATAGACCTGGGCGCCTATCCGCACGAGTACCTGGCGAGAATGAATTGGCTGCCGGACAGCCGCCGCCTGTCGCTGCAGACGCTGAATCGCTCGCAGACCACGCTGGACATTTTTCTCGCCATAGCGACAACGGGTGAAAGCAGCCACTTGATTCGTGAAAGGGATCCCGGCTGGGTGAATGTGCACGATGACCTGTATTTTCTTGGTGATCGCGATCAGTTCATCTGGTTATCGGAGCGCGACGGAAACGCACATCTCTACCTGTATGGTCTGAACGGCGAGCTCGTACGGCAGATCACCAGCGGTGATTGGTCACTTCGCCCCTCCGGGGCTCTGCCCGGGATGGACCAGGCTGTCAGCTACATCGACGAAAACACGAATACCCTGTTTTTCACACGCCAGGCTTACTCCTCCACGGACCGGCAACTCTATCGTATCGGCATCGACGGGACTGGGCTGCAACGCATTACAGAAGCGCCCGGTACGCATGCCATCCGCTTCAGCCCGGATGGCATGCGTTACCTCGACGCCTACTCGTCACTTGAACATCCGCCGGCCCTGCAGTTGCACCGCGCTGACGGCGGCAGGCAGCGAATCGTCGTGGAAGCAAATGATGCTGTCACGCGACGTTTCGATCTTCAGCCGTGGACACCACTGGAGGTCGCTGCACGAGACGGATTCAAAATGCCGGCCATGATGCTGAAACCACGATTCTTCGATCCCGTAGAACGTTATCCCGCGATTGTGTACGTTTACGGTGGGCCGAGCGCACCGACAGTTACCAATTCATGGCAGGGACGTTCTCGCGACTATTACCATCAGCTACTCGCCGACAGCGGCGTGATTGTCTTCTACGTCGACAATCGCAGCGCGGCCGGACAAAGCAAAACGGATGCGAACCTCATCGTCGAGCAACTGTACGGCGCGGTGGAGCTCGATGACCTTACTGACGCTGTGACCTGGCTGAAAGATCAGCCTTACATCGACCAGGAACGGGTTGGTGTCTGGGGTTGGAGCGGTGGCGGCACCATGACACTACAATCGATGACTAGCAGCGAGGAGTTCGCCGCAGGCGTTGCCGTAGCACCGGTGACGGACTGGCATTACTACGACACGATCTACACCGAACGTTATATGAAGCGTCCGGACGACAATGAAGCGGGCTACGCTCAGACGTCGCACGTCAAGCGCGCCGCAAATCTCCATGGAAGGCTGTTGCTGGTGCACGGCACTTACGACGACAACGTCCACCCGCAGAATTCCTGGGCCTTCAGTGATGGCTTGATCGAAGCCGGCATCACCTTCGATATGATGATCTATCCGATGCGCAAGCACGGCATCTCCGACGATGCAGCGCAGCTACATCTGTTCCGCACGATGTATGAATTCTGGGATCGCCAGTTCGCGCTTTCGGATTGAACCTCCGGACCCCTCGGGCTTCTAAGTAACGATAATCAAAAGCGGAATATTTGCACGATGAAAGCCTATATTTTTCCCGTCATCGCATTGCTATTCTCTGCCCCCGCAGCGTCGCTTGCGGCCAATAGTCCGGCAACCTTCGACGCTGAAGACGAGGAAGACCGTTTGCATGCCCGCATCCTGTTTCCGGAAGTGACGGGCAAAGTGTCAGTCATGTTGAGCTGTTTCTCGCAAGTCCAGGCGAACGGTCGTATGAAAGACACCGGATGCTATACCAAGGATCAGTACGATCAGCCCTATGCCCTCGCTGTCACCAAAGCGGCAAAAAAGGCGCGCATGAACCCGGCGTTGTTCGATGGCAAAGACAGAAAAGTCTATGTTCAGTTTCGCGTCGAATTCATCGCAGAAGGCGACCAGCGAGATATTCATCTGTATCTCAATTCGGGTTATGAGGAAAACATCAAGGCGTACGGCTACGATCATATTGGCGGACAGCGTGCAATCGCCGGCAAGGAGCCCTGGCAGAACGTTTGCCCAAAACGGGCACAGTTCGCCGTTTGGCTAAGGATCTACCTGGGCGAAGACGGCCAGACGCAAAGTCCGTCTATCGTTCACGCCAGCGGCATCCTGCCAACGCAAACCTGTCAGGACGCCTTGAAACAGACGGCCCTTGCCAGTCAGTACGCGCCTGCCTATGACGATGGCATGCCGGTACCTTCGACCTACGTGGAAATCTTCGGCAACTAACGAGCGCCATGTTCTGAGTTGTACCGCTGGCCCGCGCTGTTAGCGACCGGCCGGCAGCATGGACTCGATACGTTCCATGACATCCAGGCGGTGGACGAAATCATGAATGTAATCGGTGTTGTCGGTATCCAGCACGAGTAATTCACTCAAGTCGTAGCGGTCGACCCAGTCTCCGTACAGACTATCGAGCCGTTTGAGATACGCCATTGGCATGTCCTTTTCCATCGGCCTGGCGCGAGTCTGGATACGCTTCCTGAGTGTCTTCATTGAACAAGTGAGATAGATCATCAGGTCCGGCGGTTGAATCGCTTTTAACAGCGCCTGATAGAGACCCCGATACGTGTGCCAGTCGCGATCGTCGAGACACTGCATCTGGTGAAGCGCGGTAGCGAACACCTCTGCATCTTCGTAAATGGTCCGGTCGAGCACCACCACGCCTGATGTGCGATCCATCGCCTGGTGAATACGAAACTTGTTGCTCAGGAAATAGAGCTGTGAATGAAACGCCCAGCGCCGCATGTCCCGATAAAAATCCGGGAGGTAGGGATTCTCTTCGCTAGGCTCGTAAAATGGCACAATGCCGTAAATGCGGCTCAAGAATTCGACCAGCGTCGACTTGCCGACACCGATATTGCCTGCAATGGCAATCGCTTTACGAGTAGAAATGTGCCCGCCCTACTCGCCTTCGAACACGACCTTGCCACCCACGATGGTCTTCCTGATAGTGACATCCTTGATATCGTCCGGATCCATGGTGAGGAGATTGTCTGAAAGCACCGCAAGATCGGCAAGCTTGCCGACCGTCAATGATCCTTTCATATGTTCCTCGAAACCCGCGTATGCAGTGTTCAGCGTGTAGGCCCTGATCGCTTCCTCGATCGTGATTTTTTCCTGCGGGAACCATCCGCCTTCAGGTTGCCCAGAGAGCGTTTTCCGGGTAACGGCGGCGTACAGTCCAAGCATGGGGTTCAGGTAATAGCGCGATGCATTGGTACCCGGAGAGTCGGAGCCGAAGCTGACGACAGCTCCCGAATCCCAAAGACGGCGAAAAGCGTAGGCACCACGTGAGCGATCGCGACCGATCCGTTCTTCCATCCAGCGCATGTCATCGGAGGTATGAAACGGCTGCACTTCGGCAACGATATTCATTTTGCCAGCACGTTCGATATCCCTGTCGTTCATTACCTGCGCGTGCACCAGCCTGAAGCGGCGATCCTTCTCGCCGTTCTTCGCAATAATGCGCTCGAGCATATCCATCAGATATCCATTGGCTTCGTCGCCGATGGCATGCACGGTAAGCTGAATGCCTGCCGCATCGGCCTCGAGCGCAAGCCGCTCCAGCCGGCTTTGCATGTCCTCAGGATTCAGCGGACTGCGCTCGAATGGAAACATGATGTCGCGCCATATACCGCGGCTTGACGGATTGTGCGTGTAGGGTTCGTAAAACCTGGCCGAACTGTTTCCCATGATGCCGTCGATCCAGGCCTTGGTCGCGCCAAAGCGAATCCAGTCGTCACCAAAGCCAATCAGGATGCCGAGATCCGCCATGGACTCCCAGTTCTCAAGCGGCGGCCGGTAGCGGGCGCGCGCAGTCATTTCGCCTTTGTCGCGCATTTCGCGATAGATATCGACGTAAACAGGGTCCGAAGTGATATCGCAATAACTGGTCACGCCGACACTTGCCATCTTTTTCCACGCTTCCCGGGTTTCAGCCATGCGCTGCTCACGCGACGGAGCCGGAATTAACGGATCAAACAATGCGCGCACGTTGTCGCGCACCAGTACTGTCGACTCAACCGCACCGGTCACCGGATTGAACAGGGCGCCGGTCGGCTCGCCGCTAGCATCCCGTTCGATCGCAATACCTTCAGGATCCGGCGTTCCTCTGCGAATTCCGGCGAGCGCCAGTGCAGCACCGTTTGCCATGTAGACCTTTCGGTCAAAACGACGCACGAGGACCGGCCGCTCCCGCGTAAAAGAATCAATCATGTTTCTGTTAGGCAGAAACAGGTTGCCATAAAGGTCGTCGGGATTGACCTCCCGGCCGGCTTCCGCAACGTCACCTTCCGCCCAGGTTTCGTAGGCGGACCAGTCACCCCCCGTAATCCAGGTACCCGCCGCGTAGCGATCATGCACGTCACGGACCCTCGAAACGAATGTCGACTCATCGGCTACGTCAAGCAGATTAAGGCCATACAGAAGGCGGCCTGTACCCTCGAAATGAACGTGATTGTCGTAATATCCCGGCGTCACGAAGGCGCCCTCCAGATCGACAACTTCCGTTCCCGGTCCGATGTGACGCTCGACGCCGGCGTTGTTGCCGACGTAGATCAGCCTGCCGTTCAGTGACGCCACGGCCTCGGCACGCGGATTGTCTTCGTCCACGGTCCACATCACGCCGTTTCTCGCGACAAAGTCCGCCTGTTGCGCGTCTGCCCCGGATGACAGAGCAACTGTCAGCAATGCCAGAGCAAAAGTTATCAGCCCGTTTTTCATATCACTCGATCCACATTTAAATTGATTTGACGGACGACGATCGGTCCTCCGAATTCCCCGGGCGCCTGCCACTCGCCAGTCGGCATTATGGCGTTTTTGATTTCAATGTCCATGCGGCAGGCCGTATGAAAACGTGTGCGTTTCCCCGGCAACTAACTGCACTTACTCACTCACGGTCCAGTCGCAGCCCGCGCAATCCGGCGCGATGTCGTGCTCAGCCAGCACCTCAAAGATAAGCTGCCGCCAGTCTTCATTCGGTGTCCAGACCGCATTCATATCTGCTTTTGCTTCTGCCAGGGACACCCCTTGGTAAAGAACGCGATACAGCATGGCGAACGCCGACGCCCGATAATTTGCCGCGCAATGCAGAAGTGTCTTTCTGTCCGGATCGCGCTGCATCACGCTGGCAAATACGTAGAAGTCCGTCGTTGTCGGCGCATCGTAGATAACCGGGATGTGAATGTAGTCCATACCCGCATTTTTGATCAGCACGTCTTCGTCCGCGACGGCGTCACGGCTGTTGCTGAGTGCGATGTAGATAACCTGCTCGAATCCGGCCGGCTTGAGCAGCGACAGCTGCTCCGGGGTGGGCTGACCCGCGCTCGCGAAGAGCGGCGAATACTGGCGAAAGTTGAGGATCTCTGACACATCCTCTGCAGCCATGCCTGCGTCCGCGAGGAAAGTACAGGCGAAAAACAGGGCGTACAGGCTGCGTCTTTTCATCAGAGTCACCGTTGGCAAAATAGAATCGAATTGGACCGCCTACGCCGCGCGATATTCGTGTCATCACGGCGCGAAAGTCCGTCGGCGAAGACTACTACGTGCACTGGTCTGCCTGCCAGCAGCCAGCTAACCTCAATCGACGCGCTGAATAGTCTGGCAAATGTCGTTATAGTGCCGGGCAATCGCCGGAACAGGCGTCAGTCAGGGGGATTTACGTCAGTGGCTAGCCTGGAGCAAACCGACAAGAAACAGTTACTCCGCGGTATCGGCGTGGCAGGCGCGATGATCCTGGTGCTGAATTCGGTGATCGGCGCCGGCATTTTTGCGCTGCCTGCGGAAGTGGCGGCGCGTGCCGGTGCCTGGAGTCCGTGGCTGTTCCTGATCGTCGGCGTGCTCGTCATCACGATTGTCCTTTCATTTGCAGAGCTGTCGAGCTACTTCAAGGAATCCGGCGGACCCGTACTTTTTACGACCACTGCGTTCGGCCCGCTGGTTGGATTCAGCACCGGTTGGATACTTTTTATCAGCCGCATGGCCGCATTCGCGGCGAACACGGCGGCGATGGCCGTCTACCTCGGTGCAGTGATTCCGTTTTTTGCCACCGGCGTCGGCCGTTCGCTGCTCATTGTTGGCGTCAGTCTGGCACTGACCTGGGCTAACTACGTCGGCGTACGTGAAGGTGTGCGCACCATGATCGTCGTGACGTTTTTCAAAATAACGCCGATCCTGCTGTTGATCGTGCTCGGTCTGCCGCATGTGACCGGAGAAACGCTTTTTCCATCGACCATGCCGACAATCGATGATCTGGGCGGCACTACGCTACTGCTGATCTACGCGTTTGTCGGCTTCGAATCGGCGACGATTATTTCCGGTGAAACGAAAAATCCCAAATCCACTTTGCCGCTGGCGCTCGTGCGCACAATCATCATCATCGGCGTTCTGTATTTCCTGATCGTACTCACCTACATCTCGGTATTACCGGACGCAGGCACCAGCGGCGCAACGCTGATCGACGTAGGTCGTGAACTGATGGGACCTGCCGGCGCAGTGCTGATCACCTTTGCCGCGTTCTTTTCCATCGGCGGCAATCTGTCCAGCATCATGCTGGCGGTGCCGCGCCTGCCGTTTGCGCTGGCAGAAAAACGGCTGCTGCCCAAGTGGTTTGGTTTCGTGCATCCGAAGTATTCGACGCCCAGCAACTCGATTCTCCTGCTGGGCGGCCTCGGACTCGTCTTTGCGCTGTCCGGGTCGTTCGCCTGGCTCGCTGCAGCCAGTTCCTTGACCCGCCTGATCGCCTACGTGCTTTGCATCAGCGCATTGCCGGCAGTACGCCGGAAAGCGAGTGACGAGGATCGTCGCGAAGCATTCCGTCTGAAGGGTGGTTACACGATCCCCGCTATCGCCCTGATTATCAGCGTCTGGATTGGTGCCCAGTCGGATCTTCGATCCTGGGTGATGACCGGTGGTCTGCTGCTGGCCGGTCTGCTTCTCTATGCGCTGGCTGGCGGTCGACGGGCACGCTTCGCCGAACGGGAGTCAAATTCGGAATAACGAAGCAGCGCGCGCGACGACGACTTTCAGGGGCTTTCTTTCAGCGCCTCCTGTCGCGCCGCTTCAAATTCGTCGCCCTCGTTCCAGCGTGGCATGTCATCGGCATTGGCGATTGCGAGCCCCGTCCAGTAACCCAGTAACGCGTCCTCGACCATTCCCTCCAGGTTCCAGCTGGGGTCGTATTCATCCGATGGCTGGTGATAATTCACATCCGTGTAATGGTCGACCTGTTCACGACCCCACTCCGGGGGCCGGTCCACGAAATCGGTACCGGTGTCCAGGTACATCGCTGGTACGCCGATTTTGGCGAAGCTGAATTGATCGGATCGGTAAAAATAGCCGCGATCAGAAAATTGATCCGCGGTAACGACCCGGCCCTGCTCGGTTGCGATGGCCGTGACGATGTCGTCGATAGTCGATTTCCCCAGCCCCACGAACGTCACATCATGAGTGTGACCCCAGATATTGCCTCCGTCGTAGTTGAGATTCGCCGCAATTTTACCGGGCGGAAATGTCGGGTGCGATGCGTAATATTTTGAGCCAAGCAGCCCCTGTTCTTCCGCGCCTACAAAGGCCACGAGTATCGAACGCCGCGGTGCTTTTGGCAGTGCCTTGATTGCCCTGACCATGGCGAGGACCTGGGCAACACCGGAAGCGTTGTCCATGGCGCCGTTGTATATGTTGTCGCCGTCGGCATTCGGCGTACCAATACCAAGGTGATCATGGTGCGCCGTGTAGATCACAACCTCGTCAGCAAGCTGCGGATCGCTTCCGGGAATGAGTCCCAATACATTTGCAGAGGCCACACGGTTAATTGAAACGTCCAGGTCAATCGATGTTTGCACCCCCAGCGGAACCGGAACGAAATCGCGGTTGTCCGCTGCTTCCCGAAGCTGATCGAGATCCTGCCCGCCCAGCGTTACCAGTTCGCGCGCAATGTCTTCTGTGACCCAGGCCTGCACCTGCAGCCGAGGCTCTTCTCCGGCCGGCAGTTCAAATTGTTCACCTGTCCAGGAGGTCTGCACGACCTGGAAGGGATAGCCGGCGGAGGGTTGTGTATGGATGATGATGGCGCCCGCCGCACCCTGCCTCGCGGCATTCAGGTATTTGTAATCCCAGCGGCCGTACCAGAGTCGGGTCTCGCCTGCGAACAGCTCCGGGTCCCACGACGGATCGTTATTCATGATCATGACAATCTTGCCGCTGACATCGACATCCTTGTAATCATCCCACCCGTATTCCGGTGCCTGGATGCCATAGCCGACGAAGACGACCTCGGCATCGCTGGCTTCAGCACGCGCGGATTGCACCCCGCTGGAAACGATAAATTCATCCCACTGCTTCAAGGTCAGTGAGTTATTTCCTTTGGCGAAGGTCCATTCCGGCGGTTGCGAGGCAGTCACTCCCACCAGCTCAAACGGTTGCTCCCAGGAGCCGTCAGTCCCACCCGGAAGCAGACCGAGCTTCTGCATTTCGTCCGCCAGGTACTTCCTTGCAGCAATGTCGCCCTTTGAACCGGGACCGCGTCCTTCGTACTTGTCGTCGGAAAGCTCTTTAATGTGCGCACGCATGTAGTCTGCCGTAATCTGCGTTGCCGCAACCTCTGCCGAGTTCTGCTGGTCTGCCGGCGCTGTCGTGGCTGCCGGGGAAGCTGCAGTGGGGGGTTCGTCCTGGCTGCAGGCGTAGCTGAGAGACAGCAGTGCCAGCAACAAGACATTATTGAAAAACGGGTTTCTGCTCATTGTCATATCCAGTCAGGTAAGTTCGTTTCAGCGTTGCGCCACGGGCGCATGAAAAATCTCGGCAAGAAACAGCTGCAGATTCTGCCACGATCGCCGGTCAGCATCAGCATGGTACACGGTACCGAATGCCGCATCGTCGGCAGTCGGATTGGTGAATGCATGCAGGGTATTGCCATAGGCATGAATCTGCCAGTCGGCGCCGGCAGCGGTCAGTTCCTCCGCGAGCGCCAGCACCAGATCCGGTGTCGCCATCGGATCGTCCCAGCCGTGCAGCACGAGAACTTTGCACTCGATGGTCACATCGTCCAGGTTTGCCGGGCGGGAGAACAGGCCGTGAAAACTGGCAACGCCAAGAATATCTGCGCCGGATCGCGCCAGATCCAGCACGCACAGACCACCAAAGCAAAACCCCATGGCGGCGACCCGGGAGGCGTCGACTTCCCGCTGCTTTCTGCAGCAGGCGAGCGCGGCCTGCATGCGCCGCTGCAGTAGCGCCCGATCGTCAAGCAGTGGCTGCATCAGCGCCGTATTATGCTCGCGGTTACGGCCGCGAATACCTTTACCGTAGAGATCGACGGCAAACGCCGAATACCCCAGCTCGGCCAGCTGCTCCGCCTTTTTTTCCTCGAATTCGCTGCGCCCCGCCCAGGTGTGACCGATGAGCACACAGGGCAACGCGTCACTACCCGTATCGTCCCACGCCATATATCCTTCGAGAACTGTCTCGCCGTCGCGATATTCCACTGTTTTCGTCAGGATGCCCATATCCGCACCTCGCATGCTCCGTAAGTGCCATGGTATCCAAAATGCGCGTGCCTGCGTGCAGCCGGGCTGGTTTAGCGGGGAGATTTATTTCCGGCACAGGGGGTTGGCCGGGTCTTTGGCGCGCGAATGAGCGCGCAGGAACGGCGCAGCATGCGCCTGGCAGGGGGCTACGGGCTAGTCGCCGAATTCAGCCAGCCAGCGAATGGCCAGGTCCTTTGCCTTGCTGACTTCTGCATTCCGCATGGCACGCGTTGCAAGGTCCCTGTTGTTGCGGGCGTCCTCGTTACCCAGCTCAGCGGCTACGTAGAACCATTTGTACGCTTCCGACTTGTCTTCCTTGATGCCTTCACCGGCGTAGTACATCGCACCGAGATTATTCTGCGCGATAGTATTTCCCTGCAGGGCGGCCATCGTGTACCAGTGCACAGCGGCATTGTCGTCGGGAGCCGTTCCCTCGCCGGCGTCGTACATTGCACCCAGATTGTTCTGCGCCTGCGAATCACCCTGCTCTGCGGCGAGGCGATACCACTTGATTGCTTCGGCGTTGTTTTCAGCGACCCCGACGCCATCGTCGTACATTAACGCCACCGCGTACTGCGCGTCGCTCAAACCCTGCTCGGCAGCCTTACGGTACCAGCCAAGCGCGGCGCTCAAATTCTTATCGATTCCTTCGCCATTTTCATACATCAGGCCGAGGTTGAGCTGCGCTTCCGGATGACCGCGATTTGCTGCAACACGATACCAGTGAGCCGCGCGCGCGTTATCTTCCGGCACGCCTTCACCCAGATCGAACATGACAGCCAGATTAAACTGAGCACGCAAATGGCCATGTTCCGCCGCGCGCTCATACCATTCGGTGGCAAGCTGGTCGTCCTTGCTGACACCGTCGCCTTCGTCGTACATCAGGGCCAGCGCAAATTCCGCATCGTTATCGCCGAAATCGGCTGCGCGCGTGTACCATTTGACCGCCTGCTCCGCATCGACAGGCACCAGCTCACCGGCACTGTAAATGCTGCCAAGATTGTACAGCGCGGACGTGTGGCCGAGGTCCGCACTGAATTTGTACCAGTAGATTGCCTGTTCAGCGTTGACCTCAACGCCTTCACCTGTCGCATACATGACGCCAAGGTTGAACTGCGCCTGCTCGTCAGCCTGCTTCGCTGCGTGCGTATACCAGTAGATGGCTTTCGTATTGTCCTCAGGAATGCCGTCGCCGAAGTCATACATCATCGCGACGTTAAACTGCGCAGCCACATCACCACTTTCAGCGGGCACCAGATACCACTTCAGCGCACGCTGTTTATCAACTTTGACTCCAAGCCCTTCGTCATACATCAGCGCGATGTTGTACATAGCGCTGACATCGCCAGCTTCGGCCAGCGGCAGCCAGGCTTGCATGGCGACATCATATTCTTTGGCGCGGAAAGCAGTGAGACCGGAGCGGAAATCGCCGGCATGTGCAGCAGATGTTGCCAGCAACACTGCCAGCATTAGTCGAACCATGTGTGATGTAAATTGGCGATTCATCGAATGCACTTGGAGACTGGACTATGACTGTAGAATACTGATCTCAATTGCAGAGAACTATGAAGCGGAACACATTCCTGCGGTTCATTGACGCAAGTTCCCCCCTACTTTTTGCAGAAATGAGAGCTAGCTCTCGAAGCGTCCGATAGTATTCTGTGAGAAGGTCCGGATTATGGCAAGCGTTACACTCAGCGAAATTTATGATTTCTTCTTGTCGAGAAATGTCATCGAATGACACTATTCTGGATAGTTATCGTGCGCGTGTTTTTGCATAGCGCTATTGCTTTCGACTGCGACAGACATCGCAAATGCGCCGCATTGAAGGATAAATTATTCTTAGCGACGATTGGCATCAGAGTAGAAATCCTCATGACGATTGCTGCGACGCACAAAGTGCTGCCGCATTTTGTCGAACGATGTCCTCATCACCAGGCCAGACCACCAATAACAAAAGGGGCCTTTGGCCCCTCTTCTTATTGGTGCCCCGACCATGATGGGCGCAGATCGCGCCGACGCGATCCGCGGCTCTGCGAGCCGTCTGCGCTGCGCTCCGACGCCCAAAATGCTGCCGCATTTTGTCGAACGATGTCCTCATCACCAGGCCAGACCACCAATAAAAAAAGGGGCCTTTGGCCCCTCTTCTTCTTGGTGCCCCGACCATGATTCGAACATGGGACCCCCAGATTAGGAATCTGGTGCTCTATCCTGCTGAGCTACCGGGGCGCTCAAAATGTTCGGCGGGATTCTAGCAGAACGGCGTCATCCGGTTCATTCGCCGTTCGGATGGCGCGTTGATTTGCCTATAATGCCGCTGCAATGCGCGCAGATTTATTCCCGCCGCGCTTTCGACGGAGCGGAGTGAAGCAGATGAATATCAGTATGCGAGAGGCCGTGGCGGCCGACCAAAAGCAAATTGCCGATTTCAATAACAGGCTGGCAGAGGAAACGGAGGGACGTTCGCTCGATTCCGAACTCATTCTGCCGGGCGTTGCGGCACTGCTGGCGGATCCGTCGAAAGGTCGTTACTGGATAGCCATGTCCGGTTCGGATGTAGCGGGTCAGATTATGGTGACCTATGAGTGGAGCGATTGGCGAAATGGCATGCTGTGGTGGATCCAGAGTGTGTACGTGCCGCCTGAATTTCGCCGCCAGGGAGTGTTCTCCGCCATGTACAAACATGTAGAATCGTTGGCCACTGCGGACGCCGATGCCTGCGGACTGCGTCTGTATCTGGAGAAAAACAACGAGCGTGCTAAAGAAACGTATCTGTCGCTTGGTATGAAAGAACCGGGCTACCAGGTGATGCAGGCGATCTTCTAGCAGCCAGGGGACCGATCGATGTTAAAAGCCGGAGATGTGGCGCCGGAATTCGTCCTACCCGATGAAACCGGAAAAGACGTTTCATTAACGCAACTGCTGGAAGATAGCGCGCTCATCCTGTATTTCTATCCCGCCGATTTCACACCGGGCTGCACCAAGGAAGCCTGCTTCATTCGCGACATGCACGAGGATATCCTTGCCGTCGGACTGAAAGTTGTCGGTATCAGCCCCCAGGATGCCGAAAGTCACCGGCGCTTCAAAGAAGAGCACGATTTGCCGTTTTCATTAATCTGCGATCCCGACAAGGTCGCTATACGGATGTATGACGCGGACGGGCCGCTGGGATTCGGTGTCAGACGCGTTACCTATCTGGTGAATCAGGGACAGAAAATTCAAAGCGCGCTGGAAGCGAATGTGCAGGTCGCAAAGCACAAGGCCTTTATCGAGAAGGCAGTAGTGCTGCGAGAAACCGCAGGAATGAGGATAACGTCGCCCGATTAGGGACCGTCACCCAGAATCGTCAGCAACACGGTACGCTGATGCGCGGCCAGACGATGCTCCCATAAATAGACGCCCTGCCAGGTGCCAAGCGCACAACGGCCGTCTCTGATCGGAATCGTCAAATCCGACTGGGTCAGAATACTGCGTACATGTGCAGGCATGTCGTCCGGCCCTTCATCTGTATGTTTGAACATCGGGTCCCCGTCAGGCACCAAATGAACCATGAATGTCTCAAGATCCGACCGCACGTCTGGATCCGCGTTTTCGCAGATTATCAGTGATGCGCTGGTGTGCCGGATAAATACGTGGCATATCCCGGTGCCAATTCCGGCTGCTGAAACGGCGTTCGCAATTTCGGCAGTAATGTCGTAACTCCCTCGACCGGAGGTCGCGACATTAATTGCACCCTCAGAAATCATGCTGCGGTGATCGTCCTGATCACTTAACGGGGCATCTCTGCGTCGCCAGTGGTTCCGCCGCTCGTCGCCGGGATATAGGGAGTTCCATAGCGCAATCGTATCGTTTTAGTCTTACCGAACCAGGGTATGGAGACCAGGTACAAATTGTCGTACTCAGCTTCGCTGATTTCAGGCACCAGCTTGCTTGCACCGAGATCCGCGATGAGGGTTGGCACGGTATTGCTGTGCCCGACGACGAGTATGATTTCACCCTTGTGCGCCTTAAGGATCTGTTCGATCACGGCAGCATTGTCATCCGGATCGTAAAGATTGACCTCAAGGTCGAGTGCCTCGGCTACCGGTCTGGCCGTATCGACGGTACGACGAAAAGGTGTGGCGTACACCGCATCAATACCGGCAACGACATCGGCGGCAACGAGCTGCCGCGCCAGTTCTGCCGCACGCGATTGCCCAGCGCCCGTTAGCGGCGGGTCATCGGCTGGCGTGGCTGCTTTCTCTGCATGACGAACGAGAATGATCGTCGTCGTAGACTGCGACTCAAAAAACCAAGCGAGTCCGATCGCGATCGCAGCATAGATCAGAACGACCTGAATTCGATGCCGACGACGTTTCTTGCGGCGATCAATGTCACTGTTGCCATAACGCATGGACAGCGAGCTTACGAGGTTTTTGCCTGCGTGACTATGACCCCGGCTTTTCCTCCGAATCGCGGCGACTGTTCACTTCGTGGAACTCGCCCTCGATGATTTGCGGTGGGTCCTGCGGGTCTTCGGGGCCGCGAGCCGCATTTTTCTGACGGCTGCGGCCAAACCCGCGCGCAAGCCACCAGCCACGCACACTCATTATCGCAGCCATCACCAGTACGAAGCCGGCGATGCCGACAAAAACCACCACGCCCAGTGCCAGTGACAACGAAATGACAAGAATGCCGACGATGACCACCAGTGCACTGGCGAAAGGATTACCTGCAGGCAGCTGCCTGCGCCTGAACTGCTGATTCATGAATTCGCTAACCTGTCATTGTTTACGGGTGTAAAAGCCCTCGAACCAGGGCTGCCATGTGCCACCCTCGTCGCTGGATTGCTCAAAAAATTGTCTCACACGGCCGTCCGGCAAAGGTGTCCACAGTCCACGAAAAGGGAACGTCGTTCCATTTGCGACATAATGTATCGTGCCCACCATGGCCATGCCCTCATTGCTCAGGCCGCCGCGAATATTGATCTGTGTGCCCCCTTCCGCAATCCAGGTCTGCACCCAATCGTCACTGGCAAGGTCCGGATAATTGATGCTCATGCCCGTACCGCCGTTGGTGCTCGTCCAGTGCTCGATCAGCACGCAGCCGCGCTCCTCGCGCTCGATAATATTGCTGCCGGCTGGCGTGCCGTCTGCCAGATGGACATCCCATTCACCGAGCCAGAAATCAAAATCTGCGAAACCCTCGGTGTGGGCGCAGGGATAAGCCTGCAACGACATGCTGGCAATGAGCTCGTCATAATCACTCTGGCCCGAAAGAGAGCTGATCACAGGATCTGCGTTAAGCACGCCAACCGCGTTAAAGCCTTGCTCGAACAAGCTCTGCAAGGTCTCTATGGCGGCCTGCGGATCATTCAATGCGACAGCCTGACGGGACCTTTCTATCCCGGCCCTGACCGGCGCCAATCCTTTGCTAACCGCCCGCTCAAGCGCAAGTCTCGCAGCCCCCGTGTCGCCCGCCTCGCGCGCTTTTACAGACAGCGCATACCACTGATCCGCCGAAGCAGAGCCACTTTTTTCCAGCCGCGACATTTCCGACATAATGCTGTCAACGACATCGGCCTGTACCTTTCCAGTGGGTGTGACCGAGCAGGCCGTGGCGACCAGCACCGCGCACAGCGCCACCGCCCACTTGTTTCTTCGCCTTACCGTGTAGCATGCATTTTGGTGCATTCGAACCCCCTGTGTTCACTCAGACCTTGCGATGCCGGCATGGTTCGCCAGTATATGGCGCCGAGTCGGGCCATTATCAATGCTATGCAGGATCGGCGCACCCGCCTACTGGTTGAAATGCCCGCAGCTAGCCCGCAAAATGCGCGTCGGCTCACGAGTCTGGCTGCGGAGAGGTGGCAGAGCGGTTGAATGCACTGGTCTTGAAAACCAGCAAGGGTTTGTAGCCCTTCGTGGGTTCAAATCCCACCCTCTCCGCCACTTTGACACAGGCCTTGCTCAGTCCCGCATCGCTTTCGCTATGCCGTTAAGTCCTTCGAGCAGCAGCGCTCGGGGACACGCGAGGTTCATGCGAAAAAAGCCTCTGCCCTCTTCCCCGAAGTCTGTGCCGCTATAGAGCCCGACGCCGCCTTTGTGCACGAGTCTTTGCATGAGCTCGTCCTGCGATATCCCGGCCCCGCGGAAATCCAGCCAGGCAAGATAGGTGCCTTCGGCGCGAACTTTACGCACGCCGCTAAGCTCCGTCTGCAGGAATTCTTCGGCCAAGGTGTGGTTGGCAAAAATGTATTGCTTTACCGCTTCCAGCCAGGCGCCGCAGTGACGGTAGCCCGCAAGCATGCCAACCGCGCCAAAGGTGTTGTCGTGGTTGAGCTGCATTCGATTCAGGTAGCGTTGAAATTTCGCCCGCAGGTCCGCGTCGGGAATGATTAGCGTCGTCTGCGGAATACCCGCGGTATTGAACGTTTTATTCGGTGAGATCACAGTGACCGAACGCTTGCCGCCAACCTTGCCATAGGGAATATGGCGATGACCCGGCATTACAAGGTCGGCGTGCACTTCGTCTGAGACAACGATCAGATTCTCTGCCTCTGCCAGCGCCGCGAGGGCATCCAGTTCTGCCTGCTCGAACACCCTGCCGACCGGATTGTTGGGGCTGCACATCAGCACGAGACGCGTCTCCGGGGCCAGTCTTGCGGCAAGGTCCTCAATGTCAAGGTGAAAGCGGCCCTCCTGATCCTCGCTGAGCGGACTTCGAATGATCGTGCGGCCATTCGCGACGATGAGGCTGATCAGTGGTCCGTAAGTCGGGGTCGGCGCGAGAATCGTGTCCCCAGGGTTTGTCAGCTCGGCGATGAGCCCATAGATGCCGACGATAGAACTGGGCGGACAAAACATGAGCCATTCCTTCGGTACCTGCCAGTCATGTCGTTCCGCCAGCCAGTCTGTAATGACGTCATAGTACTCCTGCAGGCGGATCTCATAACCAAGCACCGGATGTTTGCAGCGCTCGGCGATGGCGTCGAGTATCGGCTGGGGTGTCCTGAAGTCCATGTCCGCGACCCAGAACGGCAGCAGGTCAGGACGGCCGAAGAGGCGCTGGTTGTCGTCCCATTTGAATGACCCCTTGCCGCGACGGCTCACGCGTTCATCGAAATCGAAATTCATATCCATGCATAAAGTCCTGCGGTAATGGCCGCCATTGCCACTGCATACGGGAGTTGCGTGACGACATGATCGATGTGATCGCTGCCCGCCCCTACCGACGACAGTACCGTCGTGTCCGATACCGGAGAGGCGTGGTCGCCGAAAATTCCGCCGCCGGCGATTGCAGCCACGGTCTGGTAGACCAGTGGTCCGGCGTCACCGGCTGTGAACTCAAAGGCCACCGGCAGAGCGACCGGCATCATGAGCGCAAATGCTCCCCAGGACGTTCCGGTCGAGAATGAAATTGCCGCAGTCATTAAAAAGGTCAATAAGACCAATGAATTGGGCGACAAATCTGAACTGAATTGTTCGATAATGAACTGGCCGGCACCCAACGCGGTCGTCACCGCGTTGAGCGCATATGCCAGCGCGACGATGAGCAGCGCCGGCATCACGCTTCGTGTGCCTGCGACGATGACGTCGGCAACCTCTTCTGCGCTCTTCAGGCGGCCGCGAACGCCAAGCACTACCAGCAGCCAGACCGTCGCCAGCATGAACGCTTCGACGATTCGCACCGAACCGGTTTGTATCAGGCTTAGGGCGCCTACCGTAATGAGTATGACAACGGGCAGCAGCAGTTCGAGCAGCAGTGAGGGCGGCGGCCCTGCCACCTCGGCCAGCACCTGATCGTCGCTATCGCCGACCAATGGCTTGCCGCCGGGACGGACCAGCGCCCCGGTTTCAGCGGCACGACGTTCTGCCTTCCGCATCGGCCCGAAATCCGGAATCACCCTGGCGCACACGAGCAACGTGAATAGCAGCATCAGCATCGGATAAAAATTGTATTTGATCGCTGAGATGAAAATGGACAAGCCTTCATCCACTGAACTGACCGCTTCGCTTTGGGCAATAAGGCTCGCCAGATAGGCCCCCCACGCGGTGAATGGCACGAGAATACAGACGGATGCCGTGGTCGAATCGAGAATAAAGGCGAGTTTCTCTCGCGGCACACCGACGCGGTCTGACATGGGTCGGATCACGGCGCCGGTCAGCAACGGACTAAAGTAGTCGTCAACGATGACGAATCCCATCCCCCAGGCCGACAGTTCGATACGTCTGCGACTCCCGGCAGTGCTACGGAACCTTCCTGCGAGCGCGTGCAGTACACCTGATCTTTTGAACAGCTCGAAGAGAATGCCAATCAGGATGACGATTTCAGAAATCCAGATAAAATCGCCATTACCAAGGGAAGACTGAAACAGCTCGTTCAAGCCGACACCGGGCAGGTCGCCCAGCATCAGGGTGCCGACGAAGGTACCAACGAGCATCGCCACCAGCGCCGATCGCGTGACGAACGCAAGCAGAAGCGTTACCAGCAGCGGCAACAGCGACCAGTACCCGCCGAGCGTGTCCGGCATAGCCTGTCGATCCTCGAGACCTTGACCGGGGCGTACGATGCAATTTTTGCCGTGGGATTACAACGCAGCGATGAAATTGCGGCTGGCCAGCGGATAGCGGTGCGAAGGCGACTTGCAAAGAACCGCCAAGACTTGGAGACTTCGCGTCTCGAAGACAGGCTGAGGAAGCTCGTCCGGTGATCCACCGGCAGCGATCCGCGGGGGACTCAATCATGAAATCAGGACTGGCGATACTCAGGCACATGTTGTGTTTGATCGCGCTGACCGGGGCAAATTCGATGGCAGCAGACATTAGCAAATACGTTCGATACGACCACAGCGGGCAGGTCAGCTACGGCATTGAGCGTGGCGACCAGGTCGAGCAGCTGGATCGCGCACCCTGGCTGGGTGGCAAAGCAACCGGTAAGACGGTGGCTATGGCGGATGTGACATTACTGGCGCCGGCAGAACCGTCCAAGGTCATAGCGGTGGGCTACAACTACATCAGTCACCGTGAAGAAATGACCCACGAGGAGAACCGGCCAATTCCGGAATACCCGCCCATTTTTTTAAAACTGCCAACGACCATCACGGGCCCGGATACCAATGTCGTCTATCCGCCCGATGCGACTGACCTGCACTTTGAGGGTGAGCTGGTTATCGTAGTAGGCAAAACTGCCAGCAAAGTATCTGCCGACGAAGCAGCCGACTACATTTTTGGCGTAACGGCCGGCAATGATGTCAGTGAGCGATCCTGGCAGGCAAACGATCTGCAATGGTTCCGCGCCAAGGGGAGCGACACATTCGGACCGCTCGGCCCAGCCGTTGTCAGCGGACTTGATTACCTGGATCTTCGTGTCCAGACCCGACTGAATGGCAAGACCATGCAGGATCAAAGCTCCGTCGACCAGATACATGACGTCCACGCCATCCTGAGCTATATCAGCCAGTACGTCACATTGTATCCCGGCGACATAATTTACACCGGCACGCCAGGCGCAACCGCCGCCATGAAGCCCGGTGACGTTGTTGAAATTGAAGTCGAAGGCGTTGGCATTCTCAAAAACCGGATTGTTGCCGCGGGCAACTGACTACAGGGGAAGGAAGTTGAAGAGCATCAGCATGACAGGTATTAACTTATTTCTGGCAGTCGCCTTAACGACGCTGGCCGCAACCGCAAGCGCTCAGAACAGCGCCGCAAATCCCTACCGCACGGTGGAAGGCTGGGCAACGCTGCCGGATGGACGCGAGTGGGGCGCAACCAGCGCTGTTTATCCTGCCAATGACGGCGAACATATCTGGATCGCAGAACGCTGCGGCAGCAATCTCTGCGTCGGCAGCGACGTGGACCCGGTGATGCTGTTTGATAAGAATGGCAAGGTCGTCAAGAGCTTCGGCGGTGGCATGATCACCTGGCCGCATGGCATTTATGTCGATGCGGACGACAATGTCTGGATCGCAGATGCGGTCGGTTACGCGCCGGTACCGGACGGTGTAGGTCACACCATCATGAAATTCAGTCCGGATGGTGAATTGCTCATGACGCTCGGCAAAGAAGGCGTTGCCGGCGATGGCACGGATGTATTTAACAAACCCTCCGACATGCTGGTCGCGCCGAACGGCGACATCTTTGTTGCCGACGGTCACGACGCGACGGGCAACAACCGCATCATCAAATTCGACAGCAACGGCAAATTTATCCTGCAGTGGGGCTCGGAAGGCGGCGATCACGGCGAGTTTCGTGACCCGCATGCCCTTGCCATGGATTCCGCCGGGCGACTCTTCGTCGGTGATCGTGGCAACAGTCGCATCCAGATTTTTACCCAGGAAGGCGAGCACCTTGCGACGTGGTACCAGTTTGGCCGGCCGAGTGGATTGTTCATCGACGAGAACGATGTTCTCTATTCTGCAGATTCGGAGTCCAACGCTCGCCGCAACGGCGGCTTTAAACGCGGGATCCGGATTGGCAGTGCCACCGACGGGTTTGTCACGGCCTTTATTCCGGATCCGGAGCCGGACCAGGACAACAGTGCAACCAGTGCAGCCGAAGGGGTCGCGGTGGACTCGCAGGGCAATATTTACGGTGCCGAAGTCGGGCCGAAAGCCATTAAAAAGTACGTGAAAAGATAGGATTCTTTTCTGGAAATACGGGAACATGCCCCCATGACGGTATGTCAGAAGTGGTAGAATTTGCCCCTTGGATTTAACGCAGGAGTAAGCAGGATGAACGAGAACGTCAACTATCTGGCGCCCGTTTCAGAGTTATCCGCGGAGGACCGGTCCAGCTTTATCTGGAAGACCTACGCGCATGTGGTGGGCGCAATACTCGCCTTCGCCGGCGTAGAGGCTTACCTCCTCCAGACCGGCATCGCGCAGAACATTGCGGTGATGACTGCGAACAATCCGCTAATCACGCTTGGCGCGTTCATTCTGGTCGGCTGGGGTGGTTCGCATCTGGCCCACAAGCTCAAGTCGTTGCCCGTTCAGTACGCTGTGTTCGCGGTATTCGTCTTCGTCTACGCGGTCGTATTCTCGCCGATGTTGCTCATGGCCTCGCAAGTTGCTCCTGGTGCCATCGATAGCGCGGCTGGCGTTACCGTTCTTGGCAGTATCGGCCTGATCGCCACAGTCATGATCACGAAGAAGGATTTCTCGTTTCTTCGCGGCATCATCATCTGGGCATTCATGCTTGCGATCGTCGCGATCATCGGCAGCATCATATTCGGCTTCCAGCTAGGCACCTGGTTTTCGGTCGCCATGATCGGCTTCGCAGGCGCGGCGATTCTCTACGATACGTCGAATATCATGCATCACTATCCTCAGGATCGTTACGTTGCAGCGGCAATGGCATTGTTCTCTTCGATCGCCATTATGTTTCTCTACATCCTGCGGTTGTTCATGAGCAGGGACTGATACTGCAGTCGACATAAACGAAAAGGCCGGCGAATGCCGGCCTTTTTTTTGCCTGGAACCAACGATCATATGGCGGCGGTCAGCTTTTTAAAATCTCCCATGTACGGCCGGAGGGCACGGGGTACCGTTACGGATCCATCGGCATTCTGATAATTCTCTAACACCGCGATCAGCGCCCTGCCCGCAGCCACTCCCGAGCCGTTCAGCGTGTGCAGGAGTTCCGGTCGACCTGACTCGGGGTTGCGCCATCTCGCCTGCATACGTCTCGCCTGAAACTCGCCGTAGTTCGAACAGGACGAGATCTCCCGATACGCGTCCTGCCCAGGCAACCAGACTTCAAGGTCGTAGGTTTTCTGCGCACCGAATCCGATATCACCCGCACATAGAATAATCTTGCGATACGGCAGTTCGAGCGCGCGCAGCACGGCCTCGGCATGTCCGGTCAGCGCTTCCAGCGCATCAGCCGATTGCGATGGTGCAACAATCTGCACCAATTCGACCTTTTCGAACTGGTGCTGACGAATCATGCCGCGAGTATCCCTGCCATGTGATCCCGCCTCGGAGCGAAAACACGGCGTATGCGCGACATACATCAACGGCAGCTCGGCTGCCTCGACGATTGCTTCGCGTACCAGATTGGTGACCGGCACTTCGGCAGTAGGAATTAAATAGAACGGCGGCTCATCCGTCGTCTTGAACTGATCGTTCTCGAATTTCGGCAGCTGCCCGGTGCCAATCAGCGCGTCTGCTTTGACGATGTACGGAACATACACTTCGGCATAACCGTGATCGCCCGTATGCATATCCAGCATCAATTGAATCAGAGCCCGTTGCAGCCGCGCCAGCGGTCCGCGAAGCACTGCAAATCGCGATCCCGATATTTTCGCCGCCGCGTTGAAATCCAGCAACGCCAGGCCTTCACCGAGATCAACGTGATCGCGCGGGGTGAAATCGAACTCCCGGGGTTCACCCCAACGCGACAACTCAACATTGGCCGATTCGTCAGCGCCTTCCGGCACGTCGTCCTGCAGCAGATTCGGTAAGCCCAGATCAATATCGCGAAGTTCGCTCTGGATATCCTGCAAGGCAGCTTCCGTACTTTCCAGCTCCGCGCCAAGATCCTCGACAGCCGTTAGCAGCGGCGCGATATCCTCACCGTCTGCTTTTGCCTTGCCGATTCGTTTGGCACTGGCGTTGCGTTCTGCACGCAGATTCTCTACGTCTACCTGAAGAGATTTCCGCCGCGCTTCCAGCGACGCATAGCCCGCCACATCAAACACGAAATTGCGTCTGGCAAGATTTTCTGCAACGTCGGCGGGCGACGTTCTGAGTAATTTTGGATCAATCATGTCCGGATTCTTCGGCGCCAGCGCTTCGCCTGGCAATTTCAGCGAGTTTTTCGCGAATCTGTATCTCCAGTCCGCGCGGCACGGGATGATAATACTTCACCGGCGACATGTCGTCCGGAAAGTAGCACTCGCCGGCAGCCAGTGCGTCCTGTTCGTCATGTACATAGCGATAGTCGGCACCGTACCCAAGGTCTTTCATCAACGTCGTTGGTGCATTACGCAAGTGCATGGGCACCTCAAGTGAACCGTGCTCTACGGCGTCAGCCGCAGCCTGTTTTGCGGCAACGTAGACAGCATTACTTTTGGCCGCGCAGGCTAGAAACACCACTGCCTGGGCGATAGCCAACTCTCCTTCCGGACTGCCAAGTCTCTCGAAAGTCTCCGTGGCATCCAGACAAATTCGCAATGCTCGCGGATCGGCGTTGCCGATATCTTCGGAGGCCACCCGAATGAGACGTCTTGCAATATATAGCGGCTCACAGCCGCCATCGATCATCCGCATAAGCCAATAAAGCGATGCGTCGGGATCAGAGCCACGGATCGATTTATGCAGTGCCGAGATCTGGTCGTAGAAAAACTCGCCCCGCTTGTCGAAGCGCCGCCGACTACCACCCGCCACGTCTTTGGCGATGCCGGAGTCGATCACTCGCCCGTCCGGGCCGTCCTCCGCAAGGTCCGCGGCAAGCTCCAGTAAGTTCAAGGCACGCCGGGCATCGCCGTCTGCAGCCAAGGAAATAATCTCGGCAGCGCTGTCGTCGAGGTTCACCGCTATCTGTCCAAGTCCCTGCGGTGATTTCAGTGCCCGCCGCATGACTTCCACGAGGTCTTCGGCCTGCAGCGATTTCAACACGTATACGCGTGCGCGCGACAGCAAGGCGTTGTTCAGTTCAAAAGAGGGATTCTCCGTCGTTGCCCCGATGAACGTGAGCGTACCGTCTTCGACAAACGGCAGAAAAGCGTCCTGTTGGGATTTATTGAAGCGGTGAACCTCATCCAGAAACAGCACCGTGCTACGACCGTAGGCTTCCCGGTACTGGCGCGCTTCGGCGACGGCTGCGCGTACTTCCTTGATGCCGGCCATCACGGCCGACAGGGCGATGAAATGCGCGTCCGTCTGCCGGGCAATCATCCGCGCCAGGGTTGTCTTGCCGGTTCCCGGCGGCCCCCAGAAGATCATCGAATGAACGCGGCCCTGATCCAGCGCGACGCGCAGCGGCTTGCCCGATGCCAGTAAATGTTGCTGACCAAAAAAACCCGTCAGCGAATCAGGCCGGACGCGGTCCGCGAGCGGCCGGAACGGATCATCGCTCTTGTCCTGCTTCGCGCTGTCAAAAAGGTCAGCCATCCCTGACCATTAGATAGGTTTCAGCGCGCAGACTCCAGCCGCCGGTTAAGAGCATCGCGGTGAGTATGCCTGCCGCGATACCGCCGGCGTCCGCCCACAAATCAAGCCACTCTGCCGTGCGGTACGGCAGCAGTGACTGGCAGATCTCGATGAGAGCGCCGAAGGCGAAGAGCGTCAGGGCGACATGCATATACCGGCGGCGCGAATACTGACCGGTGTACCAGATAGCCAGAATCAGAAATGTTCCGAAGTGCAGCGCCTTGTCCGACAGGTGCCAGCCGGCAGCCGGGCGCACGTCCCATAGCCAGAACGTTGGCGCGAGCGAGGCGCCCAGAACAGCGATCAACAGGAAAATACCAGCCAATCTCCAGCGAAAGGGATACGCAAGCGGCAGCATTCAGAAGTCTGTGGGTTCGGGTACCTGGATCGCCTCACCAATGACATCGACGTCAGGCGGAGGCGTGAACCGGAACTGTGCCGCATCTATCGACTCGTTGAATCTGGCGTCGAGCAGTGCGATCAGCGTGGTTTGTTGCAAATTGTCGCCAAACAGCATGCGTGACAGTTTGCCATCGGTAAAACCAAGTTCCACCCGATCGAATCCCTGCGTGGTGTCCCTGGGTTTCAGCATTGCCCACACGGTATCTTTTTCCCTTAAGCTTCCGACATAGTCAAAGTCCTCCAGCACGCTGTTCGCACCGCCCAGCAACAGTGCAGGTGTACTCCCGAGTGCCTCTTCTTGCGATTTAACCGTTACCTGTTCCAGATCGACATCGTAACTCCAGACGTTGACACCGTCGGCGATCAGCAACTGCTCATAGGGCTCGGTGTAGGACCAGCGAAATTTCCCCGGCCGTTGCAGGTCAATCGTGCCACTGGAGCGTTCGACGACCAGATCGTTTGCATCGACCAGCTGCTGCTCAAAGCGCGCCTGCAGGGTCTGCACGTCTGCCAGGAAATCGTCCACGAGCTTCTGTCCCTCGGCGTCGACCGCGGGTTCAGCCTGCGTAGCTGACCCTGCCACGAGTGCCAGCAGCATTACCGATAAAACACCTGCGCCTGCCTTCAACTTTTTACTCCTTGGCGCTTTGCGCCATCAGGATTTCCCGTGAGCCGTTAGGCTGAAGCGGACCGACAAGGCCCGCCTGCTCCATTGATTCAACCATTCGCGCCGCGCGGTTATAGCCGATCTTCAAACGACGCTGCACGCCGGAAATGGACGCTTTGCGCGTGTCCAGCACCACCTGTACCGCCTGGTCGTACAGTGGGTCCTGTTCTGCATCGATTTCATCGCCCGGCATCTCGATTCCGGTCAGTCCCGGTGTTGGACTCGTCGGCGCCTCAAGAATTTCATCCAGATAACGGGGAGCCCCGGATTTCTTGAGATTTCGTACCACGGCATGGACCTCGTGATCCGCGACAAAGGCGCCATGCACTCGTGTCGGCACCGAAGTACCGGGTGGCAGATAAAGCATGTCTCCATGCCCAAGCAGGTTCTCGGCGCCCATCTGATCAAGAATTGTTCTGGAGTCAACTTTCGCCGATACCTGGAATGCAATCCGGGTTGGAATATTGGCTTTGATGAGTCCTGTGATGACGTCGACGGAAGGCCGCTGTGTGGCCAACAGCATGTGAATCCCGGAAGCGCGCGCTTTTTGCGCCAGCCGCGCGATCAATTCTTCAACCTTTTTGCCGACAATCATCATCATATCGGCGAGCTCATCGATTATCACGACGATGAAAGGCAAAGGCACCAGGGTCGGATGCTCGACCGGCTTATCCGGATCCAGCAATTCCGGCGGCTGCCACACGGGATCCGGAATAGGCTTGCCTGCCTCAATCGCATCCTTCACTTTGCGGTTGTAGCCGCCGATGTTTCTGACCCCAAGTGCAGCCATTAGGCGATATCGCCTATCCATTTCCGCAACGCACCAGCGTAACGCGTTCGCGGCCTCTTTCATGTCCGTCACCACGGGCGTCAGCAAATGCGGAATTCCTTCGTACACCGAGAGTTCCAGCATCTTGGGATCGACCATGATCAGGCGGACATGCTCGGGCTTGGCTTTGTACAGCAAGCTCAACACCATCGCGTTGATGGCCACCGACTTACCTGAACCTGTCGTACCGGCGATCAGCAAATGCGGCATGCGGGCCAGGTCGGCGACGACTGACTTGCCGCCGATATCTTTGCCTAGCGCAAGCGTCAGCGGCGAAGCCATATCGTCGTAGGCCTTGCTTTTCAGAATTTCACCGAGCGTCACCAGCTCGCGATTCTCATTGGGAATTTCCAGACCGATGAAACTTTTGCCCGGTATGACTTCGACAACCCGGACGCTGACCACAGACAGCGAGCGGGCAAGATCTTTGGAAAGATTGGCGATCTGGCTGACTTTCACACCAGGCGCGGGATCCAGTTCGAAGCGTGTAATGATCGGCCCGGGTGACACCGACACGACTTCGACTTCAATGTTGAAGTCTCTGAGCTTGAGCTCAACCAGCCTGGACATGGCCTCAAGAGACTCTGCCGAATAGCCGTCTTTCTGCGGCACCGGATCGTCCAGCAGTGACAGGGGTGGCAATTCGCCCGCTGCGGGAGGTTCAAATAAAGGTACCTGACGTTCCTTTTCGGCGCGCACACTGGGTTCGAGTGGTGCCATTGTCGGTTCTATTTTCGGTGGCGTCCGATTGGCGGTACGCTTCTTTTCCTTTTCGAACACGGTTTGTCTCGCAGCCACCTGGCGTCGACCTTCCGCCCGATCCCGGAGCTCGCCCATTTTCACCTGAATTTTTTCGTAAGCGATGAGACACCAGCGCCCTACTTTGTCCATGGTCTCCAGCCAGGAAATACCAAGGAACACAGAAACGGAAGCCACCCATAAGAAAAACAGCAGCACGCTGGCCCCGAGCAGCTTCATCACGTCGGCCAGGTTATTGCCAACTATTTGCCCAACGATGCCACCGGCCGTCTCACGAAAACCCTCCGCGGAAAAATGCAGGGTTGCGAGCGCGCAGCTCGTAACCAGCGTGCCGATGAAACCGGCGAAGCGCAGAACATAATCCGCCCGGGTGAATTCCTGATGCCGTTTTCGCTGCCGAAATATCATCCAGCCAAAATAAAACACCATGATGGTGAACAAATAAGCTGGCCGGCCGAACAGATTGAAAAGCATATCCGCGAGAAGCGCGCCAAATCTTCCAACGCCGTTTCTGACTTCTCCCGTGCCGCTCACCTGACTGAAACCCGGGTCGGTGACATCGTAGGTAAACAAGGCGAACCAGATGATCAGCGCAAATGCGGCGAACACCCACAACGCGCCCTCGCGTAAGGTCGCGGCCACCTGATCAGAAAACCGGGACACGTGACTGCTGCTCTGCCTTGCTTTGGCCATATTTAAAGTAATCTACGATGATAGTGCGCTAAAGCGCTGATTCTAAAACAATCCACTCAATGAATCACCGGGCGAATGTCAGGGATTGGCGCGCTTCCCCGACGGCTGGCGACCAGGCCGGGCGTCTACGATTTGCCGGCGGCAGTGCCCTTTACCTTGACGCCCGCTTTTACCTACACTTGCAGTCAACATCCATTTCACGTTGCCAACCCGGAAACCGAATACGTCGCTAGTCTCTGCTAGGGTTCGCGTTCGGACGGTCAGCTGCTGTTTGAGTTGAATACCGGCTTGGCGGATATCTCGAAGGCAAATTATACATGAGCAATTCCAAACATTGCCGCGTTCTTATACTGGGTTCCGGCCCGGCCGGCTATTCCGCCGGCGTCTACGCCGCAAGAGCCAATCTCGATCCCGTTATCATTTCCGGCATTGAACAGGGCGGTCAGCTCATGACGACCACAGATGTCGATAATTGGCCGGGCGATCCGGAAGGACTGCAGGGACCCGAATTGATGGCGCGCATGCTGAAGCACGTGGAGCGTTACAACGTAGAAGTCATCAATGATCACATCACCGAAGCAGCGCTATCCGCGCGTCCATTCACATTGCAAGGCGGCGACACCACCTACACTTGCGATGCGCTGATAATTGCCACCGGCGCAACCGCCAAATATCTGGGACTGCCTTCGGAAGAGGCCTTCAAGGGACGCGGCGTGTCCGCCTGTGCTACCTGTGACGGATTTTTTTACCGCGACCAGGAAGTTGCAGTCGTTGGCGGAGGAAATACCGCTGTCGAGGAGGCGCTGTATCTGAGCAATATTGCTTCAAAGGTCACTCTGGTTCACCGTCGCGACACGCTGCGCTCCGAAAAGATTCTCCAGGACCATCTGTTCCAGAAAGCAAATGATGGCAAGGTTGAGTTGCTCTGGGACCACGTCGTCGAGGAAGTGCTGGGCGACGATGGTGGCGTTACGGGACTACGCGTCAAAAGTACCAAGGACGAATCGGCAATGACAGATATCGCGCTTTCAGGCGTCTTCATCGCTATCGGTCACACACCGAATACCGGGCTGTTCACGGATCAGCTGGAAATGAAGAACGGCTACATCCACATCAGAACCGGTTTGACGGGCAATGCAACGGCAACCAGCGTGCCGGGCGTCTTCGCAGCCGGGGACGTGGCGGATCAGGTTTATCGGCAGGCGATAACGTCCGCCGGCGCCGGCTGCATGGCAGCGCTGGATGCCGAAAAATTCCTGGATGCGGAAATTGCTGCAGGCGTGGCAAAAGATGCCGCCGCCTGAACGACCTGCCCGTTGATGCGAACGGAAGTCACCGACAGCATTGCCGCGTTCGAAGAAAAGGAATGGAACGCGCTGACTGGAGGGAGGATAACGTTCCTGCGTCACGAGTTCCTGCTCGCCGCTGAACGCTCTGGCTCGGCAACGGCTGAAAGTGGCTGGGCACCGCGTCATATCGGCCTCTTCGACGACACAGGCGGACTCCGCGCCGCCATGCCCCTCTATGAAAAGAGTGATTCCTGGGGAGAATTTGTTTTCGACTGGAGCTGGGCACAGGCATACGGGCGCGCAGGACTGGACTATTACCCCAAGCTGGTGTCCGCCATCCCTTTCACGCCAGCCACGGGCCCCAGGCTGTTGTGTAACGATCCCGATGAGGCAGCGCGGCTCCTTGAGGCGGCGTTGGAACTGGCTAAAGACGTCGGCACTTCATCACTGCACGTGCTGTTTCCCGAGGAGAGTGAACTGCCATATTTCCGGCAGGCCGGAATGAAACTCAGAAAAGACTGCCAGTTTCACTGGCACAACCCGGGCTACGCCAACTTTGCCGATTTTCTGGCCACGTTCAGCTCCGCGAAGCGAAAGAAAGTCCGACGTGAGCGCCGTGCTGTCGAGGAACAAGGTATTCAGTTTCGTCGTTACAGCGGTGCGGAACTCGATGTATCGATCTGGAAGGATATCTACGAACTTATTAGCCTGACCTTTATACGACGCGGGTCCCTGCCCTATTTCAACCTTGATTTTTTTCTTGAGCTAACAGCGCGCTTGCCAGAGCATGTGCTGGCTATTGTGGCTGAAAAAAGCAATACACCGGTTGCTGCAGCCGTCTTCTTTGACACGGAGGACGTGCTATACGGACGATATTGGGGTGCCGATTCTCACTACAACGCGTTGCATTTTGAAACCTGCTATTACCAGGGAATCGATTACTGCATCGAGCAAAAGCGAAAGCTGTTTGAGCCGGGCACGCAGGGTGAGCACAAGATCAGCCGCGGTTTTATTCCAGCGACCACGTGGTCGGCGCATTGGCTCGCCAGGCCGGAATTTTTCGCAGCGGTCGGAGAGTTTCTAAAGGCAGAACGCAACCACGTCGATGAATACATGCATGTGGTGAATACCCATTCGCCCTACAAAAACGGCACCAGTAGTTGACATCCCCACCCATCAACTGGATCAGCAGCGGCGACCCGCCGGACACTTTTCCTGATATCGAAATTGCCCTTGTCGAGCCGGACGGCTTGTTGGCTGCTGGCGGCGATTTGTCAGAACAACGCCTGTTGTATGCCTATCGTCATGGCATCTTTCCGTGGTTCAACGACGGCCAACCAATTCTTTGGTGGTCGCCGGACCCGCGCTGCGTATTGCGTCCTGAGGAACTGCACGTTGGCAAACGACTGCAACGGGCTCTGCGTAGCAGCGGTTTTCAGATCAGTTTCAATAGCGCATTTGCCGACGTTATCAAACGCTGTGCCGATAATCGCGATGGGCAGGACGGCACCTGGATCACCATGGCAATGAACCGCGCATACAATGATTTGCACACCAACGGCTGGGCGCACTCCGTGGAAGTCTGGTCTGCCGGCAAACTCGTCGGCGGACTTTACGGACTGGCCATCGACCACGTGTTCTTCGGCGAGTCGATGTTTACCCGTGAGACCAACGCCTCGAAAGCCGCGATGCTCGCCTTGTGCCGTATCCTTTCGAGCAATGAATTCGCGTTGTTTGACTGCCAGATCGAGTCGCCACACCTGATCAGCCTCGGCGCAAGAAGCATCAGCCGGTCACGATTTATTGAGGCGTTGCAATCGGCCTGCAAAGAGCCGCTCAGGTTCGGCGATTGGCCTCCGGATTGCCGCAGTATCGTTGAATATATGCGTTGACAGAGGCCACATGCATTGCATTGGCTCTCCTGTTTCTGCACAATTCCGCGCCTAGTTGTCCGGAGACAGGTTAAATTGGCTAAAGAAGAAGCACTCCAGATGGAAGGCGTCGTAACAGAGACCCTCCCTAATACGACGTTTCGCGTCGAATTAGAGAATGGTCACGTCGTTACTGCGCACATATCTGGAAAGATGCGCAAGAACTATATTCGTATATTGACGGGTGACGCTGTCACCGTCGAACTCACGCCTTATGATTTGAGCAAAGGCCGTATCGTTTACCGCGGGCGGACCTGACACTCAGTCTTTTGGCAAATGCGCCAGTTCCTTCGTAACCGGCTCCGCATGCAAGGTCAGATCCCCGTCCTCCCCAACCGCAATGCGGACATGCCCGCCTTCAGCGAGGCTACCGAATAAAAGCTCCTCTGCAAGCGGCCGCTTGATGAATTCCTGAATGATCCTGGCCATCGGCCGCGCACCCATCTTGGCGTCATAGCCGCGCTCGGCAATCCAGTCGCGTGCGGCATCATCGAGTTCCAGCGTCACATTATTCGAACTGAGCTTGCTCTCGAGTTCCACCACCAGCTTGTCGACCACCCTCGCAATAGAACGCGGATCGAGTGAGGCAAACTGGATAATGGCGTCCAGGCGGTTACGGAATTCAGGCGAGAACGATTTCTTAATGATCTCCATGCCATCCGTACTGTGATCCTGCGGCGTGAAGCCGATTGATGCACGGCTCATTTCCTGAGCACCAGCGTTCGTCGTCATGACGAGCACCACGTGCCGAAAGTCCGCTTTGCGACCATTATTGTCAGTCAGTGTGCCGTGGTCCATGACCTGCAGAAGCAGATTAAAAACCTCCGGATGCGCTTTCTCGATTTCGTCGAGCAGCACAACAGCGTGCGGATTTTTGCTGATCGCCTCTGTCAGTAAACCACCCTGGTCGAAACCCACGTAGCCAGGCGGTGCACCAATAAGTCGGGATACGGTATGTCGTTCCATGTATTCCGACATATCGAAACGAATGAGCTCGACTCCCATCACCATGGCAAGCTGCCGGGTTACCTCGGTTTTACCTACGCCAGTTGGTCCGGCAAACAGGAATGAGCCTACCGGCTTTTCGTCTTCTTTAAGACCGGAGCGTGACATCTTGATTGCCGAGGTCAGTGCCTCGATCGCTTTATCTTGCCCAAATATAGAGAGCTTGAGATCGCGATCAAGCGTGCGCAATACATCTCTGTCCGAAACGGACACACTCTTGGCAGGAATGCGCGCCATTTTTGCGATCACGTTCTCAACCATCTCAACCGTCACGTGAGTCCCACGCGTTTCTTCTGGCTGCAGCCGCAGGTTTGCCCCGGCTTCATCGATGACGTCGATCGCTTTGTCAGGAAGTCGGCGATCATTGATGTGCTTTGCCGCAAGCTCCGCTGCAGCATCCAGTGCGTCGTTGTCGTAGGTGATGCCATGATGCTCTTCGAAGCGGGTCCTCAGACCGCGCAAAATTGCGATCGTCTCTTCAAGACTGGGTTCAGGCACGTCAATTTTCTGAAACCTTCGCGCGAGCGCATGATCTTTTTCGAATACACCGCGGTACTCTGCATAGGTAGTGGATCCGATACAGCGGATATCACCGTTCGCCAACACGGGCTTGATCAGGTTTGACGCATCCATGACACCGCCTGATGCCGCACCAGCGCCTATGACGGTATGAATTTCGTCAATGAACAAAATCGCACCTGGATCGTCACGCACCTCCTGAATGACCGCTTTCAGCCGCTTCTCGAAATCACCCCGATATTTGGTCCCGGCGATCAAGGTACCCATATCAAGCGCGTAGATCGTTGCGTCCTGCAAAATCTCGGGTACGCGTTCTTCGACAATCATACGAGCCAGACCCTCGGCCAGCGCCGTCTTGCCGACCCCTGCTTCACCAACGTAAAGCGGGTTATTCTTGCGCCGTCGGCACAGAATCTGCACCGTGCGTTCCACCTCTATTTCGCGCCCGATCAACGGATCAATCTTGCCCTCAATCGCCCGCTGGTTAAGATTTGTCGCGTATTTTTGCAACGCGCTGGAGGTCGATTCTCCATCCGCATCGACGGCCGGCTCAGCCTCCTCACCCGGGGCGTCTCCAGGTATCTGCGGCATACCGTGGGAAATATAGTTAACAACATCAAGCCGGGTGATGTCCTGCATGGCGAGCATGTAGACCGCCTGAGACTGCTTCTCGCTGAAAATCGCGACCAGCACATTTGCGCCGCTCACTTCCTTCTTGCCGCTGGACTGAACGTGATAAACGGCTCGCTGCAATACCCGCTGAAAACCCAGCGTCGGCTGCACGTCACCGTCGTCGCCCAGCGGCATCAGTGGCGTGGCTTCATCGATAAACTCAACAAGCTGGCGCCGCAGCTGACTGACATCAGAACTACAGGCCTTGAGAATCTCGTGCACTCGAGGGATGTCCAGCAGCGCCAGCAGCAGATGTTCCACGGTCATGAATTCGTGGCGACGATCACGCGCATTTTGAAATGCTTCGTTGAGGCAGAATTCGAGTTCACTTGATAGCATGGCTTGTTACCGGTTAGCAGACTGTTGGTTAATGTCGATTCTCGACACGCTGTGTCCTGCCGCCAGCAGTGACGACGGGAAGGCTTCGAAGGCGGGAGCAAACCGCCAGATACATTCTTTCATCAGTAGCGATGTACGAAACAATTGTCTGCTTCCCCACATCGGCTAGGACTCCTCCATCGTACACATCAATGGATGCTGCTGTTGCTGCGCGATGGTGGTAACCTGAGCCACCTTGGTCTCAGCAATTTCGTAGGTATACACACCGCAGATGCCTCTGCCTTTGGTATGCACTTCCAGCATGACGCGCGTCGCGCTGCTGCGCTCCATACCAAACACACTTTCCAGAACGCCGACGACAAACTCCATCGGCGTGTAATCATCGTTTAACAGCAAGACCCGAAACAGGGGAGGACGCTTCAGCTTTGGCAGCGCCTCCTTGACGGCAACATCATGGTCTTCAGTGCCCTCTGAATTTGTTTTACGGTCAGTCATTGTCTGACAGATTTACTGTCCTCGTCCGCTAAGTCTGATTGGCAGTAATTATATATGGGCCCGCCCAGGCGTTCTCCAAGACCGGTTTGGCACTTTCGTGGATTTCTTCGGAAACGGCGACCCATTTTGAGAACTGCATGAGAAAAAAGAGGTATATGCTTGGCTTGTATAGCATTTTCTCGATTTGGTCCTTGTTGCTGGTAGACTTCAGACCTTATTATCCCTTTCTTGCGTTTAATGCAGGTATTGTCCGGAGCCTAGCACCCGGCGACGCAGGGATTCAAAGGCCACAGCACTTATGACCACAAATGCAAATTGGTCTGATTTCAGTAACTTGGATACAGAGCGACTGATCAGGACGGGCTCGCGCGTGCTGCCCCGCTGGGTCGCGCTGGCGCTCGTCGTCGGCATCGCCTGGCAGTTGGCGAGACTCGCCTGGCTGCTTATCCCTGACGGCGACGCAGATTCAATCGTGATAACGCCGCCGGCGCAGGTTGCCGGAAATGGCGGTGCGGCGTCCCAGGTCGATGTGCAGGCAATAGCTTCAAGCCACATATTCGGCAAAGCAGAAGCACAGGCGGCGGTCGCTGAGCCGCAGGAAAATCACGAAAATTTGTCAGAAACCCGGCTCAGCCTGTCGCTAAAAGGAACGATCGCCTCACCTCAAAATGAATCGTCCATTGCAATTATTGCAGACGCGCGCAACGAGGAAAAAGTCTACGTTCTGCGTGATACCGTCACACAGGGCGTTACCTTGCACGCCATCTACTCCGACCGCGTTGTGCTGAATCGCGGCGGGGCACTTGAGGTGCTCAAGCTGCCTAAAGAATTCCCGCAGGGAAGCAGCGCACAGATGCGTAACGTTACCAGCGTGAGCCGTGCTGCCGATGAATCGCAGAGTATTCAGGAAGTGGTCGCGGAGAACGTGACCCAACTCGCGGATGTAATCCGGCCAACGCCGTATTACGTATCCGGAGTCATGCAGGGTTACCGGGTTTATCCAGGCCGGGATCGCAAGCAGTTTGCAGCGCTGGGGCTACGGCCTGGCGACCTGATCAAAGACATCGACGGGGCCGCCCTCGCGAACCCGCAACAGGCGACGGAAATATTTCAGAGCCTTGGCGATAAAGACCAGGTATCCGTCACCGTGGAAAGGGACGGGCAACCGGAAGTATTGATACTGAGAACCAGTCAACTGGAACTCGACGACACGCAATGAAGGAAATGTTATCTGTGCGAATCCAGCGTACCCACAACAAAAATCGTTTAACGCTTGCAGCGCTAGTGATGCTCTTCCTGGTGCCGCTCGCGCGCGCGCAGGAACCGACGATCACGCCGAATTACCGTGAGGCGGACATTCGCCAGATCGTTGAAGCGGTAGGCGAAGTGACCGGGCGTAACTTCATTCTCGATCCGCGTGTGAACGCGAAGGTAACGATGCTGTCATCCACGCCGATGTCGCCTGATGCTTTTTATGAGGCCTTTCTATCGATTCTGCAGGTCAACGGATACGTCGCGATGTCCTCCGGCGACGTGATAAAAATCGTTCCGGACGCCAGTGCGCGGCAGTACTCCGGATTGCTAACCACAGACGGCGCTGCGGCCGACGATATTGTTACCCAGGTCGTTGCCGTACAAAATGTCGGCGCAGCACAGCTCGTGCCAATACTTCGCCCGCTCATTCCGCAGTACGGTCATCTTGCTGCACACCCCGGCTCGAACATGTTGATCATTTCCGACCGCGCGTCGAACGTCGACCGGATGTTGCGAATCGTACGACGGATTGATCAATCCAACGACGAGGACATCGAAGTCGTCAGATTGGATCATGCATCAGCGTCAGAAGTTGTCCGCGTGCTGACGGCGCTTACCCAGGCGCCGCGCGCAGATGGCGTGCCGGTGACTACCTCGCTGGTATCCGATGCGCGAACCAACAGCGTACTGATCGGTGGGGACAAAAGCGAAAGGCTTCGCCTGCGAGCACTGATTGCACACCTGGATACGCCGTTGGAAGATGGTGGCGATACACAAGTCCGATATATCCGATATGCCGACGCGGAGGACCTGGCGACAAAACTGCAACAGCACTTTACACAGCAGGCAACCGCAACTGCCGCCGGAACGGGGACTCCCGCGCCGGCAAATAACAGTCAGGTCAGCGTGTGGGCTGACTCCCAAAACAATGCGCTCGTGGTCAGCGCGCCGCCCAAAATGATGCGTTCGCTGATGAGTATCGTCGACAAGCTCGACATACGACGGGCGCAAGTACTCGTCGAGGCGATCATCGTCGAAGTCATCGCGGACAAAACGACCGAACTTGGTGTGACCTGGGCGGTCGACGGCAGCGGCGATGACAGTGCTATTGGCGTGACCAACTTTCCTGGCAACAGCCCCGGGATTGTTCAACTCGGTGCTGCTGCGGCGGGCGGCGTAATCAATCCGACAGGCCTTATCGGCGAGGGCATTACGTTCGGCGTTGGTCGCATCAGTGATTCGAAGACCAGTTTTGCCGCCATCCTTAACGCCTTACGGGGTGACGCAGATACCAACATTATTTCGACGCCGACGATCGTCACGACCGACAACGAAGAGGCCAGTCTCAACGTGGGCCAGGAAGTGCCTTTCGTCACCGGTTCCTTTTCCAATACCGGCACCGGTGGCGGTACAGGTGGCGTCAATCCGTTTCAGACGATCCAGCGGGAACAGGTCGGCGTCAAGCTCGTGATCACGCCGCAAATAAACGAAGGCGACTCGCTGCTGCTGAAGATTTCCCAGGAGATTTCCAGCATTGCGTCTTCGTCTTCCGGCGCGGTGGACCTGGTGACGAACGAGAGGACGATCGAGACCACGGTAATCGTGGAAGACGGCGGCATCCTCGTCCTTGGCGGACTGCTGGAAGATACCCTGCGCGAAAGTGACCAGCGTGTGCCTTTGCTGGGCAGTATTCCCATACTGGGCAATCTGTTCAGGAGCCGGAAATCCGACATTGTCAAGACCAACCTGATGGTGTTTATCCGGCCGAAAATCCTCCGCGACTCGGCCCAGACGTCTTTTGAAACCAATGCAAAATACAACGCCATTCGTTCGGTCCAGCAAGGTGGCAATGTGTCGTTGATGCCGCGCACCGATCGCCCTGTATTGCCGCCCATTGAATCCTTTCAGTTGCCGCCGGAAACGGACGCAACGCCGGAAGAGAACGAGCAGTAGTTGGCCGGCGAACGAATGGAAAGCACTCCCGACATCCTGTTGGAACTGGAACCGGAGCCGCTGCCGATTTCGGGCGATGACAAGCCTGCGCGAGCACTACCCTTCTCGTTCGCTAAACGGCATGGCGTTCTGATACTGGAGATTGAAGACGGCGTGGCCAATACGGTTTACCGTGCGGGCGCCTCGCCGTTAAGTCTGGCGGAGGCACGCCGATTCGCCGGTTTGCCGCTAAAGTTCACTCGCATCACGTCAGAAGCGTTTGATACCTTGCTGCAGCAAACTTACGAGCAGGGCAGCCACATGGCCATGCAGATGGTCGGCGATCTCGACGAACACACCGATCTTCTGCGGGTAGCACAGGAGCTGCCAGAACCCTCTGACTTGCTGGAAAGCGACGACGATGCACCAATCATCCGCTTTATTAACGCGGTACTGACGGAAGCTGTTAAAGAGAACGCTTCGGACGTACACATAGAACCCTATGAAAATCGCCTGGGTGTTCGGTTCCGTGTAGACGGCGTGCTTCAGGAAATCCTGCAAACCAGACGAGCGCTTGCGCCACTAGTGGTCTCACGCATCAAGGTGATGTCAAAGCTCGATATCGCAGAAAAGCGCCTGCCGCAGGACGGACGAATCTCCCTGAAAATTGCCGGAAGAGCGGTCGATGTCCGGGTGTCGACCCTGCCCTCCGGTCATGGCGAACGTGTGGTACTGCGCTTGCTGGACAAGCAGGCAGGCCGCCTGGATCTTGGTTCGCTGGGGATGGAGCAAGGTTCCCAGGACCTGATGGACAACCTGATTCATAAACCGCACGGCATCATCCTTGTCACCGGACCGACCGGCTCCGGTAAGACGACTACGCTGTATGCAGCGCTCGAGCGCATCAATGACAACAGTCGCAACATCATGACGGTTGAAGATCCAATCGAATATTTTATCGACGGCATTGGTCAGACTCAGGTAAATACGAAGGTCGAAATGACGTTCGCCCGGGGTTTGCGAGCAATATTACGCCAGGATCCGGATGTGGTGATGGTCGGCGAGATTCGCGATCTTGAAACTGCCGAGATTGCCATTCAGGCGAGCCTGACCGGTCACCTCGTGTTATCGACCTTGCATACCAACACAGCTGCAGGTGCCGTTACCCGGCTGCGGGATATGGGTGTCGAACCCTTTCTGCTTTCTTCAAGCTTGATTGGCGTGCTTGCACAGCGCCTTGTCAGAGTGCTGGATGATGAGACCAAGGTGCCCTACACCGCTCGTGAATATGAATGCAAAACGCTGAAACTCGATCTGGACAATCCACCAACGTTGTATCGTCCTGGACGCTCTGACACAAACGGCTTCCGCGGCCGTACCGGCATTTACGAATTGATCGCGATCGATGACACGATGCGAACGATGATTCACGACGGTGCCAGCGAGCAGAATCTTGAGAAGTACGCCCGCACGCTGACCCCGAGCATTCGGGATGATGGCCGTCGCCGTGTGCTCGACGGGGACACGACGCTCGAAGAAGTTCTGCGTGTCACTCGCTCAGACTAGCCCGGGCTAGGCAGAGGCAGAACCATGGGCGCCTTCGAGTTCGTCGCACTCACCAAAGCCGGCAAGGAATCTCGCGGACTCCTGGAGGGCGACACGCCCAAGCATGTTCGGCAGATGCTTCGTGAACGCGAATTGCTGCCCGTTAAAGTCACCGAAGTAGCGCAGAAAGAATCGCGGCGCCAGGGTGGTTTCAGCTTGCGACGAGGTTTGTCGGCAGGAGAACTGGCGCTTATTACCCGGCAACTTGCAACCCTGACGCAATCGGGTCTGCCGCTGGAAGAAGCCTTGCTCGCGGTAAGCCAGCAGAATGAAAATCCGCGCGCTCAAAGTATCCTCTTAGGCGTACGCTCACGTGTAATGGAAGGCCATACGCTGGCAGATGGACTTTCCGATTTTCCACAGGCATTCCCGGAGCTCTATCAGGCAACGGTTGCGGCAGGTGAGCAGTCCGGTTACCTCGATGCCGTCCTGGAACGGCTCGCCGAATTCACGGAATCGCGCCAGCTGTTACAGCAACAGGTTCGCAACGCGCTGATTTATCCTATTGCACTGGTAATCACTGCCGTATCGATCATCAGCTTCATGCTGGCCTACGTTGTACCCAAAGTGGTTTACATTTTCGAAAACTACGACGCCGAACTGCCACTGTTGACGCGGATTATGATCGGCACCAGCGACATTATCCGTGACTACTGGTTCGTGATCATCGCGGTGATCGTGCTGCTGATCGTAGGCGTGCGTCAGCTCCTTAAAAACGGGGGGCCAAGGCGGCGATACCACAGACTGCTACTGCGCCTGCCGGTGGTTGGTCGACTGACACGCGGCATCAACACAGCGCGGTTCACCCAGACTCTGAGCATTCTCGCAGGCAGTGGCGTACCGATCCTCGAATCCTTGCGCATCGCCGCGCAGGTTGTCGTTAACATGCCCATGCGCGAGGCAGTCGAGGAGGCGTCACTAAGAATTCGCGAAGGCGCGATGATCAGCCGCTCGCTGGCGGCGAGTAAGTTGTTTCCGCCCATGATGACCCACCTGATCTCCAGTGGTGAAGCCAGCGGCAAACTGGAGGAGATGCTGGGCAGAGCTGCCATCAATCAGGAACGTGAGGTAGATGGACTCATCGCTACGCTGCTAGGCATCATGCAGCCACTGCTGGTCATCGTCATGGCGGGCGTTGTGCTGCTTATCGTCCTCGCCATCCTGTTGCCCATTTTCGAGATCAACAACCTGATCCGCTAGTTTTTTGCAGGTTCCCCCACACTTCAGGTCTCTCCATTTCGCTCAGCCAAAAATGTGACGAATGTCACCTTGCAGCAACTAATTTTTAGGGGTATACACCAACACATCTGATGGAATATTTGCTTCGTTTCTTTTCAACAGGCTTTTTTGGGTGAGGTTGATAACGATGGGCAACAATGCGAGCGGAAAAATTCAGGAAGCTGAATTCGAAGACGACGATGATCTCGACGACACGGATAGTGACGATGATGAGGTAGCGCTCCTCGCCGGCGACGATGATGATGACTCGGACAACGTCGGTGACGTGTCGGTGGAAATCAATGTCGAAGCGCTGCTGGCCGAACTGGAAGAGTCCGGCGAGATGGGATCGGCGCGCAAGAAGGAAATCCGTCGGCGTCTGGAAGAGATGGCGGAAGAGAAGTCGTTCGAGGATACCTACGCGATCGATTTCGACGACTAGCAGCATGTTGAAAAAGGCTCAGCCGACACGCTACAACTCTGCGTGATGGCGGCGGCTGCTAGCGAAAATCGCGTGATTTTACTGCCAGTTCTCCAAGCAGTTGACTGTGATCGATGAGTGTCTCTGCAATCACGTGAATCACCTTTCCCTCTTTCTGTAATTGACCTCTGATTCCCATCAGGCGCGCATTCAGTAGCGCCTCTCGCTGCTCTTCTGCAATCTTTTTCCAGACAACGAGATTGCAGCTGCCTGTTTCGTCCTCCAGGGTCACAAACGTCACGCCGCTAGCTGTCCCGGGTCGCTGCTTGGTAATGACGATACCGGCGATATGAATACGTGTCCCGCACTCGAGCGTCTTCAGGTCTTCGGCAGCAACATACCCTTGCTGGAGGAAATGGCGCCGAACGAGGGCCATCGGATGGCGTCCCAGAGTCAGTCCCAGGCTTTGATAATCAGCGACAATGTCCTGCCCTTCCGTGGGTTTCTTAAGCATCGGCAAAGCCTCGTAACGATCCAGCGTGGGAAAAAGCGGCGTCGGTGCCTCAACGCCCGCAACCTTCCAGCTGACCTTGTGGCGATGTCCCCCCAGGGATTTCAGGGCACCGGCTGCTGCAAGCGCACTCAGCTCGTGACGGTTCAAACCGGTTCGTTCCTGCAGCGCCTGAATACTCGGATAACGCGAGCTTCTAGCGGCAACCACGCGGTTGCCACTCTCTTCCGATAATCCCTTTATCTGACGGAAACCGAGCCTGAGCGCCGGTTCCGCAGTTAATCCCCGCTCCAGACTCGAATCCCACAGACTCTCGTTGATATCCACCGGGCGCACTTCCACGCCATGCCGGCGCGCATCCTGTGTCAATTGCGATGCGGAATAAAAACCCATTGGCTGGCTGTTGAGCAACGCGCAGGTGAAGGCAGCAGGCGTGTGTCTCTTGAGCCAGCAGGAAACATAGACCAGCAAGGCAAAACTTGCGGAATGCGATTCCGGGAATCCGTACTCGCCGAAGCCGAGAATCTGCTGGAAAATCTGTCGCGCAAAATCCTCGTCATAACCCCGGGCACGCATGCCACAAATCAATCGCTCTTCAAACGGACCCAGCCCGCCGCGGCGTTTCCAGGCCGCCATCGCACGGCGTAAATGGTCCGCCTCACCGGGCGTGAACCCGGCTGCCACGACGGCAAGCTGCATGACCTGTTCCTGAAAGATTGGCACGCCAAGTGTGCGTTGCAACACTTCACGCACTTCTTCGCTGGGGTATTCGACGATTTCCTCACCGTTCCTGCGACGCAGATAAGGGTGCACCATATCTCCCTGTATGGGACCTGGCCGGATGATGGCAACTTCGATAACGAGGTCGTAATAGCAACGGGGTTTCAGCCGCGGCAGCATTGCCATTTGCGCCCGTGACTCAATCTGAAAGACACCGACAGTGTCTCCCTCGCAGATCATGTCGTAGACGAGCGGGTCTTCGGCGGGGACCGTCGCCAGGGTGTACTCCCGGCCATCGTAATCACGAATCAGGTCAAAGCTTCTGCGAATGGCAGTCAGCATACCGAGGCCCAGCACATCTACTTTGAGTAAGCCCAGATCCTCGAGATCGTTTTTCTCCCACTGAATCACCGTCCTCTCAGGCATCGTGGCATTCTCGACAGGAACAAGTTCCGAAAGCGGTCCGTTAGAGATGACGAAGCCGCCGACATGCTGGGAAAGATGTCGGGGAAAACCAATGATTCGCCGGACGAGATACAGTAAACGTTTCACGACAGGACTTGACGGGTCCAGGCCGGCTTCGAGGACGCGTGTATCGTCAACCTGGCCACCATCCCACCACTGCATAGACTTTGCCAGACGATCGACCTGCAGGCCACTCAACCCCAGCGTTTTACCGACGTCGCGCAATGCGCTTCGTGCCCGATAGGTGATGACGGTTGCTGCAAGTGCCGCTCGCTCACGTCCGTATTTACGATAGATATATTGAATGACCTCTTCGCGACGCTCATGCTCGAAGTCCACGTCAATATCCGGAGGCTCATTGCGTTCTTTTGAAATGAAACGTTCCACCAGTGTCGCCATCCGTTCGGGGTCGACTTCGGTGATACCGAGACAAAAACAAACTGCAGAATTGGCGGCAGAGCCGCGCCCCTGACACAGGATTCCCTGACTGCGCGCAAAAGCAACGATGTCATATACCGTCAAAAAATAGGGTTCGTAATTCAATTCCCGGATAAGCTTCAATTCATGCTCGACCAGTCCCGAAACCTTATCCGGCACCCCTGCCGGCCAGCGCTTTCGCATGCCCTCTTCGGTCAGTTGTCGCAGGTAATCTGCAGGTGTATACCCTGGCGGCACAAGTTCGTCCGGGTATTCATAGCAAAGTTCATCAAGAGAGAACTGGATGCTGGCAGCGATGCGCTGGGTTTCGTGTAACAACGCAGCCGGGTACAGCTTGCTGATTGTCTGCCGCGTCCTGAGATAACGTTCGCCATTCGGATAAAGATAGAATCCCGCCCGATCGAGCGTTACACCCTGGCGTATCGCCGTTACGGTGTCCTGCAACACGCGTCTCTCGCGACAATGCATGTGGACATCCCCACTGGCAACGAGTGGCAATCCCAGGGTTTCGCTCAAACATTGCAGGCGCTTAAGCCGCAACCTTTGCAGACCGTCCGCAAGCAGTTCTACCGCAATCCAGAGCCGCTCCCGAAACGTATCGACGATCCAGGCATCCTCACTACCCAACAGCAATTGATTGTCGGGAATCCACAGCACCAGGCAATTTTGCAAGCCATCGTGGAAATCACCAGCGCTAAGCCGATAGCTGCCCTTCTCTGCCGCGCGCCTGCCGCGGGTGATGAGCGTGCACAATTCTGCATAACCGGCTCGATTTCTCGCCAGCACTACCAGCTTCAGCTGACTCACGAGGCGAAATTCGGCGCCGATGATAAGTTTTTTCAGACCGCATTTTTTTGCGGTGACGTGCGCGCGAACCACGCCAGAGACAGAACATTCATCGGTGATGGCCAGAGCGCTGTAGCCCAGTTCAGCCGCGGTCTCGACAAGCTCTTCGGGATGGGATGCACCGCGCAAAAAAGTGAAATTACTGAGTGCATGCAGTTCAGCATAGGCGCTCACCCGAACATCCCATGCAAATACCAGGCAGGCAGTTTCTGACCGCGATCCCGGAAAACCCAAAGGCGCACACCTGCAGGATTGGCTGCCACGAAATAATCCCTGGCGATGCCGTTGTCATCCCACCAGCCGGTTTCCAGACGCTCAGGCCCCCTGAGCAAGGTCAGCGCGCCCTGGTACCACGGCAGTTTTCGCCGACTCTCCAGCGGCTGCGGCTCTGTCAGTATCCATAGTGGCCGCTGCAGCACGAGACTGTTACTGCGGCGCAGGTCCGCAAGCAGTTCAGGCGCGTGAGGATCCGGCATGCAGATCTGGCCATTCTGACAGTGCGGCACGGTGTCGAGAACGTTGTGTGCCTGCCAGGCATACTGAGGACGATGTTCCGCTACCGCCGTGACGCCGTGTACGGATTCATCGCCTATACGTGCACTAAGCCGCTCGGCCAGATGCGCAATCGAGCTGTCCTGAGTTTTTTTTTGCCGATTGAATGGCAGCGTTTCTGTCGCTGCCGTAAATGTCTGACCCCGTCCCGCGGAAAGCTGCACGGCAATGACAGGCGCAGGAAGATGGATGCGGTCAAATTTAATTTGCAGCAGGTCAAGCCAGTGTTGAACTGCCCTGTCCGGCTGCACACAGCCAAGGCTCAAATGTGTCGCAGCCGTTTCCAGATGAAAAAAAACGAGAGTGATATCCTGGACTGCGATTTGCCTGCTCCGCAAAAATTTTTCCAGCTTTTCCAGCAAGCTCTTGCAAACATTCAATAACAATCCGGCATCGCTTTGTTCTTCACTCAGCTCGTGATTTGCCACAAACTGTTCAGGCGTCCGGTAACTTACCCGGGGATCTGGCAAGCGTCCCAGGGCACGATCAAGTTGTAACAGACGTTTGACACCAAAACGTTTGGCAAAACCCTGCCGGGGCAAACGCAGAACCTCGCTGACGGAAGTCACACCCATGCCTTTCAGAGACGCACAGACCGCATCCGGCCAGCCAAGATAATGAATCGATAAAGAACCTAATTGGGAAACGAGGTTTTTCGGATCACGAATACAGACCCGCCGGCCTGCGCGGGACAGCCAGGTTGCAGCAAACGGTGTGGGCGCAATGGCGACCGCTGCCTGAAATCCCTGACTGGTAAGCTCGGTAACGATGCGCTGACGTAATGCCTGTATGCCGCCGAACAGGGCCAGGCTGCCGGCTATTTCCAGCAACAATAATGAGGGTGGTTCCATACAGACAAACGAAGTGAATTTTTCGCACCACCCTGCCAGTCTTTGCAGGGTTTTTGCTTCGCGAAGCGTATCCCTGTCTGCCAGATATAGAGCGGGCAACAAGGCGAGCGCGGCATTCACTGTCTGACCGGCGGCGACACCGGCTGCCTCTGCGCTGTCATTTGCCAAGAGAATCCTCCGTACACCGTGCCGCTCCTCGCAAACCGCTGCGGCCGTCTCCCTGCCCGTCAGGGCTTCAATAGGCAGCGACGGCAAATAAATACAAAGCCATAAATGCGTAAGCGGAATCGTGGCTGCAAATGAAGTTGCCTGTTCAGCAGGCTCTGCAAAAGCAAGTTGTAAAGTCGCCGGGCGGCGGACGCTTTCTACGGCGGGAGTCGGGGTGGCTTCCCGGAAACGGGCAGGTGGCTTCTCAGAGGCAGACACAAGTTAACCCGCATAATCTCGCACCACAGCAGGCCGGCCACCGCGATTTTTCAAGATATCGATATCGGTGCCTCGTTCACCGGCATGCAGGTGCAAACGCAAGGCGGCTGCTGAGGGCTCGGTGAGCGCCTTCAGTGCACGAAAGGCAACGACCCAGCTTTGGCCAGCTTCTGCAGCGAGTTGCAAACGCCGACTCGCCGCATCATCCAGTTCGTTTGACCACAAAAGGACTGCCGCACAGTTACCCGAGGTCAACGCCTGTTCAGCAGCCCACAAGGCTTCTTTGCCGCCCCGTGTCCGCACAATCAATATGCGCGAAAGATTGACACCCCACTGCTGAAGCGCCGGAGGATAGGGTTCGAAAGGCGGCGCTATCCAGGCAATCCAGCCAGCCTCTTCACTTTCTTCCTGCTCATTACCTGGCTGACTTAATTGCGCCAGTGCAGGCATCAGCAGTTGTAATTCTCCCGTGCCGTATTGATCCAGCAGAATTTCGGTCAGTGCATGCCTGGGCCAGCCACCGCCAGCGAGATGCTGATCGAGTTTGGGGTAACCGCTCGCGAGCCCCTGCCAGCCGGGGCTGCCTGTTTTTGCCTGACCCCGCCAGATACTCGGATTAGTCAGCAGGTTTTCGAGCGCCTCGGACATCAGGAACCTTTTGCTTGCAGCGGCAAAAAAGCCTGCAATCAGTGGAGTGGAATACCGTCGCGAATGACCCCGACGACCACGCCTTCGATGACCATCGTCTGTTCTTTGAGGTTCACCTGAATGGGTTCGAAATCCACGTTCTCAGGCAGCAGCCAGACAATGGAGCCATCCTGCCGGTAACGTTTGACGGTGACTTCGTCATCCACCCTCGCCACCACGATCTGTCGACTGCGAACTTCCGGGGTACGAAATACCGCCACGAGGTCGCCATCCAGTATTCCCGCATCTTTCATGCTCATGCCCTGAACACGCAGAAGATAATGGGGTTTGGGATTAAACAGCGCCGGGTCAACCTGGTAGTGCGTTTCAATATGCTCCTCGGCAAGAATCGGACTGCCGGCGGCGACCCGTCCAACCAGCGGCAAACCCAGCTGCTCACGCAGAGAATCCTTCAGCTGAATGCCTCTTGACGCACCCGGCATCAATTCCAGTACGCCTTTCTTCTGCAGGGCGCGGAGATGCTCTTCAGCCGCATTCGCTGACTTGAAACCCAGTTCCCTGGCGATTTCGGCGCGCGTCGGCGGCATACCGAATTCGTTGATAAAGTTTTGAATTAACTCAAGAATTTGCTTTTGTCTGGGGGTCAGCTGGCGCATCTGAGCATACCTGTATGAATGAACAGTAGTGTCATTATATACAGTTTAACTCTTTCGTCAATCTGCTCTTTCGTCAGTTGTACCGTGACGTCATCGAAGCCCGACAAACATTTCAAAGCAGCACTGCAGCGCGCCACTGAGCAGTCATCCTGGCAGAAAAAATGCCCTGCAAGGAAGCCAAAACACCGCCTGGAAAATCGCAGACCGGGCGGGCACTTTGTCGCCCTTCTACGACAAACTCTAAGAAAAACAGTAATTTTCATTGAAGCGCGAGGCACTTTAAGAAATAATGCGCCTGCAGTTTTTATACCAACAGAGGAAATTTGGACAATGATTAAGAAAGTACTGAAAGTGGGCGCAATCGTGCTCGTCCTGGGTGCAGCCTCTGGTTGCGCATCCAGCCAAGCGGCTATGGACGCAGCACAGGCGACTGCTGATGCAGCAGCACGTGATGCCGCGGCAGCCAAATCAGCAGCAGAAGCTGCTCGCGCAGCTGCAGACAGCGCTGCCCAGGCAGCCCGAAGTGCACAGAGCACTGCAGATCAGGCTTTGTCCGCAGCAACTGAAGCACAGTCATGTTGCGACGCAAACCGCGATCGCCTGGAACGGATGTTCCAGACATCACAGTCTAAGTAGCAAACAGAAAAGCTACAGGGGACTTATTCTGACGCCGCGCTGGTCGCGGCGTCATTTATTTTACGGCCCGCCACCGCCGGCATTCCATCGGCCCGCTGAAGCAGTTCCTCCGCCACATCCCAGTCGAGCATGCCTGCCCGATCACTGGTCGCAACCACAAACATCTGTGTCATCGCCGTCATCGCGTTGCGTTCAGGCGGCACGGTCAGCGCCGCTACGGAAGACTCAACCGCTGCTAGCTCTTCTGCCCCCGCATCCTCGCTGCCGGGTTCCGGCGGCACCGGCGCTACCGTTTCAAGCGTGCGATGCACTTCAACAAGCAGTTCATCTCCGCTCCAGCCAATCTTGACCGGCTCGTTGATGATTCTTACCGCGGTATTCAGCGCGACGCGATTGAACAGAAAGTCGATGTCTTCAGGAAACATCCGTATGCAACCGTGTGTCACACGCATGCCCACACCCGCCGGACGATTGGTGCCATGAATCAGATAACCAGGCAAACCAAGGCGCATGGCATAGTCGCCCAGTGGATTTTTGGGTCCCGGCGGCACAATGCGTGGCAGCGGATCGCCAGCCGCAAGGTGTTCTGCACGTATTGAATCCGGCGGATACCAGGCAGGATTGCGTACCTTCGACACCACCGACGTGCGGCCTAGCGGCGTCTCCCAGTCCATGCGACCGATACTGATGGGATAGGTCATAACGACTGCTGGCTGACCCGGCTCGGGGGTCGGGTAGTAATACATGCGGTATTCCGCGAGATTAAGTACAACGCCACTTCGCGGACCGGGCGGCAACACGTAGCGGGTCGGCAGGACGACGGACGTGCCCTCTCCTGGCAACCAGGTGTCCACATCGGGATTCGCGCGCACGATGTCTTCATAGCCGAGACCATGTCGTCTGGCGATATCGAGCAGCGTGTCATCCGCTCTTGCGGTCGCCGTGCTGAGCGCACCAATGACATCGGTGCCTGGCGGCGGCAGGTCATACATCTCCGCCACAGACGACAATGGCCATGCCAGCAAAAAACTTGCAACTACTCGATGCATCATGATTCTCATTGTCCTGCCTCGTCCCCTTCAATCACTTCCGTTTCGGACTCGCTGTCGGCGAGCCAGTCCTGCAGCGCAGCGCTTTCCATCAGCCGCCTGGGATACGCACTCGCCGCTTCCGGAAGATTGATGCAATACGTTCTGAAGCGCAATACGACGGGCGCGAACATCGCATCAGCAACACTGAATCTACCGAACAGCCAGTCGCCCTGCTGGTGATAACGCCGATGGCAGTCTGTCCAGATCGCGAATATCCGGTCAATGTCTGCCGTCAGTGCGTCTTTCAGGGGCACTTTACGGCCCATCGCCCGACAATTCATAGGCATCATTTCACGTAATGCGGAAAAACCCGCATGCATCTCTGCACTGACTGCCCGTGCATGGGCGCGGGCGACTTCATCTTCTGGCCACAGCCGCGTTTCCGGCCAGCGCTCGGCCACGGTCTCAGCAATGGCAAGCGTGTCCCAGATGACCTCGTCACCAAGCACGAGTACGGGCACGCGGCCGGCGGGCGAATAGCGTGCTATCGAAGCCGCCGTCGATTCGACATCCAGCGCAATACGATGTTCCTCAAATTGCATACCCGCCTCTTTTAACAACAGCCAGGCTCGGAGCGACCAGCTCGAGTAGTTTTTGTTGCCAATAACGAGTTTCATTGATTGGTGGCCGGTGTCGGAAGGCAGCCCATTATTTCACAATTACCAAACCGGCATCAGCTTCACGCGGGGTCGCAGCGCCTGCCGGAAATCCTCACAGCAGAAGAACGCATTAATAGCGGAGCAGCACCGAGCCCCAGGTAAACCCGCCGCCGAAAGCCTCGAGCAGTAAGCGCTGGCCCCGTTTGATGCGTCCGTCGCGAACCGCAACGTCGAGCGCCATCGGTACCGACGCGGCGGACGTATTGCCGTGAAACTGTACCGTTTGAATCACCTTCTCCATCGGCAGCCCAAGTCTTTTTGCAGTTGCCTGGATAATGCGTAGATTCGCCTGGTGCGGAATGAGCCAGTCGACATCATCGAGCGTGAGATCGTTTTCGGCGAGCGCCTCCTCGGCGACGGCGCAAAGCGTCCTCACCGCGACTTTAAACACCTCATTGCCGCTCATCATAATGCGTGAATCGCCCACGCCAGCGGCGGCCAGATTATTGGACACCCCGACCGGGTAATAAAGCAGGTCCTTGTATTGCCCGTCTGCTCCGAGATGCGTAGATACTATGCCGGGTTCCTCCGACGGTTTCAGGATCACAGCACCCGCACCGTCACCAAACAACACACAGGTGCTCCTGTCGTCCCAGTCGATGAGCCGTGTAATGATTTCGGCCCCGATGACCAGAGCGCATTGGGTATCTCCGGAGCGTACGAACTTGTCGGCGGAACTCAACGCATAGATAAATCCGGTGCACGCGGCTTCAATACTGAATGCCGCGCAGGCTGGAATGCCCATCTTGTGCTGAATGATGGTGGCGATGTTCGGGAATATGAGATCGGGACTCGTCGTGCCGACAATGATCAGATCGATGTCTTCCGGCGCGACCTCGGCGGCTGCCATCGCATTCTTTGCCGCCTTGACGCAGAGATCGGAAGTCATCTCATCGTCAGCGGCGATATGCCGCTTCTCTATGCCGGTCCGACTGCGAATCCATTCATCGCTGGTGTCAACCATCTTCTCGAGATCAGCATTGGTGAGAATGCGTTCAGGGAGATAACGGCCTGTTCCTTCGATTCTCGAATAGATCATGCAGCTTCCTGTTGTAACAACTTCCCTATCTGTTGCGGCACCTGTTTTCGAACTTCGACGAAGGCCGTCTCGATCGCATGTTGAAACGCATAGGAATCAGCACTGCCGTGACTCTTGATCACAATTCCATTAAGGCCGACCAAGGATGCACCATTGTAGTTGCGTGAGTCCATTTCGACTGAAAGGTTTTTCAACACAGGCCTTGCGAGCAGGGCCTGTAATTTGCTCCAGCGATTCCTGGTAAAAGCGCGGCGCAGATAGTGAGAAGCCAGACCCACGGTGCCTTCCATCGTTTTCAACGCCACATTACCGGTAAAACCATCGGTCACGACCACATCAGTCTTACCGGAGAAAATTTCGTTGCCTTCAATAAAACCGACGTAGTTAAGCCCGCTGTCGGTCAGTTTCGCCGCGGCTTCGCGAACCGAATCGTGACCTTTGGACTCTTCGGAGCCGATATTCAGTAGCGCAACACGCGGTTGATCGATGCCGCGGATGTCAGCCGTGACGATGGACCCCATCAGCGCGAACTGGAACAGCTGTTCAGCATCACTGGTCGTGTTTGCGCCAAGGTCAAGCATGTGCACGGTCCCGCCAATTGCCGGAAGTTCAGCAATGATGGCAGGACGGCCTATACCCGGCAGCATCTTCAGGACGAACTTTGCCGTTGCCATCAGTGCGCCGGTATTGCCTGCGCTGACGCAGGCCTGCGCGGTGCCGTCCCTGACCAGATTAATGGCGACGCGCATCGAAGAGTCTTTTTTCTTACGCAACACATCGGCTGGCGATTCAGACATGCCAACCACTTCGGACGAATGGCGAATGATCAGACGCGGCTCCGTACCGACGATGCGCGTAACGTGGTCGCCAAGCTCGCTTTCGTCGCCGACCAGGATCAATTGCAGTTCGGTGTTCCTGTCGAGAGACGCTTTTGCCGCGCGCACGACAATCTCGGCGCCGAGGTCGCCGCTCATTGCATCGAGCGATATGACGGATGGAGTTTTCACGGAATCTCCCGCTCAGGACGCGCGAGCCGGCTGGCGCCTTGCAGAAGATCGGGAATGCACAGAGCCGCTCTCATAAACGACAGCCTCTTGACTGATAGCGGCAAGGATCGTTTGCGAGATTGGTTCTAGTCTTCGTCGTCGACTTCGGGTTTCTCGATCACCTGATTGCCACGATAAAAACCGTCCGGCGTGACTCGATGACGCAAGTGGGTTTCTCCGGACGTCGGATCGACCGACAGTGCGGGACTCTTCACCTTGTCATGCGATCGTCGCATGCCGCGCGTCGAAGGGGTCCTGCGACTTTTTTGAACTGCCATTGCTTTCTCCAGCTTGTGACGGCAAGACACGCCGCCTTCATTTCAATGCAACAGATCAGGCCGAAGCCCAACCTACTTGTTTGTTTTTTCCATCGCCGCCTTCAGGTCAGCAAACGGCCGTACTTTGGCTCGGTCAGTTTGTTCCTCTGGCTTCGCCAACTTGCCGCAGGAGTGCTCCTCGTCGTGCGTCGGCGCGAGCGGCATTGCCATGATCAGTGACTCTTCCACCAGATCGACGAGGCGCATCTTGTCCTGTTCGATCTCCCACGTCTCCACGCTGTTCTGCAGATCCGGATCGATCTGTTCTTCACTGGCATCTACCAGCGCCAGAGAGAGATCGATCTCCAGCGGGTAGCGAAAGACCTCCAAACAGCGCTGACAAATCGCCGGCATGTCGGCCGCCACGCGGCCGGTCACCTGCGGAATAGTCCGTCGGGCATCAGCCCAGGCGAACTGGAGTCTAATCTCAACCGGCGCCGCCCGCCATGCTTCCTCGGCCTCAGGCTTGCCCAACACGCCCAGATCCGCAGCCACTATTTCCGACAGCCTGGAAAATTCCTCTATTTTCCCTTTATATTCAATGACTTGCTTTTTATCCGCCAGATCCTGGGGAGAGTAGCTTTGGTGCAGTGGGGTCGCCATGGCGGGCGCATGATAAGGAGCAGATGTCTGGCTGTCAAAGGCGGCGTGCAAGTTTCCGCGCGCATTTCTCGCTCCGGACAATGGCCAGCGGGTACACTGCGCGTGAATTCGCAACTCCCTGATAAAAATGCAAAACCCCGCTTCTTCACAAATCGTGCTGGCTTCGACGTCGCGCTATCGGCAGGGACTTCTGAATCGCCTCCTGGATGACTATGAGACCGTCGCGCCCGATATCGATGAAACCCGCCATGACAGGGAGCCGCCGGAAGACATGGCAAAACGCCTGGCGCGTAGCAAAGCTGAAGCAGTGTCCAGCACCCAGCGAGACGCCCTGATTATAGGTGCCGATCAGGTTGCAGACCTGAATGGCAGAGTGCTCGGCAAACCAGGTGACCATCAAAATGCTGCCGAGCAACTGCTGGCTGCATCAGGTAAGTCGGTGCGCTTCCTGACAGCGGTATGCGTGCTCGATCCCGCGAGCCGACAGCGATTCGAACACATTGATCGCACCGAAGTACGCTTTCGGCGATTCGACCGCCGCCTCGCCGACGCCTATCTGCACCACGATAAGCCTTACGACTGCGCCGGAAGTTTCCGACTTGAAGGAGCCGGATTCGTGCTGTTCGAATCTGTCAACACGGACGATCCGACCGCCCTGATCGGGCTGCCTATGATCTGGCTTGCCGGCACCTTGATGGAGCTCGGCTATCTGTTGTGCTGACGTCTGTCGCTTCAGCGTCTGCCGTGCTTTTTGCCCCTGCCTGATAAGGTTTGCACAAAGCGCTCCAAATCGTCGGCCAGCGGCGCCGTAAAGTGGTACTCATTACCGTTGTCGTCGGGAAATGCAATCGATTGTGCGTGCAAAAAAAGCCGACCGAGGCCTAGTTTCCGGGCATCGTAATTTTCGTCCGCATCACCATAGCGTTCGTCGCCGACAATGGCGTGGCCTGCGTGCAAAGCATGAACGCGGATCTGGTGGGTGCGACCCGTCAAGGGTTGACACTGCAGCAGGCTGTAATGCCCGAATCGGCGTGACAGGCGCATGCGCGTTTTTGCCCGCTTGCCTTCCTCACTAACGACGACGTGGCGCTCTCCCTTGCGACGGTGCTCCACCAGAAGCGGCGCATCGATCACTTGCTCGCCAAGTTGCCAGTCACCAACGACCAGCGCGAGGTAGTTTTTTTCCACCTTGCCGTCGCGAAACATTGCATGCATTTCTCTAAGCGCACTGCGGCGTTTGGCCAGCACCAGACAACCGGACGTCTCACGGTCGAGTCGATGGACCAGAGAAAGATCGCGAATGTCAGGTCGTGATGCCCGCAACAGCTCTATCGCACCATGGCTGACCCCGCTGCCGCCGTGAACGGCAAGGCCGCTGGGCTTGCTGATCACGAGTAGCCGCCGGTCTTCAAAGATGATGTGCTGCTCGATTTCAGCGAGCTGTCGCGCCGGAGCGCTCGTCGGGCCGGTCCTGATCCGAACCGGTGGAATGCGCACCTCGTCTCCCTCGATCAGACGATAGGCTGGCGCGACACGGCCGCCATTGACACGCACTTCACCTTTGCGAAGTATGCGGTAAAGACGGCTCTTCGGCAGACCTGGCAGCTCGCGGCGCAGGAAATTGTCGACCCGTTGTCCGGCCCACTCGGCGTCAATATGCACTTTGCGCACCGCGCTGGTCGAGGGATCTCCTTCCGGGTTGTTCGTAGTCTGCATCAGGTCGACTTATTTTAATTAGCTCAACGACTTAAAGTGATTGCGGCACCTTTGAGCTGTGCTATATTACCTGCCCGTGACGGCTATTGGATGTTTATTACCGGCCGCACGGTCTTCTCAAGGCTCAAGCACGGCCCCGTCCGCAGCAAGAGCAAATTCATTCATTCCCGGCCCCGAATCGTTCGGGCTCGGACACCACGGCAGCAAGACCGGTACACCGGCAAATGCTGACGCGGCATAGCCACAGGGCATAGATGATCATTTTTCTGTTGACCTTGACAGTCGTTTATCAACGCATTCATCAAACGATATTCCATCGTCAGGACTTCCCGAAGTTTGTCAGTAATAGCGAAACGGCTACCTGCCTTTTGCTACCCGTTGCCATCTCCCGCTACTCCGCCTCATATTTAATTCGCCGCACCGGCTTGACGCCCGATAGAGATACTCAAGAAGGGCATCATGAAAAGAATGTTAATCAACGCAACTCAGGAAGAAGAGTTGCGGATGGCAATGGTCGATGGCCAGCGTCTGTTCGATCTCAATATAGAATTACCCGCAAGCGAACGTAAAAAAGCCAATATCTACAAAGGTCAGATTACTCGTATCGAGCCAAGTCTCGAAGCGGCCTTTGTAAGCTATGGCGCAGACCGCCACGGCTTTTTGCCGCTGAAGGAAATTTCACCCGAATACTTCACAAAAGATCCCGGCCAGGGATCGAAAATCAATATTCGTGACGTCCTCAAGGAAGGTCAGGACATTGTCGTCCAGATCGACAAAGAGGAGCGCGGCAACAAAGGTGCCGCTCTGACAACGTTCGTCAGCCTTGCCGGCCGATTTATTGTTCTGAAGCCCAACAAGACACGTTCCGGTGGGGTATCGCGTCGCATCGTCGGTGAAGACCGCGATCTCGCGCGCGATGCAATGAAAGAAGTGGATATTCCGAAAGGCATGAGCGTCATCCTGCGGACCGCTGGCATCGACCGCAATGCTGAAGAGCTGACCTGGGACATTGAAAACCTGCTGTCTGTCTGGGAAGCCATCAAAAAGGTGGTTGTGGAACGGCCGTCGCCTTTCCTCATCTATCGCGAAAGCAATTCGGTTATACGCGCCCTGCGCGACTATCTCACTACGGACATTGGTGAAATACTGATCGACGATGAGCCGACCTATACGGAAGCGCGGGAGTTCGTCGAGCAGGTTATGCCGCACAATCTGCGCAAGCTCAAACTCTATTCCGACGCCGTACCGTTGTTCACCCGCTATCAGATCGAAACGCAGATCGAGTCGGCGTTTGCACACTCCGTGACGCTTCCGTCCGGTGGCAGTCTGGTCATCGACCATACCGAAGCGCTCGTTTCCATTGATATCAACTCTGCCCGCGCGACGAAAGGCAGCGACATCGAAGCGACGGCGCTCAATACGAATCTGGAAGCCGCTGACGAAATCGCGCGGCAGTTGCGTCTGCGTGATCTGGGTGGCCTGATCGTTATCGACTATATCGACATGGGGCCACAGAAGGCGCAGCGAGAAGTGGAGAACCGCTTGCGCGACGCAGTCCGTCAGGATCGGGCACGCGTTCAGATAGGCAAGATCTCACGTTTCGGACTGCTGGAAATGTCGCGTCAGCGCCTGCGTCCGTCGCTGGGTGAGTCTAGCTATCTCGTCTGCCCGCGATGTTCCGGTATTGGCAACATCAGAAGTGTGGAGTCACTCGCACTGGCAATCCTCAGAATTATTGGTGAGGAAGCGCGCAAGGAAAGAACGGCGAAAGTCATTGCGCAACTGCCGGTTGAAGTAGCCACTTACTTACTAAATGAAAAGCGGGATTGGGTGCAGGGTCTCGAAGCACGTCACGATACACAGGTAATCCTCGTCGCTAATCCCGCATTGGAAACACCCCACTACCAGATCCGACGCGTACGCGACGACCAGGTCGATTTACCAGAGAATGTCGGCATCAGCTACACGCTGATGGATCCGGAAGAAGAGCCGGAAATTACGCAGCAGATCCAGGACAAGAAACTGGCAGAACCGGCAGCGGTGACAACCGTCGTAGCGACCACGCCGGCGCCACTGCGCAAAGAACCTGAAGTAGCGCCGCAGCCAGGTCTGCTGTCACGAATCGTGAGTTTTTTCAGCAGCGACGACAAAGACGCTGCCAGCAAACAACCGGCATCTGCAAAGAGCAGCTCGGGCGCCAGTGGCAATCGCCGCGGTGGTCAGCGCGGCCGAAGTCGCAGCGACTCACAAAGAACCCAGGGCAAAAAAAGCCCGCAGCGCGGACGTCCGAAATCCGGCAAGAAGCGCGGCAAAAAAGCGGCCAATGGCGCTGCGAACAACGAACAAGGCGAGCAGCAAAAAGACCAGCAAGCGAGCAGGGGTCAGCCGCAAGCGAAGAAAGCCAATGCCGAAGATGGGAGACCTGCCGGCAACAAACGCCGTAGCCGCGGTGGCCGGCGGCGGCGGAAAAATAACGACACCGCGGAAACGCCGGAAAAAGCAGTAGCAGACACCGAAACCAGCGCGGACGCAACCGAGACGGACACGCAAAGCGGCAGTGCTACCCAGAAAAAGCCACGGCGCTCCAGACGCAAGGCATCCAATGGCAAGGAAGCTACAGACAAGACAAGCGCTACTGTGGATGCACCGACGGACAGGCATGGCGAAAAGCCGGCCAATGAGGTCACCGCTGCCAAAAGCCCATCGCCGGCACGCCCCGACGGTGGCGAAAAGCAGCCAGCAGCAGCGCAGACGCCGCCGGCTCTGCCAAAAGAAGATTCACCTCGTCCGTCTGCAACTTCGACTGCGAAAGCCGACAAGCCTTTGAACTACGAAGACACGCAGCCGGAGCTGCCCCTCATGGACACGGCGCGGGGAAATACCCAGCGATCTCGACCGGCAGCAAAAAGTGAATCGGTGACTCAGGAGCCATCCAGGCCGACGCCACCCGCCGTTGCGCCCACGCCAAAAATTCAGACGCCGGAGGCAGCGCCAAAGCCGGCGACACCGGAAGACCAGTCAACGGGTTCACGTCTGCTTCCCTGGGCTGCAGAGAATTCCCGTGAACCCGAGTCCGCTGATAAGGATTAGCGGACTACGGTAACTTGCTTGCTGACGATGCCAAGCAGTGTGGCTGGAAAAACGGGGTAATGGCTGGAATTACCACCCGAGGTCTCTCTGCACGGCATCCAGCAAGCCCTGGGACGCATCTTCGACGAGATCCAGAACCTTTTCGAAGCCGGACAGACCTCCGTAGTAGGGATCCGGCACTTCCCGCTCGGGCGCGGAGCGGGCGAATTCAAGAAACAGCCGGACCTTGGGCTGCTGCGTTTCACCCGCGAGATCCTCAAGGATTGAAAGGTTTTCGCGATCCATCGCGAGTATGTAATCGAATGTCAGGAAATCGGCTTTGCTCACCCTCCGCGCGCGAATATTGTCGAGAGAAAATCCCCTGCGAGCAGCAGCTTCCGACGCGCGGCGATCCGGACCTTCGCCCGCGTGATAGGCGTGAGTACCAGCCGAGTCAGAGTGGACACGCTCCTGCAACCCGGCGTCCTCGACTAGTTTGCGAAATACACCTTCAGCCGTTGGCGAGCGGCAGATGTTGCCCATGCAGACGAACAGCACACTGATTTTTTGATTTTTCTCCAAGTTCTTCCTCGCTCACTTCCGGGCAACTGAGGGGCTGGATGCCGTCCCCGGAATCGATAAGGATACGGTAATCCGGCGCTCGCTGATATTACGGATTGTGTCGCAAGGGCAGCGTCTGTTGGGACGCAAACGTCCTGGTTTGCACCCGACGCTGACGGTCGCAAGACTGAGTCGGCTGCTAGGATTCTGCAGCCAGGGCGGCTGCGCCGTTCCAACCCGTCTTGCAGAACTCTTCGAATTCCGCGGCGGGTATCGGCCTGGAAATATAGTAGCCCTGCCCATAGTCGCAGCCCAGCTTTTCAAGTTCGGCCAGCAGGGCCGCATTTTCAATGCCTTCAGCGACAACGGCGAGGCCAAAACTTTTCGCTATTCGTATCGAGTGTTCCACGATTTTGAAATCGCCTGAGTCCTTGAGCATGCCCATAACGAAAGAGCGATCGATTTTCAACTCGTCGGCGGGGATTTCCTTGAGGTAGGCAAGCGAAGAATAACCCGTGCCAAAATCGTCGATCGACACGCGCGCCCCGAGCTCGCGGATCTGCGTCAGGACTTCATGACTGGCGTCGCGATCTTCCATCAGCGCATTTTCAGTCATCTCCACCGTAATAGACGATGCGTTGATGCCCCATATTCCGACTGCGCCTTCGAGCACGTCGACAATCTCGTTTGTCTGAATCGTGCTCGGCGTGACGTTTATGGCCACGTTGAGCTCAGGAAGCAATGCCTTCCATTCGCTTAACTGTTTGCAGGCACGCTGAATCGCAAAATGTGTCAGGTCCGATATCTGACCCGTTGACTCCGCGAGTTGGATAAAAACGTCGGGCGAAATAGCACCAATGTCGGGCTCATGCCAGCGCATCAGACCTTCCGCTCCGGTGACGGCCCGTTTACGAAAACAGTATTTCGGCTGAAAATGCAGATCAAGATCGCCGCATTCCATGGCGTTTTTCAATCGTTTCTCCAGCCCCCAGTCATTAAAAAGCCGCTCTGCAGAACTTGGCTCATAGAAACTGACTGGCTCGTCAGCCGCGCGGCTCTCGAGGGAGGCAATCTCTGCAAAACGCATTAGCTCGCTGGCTTCACGTCCCTGCAAGGGAAACAGGACGGCGCCTATGCAGGTTTTCAGGACAACTGGATGCCCACCGTCATCGGTCGTGCTCTGGGCAATCCTTTCAATCTTCTGTGCGGCCAGCGTTACATGGCCCGGGTTGCGAAGGCCATTCAGCATCACTGCGAACTTGCGATCCCCTATTCGCTCTATGGAATCCCTGTCGCGGCCCATCGCGTTCAGGCGGAGATGAAAATTATCGAGGACCTCCGCTGCCCGAGCGTGGCCAAGCGACGCACACAGGCGCTCGATGCCATTTACAGTAACAAGGATGACGGCAACGTCATGTTTGTCGCGGGCGGCCTCGGCGATGTAGCGGTCTGCACGTGTCAGTCCGTCGCGCTGGACGAATGGTAAGCGGATTGAGGTTGTACTCATCGGCTCCGCTCAGTCCAGGTAGAATTCAGTAGGATCTATACCATGAGCGCCTGGCGGCAAGCCCCGTTCTATCCACAATGACAATTTGCCATCCGGAGAAGCTTTCTCACTATTCAGATCAAGGACGCTGTATTTCTCGAGCAGCTCTTTATCTGCGCTCATCACCACCATAACCTCAGGTCTCAAACGACGAATGCGATTCTGTTTGGTGACAATTGCCACTTCCCCGGTATTAAGTTCTACCAGCGTTCCAGTCGGAAATGCGCCGATAGCGCGAGTAAATTGCTCGACAATTTCTGCCTGGAATTCCACATCAGCAAGGATCCGAAGTTTTCGCAGTGCATCGTAGCTGGACATCAGCGTCGCATAGGGGCGCGGCGTGATCATCGCGTCATAGGCATCGACAATGCCTGCTATCTTGCCAAATACCGGGATGTTATTGCCGCTCAGTTTTCCCGGATAACCGGTACCGTTATAACGCTCGTGGTGATGCGCCACCATATCCCGGACGCGGGCATCGACGTCGCCGGCATTTTCCAGAATCTCGAGGCCGAACTCGACGTGTTTTCTCATGAGCACGCGCTCGACATCGTCCAGCTTTTCTGGCTTGGCGAGCAACTCGTCGGGCAAACGCGTTTTGCCAACATCGAGTAGCATGGCGCCAAGCGCGATGACATTCAGATCGCCCCTGCTCAGGCCAATCTGACGTCCAAGGATCGTCGCCCACACGGACGATGCCAGCGAGTGATGGTAGAGATAGTTGTCTTTCTTTTGCATACGCATCAGGCAAGCCATGGCGGCCGGATTGCGCAGCATGCTGTCGACCAGCGGCGTGACCGCTTTTTCAAGGTGGTCGAGATTCAGGCTACCGGAATTCTTTAGATTATCCATGACCCCCTGAACGGTCGAAATAGCTTCCTTATGCAGGACCGTTGCAGTTTCGAGTTCCTCTTTGAGGCCAGTCGTATCCTTGTATACCGGTTGCCGGTCAATGTGCTCGTCTGCGACCGGCTTGTTCTTGGCAAACATAGAAAGCAACCTGAACCGCTTCTTTTCCGGCGGGTCATCGTTTTGCTCGTCCCGCGTCACCGGCGGTGGCGACGCCCCGACTTTGACCTGCTCCGGCGGCAGGCTTTCCTGAGTAACGTAAACGTGCTCGCAATGGGACTTCAGCTCGTGAATCTCATCGTCGTCACGGATGTAGAAGCCCTGGAACAGAAACGGTGTGTCCAGCCAGGGCCGGTCGAGCTGAGCGACATACATGCCTATTTCGAGCCGCTCGACCGGAAGTATTTGAGTAACTTTCAAGAATCAGAATCCTTTCACGTGGCTGCCTTAGCGTTGTCGGCAGACTTGTCGGAGAATTAAGCCTGTGTCCGGTAAGAATTCTGTTTTTGCGCCAGAGCTTCGTCAAGGACACGCTTCACGTATAGAACGAGACTCCAGCGCCGTTTGCCAGCAGCATCAACAGGGCTGTGGTCGGATCATCGGCCTGCAGGCCGAGAATCAGCGCTGTTGCTGTGTCAGTAGCGTGTCCTACGCTTGCCAGGAGCCCTGGCGCCAGCCAGTTCGTGCTCCTTCCAGGCCTAACAGATGGCTGGTCGCGCCGCCGTCACTCACAGATAGAAGATGGTCAAAAAGAACGACGCTGCGAGCCACACCAGAATTTGCAACGGGAGTCCGCCCCGGAAAAAGTCAGAAAATCGATAACCCCCGGCACCCATTACCAGCAGATTGGTTTGATAGCCGATTGGCGTCAGATAGCTCATGTTGGCGCCGAAGAGCACCGCCAGGATAAAGGGCACGGGGGGCAAGCCCAGTTCATTCGCGACGCTGATGGCAATCGGTGTCCCGATTACAGCAATCGCATTATTGGTAACAACCTCCGTCAGTAATGCCGTCAGTAATAACAAGGCGCACAGTACGACTGGGCTCGGCAAGCCTTCAATCAACGTAACAAATTCGCGAGCGATCCAGGCAGCAGCTCCGGTGCCCACCAGCGCCGTGCCGAGAGTCAGGCTGGCGACAATGACCAGCGCCAGGCGCGTGTCGACAGCGTCCCAGGCCTCGTTCCACGAGAGGCAGCGGCTGATCAGCATCAGGCCGACGCCGCAGAGCGCGCTGGCCGCGATAGGCATGATACCCGCCGCCGTGACAATCACCACAGCGGCCAGTATGCCTACAGAAATGGGCGCCTTTGAAGCGCGCGGCACGTGAATGGACCGCGCCAGAATCAGAAGGTTTGACGTCTCGATGAGCGACTGGATGTCCTGCCGCGGCCCCTGCATCAGAAGCACATCGCCTGTGCGCAGTATCGGATCGGTAAATTTTTCGAGATGCGCTTCTGACTGATGGCTGGGACGATACCAGCCGATCGGATAGAGGCCGCGCAATGTATCCGGTTGCATCTCGGAGAGGCGTTTTGCATGCAGGACCGAATCGGGCGTAACCACTATTTCGACCAGGCGCTCGTCCGGTGTTCGCTGTATTTCGCCGGTGAAACCTTTCGATCCTGCAGTATCTTGTGCGATGTGGAGATTTTCCGGCGTGCCACGGATGTGTAAGCGATCACCCGCCTGCAGCTTCAGGGTCGGCAACCTGACGAGTTCCAGCGCCTCACCGCGGTGAACTCGTTGTATACGAATACTCTCACCAAGCATTCGCATCGCCTGTGACAGATTGTTGCCAACCAGCGGACTGCTGTCACTCAAAGTCACGACGGAATCAAATACCCTCGGATCAGTTCCTTCAAGCAGTGTTGGGCGTGCGGGCAGCAGGTGCGGCAGAACCAGCCACAGATAGAGTATGCCGACACCAGCGGTCATTGCTGCTGGCAGCACGAAATCGAACATGCTCAGACGCTCTACACCGGCATCCGCCGCAATTGAGACGACGAGAAGATTGGTCGACGTGCCGATCGTTGTGGTCATGCCGCCGATTATGGTGGCGAAACCAACCGGCATCAGCATCTTCGACGGTGGCAGGCCGGCGCGATGAGCGACACCGACAAGGATGGGTAACATCATGACGACGATCGGCGTATTGTTGACGAACGCACTGAAGAATGCGGCAATCACGAGCGTTGCCAATAATGCCAGAGAACGGTTGGTTAACCACATGCGGGTGAGAAAACGTCCGACGGTGCGCAATGCGCCGCTGCTTTCTACACCTTTGGCAAGAATGAGCAGCAGACAGATGCTGATCAAGGCCTCGTTGCCAAATCCGGCCAGGAAATTCACGCCCCGTAACGGCACCGGTCCCTCCACCGGAAAGAGTTCGAAGCCAACAACCATGACAATGACGATGGTCACGCTCGAGTATTCGAGACGGATTTTTTCCCGTGACATCAGGAGCAGTGCGCCGACCGTCAGGATCAGAGCAGCAATAGCGTGCGGAGTCAGCATTGGTAACCACGGTACCTGGCGATGCAACCGAAAGTGGTTGGGCCTTTGAGGCTAATTGGACCTTTCGTGCACGTCCGAAGTCAACAAACATCGATCATATAGCCGCGCTATAACGAACTAGCGTGCTGGCAGCAGCGCCGTGCGCGCGACTTACACGAAGCGGCAATTTATACATCGCCGGGGAAAAGACCAGCCGTCGCCGCCTAAACGTCCGCCAGGAACTCATTCTGAATGCGGCGTACTCACAAGCGTTCACTTGCCGGTCGTCTCGGTTTCCTCGTTGGCCCCGTTTTTGCCTTAGTTCACTAGGGTCTATTCCAGTGGGCAGTTCCGTGAAAAAGAATCCGAGAAAGCAGTCAGGCAGCCGGCTGGCGCGACGCGCTGGATTAAAATATGTACATGAGGAAAGTTCCTGATCCCGTCGCCGAAGAGGCCGAGGTTTCAGCTACCACGCGGCTAGTGGCAGGCGACTGACTGGTGAGCGCACGCTCAAGCGAATAGAGGCATTGGCCATCCCGCCCGCGTGGGAGGAAGTGCGCATTTGTAAACAGGGTAACGGTCATATACAGGCCACCGGCCGGGATGCAAAGGGACGTCAGCAGTATATCTATCATGCACTCTGGACCAGCATCAGTGCTGCGAGCAAATTTAATCGCTTGCAGTCGCTTGGAGAATGCCTGCCGAAACTTCGCCGCCGGGTCAGGCGGGATTTGTCAGACACAGCATTGTAGAAAGACCGGGTGGTTGCTGCGGCCGTAAGGCTCATCGACAAAGCGCATATCCGCGTCGGTAATAAACGTTACGCAGAAACCAACGGTTCTCACGGCGCGACGACACTAACGACCGAGCATGTCGAATTGGCGGATGTCTCCATTTCGCTTGGCTACCCAGGGAAAAGTGGCCGCCAGATCGAAGTCCAGTTGTCGGATGAGAAGCTTGCTGCCGTACTGCGCGAATGCGAGGAGATCGACGGGCAATATCTGTTTTCCTACTTGGGCGAGTCGGACGCATTGCAAACTGTGACTTCCTCCGACATCAACGACTATCTGCAGAAAATTTGCGGAGAATATTTGACTGCGAAAGACTTTCGCACCTGGTGGGGCAGCGTGCTCGCACTACGTCATCTGCAGGTGGAGCACGAAGAAAACCCCGAGCGCTCCCCCGCTCGTGCCATTAATGCAGCAGTGAGCAAAACTGCCGATGAAATGAGCCACACAAAAGCGGTTTGCCGTAGCAGCTACGTTCATCCGGGGCTGATTGCTGCGCTCGAGAATGGCACCCTGCTGAAGCTGTTGAAAAACGCGGAAAAGCGTGACCTGGCGACGGCGGAACTCGTGGGTGACGAGCGCATGTTTCTGGCGATACTGCCAAAACTGGATGTACATCTTGCTCGCTGAGCGCGCTTAGCGGTAACCGCGGGCCTGCAAATTGAAAAGGTGCGCGTACTGGCCGTCCAGTGTCATCAGCGCATCGTGATTGCCCTGCTCGATGATCGCGCCGTCCTGAATGACAACGATGTTGTCCGCCGCCCTTACTGTGGAGAAACGGTGCGAAATCAAGATCGTGATTTTGTCACGGCTGGCGGCGCGAAAATGCTCGAAAATGGCAGCTTCTGACGCAGCATCCATAGACGCAGTTGGCTCATCCAGAATCAGAATATCTGCCTCAGAACGCATGAACGCGCGTGACAGAGCGATCTTTTGCCACTGACCGCCAGACAGTTCACGGCCGCCCTTGAACCATTTGCCGAGCTGCGTCTGATAGCCCTCTGGCATTGACTCGATGAACCCTGCCGCCATGCCGGTATCTGCAGCCACCTGCCAGCGCTTCTCATCTTCAATGTGCCGAACATCGCCGGCGCCGATGTTCTCACCCACGGAAAACTGGTAGCGGCCAAAATCCTGAAAGATGACGCCGATACGGCGATGCAGCGCTACCGGATCCCAGGACGCAAGATCAAGTCCGTCCAGCAGTATCCTGCCTTCACTTGGCACATACAGCCGGGTCAGCAACTTGATGAGCGTCGTCTTGCCCGAACCGTTTTCACCGACCAGTGCCAGGCTCTCACCCGGGCGAATCGACAGACTTAAATCCCTGATCGCCGCTTCCGTATTTCCCGGGTAATAAAATGACACGTTCTCGAATTCCAGCCCGCGAGCGGGGTCAGGTCCCCGCGCCGCATTGCCGACCTGGGGCGGTACCGGGTGAGCGAGGTATTCGTACAGATTGGAAAGGTAAAGATTGTCTTCGTACATACCGCTGATCGACGACAGGCTGGCGGCGACCGCGGTCTGTCCCTGACGGAAGAGCATCAGATACATGGTCATGGCGCCCAAGGTGATCTCACCTTCGATTGTTGCCATGACAATCCAGACATAGGCGCCGTAAAACGCGGCCGTCGACAACAGACCCAGCGCAAAGCCCCAGCTGTCACGACGCAGCGTAAGACGCCGGTCCTCGCGAAACAGTTTGGTGAAAATGTCGCGGTAGCGACCGAGGAATCGTTCGCCCAGCTGAAAGAGCTTTACTTCCTTGACGCCGTCTTCACGGGCTATCAGTGTCTCCAGATAAATCTGCATGCGGCTTTCAGGCGAGCGCCAGCGGAACAGGCGAAAAGCGTCACCGGAAAATTTCGCTTCCGCAAAAAAAGAAGGCAGTCCGGCCAGAATCAGAATTGCGACCGCCCAGGGGGAAAAACCAAACAGCAGCACCGCATAGCTGATCAGCGAAATGCCGTTTTGTGCCAGGCCGAAAGTACGTTTGACGAGACTTAAGGGCCGGCTGGATGCCTCGCGCCGTGCGCGGGTGAGTTTGTCGTAAAATTCGGAGTCTTCGAAACTGGTTAGCGGCAAAGTGAGCGCTTTTTGCAGAATCATCACATTGACGCGATGCCCCAGCTGCGCCCTGAGTAGTGACTCGCTCGCCGAAATGCCGCGCTGACTGGCCGCCAGCAGGATGACGATAACGGCTTCGAGCACGACGAAGCCAATGACCGCATTGGTTTCCGGTTGGTTCGACGCGATCGCTGCAACGACGCTGTCGACAATCAGCTGTCCGACGTAGGCGACGCCGGCCGGCAGAATGCCGGCCAGGATAGTCAGCCCGGCCAGCAGGAACATCAAATGCTTGCTGGTGGTCCAGACGAGCTCCGCCGCACGGCGGCTATAGCGAAAAACGCCGAAAAAGCGCTTTTGAAACCCCGCTGAATCTTCTACGTCATCGTTTGCAACTACAGGGCGGCCTCGATTTCGGCAACGAGTGATTCGTCATACGGTTCAGTTTTTGGGCTGAATTCCGCGATCAGATTGCCATCCCTGCCAATCAGGAATTTGTGAAAATTCCAGGTCGGATAGGTGCCTGACAGGGATGCCAGCTGCTGGAAAAACGGATGTGCATCAGTCTCCGTCACGGTGACTTTCTCGAACATCGGGAAACGCACTTTGTAGGTCAGTCGGCAGAAGTCTGCGATTTCTTCTTCAGTCCCTGGTTCCTGTCCCTTGAAATCGTTGGACGGGAATCCGAGAACGACCAGGCCGTCCTCACCGTACTGTTCGTACAGTTGCTCGAGACCCTCGTACTGTGGCGTGTTGCCACATTTCGACGCCGTATTGACGACCAGCAACACTTTCCCGGCATAGGCCTCGCCGAGATTGACGACCTCGTCCGAAGCCAGCTTCCTCAGATTCTGATCCAGCAGATCGCCTGCGTTAGCGGCAAATGGGACAAGGAATGCCAAAAATAAAGCAGAAAATAATTTACGCATGGGAACTCCGATTTAGGGCCGCCGAGGCGATCCGGTTAGATAGTCCTGGACGGGTATCGTGCCATAGATTCGGACCACTTGTATCACCGAAAGTGCCGACTCGACGTGGGGCGGAAAGACGCTAGAATACCGCCATGCCCGCCCGCCAGATCATCGCCCGCTTGCTGCTTGCGTGTTTCCCCCTCCTCCTGCTGCCAGCCCCCGCAAGCAGCCATGGCAGCGTGACGCCGGATGATGATCTGTGCATCATTCGAATTGGCTACTACCGCGCCCATTTCAAGATCTATTTGCCGCGTGCCAAGGGCCATACCGAATATTGCGAAGATATTCCCGCTGTGGGCGAAACACTGTTCGTCATGGAATACGAACACAGCGGCCTGGGAGATGTGCCGTTGGACTTTCGCGTCATCCGCAACGTGACGGGGCAAGGCGTATTTGCGTCACTGCAGGACGTGAATGACATCGTCGACCTGGATGCTGTCACCGTCCTGCATCGTCCCGCCGCTGTGACAGCGGACGTATTCACCGTACTGCACCACTTCGCGGAAGCGGGCGACTACATTGGAATCGTTTCCGCAGGCCAGGCGGGTTCCGATAAAATTCATACAGCTGTGTTTCCGTTCGAGGTTGGCTTTACCGGGCTGGGCTGGTGGCCCTGGTTCGCCGGGATTGCCGTTTTGCTGCAGCTCAATTATCTGTGGATGAACGGCTGGTTTTCGCGACAAGGTCGCGAAACGTCGCAACCACAAGAGGACGGCGGATCATCATGAAGAGCGTGTTTGGACTTGTCGCAATATGGGGCATCGTCAATGTGGCGGGTGCAGCCGACGTGGCTTTCTGGATGTCCCGAAGCGGTGCCTACCGCATCAGTATCGACAGTGAGTTGGATCCGCTCCCGATTAACAAAATTCATCGCTGGGTCATTCATGTTGAAACGCCAGCGGGCGAGCCCGTTGATGATGCGATCCTGTCGTTGACCGGTGGGATGCCGCTGCACGACCATGGCTTGCCAACTGCGCCGCGTATGACCGCGGCATTGGGCAATGGCAACTACCAGATCGAAGGACTGCGTTTTCACATGCAAGGCTTGTGGGAACTCACCCTGACCGTGGACGTTGACGGCAAGCGCGACAGCGTGGCCATTGAACTGATCCTGTGACAAAAATGCGCCGCAACCTCGTCGGCCTGACTGGCCTTGCCTTGCTGTCCGCCATCGCCTGGTGGCAATGGGGTCCGGTTGCACCGAAGCCGTGGCAGCCCGACGAGCTGAAACTGCTGCAGACTCTGTCACTGGACAGCCTGAAGCCACTGCAGCGCGACCCCTCCAATCATGTTGCGGAAGATCCGCGTGCCGCAGAACTTGGTCACCGCCTGTTCTTCGAGCCCCTCCTGAGTAGTAACAGGGCCGTGTCTTGCGCAAGCTGCCACCAGCCCGAGCGACGCTTCACGGATGGCCTGTCCAAGGGCCGCGGACTCGGGCTTTCCGCCAGAAACACCATGAGTATCGTCGGCACTGCCTACAGCCCTTGGCTGTACTGGGACGGGCGCAGAGACAGTCAGTGGTCGCAGGCGCTGTCGCCGCTTGAAGATCCAAACGAACACGGCGGCAATCGCATGCGGTATGCCCGACTTATCAGCAATGATCCACGGCTGAAAAACGCGTACGAGGCGCTGTTCGGTCCGCTACCTGATTTTGTTGACGAGACATTGTTCCCTGTCGATGCCGGACCCGGCAATGATCCCGTGCTTAAGAAGTCATGGGTCGGAATGACGACGGAAAATCGTATGCTCGTCAATCGGGTCTTTGCGAATCTCGGCAAAGTTTTTGCTGCCTATGAGCGCAAGTTGTTGCCCGGCGAAACCCGCTTCGACCGCTATGTGCGGGCGCTCACTGATGACGATGCCGCGACCACACCTGACCAGCTGAGCGAAGAAGAAATTCTGGGATTACAGATTTTCATTAGGGAGGGTCGGTGCATTGAATGTCATAACGGGCCACTACTGACCAACAACGAATTTCACAATACCGGCGCATTGTCCCTTCCCGGTGAGCTGCCTGACCATGGTCGCATCGACGGCATCAGAAAAGTGCTTGCCGATCCGTTCAACTGCAGCGGCGCATTTTCCGATGACCCGTCCCGTGCCTGCGCGGAACTCGAATTTATGCGCACGGGTGCCGAACTACTGGGCGCGATGCGCACGCCGTCACTGCGAAATCTCGGCAATACGGAACCCTATCTTCATAAAGGGCAGTTGCAGACGCTTGCCGAAGTGCTGGATCACTACAATCGTGCACCCCTGGCAATGATCGGTCACAACGAAGCTGAGCCACTGAATTTAAGTCGCCGGGAAATGCGGTGGCTCGAGGAATTTTTAAAAAGTCTCGACGCGCCGATCGATGCCGCGGACAAGTGGCTCAGCGCGCCGGATTGACGTCGACGCTGTACTAGGCCCGCCCGGTCAGCGTCGTCAGGGCCTCTTCAGCCGCCAGCAGATCCTTTTCGGTATCGACACCTGGACCTGGACGTTCGTCGGGAATACCCACACGTATTTTCAATCCCAGACTGAGTGCGCGTAGCTGTTCAAGCTGTTCACAGATCTCCAGCGTCGACTGTGGAGCAACGACGATGTTTTGCAACACGGCGTTCCTGTAAGCATAGATGCCGTGATGATGTAATGCTGCCGACTGCGAACGTTCGGCCTGTTTTGCGGAACGATCATAGGGAATGCGAGCGCGACTGAAATACAGGGCATAGCCTCTCAGGTCAGTCAGCACTTTAACGACATTCGGGCTGTCGAAATCGGCTGCAGACTGCAGACTTGAGGCAAGGGTCGCGATATCCGCCTGGCCGTCGTCCAGAAGCGCGGCGCACTGATCGATCAGTCGCGGCGGCATCAACGGCTCGTCGCCCTGCAGATTGACGATGACCTGCCGGTCTTCCCATTGCATACGCCGCGCTACTTCTGCAATTCTGTCGGTCCCGGATTGATGCGTCGCGGCCGTCATGCACGTTCTGGCGCCGAATCTTTCCGCCGCCTCAGCAATGCGTGGGTCATCTGTGGCGACGATCACCTCGGTCGCGCCGCTCTCTTCGCCACGGCGACAGACGTGCTCAAGCATCGTCTTGCCGGCGATCTGCCTCAGCGGTTTACCAGGCAAGCGCTCCGATGCATACCGTGATGGGATAACAACAACGAAATTCGTCATGAGTGACGGGCCTTTGCAGCGCTGATACGACGTTCAACCAGTTCGATAAGAGCGTTGCCGTCATTGCCTTCGAAAATTGTCTCCACTGGCAGGTACCAACACCGTTCTGTATCCAGATGTCGGCATTTTACCGCGTCTTTCTCCGTCATCACCACGTCGTTCAAATCGTCGAACGACAGATCCTGCTGACTAAAATCAGCGTGGTCCGGAAACGGATGCCGAACTACGACAATTCCGTGCGCTTCAAGCAGGCGGAAAAACCGCTCCGGATTGCCGATACCGGCCACGGCATGCACGGTCTTACCTGAAAAATTCTCGACAGGATGCCGCGATGCGTCATCCAGTTTCACAAATGCACTGCCCTGCAGCGTAAATTTCATCACGCTTTCATGATTGAGCGAGATGTCAGCGCTGCCGTGCAGCAGAATGGCGTCCACGTTCTCCAGGCGGCGAGCGGATTCGCGCAATGGTCCGGCCGGCAGTAAGAAGCCATTACCCAGGCCGCGCTCACCGTCAATCACCGCTATCTCGACGTCGCGACTCAGACGGTAGTGTTGCAGTCCGTCGTCGGACAGGATGACATCAGCGCCCATGGCCACCGCTTCGCTGGCGGCCGCGACCCGATCGGGGTGCACGATCACCGGACTCTCTGAAATTCTGGCGAGCATGATGGCTTCGTCGCCGACCTGAACGGGATCGCTGTCAGGCGCGACTTTGACTGGCTCCGGGCCCACTGACCCCCGATAGCCGCGGCTGACAATCCCGGGGGAATAGCCTCGTTGCCGTAGCTGCTTCGCGAGCCATGCCGTGACGGGCGTCTTGCCGGTACCGCCGGCGGTGATATTGCCGATGATGACGACAGGCACAGACATTTCGTGCGAGCGAAGAATCTTGCGTCGATAGAGAAAGCGGCGCACCAGAGTGACGATGCCATACAACCAGGACAGCGGCAGCAATAGACTCGCAAGTAGCGAATTGCCGTACCACATCTTCTCGACACGGCTGTTATTTGCTGCTGTCACCGTTGCCCGGCTGCTCTGAAAACTGCATGTTGTAAAGCTGCGCATACAGACCGTCCGCCGCCAGCAATTCACTGTGGGTTCCGGACTCGGCAATTTGCCCTGCGTCGAGTACGATGATCTTGTCGGCGTTCTCCACAGTCGACAATCGATGTGCAATAACGAGTGTCGTGCGGTTGCTCATCAGTTTATCCAGCGCGTCCTGAATGCGCCGCTCGGACTTGGTATCCAGCGACGACGTCGCTTCATCCAGAATAAGCACCGGCGCATCCTTCAATAATGCACGCCCGATGGCAATCCGCTGACGCTGGCCGCCTGACAACAGGATGCCGCGGTCACCAACCATGGTTTCAAGACCCTCCGGCAGTCCCTTGACGAAGTCAGTTACGTGAGCCGCTTCCGCTGCCTGCAGCAGCTGCGAGCGGCTGCATTGTCGAAGCTGACCGTAGGCGAGATTGTTTTCTATCGTATCGTTGAAAAGGATAATGTCCTGACTGACGAGACTCACGTTTGCACGCAGACTGGTGAGGCTGTAATCCTCTACCGGAACGCCATCAAGCAGAACAGCCCCTGAATCCGCATTGAAAAATCGTGGCAGCAGCCCAACCAGGGTTGTCTTGCCGCTGCCGGAATGACCGACGATAGCAACAGACTGACCGGCTTCGGCGGTAAAGGAAACATTCTTCAGCACCGGTGAATTGTCTTCGTTATAGGAGAAGCTGACGTTTCGAAATTCGACCTTACCCTTTACTGTGTCAGCCACGTGACTGCCCGAGTCGATTTCATCGGGTTCATCCATCACCGCAAACAGGCTGTCCCCTGCTGCGATACCTCGCTGCAGCACGGCGTTGATGTTGGTAATTCGCCGCAGCGGCTGCAACAGCAGCATCATGGCGCCGAGGAACGAGATGAAACTGCCCGGGCTTAAACTGCCACTCATAGACTCACGGCTGGCCGCATAAATGACACCGGCGATACCGGCGCCGAATATCACCTGCGTGACGCCGACACCGAGTGAGCGGGATTGTATGAGCTTCAGATTCTGCCGGCGATTCCAGTCATCGACTTCTGTAAGCCGGTCCATCTCATAGTCATAACCGCCAAAAATCTTGACGACCCGATGGCCGGTGAGGACCTCATCACTCACCTGAGTCACCTCTCCGACCGAGTCCTGAATCCGGCTGCTATAGCGGCGGAATGCCTTGCCCAGTATATGAATCAGAAGCGCGATCACGGGTAAAAGAATCATGACAAACAGGAACAGCCGGCTGCTCTGGTAAAGCATCACGCCGATGGCAGCGAACACGGTGAGCAGGTCTCGCACCATCACCGTCACGACGGTGGTGACCGACTCCGCCACCATCTCGACGTTGTAGGTCATTCGCGACAGCATCGGGCCCGTGGCGTGCGTTTCGATATAACTCGTTGGCAAGGTCAGGAACTTGCGAAACACATCGCGTCGCAAATCGCTGATCACACGTCTGCCAATCCAGCCAAGTGATACCTCGGTGGCATACCCGGCGATGCCTCGGCCGGCGAAAATCAGCACGAATGCAATCGGCATCCAACGGGCCGTTTCGAGGTTATGAGCGACGAGCGTGTCGTCCAGCAGCGGTTCGATCAGCCACACAAGCGCCGCCTCAATAAACGCCGTGGCCGCCATCGCCACCACGCCGACGACGCCAATCCATTTGTGCGGCATGACGTAACGCCACAACCGGCCGTAGACCGCTTTGACCCTGGGATCGATACGATCACTCATCAGAGTCTGCCAATGGTCATTCTTCCGTCGGGTCGTTTAACGTAGCGATGCTGATCTTGGTGAAGCCAAGGCGTCCCGCAACATCCATCGCAGTGACAACATGCTGGTGTCTAGCGTTGGCATCGGCGCTGATCGTCAGCGGCATAGAGGTATCTCCGGTGGAAAGTTTCTGCAGCGCGTTCCTGATGGTTTCCGGCCGATTGTTAACCAGCTCCCGCCCGTTCACGAGGAACGTGCCCTGCTCCGTGATCATTATCTCCAGCTGTTCCGGCGTCTCTGCAACGACCGCCTGGCTATCGGCCTGTGGCAGCCGAATAGAAATCTGGGACTGCTTGACAAAACTCGTGGACACCATGAAAAAAATGAGCAACAGCAGCACCACGTCTATCAGCGACGTCAGATTGACTTCCGGTTCTGTCTTGGGCCGCAGGTTAAGATTCATCGCCTAAGCGGCCCCGTTCGGATACTGGCGGCGGTGCAGCGCTTCCACGAGCTTGATCGCCTCTTTTTCCATATCGACGACCAGCGAGTCGACACGGTTCCTGTAATAGCGGTAGCCGATCAGTGCAGGTATCGCGACGGTCAGACCGGCAGCGGTGGTGATCAATGCCTCAGCGATGCCGCCGGCGAGTACAGTTGGATCGCCAACGCCGTGGGTAGTTATTGCGGTAAACACTTTGACCATGCCGATAACCGTGCCGAGCAGTCCCAGCAACGGTGAAATGGCGGCAATGGTGCCGAGCGTATCGAGATAGCGCTCCAGTTCATGGACGACATGGCGGCCGGTATCCTCAATGCTGTCCTTCATGACGGCTCGCTCACGGTCGCGGTTGATGAGTCCGGCAGCCAGTATCTGGCCAAGCGGCGAACCCTTGTGCAGCGACTGAATCTGGCTCTGATCGAGGGCATCGGATTTCACCCAGCCCCAGACGCGACTGGTGAGATCCTCGGGAATCACGCGCTTTCCCTGCAGCGTCCAGTAGCGCTCCAGAATGATCCCCATGGCGATGATGGCGCAGAGGATGATCGGTGCCATCAGCCAGCCACCAGCTTTAACGATATCAACCATATAGGGTGCCTCTTGCGAAAAAAGGAATATACAGTGGCTAGCCGCAAAATTCTCCCGTCAAGGTAGGTTCTGCGGCGATTCGTGCCAGTACTTGCGACGCGCTAGGCGAGTCTCTGTCAGCACATTGCTGCCGCTGTCGCGACAAATCTGCTGGCTGATAGCGCCGGAATGCGCCGTATTCCTGAGCGCGGCACCCGCCAGTGCCCATCGTTCGCTGACCGCAGGCTTTGGGAAACCCCAGCGATTACGGTAGCCCGCCGACACGATGACGAGGTCTGGGCGAGTGGCCTCGACGAGCGCCGCCGTCGACGATGTCCTGCTGCCGTGATGCGGCACGAAAACCACATCCTGCTCGCGGAGTTCTGCATAATATTGCAGCAGGGTCTCGACAGGTGCCTCGATATCTCCCGTCAGCAAAAGCCTGTGGCGTCCCGCGCTGACTTCCAGCACGCAGGAGGCATTGTTACCGAGCCACGGCGAGTCGCGGCGCGGATGAATAACCCGAAAGCGCACACCCGCGGAAAACCATTGCTCACCCGCGATACAGAGCGCGTGCTTCACGCTATGCGCGCGCAGTGGCTCGCCGGCGAGAACCGGGCCGGTGTCGATCGACGCTAATACACTCCCTGCCCCGCCCGAGTGATCGAGGTCTGCATGACTGATAATGAGCCTGTCCAGCCGCTCGATTCCCATGGCCGTCAGAAAGGGCAGAATAACGAGTTGCCCGGCATCCGCTCCGCTGGCGAATGCCGGCCCGGTGTCATACAGGACGGCATCTTCATGTGTCTGAATTACGACCGCCTGGCCCTGGCCGACGTCCAGTGCGTGATACACGAAACAATCAGCGGCCGGCGGCGCCGGTTTCTGCAAGAGTGTTGTCGTCATGGCGACGATGGCAAGCCGCCTGCCTGGCCATCCAGCCGGGAGCAGCACATGCAGCAATGGCAGCGTTGCAATCAGCGCAGTGACCGCCAAGGTTGTACGGTAGCTGGCAAAGGAGAGTTCCGCAGCAGCGGTGAGCAGCCACAACAGCCAGCCAATGCTGCGGTGGGCAAGCTGCAGCAGCAGGTCTCCGGCCGGGGCCAGAGGACCATCGAGCAATAAGCCAAGCAACGCTGCGGGGACAGTGAGCACGTTGAATAGTGGCACGAGCAGAAGATTGAGCGGCACTGCGACCAGCGAGAACCGGTTGAACAGCAGAACCGTAAGCGGAAACAGGCCGGCGCATAGTGCAATCTGCATTAACCAGAGGTGTTTCAAATGTCGTGCAGGAGTTAATAGTCGGCCACGCGCGCCGAACGCCGTGACAGTGACGACAGCCATACCAGGCAGAATGAGAATGCCGACCGCAGCAAATGACAGCAGGAAGCCGGGGGCCAGTAACGCCAGCGGATCCGCGCAGAAAATCAGGACAGCCGGTATGCCCAGCAGTACGCCCGGCTTAAGTTGACGGCGGAGCATAAGCGTTAAAACGCCGCCAAGCGTCATTAGAACTGCGCGCTGTGAAGGTATGCCCAATCCCGACACCGCTGCATACACGACTGCAGTAAATGCCGCACCGTACACTGCCATGTCGCGTAACTGCCGTCTCCTGCCAAACGGGGCGATGAGTCCGCGGATCAGCAGGTAGCTGATGCCGGCTGCAAGCCCGATGTGCAGGCCGCTGATGGCCATCAGATGGCTGGTACCGGTTTCTGCGTATCGATCCCAGGCATCCCGTTCAACGCGGTGCCTGGCGCCAACCGTAATCGCCATCAGCACTGCGGCCGCGTCGTTGTCGGGCAATAGCTTGCTGATTCGCGCGACGACATGAACGCGTATCCGGTCGATGCGCGACGGCCGTTCTCCAGCCAGGCGATAACTGTGGCTACCCTCTGTCACATAGGCGGTGGCGCCGATGCGCTGACGAAACAGCCAGCGCTCGTAGTCGAAACCGCCGGGGTTCGCGTAACCGTGCGGCCGGCGCAGGCGTGCCTCAAAACGCCAGACCTCGCCAGGCGTTGGAATCGCTTCCGCGGATAACCAGGACATGCGGATACGGGAAGGCAGCGAGGTGTGCGTCAGGGGACGGGCAACAAACAGCAGCGAACCGTTCTGCTCCTCGACAAAGTCGAGGATGCGCACTTTGAGAAAGAGGGTCGAGCCATCCAGTTCGTGAGCCAGCCGCTGTGCAATCTGTGCGCCGGCCGCCCATCCCATCAACGAAATGCCGGCGAAAAAAAATGCCAGGTGCAACAGGCGACGGATGAAGAGCATCGCCAGTGACAGCGCAGATGTGGCCAGAAAGACGCTGTTGTCCGGAAGCACTTCAATAATCTCAAGCGCGTAGGCCCCCGCGAGCAAACTGAATGACAGCGTCAGCATTTTCCGCTTCCTTGCAGTTTGTCGTTATGATACGGGGAGGGCCGCAGGCCACCCGGCTCATCCAAACGAACTTACCCCCTCATGCCTAGACGCTTTTTTCGCAAATTTGCCGTGAAACAGGAATTTCTCAGGCGGCAATGGTGGCTCGCGCCGTTTGCGAGCCTGCTTCACGACCCTAATCTCTGGGGCATTCGTCGCCGCACGGTCGTGCCGGCGTTTGCACTTGGCCTGTTCGTTTCCTACCTGCCATTTCCTGGCCACATGCTGATCGCAGCCCTGCTCGCGCTGATGTTCAGAGTCAATATTCCGGTGGCTGCCGCCGCCGTCTGGACGAGCAACCCGATAACGATGGGGCCCATGTATTTCGCCGCCTATGAACTGGGCCAACGCTTACTGGGGGAGGAAAAAAAACCGTTTAAATTCGAAATGACTTTCGACTGGCTCATCAACGGCTTCATCGCCATCTGGCAGCCGCTGATTCTCGGCTGCCTCATCCTGGGGCTGGCGCTGGCGTTTCTTGGCTACATATTTCTGGATCTTGCCTGGAGGGCATCGATCTCGGATTATCTGACCGAACGGCGCAACAGACGCCGCCAACGGCGCACCGATCCTGACGAGTAGTCTCTGCTCAGGCTGGCGACGCGTCTTGTAAAGAGCCGTTCTCCAGAACCAGCACCCGATCCATCCGCCTGGCGATCGCATGATCGTGGGTAACGATAACGAGGCTCGTTTGCAGTTCCTCGTTGAGTTCCAACATCAGCTCCAGCACCTGCTCGCCATTCGCGGCATCGAGGTTCCCTGTGGGCTCGTCGGCGAGAACCAGACTGGGTTTGGTAATCAGGGCCCGCGCCACCGCAGCACGCTGACGCTCGCCGCCAGACAGTTCTCCCGGCTTGTGCTCGAGCCGCGCTCCCAGGCCCACGCGCTTGAGCAGTGCCGCACTTTCCGCGAACGCAGCAGTCTTCTTCTGGCCTCGGATAAGTAGTGGCATGGCGACATTTTCCTGCGCGGTAAACTCCGGCAGCAAATGATGGAACTGATAAACGAAACCGATATAGCGATTACGTAGCTTGGCCTTCTCCTTCTCGCCAATATTTGCCAAGAGCTGCCCGTTCACCCGAACCTCCCCCGAGCTTGGGTCGTCCAGTCCGCCCATGATCTGCAGCAAAGTGGTCTTGCCAGAGCCGGACGCGCCGATAATCGACACCCGTTCCGACGCGCCTAGTGACAAATTGACGCCCGACAGTACTTCCAGCGTGGAGTCGCCTTCGCGAAACCGGCGGTAGACCGAGTCACAACTCAGTACACGGTCGTTGGCGTTATCAATCATTTCGCAATGCCTCCGCAGGCAGAGTTCTGGCACCTTTCCAGGCCGGGTATAGCGTTGACAGCAATGCCAGTACCAGTGCGATCGCCGCAATGCGAAGCACATCAGCAATACGCAGTTCAGCCGGCAGGTCACTGATGAAATAGACATTGGCTGCCAGCAGCTTGATACCGAATACAGCTTCGAGCGACTGCCCAATGTTCTCGAGATTCAGCGCCAGCAACACACCCGCCACCACCCCGGCGAACGTGCCTGTCACCCCGATAATCGTACCCTGTGTCACAAACATTCGCAGCACGTCGCCAGGTGTCGCGCCGATCGTACGCAATATAGCGATGTCCGACTGTTTATCCTTTACCACCATGACGAGTGTCGACACAATGTTGAACGCAGCGACCGCGATCACCATCAACAGAATGACAAACAGAATAGATTTCGTAATTTGAATCGAGCGGAAGAAGTTGACGTGCTGCCTGGTCCAGTCACTGACCAGAACGCCGTCCGGTTGGCCGGTTGCGCCTTCGATTGCAGTCTCCCGTACAATCATTGGCGCCGCGAAGATGTCGCTGACGGCAAGCCGCACCCCTGTCACGTTGGCGCCACGGCGAAAAAGTTTTTGTGCGTCGTTGAGATTGACGAACGCGAGGCGACGATCAAATTCGTACATGCCAACTCGATAAATTCCGCTCACAGTGAACCGCTTGGTCCTTGGAAAAACGCCAACGGGCGTTACCTTGCCCTCGGCTAGCGTTACCGTCACCTTGTCGCCAATGCCGGCATTTAATTGTCTGGCGAGCTCGAGACCGAGCACCATATTGTAGCCGCCGGGTTGCAGTGAGTTCAGGTCGCCCTCCGTCATCACCGTATGCACACCAGAAACACGATTTTCCAGTGCCGGTTCGATACCGCGAAACCGCGCGCCGCTCAGGCGGCGGCCCAGCGAAACCAGACCCTGGCCATCGATGTAGGGTGCCGCGGCAGTGACTCTTGAATTCAACTCGCTGACCGACACCCAACGCTCCCAGTCCGCGATACCCTGCCCTGCTTTTTCGATACTTGCATGGCCGGTCATGGCGAGCAGCCGGTCTTTAAGCTCTCGCTCAAAACCGTTCACCACGGACAGGACGACGATCAACACTGCCACAGCGATGGCAATGCCGAGCATGGAGATGGCGGAGATGAGTGAAATAAATCCATCCGTGCTGCGTGATCTGACGTAGCGGCGTCCGATCCAGTACTCGTAAGCACTCATTGCTTACTCGTACCTCAGCGCCTGCGCCGGATTGACAAGCGCAGCGCGACGCGCCGGATAAAGAGTTGCCAGCGAGGTCAGCAGAAACGCGGCGGTTGCTATCGTTACCACATCTTCCTTTTCAAGGATCGATGGGATTGCGGTGACGTAGTAGACGTCGCCCGGCATGATCTGAAAACCGAACAGCTGCTCGAGAAACGGCACCACTACCGGGACGTTCATCGCCATCAGTGACCCGGCGGCGACCCCCAGAAAGACGCCGAGCCAGCCAATGACTGCGCCTTGAATAAAAAATACCCGCACGACATCTCCGGGACCCATACCGAGTGTGCGGAGAATGGCGATATCTGTCGTTTTGTCGGTCACTACCATGACGAGACTGGCAACAATGTTGAAAGCCGCTACGCCGATGATCAATGACAGCAACAGCGACATCATCATTTTCTCGAGGCGAATCGCACGGAAATAACTTTCATTTTCAATCGTCCAGTCGCTGCTGCGAAAATTGCTGCCTAGCGTTGCCTGCAGTTCTGCGGCTACCTGCGGCGCCGTCATCACGTCACTCGTCAGGAAGCGAATTGAGTTCACTTCTGATCCCAGCGCGGACAGTCGCGCGGCATCTTCAATATGCAGAAGTGCGAGCGTCGCGTCGTGATCCTGAACGCCGGCTTCGAAAACACCGCGCACGAGAAATCGTTCCAGCACGGGTTCCAGGGTGCCATCCGCTGCCGGCCGTGGAATTAACAACACGACACCGTCGCCGATGCGCACACCAAGCTCTATCGCCAGGAAACGCCCCAGGAGGATGCTGCGAGCATCGGGTGTCAATTCGTCCAGTGAACCCTCGATAAAATTCACGGTGCGACCTGACACGGATTTTTCTGCCTCAGGCAGAACGCCCTGAACAAGCACGCCGGTCAGCGAATTGCCGGTTCGAATCATGCCTTCCATTTCAATCAGCGGAGATGCGGCTATGACCCCGTCAACTGCTTCTACGTCTTCTTTTACAATGCGCCAATCCTCGACCGTACCGTCGCTTTCAGTAACAAAACCGTGAGCTGTCATGCTGAGCAGGCGGTCTCGCAGTTCACCCTCAAAGCCATTCATCACCGACAGGATGACGATCAGTGCGGCTACGCCCAGCGCGATGCCGGACAAAGAGATAAGGGTGATAAATGATACGAATCGCGTCCTGCGCTTGGCACGCAGGTAGCGTAATCCCACGAATAATTCGGCCGTACTGATCATGCGGCGCATTAAACCACAGAAAGTGAGCGGCCCCGGCCGATATAGCGGGGACAAAACTGTGATTGCCGTCACAGGCGACAGGGAGGCAGGCGCGCTACCGTAAATGCCTTGCAGCTGTTCCTGTTCAATGTGAGAACCAGATCGTCGTGAACACGCTGCTCGGGGTGTAAAACCCCTGTTGAATCAACTGTTTTTTGGCTTCTGGCACGGTGTTATAGTCGTCGGGCCCAAGCTATGGAGACTCACATGACGAAGGTCAAAGCAAATATTCTGCTCGCAATTTCCCTCGGCCTGGCAATGTCCGCCGGTGCACAGAACCTGGACATGGGCGCTGGTGATCGGAGTGCAACATTCGAACAATCCGGCAAGCCAAGTCGCGGCATGACGCAGGCCGGCGTGCAGTCGAAATACGGCGCGCCGCAAAACACCCGCGCTCCAATTGGCGAACCGCCCATCACACGCTGGGAATACGCGGATTTCGTGGTATTTTTCGAATTCGATCGCGTCATCCACGCTGTCAGCAAGAAGTAATACCGGCAACTAGCACTGCATGACTGAACGCGCGGCACTGCCGCGCGTTTTTCGTTGCACTGGACAAAGCGGATTATTCCAGCGCTGCAGCAGCTGACGACTGTGCCATAATCGCGCCCCCTCAGAATTACGCTTCGACCTGTGCCAGCCAATATTCTTTTCACTACGGCGGTGGTAAAACGCCTCCTGAACGCATCGCGCGCTGCAGATTCCACTGCTGCGATCGGGCGCCTGACGGGTGCGAGCCTCGCGTTGTCGACAGTGGAAATTGCGACGACCACGAATCGGCCGCTGGTCATGCTGGCGAATGATCCTCGCCACGCAGATCAGCTCGAAGCAGAAATTCGCTGGTTCGGCGGCGACGCGATCCCGGTGGACCATTTCGTCGAATGGGAAACGCTGCCCTACGACAGCTTTTCTCCACACCAGGATATTGTCTCGCGGCGGTTGCGCGTACTTGCCTCGCTTGCAGATCTCGGCCCCGCGATCGTCATCGTGTCCGCGCCCGCGCTGTTGCAGCGCCTGCCGCCACTCGACTATGTTGCACTGCGAACGCTGCAACTGGAAAAAGGTCAGATCCTGCAGCGCCAGTCGTTCATCGACTCCTTATCCGCCTGTGGCTATCTTCGCGTCCCCCAGGTCTCCGAACACGGAGAATTCGCGGTTCGCGGCTCGCTGCTGGATATTTTCCCGATGGGCTCCGAGCAACCCGTCAGGGTCGATTTCTTTGACGATGAACTCGAAAGTCTGCGGTATTTCAGTGTTGAGTCACAGTTGTCGGCCGAGCAGCTGGATTCGATCCGGGTACTGCCGGCACGCGAAATTCCACTGGATGAGGAAGACATCATCTATTTCCGTCAGCGCTACCGCGAGCGCTTCGAAGGGCGACCGTCAGAATCCCGTGTTTACAGGGACATCTCCCAGGGAATTGCGCATGGCGGTATCGAATACTATCTATCGCTGTTCTTTGAAAACACGGCGTGCCTGCTGGACTATCTCCCTGCCAATGCGCTTATTCTTGCGCCCACGGGGCTCGCCGCAGTGCTGGAAAAAGCGTGGGCAGAAATCGGCGATCGATTTGAACTGTGCCGGCTGGATCCGGAGCGGCCTATTCTCAAACCAGCGGAGAGTTTCTATGCCCCTGACGAAGTACTGACCCGCCTGCAAGGTTTTGATGAGATCAACTACAGCGGTCAGTCACTGCCTGACAGCAAGACGACACTAAACATCGACTCGCGTCTGCCACCAGCCATCCAGATCAACGCTCGCTATGAAGATGCGGCAAAACCGCTACTGGAATTTGTCGCGTCATTCGACGGCCGCGTGCTTTTTACTGCGGACTCGGCAGGCCGGCGTGAAAGCGTGCTCGACCTTTTAGCCGGCAGAGACATCAGTACGAAGCGGGTAGCTGACTGGCAGTCATTCACGACGTCCGGCGACCGAATCGGGGTCGCCGTTGCGCCTGTGGAAGACGGTGTGCTATTGCCGCAACAGCATGTTGCGATTATCAGCGAACACCAGCTTTTCGGTGAGAAGCCACGACAACGAAATCGACGCCGACGTATGGACCGGGATCCCGAAACCATCATTCGGCAACTTAACGATTTGCAGGCAGGTTCGCCGGTCGTGCACGCAGAATATGGCGTTGGCCGCTATCTCGGCCTTGCGACACTGGAAACAGGGGGGATTGAAGCAGAGTTCCTGCAGCTCGAATATGCCGACAGTGACAAGCTGTACGTGCCGGTGCATGCCTTAAACCTTATTTCGCGTTACACCGGCGCGTCGCCCGAGAATGCACCGTTGCACAGACTGGGCAGCGATCAATGGGCGAAAGCGAAAAAGCGCGCTATCGCACGCATACGCGACGTTGCTGCAGAGTTGCTGGATATCTACGCGCGTCGCGCAGCACGGCCCGGACATCGCTTCCGCTGGCCGGAAGCCGAATACCGGGCGTTTGAGGCCGGATTTCCCTTTGAACCCACTGAGGATCAGGAACGCACGATCAAGGAAGTTCTGACCGATCTCGCGTCCGGGCAGCCGATGGACAGGGTGGTCTGTGGCGACGTGGGTTTCGGCAAGACAGAGGTCGCCCTGCGAGCAACTTTTGCCGCGGTAAACGGCGGCAAGCAGGTAGCCATACTGGTACCGACGACGTTGCTGGCCCAGCAACATGGGCAGACCTTCCGCGATCGCTTTGCGGACTGGCCAGTGCGCATTGAGGTGCTGTCCCGTTTCTGTTCGCCGAAGCAGGCCAGGGACATTGTCGCCGGGTTGCGCTCGGGGCAGGTTGACGTCGTCATCGGTACTCATCGCCTGTTGCAACATACGAAAGACTTTAAAGATGTCGGCCTGGTTATCGTGGACGAAGAACACCGCTTCGGTGTCCGCCATAAGGAAGCTATCAAATCACTGCGCAGTGAAATCGACATTCTCATGCTGACGGCAACACCGATTCCCCGCACCTTGAATATGTCGCTTGGCGGACTCCGTGAGATGTCCTTGATTACAACGCCGCCGGCGGAGCGGCTATCGGTCAAGACCTTCGTCAGCGAATGGAACGACGTCGTTATTCGCGAAGCATGTCTGCGTGAAATACGTCGTGGCGGCCAGGTCTATTTCATTCATAACCGGGTCGAGGACATCGAAACAGTTCAGACGCGCCTGAAGAAGCTGGTCCCCGAAGCCGATTTCCGTATCGGCCACGGCCAGATGCCTGAGCGCGAGCTAGAGCAGGTCATGCTGGATTTTTATCACCGACGCTTTAACATTCTGTTGTGCACTACGATTATTGAATCCGGAATCGACGTGCCGACGGCCAACACCATCATCATCAACCGGGCTGATCGATTCGGCCTTGCGCAGCTGCACCAGCTTCGTGGTCGCGTAGGTCGATCGCATCATCGGGCATACGCGTATCTCATTGCCCCACCGCGCGCAGTCATGACTGCAGATGCAATCAAACGACTGGAAGCGATTGATTCGCTCGAAGACCTTGGCTCCGGTTTCACGCTCGCAACGCATGATCTTGAAATACGAGGCGCAGGCGAATTGCTGGGTGACACACAGAGCGGTCAGATCCAGGAAATCGGCTTCTCACTCTATACGGAAATGCTTGGCCGCGCGGTGGAGGCCATGAAGAAAGGCGAAGTCGCCGACCTCGACAAGCCACTGAACGCGGGCGTCGAAATTAACCTGCACGTGCCGGCGTTACTGCCGGAAGATTACGTCCCGGACGTGCATCTGCGACTGATGCTCTACAAACGCATTGCTAGTGCAAAAACGCGGGATGAATTACGGGAACTCCAGGTTGAACTGATCGACAGGTTCGGACTACTCCCGGACGCAGCGAAAAATCATATGCGGATCGCAGCGATCAAGCTTGATGCCGTTGCGCTTGGCGTAGAGAAAATTGACGCTTCCGACAAGGGGGGCTATGTGGTTTTCGCCGACGAGACCGCAACGGATCCGGTGGCGCTCGTCAATCTCGTGCAGAATGAAGGGCAGATCTATCGATTAAGTGGCGCACATCGACTAAAGTTCCGCCTAGATCTGGAGGACCCGGCAAGGCGCTTCTCTCAGATCGAAGCATTGCTGGAAACTCTGGCGGGTAAAACAGTCAAATCCCGATGAATGCGCCGCAGGCCACGATATAAATGAACAGAACCATGATTACTGCAAAATTCCTACTCGCCATGAGCCTTGGCTTCGGTGTTTTCCTGTCTGTCTCAGGCGCCAACGCTCAGACAGTCCAACAAGCGGCACCTCAGTCTTCAGAGCTCTCTGTAGAGCTGATTAATATTCGCGAGTACACGGTAGAACTGATTATTTTCGAATACGCTGACGGTGCTGACGGCACGGCGGAAATTTTCCTTCCAGCCGAAATCGAGACACCGTATTTCGGCGATGCCGCAGACAGGCAGCGCACCCCGGGTAGCGCTGCAGCATTCCCGCTCGATCCTGCGGGCGAACAGATTGAAACGCCGCCGTCGGTCGCGTCCGATCTGCAGGAGATACCCACCTTCGCGCGTAGCGGTGTTACGCTTTTGGGTGCAGATCAGCGGCGACTGACATCTGTCTACGAACGGCTGTCGCGACTCGATGCCTATCGACCGTTAATGCACGTTGCCTGGCGCCAACCGACTCGGGATGAGCACCTCTCTGTACCGATCAAGTTGCGCAGACTTGGAGATCCGCCACTGCGGCTCGACGGCACCATCAAGCTCTACCTGAGCCGTTTTTTGCACCTTGTCGTCGACCTGTCGCTTGAAGACAAGGCGGCGCAACGAATCAGTGGCAGCAGCGAAAGATTGCAAAGTACTGGCAGTTACGGCGACAACCGTTACAGTTTCGAACCCGGTTCCGTCTCACGTTCGGTGTTTTATCAGATCAAGGAAGACCGCATCGTCAAAAATGGAGAGTTGCGTTATTTCGACCATCCAAAGTTTGGCGTGATCGCGCGCATCGACCGGGCCGAGCAGATTTCTCCCGGCGCCGTGGATGACACCAGCGTTCTGCTACCACCAAACGACTAGTCCCGCTGCATGACCTTCTGCAGACACTTTTCCGGGGTCGCCTTGCCCGCGCCGGCAGAGGTCACCAGGATCTGATACGAGACCGTGACGAAGCGTGCCTCTCTGGAGCGTGGATGATGCAAGCCGAGTTCACGCACTGCAGCGGCGATTCGTTTTGCAAAATCATCGACACTTTTCTCGTCAGACGAATGCGACAACACAACCAGGTGATCGCCTTCTTCAGATTCGATGCGAGCAGCCACGTCGCTGGCCCGCCGCAGGCAGCGGCGGATCGCCTGGGATACCCGTCGCAGGCAGGAATCCGCAGCATGACGGCCAAAAACTTCGAGATACGCCGCGAAATCATCCAGGGTAAACGACAGCAGCGCGAGACTCGCTTTCTCACGAGACGCAACTGCCCAGTCATGTGCAAGTACTTCGCTGAAGGTTCGCCCGTTTAGCAAACCGGTGATCGGGTCATCCCGCGAGAGATCGCAGATTCTCCGTCGAGCTTTCAATAACGCTTCCTGAACCTGCTGGTCGGCACCCTGCGCTACACCGGATACGAGCCGCCAGTACACCGCATAGAATTCCGGCGGCCCTATCAATGCTGTCCGCAACGGCTTCAGCACCAGCAAATACTCTCTATGGCCCAGTTCGACGGCAATCGACGATTCATTGCCGCCACGGATAGTTTCGCTGATCTCCAGGGCAAGGGTTCGTCCGGCGATCTTGTCAATCACATCGGCCAGCGCTTTGTCGATCACCGGCCGTTCGCTATTCATCGCGAGAAATGCTGGATTTGCGAGAATGACCGGCCAATCGGGATGATCTACCTGTGCCACGATGACCGGCTCACCCGATCCCTCGATAAGCTGTTCCAATACCTTTCGAGTCGGCTTTTTCATGATCCCGAGCCGGAAAACAATTCGCGCATGACCTTGATGGCGTGCATTTTGGCCGTCATGGTACTGGCTTCGATATCGGCATGAATCGACTGTTCTCCGCGACCGGCGGCATAATTTACGATCAGCGACAGACAGGCGTAATTCATTTTCAGCTCACGTGCCAGAGATGCTTCCGGCATTGCAGTCATGCCAACATAGTCAGCGCCATCACGTTCAAGGCGATCGACTTCAGCACGGCTCTCCAGTCTCGGTCCCTGCAGACAGGCGTAAACCCCGCCGTCATGGACGGCGACTCCTGCTCTTGCCGCAGCGTCGAGTAGTGCCGTACGCAAGCGCGCCGAAAATGGTTCTGTAAAATCAATGTGATCTATACCATCAACTCCTTCCCAGATACTGTGCGCCCTGCCCCAGGTATAGTCGATTAGCTGGTCTGGCACGACGATCTCGCCAGGATGACGATCGGCGGTAATTACACCAACCGTGTTGATCGCGACAATGCAGTCAACCTTAAGATCGGCGAGTGCCTTGATATTCGCCCGATAGTTAATGGCATGCGGGGGTATCAGCAGGTCGTCGCCGTGTCGCGGCAACAGAAACACGTTGCGGTCATCGAAATCCAGCGAACGAATCGGTCCGGAAGGCGCACCAAACCGGGTTTGCATCGCCCTCCCTTCGGTATCAGTGCCAAATGATTTAAAACCGCTGCCGGCGATAATTCCGTACTGAACTGTTGCGCTTGTCATGCCCTTCGTCTCCGCTTACTTCAGGCGTTGAGTGTGAATTCAGGACTGTCGAGACCGTCGTTCAGCAGTGTCGTTGCCTGTTGCCACTGGTCGCCGGCCAGCAGCGCTTCGCGCGTCACATGGCCCGTGCCGTGTAGTCGTGCCAGCCGCACCAGTGACGTGGGGTTCGAATAGTCGTGCAGTGCGCTGACTGCCCTGGTGGCCGCTGCGCGGTCGTTGCAGATGAGAATCATGTCGCATCCCGCAGCCAGCGCAGTCTTCGCCCGCACGGGCATAGAACCAAACTGGCGCGTGGCCTGCATACTGAGATCGTCGCAAAAAACGGCGCCGTCGAAGCGCAGCTGGGACCTCAGCTGGTTTTGTATCCAGTAAGGTGAGAAGCCGGCCGGCAACGAATCGAGTTCCGCATACACGATATGCGCAAGCATCACGCCCGCCAGCTGCCTGGCGGCAATCAGCTTTTCGTACGGCCGCATATCGTCTAGCAGATCGCCGTAGCTTCGCCTGTCGATTGGCAGCTGTTCGTGAGAATCCGCGACGACCGCGCCGTGTCCGGGGAAATGTTTTGCTACGGCAGACATGCCACCGTCCCGCAAGCCACGACTGTAGGCGGCCGCCAGTTCCGCGACGACGTCGGGTTTGCGGTGAAAAGCGCGATTGCCAACAATTTCGCTCAGTCCCCAGTCGAGATCGACGCAGGGCGAAAACGCCAGGTCGATGTCCATCGCACGGAGTTCAGATGCGGCGATCCACCCGGCCGCCTTCGCCAGTGATGCTGCCAGTTTGGGGTCTCGGTCGTAACAGCGGCCGAACTTTCGCATGGGGGGTATGGCGGTAAAGCCATCGCGGAATCGCTGCACCCTGCCGCCTTCATGATCTACCGCAACCAGAAGCGGCGGACTCCTGAGCGCACGAATAGCAGCCACCAAATCAGCCAGCTGCACCGGAGACGCGTAGTTTCGGCTAAAGAGGATAATGCCGCCCACAGCAGGTTCGCGCAGCAGGTCGCGATCGGCAGGCGTGAGGGTCAGGCCCTCCACGTCCAGCATTATGGGTCCCAGAGCCATGCAACAAGATTATAAAAAAATAATGTAAATATCTATTTTTATTGGCGTTTCTCGAACACAGCCATGGATTCCACATGGGCTGTGTGCGGAAACATGTCGATAATTCCTGCTGCTTCCAGATCGTAGCCGTGCTGATGTACGAGCGCGCCGGCATCTCGCGCCAGGGTGCCGGGATGGCAGGACACATAGACGATTTTCGCTGCGCCAATGCGCTCAACTTGCGCAACGACAGCTTCCGCGCCGCTGCGGGCAGGATCCAGCAAAACGCGATCCCACTTCTCGCCAAGCCAGGCTTCGCGACCGGTGAGCGTCGACAAATCCGCACAGCGAAAAGCACAATTGCCAATGCCGTTTCTGTCGGCATTCGCTTGCCCGCGGCTCACCTGATGTGCCTCACCTTCCAGGGCCAGGACCTGTCCTGCCCTGCGTGCCAGCGGCAAGGAAAAATTACCGATGCCGCAATACAGATCCAGGACCCGGTGTCCGGCATCAAGCTCAAGTAGCTCTACGGCACGTGAGACGAGCAGACGATTGACGGCGGGATTAACCTGGACAAAGTCGGTGGCGCCGAATTCGATCTCGACGTCGAACGCCGGCAACGAATAAGTCAGCGGCTGATCTCCGGCGAAGGCGCGTACCGAATCCGGGCCGCCACTTTGCAACGCTATCTGTACGCTATGTTCCGCGGCAAACGCCCTTAAGAATTTTTCATCAATTTCTGTCAGGGGATCGAGTATACGAAAGAGTAAGGAGGTGACCTCATCCGCCACGGCCACCTCGATTTGAGGCAGACGATTCCTGATTGAAAGATTGCCAATCAGCTCACTCAGGGCTGTCAGCATGCCATCCACGGGCGTCTTCAGGACTTCACAGCGCTGCATATCGCAGACATAAGGCGCATGCCGTTCACGAAAACCGACGAGGACCCGATTTTTTGCCGTGACGTCTTTGACCGCCAGGCGCGCTCGGCGGCGATAGTTCCAGCTGCCCTCCGGCGATTCATCATAGAGGGGCGGCAACCACTGTGCCGGAGTCACCTTGCCGATGCGCCCCAGGTTGTCTGCGAGCGTCTGCTGCTTCATGGCACGCTGATCCGCTGACGACATATGTTGTAGCGTGCAGCCCCCGCAATTGCCAAATGCCGCACAGCGAGGCTGCACGCGAGCTGTCGAGGATTCCAGTACTTCCAGGAGTTCCGCTTCATCGTAATTGCGACGACGCTTGCGGCGCTGCACGCGCACCAGTTCGCCCTGCATCGCTCCGGCAATAAACACTTTTTTGCCGCCAGCCGAAACAATACCGCGTCCGTCGTGACTCACCGCATCAACTCGGCAAATTTCCGGCTCAGGCTTTTTCCTTGCCATGCTTAAGGAGACGGCCAGGCGGCAAGAAATTCCGTGAGATGGGGCTGCTGCTGTGCCGCCAGGGTTGAACGGACAAGCTCGAATTCCCGCTGCAACGACTTCTCATCAAGGTTGCCGCGCATGAATTCGAAGCGCAGATAAACGAGAAACGTATTGAGCACGTCAGTCTCGCAATAATTACGGATATCGTCTATGCCGCCATCCAGCCAGCACTGCCATACCTTATCGCCGCTCATGCCGAGTTTGCCCGGGAAACCCAGCAGCACGGCGATCTGATCGAGACTTGCCCGGCCGCGAGGCTGGAACCCGGCCAGCACATCCATGAGATCGATATGACGCCAGTGGAATCGACCCAGATAATTATTGTAACGGAACTCACGGTCGCTGTCGCCTGTCTCCCAGTAACGCGGCGCCTGGATGCCATGCTTCAGGGCGCGGTAATGCAGAACCGGCAGGTCGAAGCCGCTGCCGTTCCATGACACGAGTTCCGGAGAGTAGCGCTCTATTCCTTCGAAAAACCGCCGGATAATTTCCGCCTCATCAGCGTCCCGCTCCCCCAGCGTCCAGACACGGAAACTGTCGCCGCTTCGAAACGCGACAGAGATGGCAACGATGCGCTGCATATGCAGCGGCAGGAATTCCGAGCCTGTTGCCTGCTGCCGAATGAACGTCATGGCCGTGGCGACATCTGCATCGGACAAGCCGTCGAGCTGCCACATCGTCCGGCCGAAATCCACATCTGGAATTGTCTCAATATCGAATGAAAAACAATGCATTACGTATCTTTATTAATGTTATTACTAGTAGCTTGCATAACGACAGCGAAGGCGAGTATCAGCCCGGCATCATCACTCAGGCTGACGTGCCCTGGACCGATTCCCAGCGCCTTGCAGACTGCCGCGCCGCGCGCCGACCAGATGATTTCCGGACGACCCCAGCTATTGTTGACGATGCCGACGTCGCGAATCCAGACGCCGTGTGCAAAGCCGGTTCCCATTGCTTTGACGGTGGCCTCCTTGGCCGCAAATCGCATCGCGAGAAAGCGCACAGGCCACTTGCTCTGCGCAAATAGCGCTCGTTCTTCATCCATCAGGAGCCGGCGAACGAAATGCTCGCCGAAACGATCGTAGGTCTGCCTCACCCTGGAAAGTTCGACGATGTCGGTCCCAATGCCAAAGATCACCGACCTACCTCAGCCTTGTCGAGCAACGGTCATTATCTGCTTCAAATCGGCAACCGCTTTCGGCAAGCCATCATAAATCGCCTGCGCGACGATGGCGTGACCGATATTCAGCTCAACGATCTGCGGTATCGCGGCAATGGCGGCCGTGTTTGCGTAATGCAGACCGTGCCCCGCATGGATCGTCAAACCTATCTTCGCGCCATGGGCCGCAGCGACGACCACGCGGTCAAATTCCGACTTCTGCGCTTTTCCAGTGGCATCGGCATAATTACCGGTGTGCAATTCGACAACTGGCGCGCCGGTCGCTTTGGCCGCATCCAGCTGCTTCACGTCGGGATCGATAAACAGGGAAACACGAATGCCGCCGTCTCCCAGCCGACGGCAGGCCGCCGCGATTTTGTCGAACTGACCCGCGACATCAAGCCCGCCCTCGGTCGTCAGCTCCTCGCGTTTCTCAGGAACCAGGCAACAGTCCGCGGGTTGCAGCGCCAGGGCAATTCGCAGCATTTCTTCGGTAAGCGCCATTTCGAAATTCAGGTGGGTCCGCATCTCGGCGTGCAGACGCTTCAGATCGTGGTCCTGGATATGGCGCCGGTCCTCGCGCAAATGCATGGTAATGCTGTCGGCGCCGGCATGTTCTGCAAGCAACGCAGCCTCGACCGGATCGGGATATTCAGTCCCCCGCGCCTGACGCAGCGTAGCGACGTGATCCACATTAACACCCAGATGGAGCGTGTTTTTCTCGTGCAAAATGCTACCCCTTCGCGCCGCTGCTTCTGCGAATATCCTTGAGGACCTTGCGGCTTTTAAGCTCACGCCCATCGAGGTGCCAGGCAATAACGTGTCGCAGCAATCTGCCGGCGTTGCGCAATGTGTCCGGCTGTGAAAATTCCCTGCGACCGATCGCGGTGAGTTCGGCCCCGCTGAACATCATCGGACCATCCCGCTCGCTCACGCTAACGGGTCCCTGCTCGACACGGTATTCATAACGTTTGTCGGCGATGAGCACGGCGCCAGTGCCGGTATCATGATCCAGATTGAGCGCGTAGCCAAGTAACCGCAGCATTTCGATTTCGAAGTTTCGCAGTGTAGCGGCCACTTCCGGATTGGAGTTTAGCGCTTCAATGGTTCCCTGATACGCATCAAAAATCTCCGGCTGCGGATCATGCCGATGTAAAAGCCGCAACAAGAGTTCATTGACGTAATAGCCGGACAGCAGCGATTCGCCGGCCAGCGACATCGGTGGTCCACCCATTTCCGCACCCGTCAATGTACCAAGGTCGGAGCACATTACCCACGACAGCTGTAAGGGCAAGAATGGACGCAGGATGCCATTGAGTTTCGATTTCGCGCTGCGGCTGCCGCGCGCTACGACCGACAGTCGACCGTGTTCGCGACTGAAGATGTCCAGAATGCGGCTGGTATCGCGAAACGGGCGGTGATGAAGTAGCCAGGCCGGTTCACCGGCCGCTCTCCGGGTCGCCGTCATGGCGACTCATAGCCCAGCAGCACCAGATCTTTCTCGCTGTCGGCCCAGTTGTCCTTGACCTTGACCCATAGCTCGAGGTGAACCGGCTCCTTCCACTGCTGCTTTAACTCCAGGCGCGCTTCACGACCAATTTTTTTCAGCAGGCCGCCACCCTTTCCAATGACAATGCCCTTCTGACTGTCCTTCTCAACCCAGATCACAGCATGCATCGCAATGCCATGCTCGTCGTGCTCGAACTTCTCGATCTGCACCGTCAAGCCGTAAGGAACCTCCTGCCGCATAACCAGGGTCAGCTTCTCGCGGATCAGTTCAGCTGCCCGAAAACTATCATTGCGGTCGGTGAGCATGCTCTCCGGAAAAAGTGCGACTGATATCGGCAAATAGGGCGGCACGAGTGACGTGAGTTTGGCAACCGTCTCTTTCCGGCGTGCCGAAATGGGGACGACTTCCGCAAAACTGCCACGCTCGGCCATAGCCTCCAGCGCTTTAAAAAGAGCCTCCTTCGGGTGCACCTTATCGACTTTGTTCAGCAGCGCGATGACAGGGGCAGGAGATACCTGAAGCCGCTCCAGCACGTCTGCATCTTCCTCAGTCCAGCGATCCGCCTCTGTCATGAACAATACGAGATCCGCATCTGCCAATGCGTGTGCCGCAGTGCGATTCATCATGCGGTTCATCGCCTTGTTTGCCTGTCGATGAATGCCCGGCGTATCGACGTAGATAGCCTGGTAATCGGGTTTGGTGTCCACCGCCAGAATACGATGCCGGGTCGTCTGGGGCTTCGGTGTAACGATACTCAGTTTCCGACCCATAATCGTGTTGATCAAGGTCGATTTACCGACGTTGGGCCGCCCGACCACTGCCACAAAGCCACAGCGAAAAGTCACCTCATTCACGCCGATGACTCCAGTCCGGCAAGCATGTCGAGGACCGCCTCGGCAGCCGCCTGCTCCGCGTCACGGCGCGAGGTGCCGCTGCCCAGGGTACGGATGTCGGGTTCAGTGAGCTGACAACTGACTTCGAAGTGTTGGCGATGGGCCTTGCCGCTGATGCGTTCCACCTGATATTCCGGCAGCGGCAGCCTCTGCGCCTGCAACTCCTCCTGCAGGCGGGTCTTTGGATCCCGCAGTTCCGTCCGACGTCGGGGCAGATTTTGCAAACGCTCTCCGTAAAACGCATAAATCAGTTTTCGCGCGGCATCCGGACCGCCGTCCAGGTATGCAGCGCCAAACAGCGCTTCAATGGCATCCGCCAGAATGGAACGACGCCTGTGGCCTCCGGTTTTCTTTTCGCCGGAGCCCAGAAAAAGAACCTCTCCGACGCCGAGTTCAACGGCGATATCACTAAGCGTTGTGTCCTTCACAAGCGAAGAGCGGAGTCTGCTGAGCCGTCCTTCGCTGGCGTCCGGCCGTTCATGATAAATACGTTCGGAGACGACAAGCTGGAGTACCGCGTCGCCCAGGAATTCGAGGCGTTCGTTATTGTCGCCGGCGGAGCTGCGATGGGTGAGCGCCTGCTTGAGCAGCTGGTCATCGCCAAACTCAAAATCAAGTGTGATTTTCAGCCAGGCGGCAGCTTTGTCCAGCGTCATTGCTTCGGTCATTCCCCGGTAAGATTCGAGAACCGAATTATAGAGGTTTTGCCTGCGCGGCGTTGCTTGCTGCCTGCTTTGGGGTGGTGTGATTCGGCCGGGCGGCCTCAGTTTAGCGCCTGACCTTGACTTCCTTGTCGAAACGGATGGTGAAGTAAAGGTTAGCGATGAACGGCGTCGTATGGTCGTACTTTGCTTCGAGCAAAAACCCGCCATCCGTCTGGGTCACCTTGATATCCCGTTCGGTGACAACGCTGACGCTTTCCACTTCAAAGCGCCGACTGACCGACCGCCGGATAGCCGCTGCGGTCGGCGCCTGGCCGTCAAATTCGTCGTAAACGCCATCGAGCACCCCGGCTACTTTGATGTAATTCAGGTATGGCGGAGTAAGCTGGATCGCCGCAAAGGCGAACAGGCCGATAAACACGACCAGAATCATCAATCCCAGCGTGGTCATGCCGCGTTCGCGAGACATTGTCAGATTTCGCTTGGCCGAACCTTTCATCTGCTCTGCTCCGATGGTCATTAAACGACTGATTATGCGCAATAATATGTCAGATTAGACTTGATTTCCGTGGCTGTATCAGTGACTTGCGGCACACTATTGGATCTTCATGCCGATGCGGCTCCAGTCAGGCCATTCCATCCCCTCAGAAAGGTCGATGTGCATCCAGATGCGGGTCGCCTCGCCGACGAGGTACTTCTCCGGGATTGCGCCGATAAATCGACTGTCCGTGCTGTTATTGCGATTGTCGCCCATCATGAAATATTCACCCTGGGGCACAACGTATTCGCCATCACGGACCGAATATGCCGGATTGTCAATGAGGATCGAATGCCGGCGTTCTCCCAGCTGCTCGACCCAACGGGGTATGGAAATAAATTTTTGCGTACGCGAGTCCCATACTTCCTCGACCGGTTGCTCCTCGTCTCGACTAAGGGATATCTTTTCGCCGTTGATCGTCAATTCCTGATTACTCAGGCTCACCCGATCTCCCGGCAGGCCGACGACGCGTTTGATGTAGTTAATGCTCGGATTGTCAGGCAGGCGAAACACCACCACATCGCCGCGTGCAGGGTCGTCAATTTCTATAAACTTTTTTTCAATGACCGGCCAGCGCAGTCCATATGAGAACTTTTGGACGAAAATAAAATCGCCCTGCAGCAGAGTGGGCATCATCGACCCGGATGGAATGCGAAACGGCTCAAACACGAAGGACCGCACAACCAGTACAAATAGCAAAACCGGGAAGAACGACCGGGAATACTCAATAAGTAATTCCATCGGTCGTGAACCCTTTTCTCCTGGTTCGCCTACTTTATTCATGTAGTAGAAACGATTGAACAGAATAACGAGGCCGGTTACGGCCGTCAGGATTGTTAGTATCAGCGCCAGGTTAAAGCTCACAAGTTCGTCTCTTATTTATCAACACGTAACACCGCCAGGAATGCTTCCTGCGGGATTTCTACAGAACCAATTTGTTTCATGCGCTTTTTACCGGCCTTTTGCTTTTCGAGCAATTTGCGCTTCCGCGATACGTCGCCGCCATAGCATTTCGCAGTCACGTTCTTGCGCAACGCCTTCACCGTACTGCGCGAAATTACCTGACTGCCAACAGCCGCCTGAATCGCGACATCGAACATCTGCCGGGGAATGAGTTTGCGCATGCGCTCCACGAGATCGCGGCCCCGAAACGTCGAATTCGCGCGATGAACAATGACCGACAGCGCGTCGACCCGCTCGCCGTTAATCAACACATCAAGGCGCACCAGGGGCGCGTCTTCAAACCGTACAAACGCGTAATCAAATGAAGCGAATCCGCGGCTCACCGACTTCAGTCTGTCGAAAAAATCCATCACGACCTCGGAAAGCGGCAGCTCGTACTCCAGGGAGACCTGCCCGCCCAGATAGCGCATCTGCTTCTGTACGCCGCGTTTCTCAATACAAAGTTTCATCACGGCGCCGACATGCTGTTCCGGCACCAGGATGTTTGCAGAGATAATGGGTTCCCGCAGCTCGACAATTTCATTGGCCGGCGGGAGTTTCGACGGATTGTCTACCGAAGCAACCGAACCATCCGTCAGTAGCACCTGGAATATCACGGTTGGTGCAGTCGTGATGAGGTCGAGGTTGTACTCGCGCTCCAGCCGCTCCTGCACAATCTCCATGTGCAGCATGCCCAGAAAGCCGCAGCGAAAACCGAAACCCAGTGCGGCAGAAGTCTCCGGTTCGAAATGCAGTGCGGCATCATTCAGCCTCAGTTTTTGCAGCGCCTCGCGGAAACCCTCATAGTCGTCCGAGGCGATGGGGAAAAGCCCGGCAAACACGCGCGGCTGGACCTGCTTGAAGCCGGGCAAGGCTTTTTCACACGGCTGACTTGCAAGCGTAAGCGTATCGCCAACAGGTGCACCAAAAATGTCTTTGATACCCGCAATAACGAAACCGACTTCACCCGCTGCGAGTCGGGCACGGTCTTTCATTTTCGGGGTAAACGATCCAACGCGATCGGCGCCGTAAGTTTTGCCGGTCGACATGACCTTTATTTTGCTGCCCTTGACTAACTCCCCGTGCATGATCCGCACCAGCGACACAACACCGACATAGTTGTCGAACCATGAATCGATGATGAGCGCCTGAAGCGGTCCGTCAGGATTTCCCGTTGGTGGGGGAATGGTTTTGACCAGCGCTTCCAGCAGCTCGGGAATCCCCTTGCCTGTTTTGGCACTGACCAGCACCGAGTTAGATGCATCAATGCCAATGATCTCCTCGATCTCGGTCAGCACTTTCTCCGGCTCAGCGGCCGGCAAATCGATCTTGTTCAAAACCGGGAGTACTTCCAGCCCCAGATCAATCGCCGTGTTGCAGTTAGCAACGCTCTGTGCCTCTACACCCTGTGCCGCATCGACAACGAGCAACGCGCCTTCGCAGGCGGCCAGTGATCGTGAGACCTCATAGGAGAAGTCCACATGTCCCGGCGTGTCGATGAAGTTCAGCTGATACTCCTGACCGTCGGGCGCCTTGTAGACCAGCGACACACTTTGCGCCTTGATCGTTATTCCGCGCTCACGTTCGAGATCCATTGAATCCAGCACCTGTTCCAGCATCTCCCGGTCCTGGAGTCCACCGCAATGCTGAATAAAACGATCCGCCAGGGTCGACTTGCCGTGATCGATGTGGGCGATGATAGAGAAATTGCGGATGTGGTCCATTCGGAGGATAGGGCCTTGCTGAATCAGCGGCGAAGTATAACCGTTCTTCCGCGCCTATGATTCAGGCTGGCACTGCAGAATGTCGCTGACCGCTGTAGCGTCCAGCGCATATTGGCAAACAAATTCCCCATTGAATTCGACCACCGGAATACGGCTGCCGTAGGCCGCGGCCCAATCCGGCCGGCTGTCGATATCCACGACTTCCAGCGGCAGGCGATCGCGAATCATTGGCAGCAGTGCCTCAATCAGTTCCTCGCAGAGATGGCAACCTGGCCTGCTGTAAATCCTGAGGCCTGCCGGCTGACCCTTATCTTTGCTCATGCGCCCCATCATGACGAGAGCATTGCGGCACAAATTGCTCACACAAAGCCCGGTTCGCCAGCAGCGCACGGCTCACGGTCAGCCCTGCAAACAGACCCCCAAGTGCCAGCAGTAGCGCCACGCCATCCGCAAGTGTGTCCGTCAGCAAGAGACCGGCGGCCAGTGCCAGGAGCACCGCGATCAGGGGCAAGGCGTAGGCAAGAAATGCGGCACGCAGGAGATAGGCCGGTGCGATGGAAAGCGCCACTTCATCACC
>JBBKWC010000017.1:0-11654 GCA_037968735.1 Woeseiaceae bacterium | reverse complement strand
CGCAGGGCAACCCGGGACAGGATGCGCTCGAGGTCGCCGATGCCATCGGTCGAGGCTTGTACGCCGATGACTGCGCCTGTTGCCAGTAACGCTTCTATTGCCTGGTAGCGACTACGCAGAATGTGCGTGTCGCGTAATGGCCGTTGCAGCCAGCGCCGCAACAGTCGCGACCCCATCGGGCTGTGGCAACGGTCCATGACGCCGGCGAGTGTGGCTTCTTGCTGGCCGGTGAGTGATGCTTCGATCTCCAGGTTGCGTCGCGTCGGCGCATCCATGATGACCGAGTCTTCTCGCCGTTCGACGGATATGGACTGCAGGTGCGGCAGTTCAGTTTTTTGTGTATCCGTCACGTATTGAAGTAGCGCACCAGCCGCGGCGACTCCGCGCTGCAAGCCGTCGCAGCCGAAGCCACTCAGATCCCGGGTACCAAATTGAGCGCACAGCAATCGCGTGGCGCTATCAATTTCGAAATGCCATGGCGGTCTGCGTGTTACCCGGATTTTCGAGTCGAGCGCCACGGTTAATGGTTGCTCCTCATCGACGATCAGTTCAGCGGGCCGCAGGCGCTCAACCTCACCCAGGACCGCTTCAAGGTCCGGAACCTCGGTCAGGAGGAAACGCCCGCCCGCCAGGTCCAGCCAGGCGATACCCGCTTTATCGCCGTCGGCGAAGATTGCGGCGACAAGATTGTCGCGGGATTCTGCGAGCAGGGCTTCGTCAGTTAACGTTCCGGGCGTGACCACGCGCGTGACTTTGCGTTCGACGGGCCCCTTGCTGGTTGCCGGATCTCCAATCTGCTCGCAAAGCGCAACCGACTCGCCCTTGCGTACGAGTTTGGCGAGATAGCCTTCAACCGCGTGGTAGGGCACACCGCACATCGGAATCCGCGTTGCCGCCGGATTTACCGCGCGCCGTCAGCGTGATGTCGAGCAGTTTAGCGGCGCGCCTGGCGTCGTCATAAAATAGCTCGTAAAAGTCGCCCATGCGGTAGAACACGAGCATATCAGCGTACTCAGCCTTGATGGCATGGTACTGCCGCATCATCGGAGTGTGGACGGCTGTGACTTCGGCTTTCATTGTTATTTTTTGCAGTACTATTGGCCTATGAAAATACTGCATGTCGAAACCGGGCGCCATCTTTACGGTGGACCGCAGCAGGTTGTCTACCTGATTTCGGCATTACTGCAGCGTGGTCATGAATGCACGCTCATCTGTCCGCCGGCATCCGGCATCGACTCGGCCGCGCGCTCCGCAGAAATTCCGGTCAGAAATCTGTTCTGTGCCGGCGACCTGGATTTGCCGTTCGCCTATCGCCTGACGCAATTCCTGCAGTCATCCGCCCCGGATCTGGTCCACTGCCACAGCCGCCGTGGTGCCGACATGCTTGGCGGCCTGGCGGCCAGTTTCGCGGCCGTGCCGGCCGTAGTGTCCCGCCGCGTCGATAATACCGAGATGCGGTTGTTGGCCGCGCTACGCTACCGGCCGTTTAAAAAAATCATCGCAATTTCAGAGGCGATTTCACGGGTCTTACAGGAGCACGATGTTGCTGCATCGCGAATCGAAGTGATTCGCAGCGCCGTTGACACTGCGCACTTTGACGCCGCGCCGGACTGTGCCGCGTTGCGCTCGGAGTTCGCAATTCCGGACGGTGCGCTGGTACTGGGGGCCGCCGGGCAACTCATACCGCGCAAAGGCCATCGGTATCTGCTGGAAGCGGTTGCGGGCCTCAAACAGCGTTATCCGGCGTTGCGCCTGCTTATTTTCGGCGACGGTTACCTGAACAATCAGCTACGTGATCAGGCCAGTTCTCTGGGTCTGGGCGACACGGTCCAGTTCGCCGGCTTCCGTGACGATCTCGACAACTTCATGGCTTGTTTTGATATTTTCGTACATCCGGCGCTGGCCGAGGGGCTGGGAGTCGCAACCCTCAAAGCCGCCGCGGCAGGCGTACCCGTGGTCGGATTTGACGCAGGTGGTTTGCCCGAAGCGATCGTCGACGGCGAGACCGGCATTCTTGTAGCACCAGCGGACGTTGCTGCCCTGCGAGCAGCGCTGGTGACGCTGCTCGACAACCCGGACTTAAGACAGCGGCTGGGTGCGGCCGGGCGGAAGCGGATGCAAACTGAGTTCTCCATCGATACGATGGTCACCCGACACATCGCCCTGTACGAGTCCATCTTGAATGGCTGATCACGCAACCATCCAGAAACTGGCGCAAGCCTTAGTCGACGAGCTCGGCAAAGCCAGCAAGGCGGTTGCCACGGCCGAGTCCTGCAGCGGCGGCTGGATTGCAAAGGCCATCACCGACATACCGGGTAGCTCACTCGTTTTCCATTACGGCATTGTGAGCTACTCGAATGGCGCCAAGGAATCTCTGCTCGGGGTCAAACTCGAAACGCTGGAACAGCATGGCGCCGTCAGCGAGGCCGTTGTTGTCGAGATGGCAGCGGGGGCGTTGCACCTGAGTGGCGCGGATGTCGCGGTGGCGGTCAGCGGTGTTGCGGGTCCGGACGGTGGTAGTGAAGACAAGCCGGTCGGTACGGTCTGGTTTGCCTGGGCCGTGCGCGGCGCGGGCAAGGAAAAAACGACCACGAGCTGCATGCACTTCGATGGCGACCGCGACCTGGTTCGCGAGTTGACGGTCGCACACGCCCTGCAGGGCATCCGGGAGCGCTTGTAAGAATGGCAACGAAGACAGTATTTTTCGCGCTTTGGCCGGACAATCGACAGCGCGACCGGATGCGCGATTTCATCAGCCCGGTGGCGCGCCAGGTCGAAGGCCAGGCAACGGACCGACGCGAATGGCACATCACGCTGTCGTACCTGGGCGAGATTGACGAGCAACTGCTCCCCGCGCTGCTTGAATCTGCAAAAGGGATCGCATTTGAACCGCTGCGCATTCGGCTGGATCGAATGGAGTACTGGCCGCGACCGAAGATTGCAGCCATGGTCCCACCGCGGGTACCGCCGGATCTGGAGAAACTGGTCGACGCTCTCAACGGTCTGACCCTGGCCGCGGGCGTGCTGCCGGCGCAACGCGTCTATCGACCGCACGTGACCGTGGTCCGCAATGCCCGGCCGTTCGAAACCGAGCGTCTCGCGCAATCTGCAGTCACCGAATGGTCCAGCTTCGAGTTATTGGAGTCGACCAGCGAACGCGGCACCACGACATACCGCCCGTTACTCAAGGACTTCTGAGCACATTCTCGCGTTTCTTCAAGTACTGCCGAAATTTGTGCCGCAGAAAGGCTGACGAATCAACGGCTTTGTGGAATAATCACTGTTCATATACACAGTATTCCTGATTAACCTGAAATCAATCACTTAGAAGGCCCCGAACCATGGATGACAACCGCAAAAAAGCACTCGCAGCAGCCCTTGGACAAATCGAAAAACAGTTTGGCAAAGGCTCCGTCATGCGTCTTGGCGACAACCCCATGTCACGTGATATCGACGTCGTATCGACCGGTTCCATCGGTCTTGATGTCGCGCTTGGCATAGGCGGTGTACCCAAAGGGCGGGTCGTCGAAATTTATGGGCCGGAGTCGTCAGGCAAGACCACACTGACGTTGCAGATTGTCGCGGAGGCACAGAAGGCAGGTGGCACTGCGGCATTCGTCGATGCCGAGCACGCGCTGGACCCGACCTATGCCGAAAATCTCGGTGTGAACGTCGATGAGCTGCTCGTGTCGCAGCCAGACACCGGCGAGCAGGCCCTGGAAATCACCGACATGCTGGTTCGCTCGGGTGCCGTCGACGTCATCATTGTCGACTCGGTCGCTGCGTTGACGCCGAAAGCGGAGATCGAAGGCGAGATGGGCGACTCGCACATGGGCCTGCAGGCACGGCTGATGTCGCAAGCGCTCAGGAAGCTGACCGGCAACATCAAACGTTCAAACGCGATGGTCATCTTCATCAACCAGATTCGCATGAAGATTGGTGTCATGTTCGGTAGCCCGGAAACCACCACCGGTGGTAATGCACTCAAATTTTACTCGTCGGTTCGTCTCGACATTCGTCGTATCGGCGCCATCAAGAAAGGCGATGAGGTCATTGGCAATCAGACCCGCGTCAAAGTCGTCAAAAACAAAGTTTCGCCACCGTTCAAAATGGCCGAATTCGAAATTCTCTATGGCCTCGGTATTTCCCGTGAAGGCGAAATCATCGATCTGGGTGTCCAGCATGGTCTGATCGACAAAGCCGGCTCCTGGTACAGCTACGGCTCCGACCGCATTGGTCAGGGCAAAGAAAACGTTCGTGAGTATCTGAAGAAAAATCCGGAAACGTCCGCAGAGATTGAAGGCAAAATTCGTGCGCTGTTGTTACCGGAAACAGTTGATGCGCCCGCAGCAGCAGCGGCACCGGCGGATGACGCGGAGGCTCTCGCGAAGGAAGCCTAGATGGACGAGCCCCTTATTGCAGACGGGCTGGCCGACGACTAATTTTCGAATCCAATCGAAGCCCGCAAAAAGGCGATGGACTATCTGGCCCGTCGCGAGCACGGGCGCGCGGAGCTCATCGGCAAGGTGATCAAGTTCGGGTTCGAAGCCGCGACGGCGGACGCTGCGGTAGCGCAACTGGCTGACGAAAATTTGCAGAGTGATCAGCGCTTTGTGGAAGCGTTCATAAGCTCCCGCATCAGCCAGGGCAAAGGTCCGGTCAAGATTCGTGCGGATCTGCGCGAGCGCGATATCGCGAGTCAAATCGTCGAAATCGCGCTGGAAGATGCCGACCAGGATTGGTATGCGTCGGCACGTCAGGTGCGGGAAAAGAAATTTGGCTGCGAATACCCTGCCGACTACAACGAGAAGGCGCGCCAGATGCGTTTCTTGCAGTCGCGCGGTTTCGATACTGATCAGATTCAGGCAGCGGTTTCGGCGTACGCCGAATAAGCTTAGAATCCCCCCAATGAAAACCACGACCAGCAACGAGTTGCGCCAGGCATTCCTGGAATTTTTTCGTGACAAACAACACGAAGTTGTTACGAGTTCTCCACTGGTGCCCGGCAACGACCCAACCTTGTTGTTCACCAATGCCGGCATGGTGCAGTTCAAAGACGTTTTTCTGGGGACCGATAAGCGCAGCTATGTCAGGGCGGCAAGCTCGCAGCGCTGCGTTCGCGCCGGCGGCAAGCACAACGATCTGGAAAATGTCGGTTACACCGCGAGGCATCACACCTTTTTCGAGATGCTGGGCAACTTCAGTTTTGGTGACTACTTCAAACGCGATGCGATCCAGTATGCCTGGGAGTTTCTGACCGGCACGCTGGGCCTTGCGCCCGAGCGCCTCTGGGTGACGGTCTATGAAGACGACGACGAGGCGGCGGATATCTGGCTCAAAGAGATGCAAATCGACCCGGACCGCTTCTCGCGTTTGGGCGAGGCGGATAACTACTGGTCAATGGGCGATACGGGTCCGTGCGGTCCCTGCAGCGAAATCTTCTACGATCACGGTGCGGACGTACCGGGTGGGCCGCCGGGATCGCCTGACGAGGACGGCGACCGCTATGTCGAGATCTGGAACCTCGTATTTATGCAGTTTGACCGCTCGGCAGACGGCGAGATGACACCATTGCCAAAACCGTCGGTGGATACCGGCATGGGGCTGGAGCGCATCGCGGCCGTCATGCAAGGCGTGCATACCAATTACGACATCGATCTGTTCAAAAATTTGATTGCTGCAGTGGCAACGACACTGGGCGTGCAGAGCGACGGATCGAGCTCACTCAATGTTATCGCGGATCATATTCGAGCGTGTTCGTTCCTGATTTGCGATGGCGTTTTGCCTGGCAATGAGGGGCGTGGCTACGTATTGCGCCGCATCATTCGCCGCGCAGTTCGTCACGGCAAGAAGCTGGGCGCGCGCGACGCGTTTTTCTACAAGTTGGTCGCGCCGCTGGCAAAGGAAATGGGCGCTGCCTATCCCGAACTGGCAAAAGCGCAGGCACACATCGAAAAGGTGCTGAAGAAAGAAGAAAAACGCTTCGCTGAAACGCTGGACCAGGGAATGGAGATTCTCGAGGCTGCGATCGCTGGATTGAAAGGCACACAAATTCCGGGCGAGGTCGCCTTCAAGCTTTACGACACCTATGGTTTCCCTGTCGATTTGACGGCTGATATCGCTCGCGAGCGCGGCCTGACTGTGGACCAAAGCGGATTTGAAACTGCAATGTCCGGACAACGCGACCGTGCCCGTGCCGCGAGTAAGTTTAGCGCTGCGAGCGGTGCTGCCATTTCGACCGACGCCGAATCGGAGTTTCTCGGCTACGACGGTACGGATGGTTCCAGCCAGGTTATTGCGCTGTTCAAAGACGGCGCGCCTGTCGACAAGCTGTCGAATGGCGATGACGGGGCCGTGGTTTTGTCAGCGACGCCGTTCTACGCAGAAAGTGGCGGGCAGATCGGCGACGCTGGTCTCCTGGCGAGCGATGGCAAGCTGTTCAATGCCGCGGACACCCAAAAGAGTGGCAAAGCGATCGTCCACTACGGACTGGTCGAAGCGGGCGAGCTCAATATTGGTGATGCCGTTGAAGCAATCGTAGATGCGGATCGACGTCAGGCAATACGACTCAACCACTCGGCGACCCATTTGATGCATGCAGCGTTGCGTACGGTCCTCGGTGATCACGTACACCAGAAGGGCTCCCTCGTTACTCAGGACAAACTGCGTTTCGATTTTTCGCATCTCGAAGCCGTGCACGCGGATGAGTTGCAGGCGATCGAGGACATCGTCAATGAGCAGATACGACTCAATGTTGCCGCAGACACCCAGCTCATGAGTTACGACGACGCGATCGAATCAGGTGCGGTTGCCTTGTTTGGTGAAAAGTATGGTGATGAAGTCCGGGTGCTGAAATTCGGCGAGTTTTCGGTGGAGCTGTGTGGCGGCACGCACGTCGATCGAACCGGCGATATTGGCTTGTTCAAGATCACGTCCGAGGGTGGTGTTGCCTCGGGTGTGCGCAGGATCGAAGCGGTGACCGGCAAGGGCGCTGTCGCATGGGTCGACGAGCAACAGAAAGCGTTGCAAAAAATTGCCGGGTTGCTGCGCAGCCAGCCCGATCAGATCGGGAATAAAGTCGGGCAACTTCTGCAGCGCAACAAGGACCTGGAGAAGGAACTGGCTGCCGCAAAACAGGCGCTGATCACGGGCGGCGGCAACGAGCAGGCAGAAAACATTTCGGAAATCGCCGGCATCAAAGTGCTGGTCTCGCGAATCGATGGTGCTGATGCGAAGACGCTGCGTGATGCTGTGGATCGCTACAAAGACAAGCTGCAGAGCGCCATCGTGGTGCTGGGCTCAGTCGATAATGGTGTGGTCCGGCTGGCTGCCGGCGTCACGAAAGACAACACCAGTCGGGTTAAAGCGGGCGATCTGATCAAGCCGGTTGCCGAGCAAGTCGGGGGCAAGGGCGGCGGTCGGCCGGACTTCGCGCAAGCCGGTGGTAGCAATGCCGCGGCGCTCGATTCAGCGCTCGAATCCGTGACCGTCTGGGTGGCTGAGCACCTGAGCTGACCGACTGGTCTAATTTACGCCAGAATTGTTTGTTACATAATGGGCATCTGAGCCCAAAATCGACTAGTATTCCAAAAGGTTACAGAAGAACGACGCGCAAAAAGGGAAGGGGCGGAGCCCCGGCAGGAGTAGGAAGTCATGCTTATTCTGACGCGACGCGCTGGTGAGACGGTCATGATCGGGAACGATGTCACGATCACCGTCCTCGGGGTGAAAGGGAATCAGGTACGGATCGGGATCAATGCCCCGAAAGACGTAGCTGTGCACCGGGAAGAGATCTACGAGCGAATCCAGAGTGAAAAGGCCGAAGGCGAGGCCAAGCAGTCCGATTGACGGCTCAAGGCCATCGATTTTCGGGCTTTACCTCATGTTCCACTGCCAGTAAGATGGCGGCCCCGCGAATGTGGGAGCGGCTTCAGTCGCAACATATGGAGAGATGGCTGAGTGGTCGAAAGCGCTCCCCTGCTAAGGGAGTAAGGGCTAATACCCCTTCGAGGGTTCGAATCCCTCTCTCTCCGCCAATTTCCTGCACTAGAAAAAACCGTGCAGCTCAGCAAATATCACTTCCTTATTCACGCCGGCGATCTCTGGCGGCCCGTCAGTTGAACGAGCGCCAAACCGCGCCTGCAGAAATGCGAATGGCGTAAACTCGTAAAGCGCGCTCCAGCGCGTTTCATGATCTTCACTGATGTCGGTTTCCGGATCGAAGTATTCGTAGCTGACCTTCAGATTATGGCCCCGGCGAAGTCGCCAGTTCGCCTCGAGAAGCCCTGCCAGGCCATCCTGCTCTGTGCCGCCGGGAAGCTCATCACGAATGGCGTCTATTTCGAAGAGCCAGGCTATTTCACCAGTCTTCACGCCACCAAAAATATTCGCCATCGTTCGGTCACCGGCGTCCGAATCGTTGTGGTTCACGCTCGCGCCGATTCGCCAGCGTTGCGTGACATAGCTGCTCATCAGGCTTGCCTGTTTACCCTGGTCTGTTTCCGACCCACCGCCACTGCCATTAGTGACAGATAGTGCATTCGACCAGCGGCCACTTTCATAGCCGACTTGCACCCCCCGGTCGGGGTTGGTGAAATTGACACCGGTGACGCGTCGGACATAGGCGGAATCATCCTGCAAACGCAGTCCATACGGCAGGTAGAACTGGCCGGCCGTAAAGCGGAATTTTTCGGCCTTCAGCAAGACATAGGCTTCGCGGTTGATACTCGAGCTGGGAGCGACCTGCTGATCGAGATACAACGACACGCGACCGTCGAGCAAACTTGCCTCGACATAGACGCTACCGCGGGATATATCGAAGGCATTTCGATCTTCACTACCTTCCATTTGAGAATACTCATAGTGGCCGCGCAGATCTCCACCGACGGCGAGCCACTTGGTGATCTGACCAGACCATAACTCGGCATCGCTCGTGGATATTGTCGCTGGCAGTTTGGTCTGTGCAAATACATTGCCGTACGCCGTTCTCTTGCCGCCACCGGCAGCGTGCGTGTGACAAGCGGAACACTGCAGACCTTCCTCGATTGCCAGGTAGGGTTCGGCGTATGCCGCCGTGGATAGAAACAGAATGGCGGTTAAGCAGGCCCAATGTCTTTTCATTGCGAGCTACTCAATCGCGCCGTCGGTAATCCACTGCCGAATACCGTCGATAGTATTCTGGTCGAGCGCTATACCGCCGAGCGGCATTTGTCCGCCAACGGCCGCCGTGCCTTCGAGCTTTTGAATCAGGTAACTGTTGTTCGGGTCGCCTGGGTTGACACGTAACAACGCAGGCACTTCCATGCTTGCAATGTTGACGAGGTTGGCAAACGCATTGCCGGCCGACAGATTCAGGCCTTGCGGCGGCGATGCGCCTGTATGACACCCGGCCGTCGCACAATTCGGTGTGAAAACGGTCGATTGAATATCGTCGAAGGAGAGGCCGCCGGATGCAGTCGCAACACTGAATCCCGCGCTAAAATTGCCGCCTGCTGTGCCGTCGCCGCTTGGGAAACCGCCGCTGAATTCGCCATCGAGCGCGTTGGCGTCGATATCGAGAATCATCGACGCACCAGATCCGAACAGTTCGACCCGATAAGTATCGTCGCCGAGCGCAGCGGCGGCGATATCCATGGTCGCACTCATCGGTGTCATTGCTGGCGTTGTTATAGAAGTTGGCGTGATCGCGACCTCATTGCCGTCGCCAAAGGTCCCGTCGCCGCCACTGGCTGTGAGTACGAAGGTCGTCGTATTGACGGTGGATACGTCGAGTTCGCGATCAAACATCGCAACTATTTCAGTTGGCGCGCCCGCAAGCGCGCTGCCCGGAACGGGTGACAACGACGTTACGCGTATGGGGGCCGTGGACGGCGCACGGTCGTCGGTGGCGCCATCTGTGATCCATTGCCGAATGATGTTGATATTGGCCTGTGGCAGGGGAGGACCGCCCAGCGGCATTTGTTGTCCGACAGTTGCGGTGCCTTCGAGTTTTTGAATCAGATAGCTGTTATCGGGATCCGCGGCGGCGACCCGCTTGATCGCAGGCACTTCATTGCTGTCTACATCCACTAATAATGCGTAGCTATTCACGTCATCCAGACGCAGACCCTGTGGGGCACCGGCTCCCTGGTGACATCCGGATGTCGCACAGTTTGGCGTGAAGACATTGGTCTGTATCTCAGAAAATACCGGATTGAAAGCCGGCGGGGGCGGGGGTGGCGGCAAATTAGCCGCTCCGCCATTGCCACCGCCGCCGCTGCCGCCGCTACAGCCAAGCAGGGTCGCCAGCAGCGCTAGAATCGATATCACGTGTCGGGTATGTACGGTGGATAGGTTGCTCATTGGTATGCCGCCTTCTAGGTGCGTGGTTACTACAGAGTAAGTAGTAAGATTGGCCGGGAAGGTTCAATTGCCACAAAACTGGCGAAGCATTGAACCTTTTGACCGTTACAGGCGACTTATCAGTACGAGCCTATGTGGCACGCGTAATCGAGGCGGGTGAATTCCGTGACGAGACTGCACGACCAAAGCACGCAAGATTCGCCGGATGCGGAAAGGGAGATCTTCGACCGCGTGATCGCAGGCGAAACGGACGCACTGGCAAACCTGTACCGTATTTACCACCCGCGACTGTTTCGTTTTGCCTTTCGGCTGACGAATTCGTTCGGTGCTGCCGAAGAATTGGTGAACGATGTCATGCTGGCGGTCTGGAACGGCGCCTCGTCCTTTCGTAACGGCTCAAAAATATCAACCTGGATTTACGGCATTGCCTACCGCAAGTGTATGAGCCACTTGCGTCGCAAACGCATCACAACTGTCCCAGAGGTGTCGGTCGAGCATCTTGCGGACGAAACTGGTTACAGCATTGAAGAACGGGAATGGATTCGTCAGGGACTGGATGGTCTGCCAGACGAACAGCGCATTTGTATGTTGCTCGTATTCTATGTTGGCTGTACTTATGCAGAAATTGCCGAGATCACGAATTGCAAAGCTGAAACAGTTAAGACAAGAATGTTCTATGCGCGGCGCAAGTTGCGCGTCACCATGCCAGAACTGGCCAATCCGGTTTTGTGAAGGAGTTATCAATTGAACAGTCCTGAATTCGATACCGACCCAGTCAAGCTACTGTTGCCCTGGTACGTCAATGGCACGCTGCGCAGCGAGGAGCGACGCACAGTTACAGAGCACTTGGAACGTTGCGCCGAATGCCGTGCTGCGGTGCTGGAGCTGCGCCGGATGTCGAGCGCGATTGAGAACGAGCAACCTGTACCGTTGGTCCCGGAGCCGCCTGTTGCTGACTTTCTAAAGACAGCGCTCGCACAATCACCGCCTAAGAGAGATTCGCGGCGCATCATACGCTTCGCGGCAGCGGCCTCTGTTCTTGGCTTGATCGCAGTTTCATATTGGCTCACTACAGTGGAGTCTGCGAGCAACGTGTACCAGACGGTGACGGACAATGCTGGTATCTCGCAAATCGCGTATGTCTTCGATCTCGAGGTTGCCGCCGATGCTGATGCCACGGTGCGGGCGGCTGTATCGACCGCGGTCGCGAATAGCGACATTGTGCGCTCGGAAAATGGCTATCGGGTGGTAATAGAGATGCCGTCGGCTACGATGAAGGAACTGGACATGTTCGCCGATACGTTGCGGCAGAT
>JBBKWC010000016.1:0-171046 GCA_037968735.1 Woeseiaceae bacterium | reverse complement strand
TATTACTCACCCGTCCGCCACTCGACGCCTGGAAGCAAGCTTCCATCGTTTCCGTTCGACTTGCATGTGTTAGGCATGCCGCCAGCGTTCAATCTGAGCCAGGATCAAACTCTTCAGTTAAAAGCTTTGAGCTTTATATCGAAGAACGCGATCCCCAAATTACTTAGATTTAACTTGGTTCTCACGTTTGATTTTGCCATCGGCAAACTCCAACGCGAGCACCCACACAAATTATCTGATTTCATTGTTAAAGAGCGTTTGAAACACCGGCTTGCCCAATGGCTGGATAAACCCAGTGTTTCGGAAATATGGAGGCCAAGCTCCAAATTTCAATCCGACCCACAATCATACAGGCATTAGAGGCTAAAATGACAGCCCATGGATGCCTGATTGTCTGGTGTGCGGGATCCGCCAGGAGACTGTCCCCAAGCGAGCAGCGCATTATAGCGACCAATTCGGCTCGGTCAACCACTTATTGAATTAAATCGACGGCCAGTCAACCGATGATTTCCAGGCCCCACTGCCGACCGCCTGAAACGCTGCATTTACAGCCTTTTCAATCGACTCGAACTTTGGCAAAGCGGCGTTTTCCGACCTGAAAAACATGCAGCGTGCCGGCCTTGATTTCCGTGTCGCGGCTGTCTATGCGCTCGCCGTCAACACGAACGGCGCCCTGCTTGATCATGCGGAAGGCTTCCGAGGTGCTGGTTACCAGCCCGGCCTGCCGGAGTAAATGGGCAATGCCCAGTGCGCCGTCGGTGCTGGAGACGGCAATTTCATCAATATTTTCGGGAAGCGCGCCTTTTTGAAACCGGGCAATGAAGTCAGCCTTGGCGCTTTCCGCGCTGGTGGCGTCATGAAAGCGGGTCACAATCTCGATGGCCAGCTCGAACTTAACGTCACGCGGGTTTTTCCCATTACTGACTGACTCTTTCAGTTTCTCGATGTCGCCCAGTGGCCTGAAACTCAAAAGCTCGAAATAACGCCACATCAACTCGTCGGATATTTTCATCAGCTTGCCGAACATTTCCACCGGGGGTTCGGTGATGCCAATATAATTGTTGAGCGACTTACCCATTTTCTTGACGCCATCCAGGCCCTCCAGAAGCGGCAGGGTGATGACGACCTGGGCCTCCTGGCCGAAATGCTGCTGTAACTGCCGGCCGACCAGCAGATTGAATTTCTGGTCCGTGCCGCCCATTTCTACGTCGCTCCTGAGCGCGACGGAGTCGTAACCCTGCACGAGAGGATAAAGAAACTCGTGTATCGCGATCGACTGGCCGGAACTGTAGCGTTTATTGAAATCATCGCGTTCCAGCATGCGGGCGACGGTATGCTGGGAGGCGAGCCGGATCAGCGCTGCTGCGTCCATTTCGCCCATCCAGCGTGAATTGAAGTCGATGCGGGTCTTGTCAGGATCGAGGATCTTGAATACCTGCGTTTCATAGGTCGAAGCATTGATCTCGATCTCCTCCCGGCTCAATGGCGGACGCGTCGCGTTCTTGCCGCTGGGGTCGCCGATCATCCCGGTGAAATCGCCTATCAGGAAGACAATTTCATGCCCGTACTCCTGAAACTGCCGCATTTTGTTGATGATGACCGTATGCCCGACGTGCAAATCCGGCGCCGTGGGGTCAAAGCCGACTTTGATTCTGAGCGGACGGCCCAGCTCGAGTTTTTTCCTCAGTCCGCCTTTCGGCAGGATTTCATCGGTGCCGCGGCGGAGTTCGGCCAGTTGTTCGTCAATGGAGGTCATTTGGGAGTCTTGGGAATGCGATAGCAGCGAAACTTTAGCATTCAAAGCGACGCTAATTCAGGAAATTCTGAGACGTCCGTCCGTGCGCTCGACGGCAATAAAGGTTAAACAGTTAAGATCATGAGTTATAACAGATTTCTTTGACGTTAAGTTAATCTCACTGTAGAGTATCCGCGTCCAGCGATTGGGGAGCCGCAGACTTGATTCGTCCGAAAAGTTCGATCCTTCACGACTACAAACCTTCGCTGTCGCCCGGTAGCGAAAAGAAAAAATCGTGGCCGTGGTTTATTGCAGGGCTTGGCCTGCCGTTACTGGGCATCACCGTCTTTCTGACCCGCGATGTCGTGCCGGAGTTAAACGCTGCTGAACCTGCCGCCGAGTCGGTGTCGGTCGAAGCGAACGATGTTGCCCTTCCAGCCGCGATCCCGAAGGAAGTAGTAACCGAAGTCATGGACCTGCTTGTCAGCAGCGCCGTCGCCGATATTCCTGCTGAAGTTGTTCCATCGTCAGCCAATGAGGTGATGGCATCGTCCGAGTTTCGTGTGCCGCTAACACTTCCGCCGATCCACGAAAAACTCGACCTCGTTATCAAACGCGGTGACACGCTCGATCGCTTGTTCCGCAGAAATTCCTTAAGTCTGGGCGACCTTGCGATGATGATGCAGCTGCCCGAGGCCGCACCACAACTCAAGAAACTCATTCCGGGTGATGAAGTCGTGATTGAGCATGACGAGGGCAATCTCGTCAGTTTCTATCGTGAACTAAATCTCACCAGTGCGCTGCAGATTGAAAAGACTGAGCAAGGTTTCGTAGCGACTATCGTTGACCGGCCCATCGAAGCACGGAAGAAACTGTCCTACGGTCGCATCGAAACATCATTGTTCGAGAGTGCGATGAAGGCAGGGTTGCCCGATCGGCTGGTGATGAATCTTGCCGGCATCTTCGCCTGGGACGTCGATTTCGTTCTCGACATTCGTTCGGGCGATGACTATTACATTCTGTTTGAGGAGATATATCAGGATGGCAAGTTTGTTCGCGACGGTGAAATAGTTGCGGCGGAGTTCAACAATAATGGCCGTACTATCCAGGCGATTCGCTACGTCGACAAGAACGGTAAATCTGACTATTTCACACCGGACGGACGCAGTGTCCGCAAAGCGTTTGTACGCGCGCCGGTAGACTTCACGCGCATAAGCTCCAACTTCAACCCTAATCGCAAGCACCCGATTCTGAACACGATTCGCGCCCATCGAGGCGTTGACTATGCCGCGCCGAAAGGCACTTCGATCAAAGCGGCCGGTGACGGCAAAGTGATTTTCCGCGGCGTGAAAAGTGGCTACGGTAACGTCGTTATCCTGCAGCACGGCGGCAACATTACGACGCTGTATGCACACATGTCCTCGTTCGACAAAAACGCCGGGATCAATCGCCGTGTGTCGCAGGGACAGACGATAGGTTATGTCGGCCGGACGGGGCTGGCGACGGCTAATCACCTGCACTACGAGTATCGCCTCAATGGCGTGCATCGCAATCCCCGCACTGTGAAGCTGCCGCAGGCCGAACCTATCAGCAATGAATACCGCGCGGAATTCCTGGCGTCCGTCGAGCCCATTCTCAGTGAACTGATGCAGTACAAACGTACTCAGGTCGCGGCGCTGGCAGACTAGCCGGACCCAGTGTCAGATTTCGCCGAAACGGGCGACCATTCTCCCGGCGGTACCGAGCTTTATATCGGGCTGATGTCCGGCACAAGCATGGACGGGATTGACGCGGCCCTGGTCTCTTTCGGTTCGCATCAGTGCCACGTGCACGCAAGTTGTAGCCTGCCCTATCCCAATGAGCTGAGAGCGAAGTTGTTATTGCACAGCCGCAACGCGTCGCGGTGCAATGTCGATGAACTCGGTGCAATGGACCAGTGGATTGGTGAATGTTTTCGTGATGCCGTGCTCGAACTCTTGCAAAGTGCATCTGTACCATCGGCCGCCGTCAAGGCTATCGGTAGTCACGGGCAGACTATTCGCCATCAGCCACGCGCCGAGCGCCCGTTTACCCTTCAGCTTGGCGATCCGAATATCATCGCCGTCGGTACCGGGATTACGACGGTTGCCGACTTTCGAAGAGCCGATATCGCGCTGGGCGGCGAAGGCGCGCCACTTGCCCCCGCTTTTCATCAGTGGCTTTTTGCGAAAAAAGACGGTGCGCGTGCTGTCGTCAATATCGGCGGCATCGCGAACATTACGATTCTGCACGAGGACCTGCACCAGGTGGCAGGATTCGATACGGGTCCTGGCAACACGTTGCTTGATGGCTGGATCCGTGCCGAACGCAACCAGTCCTTTGACGAAAGTGGCAACTGGGCCCGTAGTGGACGCGTCTCTGATGTATTGCTCTCCCGGCTCCTCGAAGATCCGTTTTTTGACGAAGCGCCGCCAAAAAGCACGGGCTTCGAAAAATTTAATGCCGACTGGCTGGCGAAGGCACTGTCGTTGGCAGATGCGTCCGAGCTCGAGGCAGCCGACGTACAGGCTACACTCGCCGAGCTCAGCGCAGCCACAATCGGCGCGGCGCTTACGCGTTTTGCCCCTGATTTCAGCGAACTGATCGTTTGCGGCGGTGGTGTTCACAACGTCGACCTTATGGAAAGATTGCAGAGGCAGATCCCGAACGTCGCTGTCGTGTCTATTCAAAAATACGGCCTGGATCCGGATGCGGTGGAAGCAACCGCCTTTGCCTGGCTTGCGTACCGGCGAATGGCGGGTTTGCCGGGCAACCTGCCTTCAGTCACCGGAGCGTCACGAGCCGCAATTCTCGGCGCTGTTTATCCATGCGCTGATTAACCGATTTGTAAGATCAGCGTTGATATACTCTGCGGCCCGCTCTTATCTGGTCACCGCATTGGACAATGCTCCGCTCGTACCAACCGACAGGTTCATTAATCGTGAACTGAGTTTTCTGGAATTCAACCAGCGAGTTCTCGCACAGGGGGCGGACGACTCCATTCCGCTTCTCGAACGGCTGCGATTCCTGTGCATATCTTGTACAAATCTCGACGAATTTTACGAGGTTCGCGTTGCAGGGCTGCTTCATCGGCTTGAGATCGGTGCGCCTGCCGCTGGGCCGGACGAGTCATCTCCCCAGGAACTTCTCGATGAAATCCGCCGCCGGGCATCACAACTGGTACGGCAACAGTATGACCTCCTGAACCAGGTCCTTCTGCCTGCCCTCGCCAGTGAGGACATCTTCTTTCTGCACCGCCAGGAATGGACCAGCGAACACAGCGAGTGGCTGGGTAATTTTTACCGTGATGAAATCGTTCCGGTGCTGACGCCTTTGACGCTGGACCCGTCGCGTCCTTTTCCGCGGTTGCTTAACAAGAGTCTCAATTTTATTGTGCGGCTTAACGGCCGCGATGCTTTTGGCCGGCAACGTCATCGCGCTGTCGTTCAGGCACCGAGATCACTCCCGCGCGTAATCCGGTTGCCGGATGAGATCAGTGATCACGGTTCAGACACCTACGTGTTTTTGTCATCTATCATTCATGCGAACGTTGCAGACCTATTTTCAGGGATGGAGGTGGAAGGCTGCTATCAGTTTCGGGTAACCCGCAACAGTAATTTGTACGTAGACGATGAGGAAGTAGAAGACCTCGTTCGAGCACTGGAAGGCGAACTGGCCGCGAGCCGCTACGGGGCGGCAGTACGGCTTGAAATCAGTGACCGGTGCCCGCCCGATCTAAGCGATTTCCTTCTCGATCATTTCCACCTCGATCGGGACGACATGTTTGCGGTCGATGGGCCGGTCAACCTGAATCGGCTTATGCATGTGTGTGATATTCGGGGGCGTCCGGAGCTGAAATATCCTCCGTTTACGCCTGGCTTACCTGATGCACTCAAATCTGAGCGGAACATCTTCGATCTGCTTAAAAAGCAAAACGTACTGCTTCACCATCCTTACCAATCGTTCACGCCAGTAATGGATTTCATCGGTTCGGCTGCCGTCGACCCAAGAGTGCTTGCTATAAAGCAAACGCTGTATCGCACGGGTGCAAATTCTCCGGTTGTGGATCAGCTTGTAAAGGCGGCGAGAAATGGTAAGGAAGTGACCGTCATCATCGAGCTGATGGCCCGCTTCGACGAAGCGGAAAACATTTCCTCAGCCAGCCGCCTGCAGGAGGCTGGCGCGCATGTCGTGTACGGGCTGGTGGGATACAAAACTCACGCCAAGATGGCGATGGTCGTACGCAGGGAAGAGGACGGCATCCGGCGTTACGTTCACCTGGGCACCGGCAACTACCATCCCGGGACGACGCGAGTCTATACAGATTACGGATATCTCAGTAGCAATGCGAATCTGGGTGAAGACGTTCACAAAATTTTTATGCGCTTGACGAGCCTCGCGGAAGCGAAAGCTCTCTTCAAAATTATTACCGCGCCATTTGACCTGTTCAATGCGCTGGTAAGTAAGATCGATCGGGAAATCTCGCATGCAGAGGCCGGTGAGGAAGCGAGAATCGTCGCAAAGGTCAATGCACTTATCGAGCCGAAGATTATCGACAAGCTTTACGAGGCATCAGCGGCAGGGGTCAGCATCGACCTCATTGTACGTGGCATCTGTACCCTGCGACCCGGCGTACCGGGCCTTTCGGAGAATATCCGCATTCGCTCAATCATCGGTCGGTTCCTCGAGCATTCCCGCGTTTACTATTTCAAGAACAAGGGCAAGGAAGAATTTTACTGCTCAAGCGCGGACTGGATGGACAGAAATTTCTTCCGTCGCAATGAAGCCTGCTTTCCGATCAAGCAAAAACCGTTGAAGCGACGATTGTGGGCGGACCTGGAATTATTTCTAGCTGACAATTCGAATGCCTGGCTACTTCAGGGTGACGGTAGTTATGAGCGCGTCACTGCAGGCAAGGAATCTGAAATCTCCGCACAGAAGACGTTTCTCGCGGAGCTAGCCGCTAGCAGCTAGCGCACAGGAGTTCTGGCAGCATCCGAAAAACTCAGATTTGCAAAAAAGCTGCTAGTCAAATTCCAGACGGTAACCGGTAGCAGCGATATACTTTTGCTCGCGCTCAATATCGGCAATCGTCAGTGGATTGTTGTTCAGCCAATCATCCGGAAAATGCAGGTGCAAATCATTGCCCTCCGCCGATGCAAGCAGTCCGGATAGTTCGGCCGAACTCCGGCTGCGATTTAACAGCACTGCGAGGCGCAACAGAATCGCAACGCGCAGCGCTTTGTCGTGCCACACAGATGGCAACTGGCGAAGCCGCTTGCGATCGATATCGCCTCGCTGAGTCGCGACAAGAAAACTGAGCAGCTTTTGCTCGGATCGGGGAAACCCCGGCAGGTCTGCATTTTCCGCGATATAGGCGCCGTGGCGGTGGAAGCCATCGTGCGATATGTCGAGGCCGATCTCATGCAATCGGGCAGCCCATTCAATGATGCTGGCCGCCAAAGGTGACTGCAGCATCCAGGCATTCCTGACCTGGAGCAGTAACTGGCTCGCGGTCGCAGCGACCCGTGATGCCTGCTCTTTGTCCACGCTATAGCGATTTGCCATGGCATGAACGCTTCGCTCGCGTGCATCCTCGTGGCGCAGACGCCCAAGGTGATCGTAGAGCAGCCCTTCCCGCAACGCACCGTCAGAGACTTTAAGGCGACCGATCCTTAAGCCCGCCATCAGCTCAACGAGAATCGCGAGTCCGCCGGGCCACACCTGGGCACGTCGCTCTGGTAGTCCGGGCAACTGCAGTTCATCAATCGTGGCGAACTCGAGAACTTTTACGATAACCTGCTCGACTGCTTGCAGGGTCAGATCGTTCGACTCAATGATGCCCAGTTCACGCGCCACGACCTCGATTGAATTGATGGTGCCGGACGTGCCCACCGCTTCAATACCTGCGGTGTTCCGGAAGTAGGCCTTGACCGGCCGCAGTTGAAGCTGCGCCGCAGTGCGCGCGGTCTGCATTCTTTTGCTGCTGATGCGACCACCCGCAAAGTATTTTTCCGTCAGGAGCACGCAACCCATGTGCAGACTTTCAAGCGCTCTGGGTTGATCCGATTCACCTAAAATAAGCTCCGTGCTGCCGCCGCCGATATCGAGTACCAGCCGTGCGCCGCTCGTCGGCGGCAAACTGTGCGTGACGCCCAGGTAAATCAGTCGCGCCTCTTCAATACCTGATATGACTTCAATGGGATGACCGAGGGCTTTTTCCGCAGCCTCAAGAAAATCGCCGCTGTTGCTGGCGCGGCGAAGCGCGCTGGTGCCGGCAGTCCTGACGCTTGCGGCATGCATGTCCCGCAGCCTTTCTCCGAACCGTGACAGGCAGGCTAGCGCACGCTGCCTGGCGGCGTCCGTCAATAAACCCTTGTCCTTAAGACCCTCGGACAAGCGCACCGTTTCTTTCAGGCGATCGATGATGGCCAGCTGGCCGTGACGGAGCTCGGCCACAACCATGTGAAAACTGTTTGAACCAAGATCGACGGCCGCGATGACTTCCGGCGCCGCATTGGCGTCGAGAGCGGTCGCATCCTCAAGCGGCGAGAAGGTAGTGATTAGTTCGGCTCGTCTACCGGATTGGCAATGAGCGAATTATACGTTACTTAGACGGAGAACGATGATCCGCAGCCACAGGTCGTCGACGCGTTCGGATTGCGGATGACGAATTGTGCGCCCTGCAAATCTTCCTTGTAGTCGATTTCAGCGCCCATCAGATATTGCACACTCATCGGATCGACAATCAGCGTAACGCCCTGATTGACTATGCTGGAATCACCTTCTTCCTTTTTTTCGTCGAAGGTAAAACCATACTGAAAACCTGAACACCCGCCACCCGATACAAACACGCGCAACATCAATTCAGAATTGTCCTCTTCCTTGATCAATTCGCCGACTTTCACAGCCGCCGCATCGGTGAACACCAGCGGCATTGGTGCCGCGGATGTGCCAATTACTGGAGTTTCGGTATTCATCACTATTTCACACTCAAGAGTTCGGTAATTTCAGCTCGCCGATACGATTTTGATCGGCGTCGCTTGTCGCTTGTCGCTATCATCCAGCAGCGGGATCTGTCCTGCCGGCTGATGCACCAGTTTACCGTTAATTTCGGCGCCAATCGCCATTTCTATAAGATTGTAATATACATTACCAATGACTCGCGCCGTGGCACCAAGTTCCACTCGCTGGCTGGCGATGACGTCGCCCCGAACAATGCCGTTAAGTACCACGAATGGCACCGAAACACCGCCTTCGACCGTGCCGTCCTCCGAAATACTGAGCGCAGACTTACTTTCTGCATCCGCGCTGACGTTGCCTTTGACGGTGCCATCAACGTGACATCCACCGGTAAATTGCAGGTCGCCGTTAACCGCCGAATTGGCCCCTACCAGGGTCTCGACGATCGTGTGTCTCTGATTTTTGCGCCCAAACATAGTCCCTTATCTCCTCAAAACTACCACGATTAACCCACGGCCCACTCGAAACTTTGCTTGACGTTAGCAATGGACTTGGTTCTTGAAATGACCTCAATGTTGATCACTGCCGGCTCAAATCCGTCCGGCAACACCAGTTCACGCTCGAAGTCCTGAAAGTAGCGAAACGAAAAAGGCCAGCTGCTGTTTACGCCATCCGGCAGCAATTGCTCGAGGGTGTAAGTTGTAAGTACGCCATTCAGCGCCCCTTCTACACTAAAATCCACTTCACCTTTGACACTTCGGTCGTGCTGCATTACCTGTACCAGAACGACGCGAAGTTGATAGCGCTGCTCATCTGCACCGCGGCTCAGCTTGAGATCCTGCACGCGCAGTCCCCGGCCGCCGTCCTGTGGCGAGACGATGCCGCGATAAAACGCTATGGCTTCACGCTGTTCCTGAATTTTCTGTTGCAGTTCGGACAGATTCAATTCAACAGCCTTGTAGGCTTCCTGTTCGATCTTGTCCTCGGTCTGCAGTAACGCAATTTCCTGTTTAAGGACGACTATTTCACTCTCCAGCGCCTCTTTGTCCGCGCTGAACTGGCGCTTCTCCGCGATGTGGTCGAGAACGTTGTAATCCGCCTGCAGCCGGCCAAATTCGAATATCAGGTATGCGCCAAGCAGCAGCGCAATGCTGACGGCGATAAGGATTCCGATGTCGGTTCCGCCTGCGGCTCTGTGAAAACGTTTTTGCATCGATAACTTGTTGGTTTTCCGCCCAATCCAGACAGGTTATGTTACGCGCGGCGGCACCCAAACAGAAGTGCGGCAAGTCACGAAATTGGTCATGCGTGGAATCGCCATGCATATTCGCGCTGGCCCCACCTGTGGAGTTTAATCCTGGCATGCAAATGGCGTCGGCATATTTATGGTTTAAGGCACTGCATCTGGCCTTCATGGTCACGTGGTTCGCGGGGCTGTTCTATCTGCCGCGACTGTTCATCTACCACAGTCAGGCTGAGGATGACGTCAGTCGGCAACGGTTCTCGGTTATGCAGCGGCGCCTTTTTATCATCATGACTATTGGCGCTGTGCTCACCGTTGTATTTGGTCTTTTGATGCTATGGGTGAATCATGCGCTGCTGGCGCAGGGGTGGTTTCACGCGAAGATGGCGCTGCTGGCTGGCCTGGTCGTATTCCATGTGCGCTGCCTTAGCTGGATCAGGCGGCTGGCTGCCGGAAAGATACCGGGAGATACGCGATGGCTCCGCTGGTTCAACGAGATTCCGATAATTTTTCTACTGGGAATGATCATTCTTGCTGTGGTCAAGCCTTTCTGAGCCAGACACCCTCTCGGCGGCTTGCTTGAGATCCTTGTCGAAGACCGTTCGCCAGCGTTGCGGCCACCATCTGGGTCGCGGTGGCAGCCCGTCGGGATACAGGTGCGGTCCAAGCTCATGCAGTGCCCGCGCATATACGCGCCGCTTGAAATAAATAACTTCATTCACCGGGCGCCAGAATTCGACCCAGCGCCAGCGATCAAATTCAGGGGTGGCGCATTGATCGAAAGTCAGCCGATCCTCTGAACCGACCAACCGCAGCATGAACCAGCACTGCTTTTGTCCAATGCACAGAGGGACGCTGCCTCTGCGAACAAACTTTGCTGGCAACCGGTATCTCAGCCAGTCGTTCGTTGAACCGAGAATTGCCACGTCAGCTTCCCGGAGTCCAACCTCTTCGTGCAATTCACGGTACATCGCTTCTTCCGGGCTTTCCTTCTCCAGCATCCCGCCCTGAGGAAACTGCCAGCCTTTGCTGCCAATGCGTCCGGCAAGCAATAGCTTGCCGTCATCATTTGACAGAATGATGCCGACGTTGGCCCGAAAGCCTTCCTTGTCGATGTAATCGTTGCTCATTGAACGCCACTGCCTTTGTACAAATTGTGCACTATTAGCGGTCCCTGTCCAGAAGCGCACGGCAATACATTACAATGCGCTGCTTCTGATTGCGTCCAAGAGTCAATGAAAACCGGAATGGCACCATGCGTCTCGTCCGTCCCCAGCTGCTGATTCCTGCACTCGTCGTGCTTAGCGTGGCAGCAGGCGCTGTGGCGCTTGGGACCGGCAGCGTCGATCTTTCCCTTCGCGATTTGTGGGCAGCGTTGAATGGCACGGCGCCGGCCAATATCCGCAATCTGGTCCTGGATCTTCGGCTGCCGCGCGCCCTGACAGCGTTTGGCGTCGGTGGATTGCTGGCGGTTTCCGGGGTGCTCATGCAGGTGCTGCTGCGTAATCCGCTGGCGGAACCTTACATTCTCGGTACGTCAGGCGGTGCAGCAGTCGCCGCCTTGCTGGCGATGATATTTGGCTTCGGCGCGGTCATTGTCGATCTCGCTGCATTCGCCGGCGCTATGGGCGCTACCTTTATCGTGTTTGCCGTCGCTCAGGGCAGCGGTTCATGGACTCCGACACGCCTGCTGCTGACTGGCGTAGTGCTTGCAGCAGGATTCAGCGCGGCGACCACTCTTCTTTTGGCACTCAGTCCGGACCAGAACCTGCGCGGCATGCTGTTCTGGCTGATGGGTGACCTCAACTATGCTCACGAGCCTGCCCGGAGCCTCGTGCTGTTGCTGCTTATCACCGCTTCAGGCTTGTTAGCGGCACGCAATCTGAACGTGCTTGCCCGCGGTGATTTGCAGGCGGCAATCGTTGGCCTGCCCGTTACTTCATTTCGTACGCTGGTATTTGCCGTGACTGCGCTCGCCACTGCTATTTCTGTAACCACAGTTGGTGTGATCGGTTTTATCGGCCTTGTAGTACCACACCTGATACGTATTGTCGCCGGCAGCGATCATCGCGTCGTTCTGCCTGCCTCGGCGCTCGCCGGCGGTATTTTGCTGGTCGTCGCCGACACGCTTGCTCGCACATTGCTTGCGCCGCGCCAGCTCCCTGTCGGCGCATTGACCGCGGCACTCGGCGTACCACTATTCCTGCTGTTAATGAGTCGCTACCGGACGCAGGAATAAACGTATCGACTCGGTTACGGGTAGTGGGCGCGTTCAATAAGCTTTTCCGCGTCCTCGAGAAGAAAAGAAATGTCGGTTAGCAACGCCGGCGCCACTCGCTGGCTGGCGAACGCGTCCAGCGATCCACTTATCCGGGCCGACGGATTGGCGGGGAATGCAAATTCGCCACTGGCCAGCAATGCATTCGGTGCCGCAGTCGCCAGCCATTCCAGAAGCGATGCAGCACCTTCCGGATCGTGCGCATGTCTGGCAATCCCCGCTCCTGTGACGTCAGTCAGGGTCACTGCCGGCGGCTGGAGTGGCATGACCCAGATCGCAGCAGAGCGATTGGCAGCCATGTAACGGAACAGCAATCCACTGTCCGCGATGCCGATTGCACACTCGCCGTCTGCAACGGCGGCGATGAGCTCCCCGTCGTTGGCGAAAGCCGGTGCCGCCAGGTTTTGAAGCCAGGCGCGAACGATCAATTCTGCTTCGCGAACGCCATGCTCGTGAATAAGCATGGCGACCAGCGAGCGATTTCCCGATACACCCGACGATGACAGGCACAATTGGTTTTCAAATTGCCTGCCGCGTAGCGCCGCATACTCGCTTACCGCTGCTGAGTCTGCGGCGGTGACCAGACTGGTATTAAAAAATATGAGCCTCGGCCGCACCGCCAGTGCGCTCCAGCGCAATTCTGTATCAATGGCGGATGACGGAATCGATTCGGCAACGACCGATGACCGATAAGGCCGGAAGCCGTCGGCTTCCGCAATACGCCCCAATGCGGCAAGGCTGCCAAGCAGGTAGAGATCGGCTGCTGGCAAGGCGTCCGCGTCCTGGATGTTGCTGCTGATAGCTACACGAATGCCGGTTTCGGCGCGATAGGCTTCGAAGATATCCGCCAGGCTGTCATTATTGAGGTCGGTGTAGACGCTTAGCGGCTGCGCTTTCGCACTGACAGAGGGCGCCGGTGTCACGGGATTAATCGACGCCGGCGGCGCTGATTGCTCGCAGCTCACCAGCGATAGGACGACCAGCAAGCCTGTCAGTCGCTCAATGACATCCCTACGTCGCATGCTCAGCGGCGCGTCGCGAGATAGTCGCGGCCCTTCTGCATCAGCTCGACAAACCCTTGCTCATCGCCCGTAGCGACCAGTTCGCGGATTCTTTGGGCTGATTCACACAGAGCGTCAAGGGGGCTTACGCCGAAATCGTTAAGATGCTGAATCTCGAAGTACATCCGCGGGTTTTCCTGTGCGACCGCCGAGGACACCAGCAGTTGCGCATCAAAAGTCGTTGAGGACAGTGTCGCGAGCTTGGGTGCTGCTTCGCCACTTTCCGCGAGAGCGGTGAAGAATGCGATATTCAGCGCGTGTGAAAGGCCGAGCACATAAGCGATCAGGCGGTCGTGATCAGCGAGGCCCATGTCGAGTTGTTCAACCATTGTCGAGGAAAACAGCTCTTTGGCCTCTTGTGTCGCCTCGTCGCAGCCCGCATCGACGAAAATAAGGTGTCTGCCGGAGAGCAGCTCCGTATCCGGCCCGTACATTGGATGCAAAGATGCAATCTTGCAGCCGGCGTCGCGCATCGCTGCAATGCCGTGCTTGAGCGGCGATTTCAGCGAGCCAATATCAAATACCAGCCCGGCCGGCCTTAGCGCCGCCAGTTGCACCAGGATCTCCCCCGACACGGCCATTGGCGCAGCGACGACGATTACGTCGTAATCGGTTCCTGCCTGGCGCCAGTCCTTGCAGCGACCCGGTCCGGGGGTAACGCCGGTGTCCGCGATCACTGTCAGATAACCCTGCGAGTTGAAAAACTCGACGAACCAGCCACCCATCTTGCCGGCTCCGCCTATGACAAGGGCGCGACGCCCGTCGCCCCGTCCCTCCGCGGCCACCCTTCTCCGTTCCTGGTGAGTCAGCGAAGCGCGGATGAGCGTTGTCATAATTTCATCGGCCAGTTCGGGATCGACGCCGAGTGAACTCGCCTGCTCGCGGGCAATGTCCAGGACATCCTTTTCTCGCGCATAGTCCCGCGTGGCCCGCCCGGCGGATTGTTTGAGGTTGCCGATATCTCCCACGACCTGCTGACGCGAAGCAATCAGTTCAACGATCTTTCGGTCGATAGTCGTTAAGTTCCTGCGCAGTTCTTCAATACTCATGCAAAACCCGTAACCAGCGGTCAACAAAAACAAGCGTACCTTTTACCGCAGTCGCGTTTTGAACGCCAAGACAATTGGCCGCTGCCTACCGTCCTACTGCCAATCGTGCGAATATTCGTGCTTGGCAAGCTGGAGTACGAGGCTGGATAATGATGAAGACACGTGCCGCGGTCGCCTGGGAAGCAGGCAAACCCCTTGAAATAGAAGACATCGACATCGCGCCTCCCCAGACCGGCGAAGTGCTGTTGCGTAATGTCGCGACAGGTGTCTGTCATACCGATGCTTTCACCTTGTCGGGTGAGGATCCGGAAGGCATATTTCCGGCCGTACTCGGGCATGAAGGCGGCGCTATCGTCGAGGCGATCGGCAAAGATGTGAAGAGCATCAAGGTGGGCGATCACGTCATTCCGCTTTACACGCCGGAATGTGGAACGTGCAAATTTTGCACATCGGGTAAAACGAATCTCTGCCAAGCTATTCGGGCGACGCAGGGACGTGGTCTGATGCCCGATGGCACGTCGAGATTCTCAAAAAACGGCAAACCCATTTTTCACTACATGGGCACATCGACCTTCAGCGAGTACACCGTATTGCCGGAAATAGCGGTGGCGAAAATCAGTGACAAAGCACCGCTCGAAAAAGTCTGCCTGCTTGGTTGCGGTATTACCACGGGCATCGGTGCCGTCCTGAATACCGCCAAAGTGGAGCCCGGTGCAACCGTCGCAGTATTCGGCCTCGGCGGGGTCGGTTTGAGTGCGATTCAGGGTGCCATGATGGCCAAGGCGAGTCGCATCATTGCTATCGACATCAACCCCGATAAATTTGAGCTGGCGAAACAAATGGGCGCCACAGACTGCGTCAATCCAGGCGATCACGACGCGCCGATCCAGGAAGTCGTCGTCGAAATGACGAATGGCGGGGTCGATTATTCCTTCGAATGCATAGGAAATACCAAGCTAATGCGCGCTGCACTGGAATGCTGTCACAAAGGTTGGGGCGAATCGGTCATTGTCGGCGTCGCCGGTGCCGGGCAGGAAATTTCCACGCGACCTTTTCAGCTTGTGACCGGCCGAGTCTGGCGCGGCACCGCATTCGGCGGTTGTAAAGGCCGCTCACAGCTACCCGGCATGGTGGATCAGTACATGAATGGCGAAATCAAGGTGGACGAATTCATCACGCACACCATGGGTCTCGAAAACATCAACGACGCGTTCGACCTGATGCACGAAGGCAAGAGTATCCGCTCGGTCATTCATTTCTAGCCGGTCTAAAGAACGACCGCGAATTTAACAACAAGGCAGAAGTCAGCCAGCGACTGCCGTTGCGAAGGTACCCGGCATCTGCTCAATGAATGCGATTAAGAACAGCGTTGCCGTCGCGACCACATCCGAACTTGCGGCGAGCGCAGCCGAGGAGATCGCAGCGCTCGGCGGCAACGCGGTCGACTGCGGCATTGCCGCATCAATGTGTTCGATCAATACCCAGCCCGGAGTGTGCGCGCTGGCGGGCAGCGCATTTGTCACGGTCTGGCGGGACGGTGACGAGCCCGTCACCATCGACGGAAACGTCGCGGTGCCAGGCATCGGGAGACAAGATAAAATCGCGCCGCGCGCAGAGGCAGTACAACTTGCCTACGGTGGTGGCATAGAGACGGTAGTTGGCGCCGCTTCAGTCGCAGTACCGGGGTTACTGGCAGCCCTGCATCTGGCGTCCCGTCACTATGGCAGCATCCCCTGGCACGTGCTAATGGCACCCTCGATACGTGCAGCTCGCGAGGGGTTTCCCCTGGCAGCGGCGTGCCACTATTTTCTCGGTTATGCCGGTGACTCGATTTACGGACGAAGTGCCGACGGACATGGTGCACTGCATGATCGTGAGGGTAAACTTTTGCCCCGGAAAAGTACCATCGTTGTGCCACATCTTGCCGACTCCCTGCAGGCCATCGCGGACGAGGGGGAGCGGGTTTTTTACAGTGGCGATATCGGCCGGCGAATCGTCGAACACATTCAGGACCAGGGCGGATTGCTAACGGCTGAGGACCTGAGCACATACCGGGCGGAAGTCCGGCCCTGCCTGACGACGCAAGTCGGAAACTGGACCCTTGCGACGAACCCGCCACCGGCGATTGGCGGTGCCAGCCTGGTCGCCATGCTGTTGACCTTCGGCACGCAGGCATTCAAGGAGTGGACAAACGACAGAATGCTGCGCCTGATTAAAACGCAAGAGGCGATCATGCGATATCGCTACCAACATCTCGACCGCGCAGAGGATGTTGGCGATCCGCTGGCGGCGCTACTGCGCAGCGCCGGAGGCAATGACATGATCAGTCGCTATGCGTCTGCTGCGACGGTACACACGTCTGCGGTAGATACAGCGCGACTGGCTTGTTCAATCACCGCGTCTTCAGGCTACGGGTCGGGCGAGATGGCGCCGCGCACTGGCATCTGGCTCAATAATTGTCTCGGCGAACTTGAGCTGAATCGCTTCGGGCTGGATGCCGGGCCGCCGGGAAAACGCCTGCCGTCCAACATGGCGCCATCCGCAGCCAGGTCCGGGGATGCGTTGCTGGCGATGGGTACTCCGGGTGCAGATCGTATTACGACGGCCAGTCATCAGTTCATCCTTAATTTCATGCAACGCGGACTTGATCTCCATGACGCTGTGGCACATCCTCGCCTGCACCTGAAAATTGACGACCAGACGGCTGTGGTCGCCGTTGAACCTGGCTTCGACATTCCTGACAGCGGCTATGAACTGTCGCGCTATGAGGAGATCAGCATGTACTTCGGTGGCGTCGCTGCGGCGCTCGTGGATGCGAAATCGAACCTGCAGGCGGCGGCGGATCCGCGGCGTGAAGGCGGTACTTTTGCAGCTCCCTGGAACGCGAATGGACGACAAGCTATTGACTGAAATGAAGAGCAGCGGCCTGCCTGGAGATCTGCCGGATACGCCCATGCAACTGGCAAAAGCATGGTTCGACGAAGCACTAGCCAGCGGGACGGCGCGTAATCCCAATTCCATGACGCTCGTATCGACAGCTGAAGACATGCAGCCGTCCGCCCGCGTCGTATTGTGCAAGGAATTTGTTGCAGATCCGGGATACCTGGTTTTCTACACCAACTATCGATCCCGCAAGGGGCGAGAACTTCTGCATAATCCGAAGACCGCCGTCCTTTTTCACTGGGACGCATTCGGCCGCCAGATTCGCCTGGAAACTGTGGCTGTACGCTCGCCCGCTGCGGAAAGCGATGCCTATTTCGCCAGTCGTGGCTGGGGCAGCCAGCTGGGTGCGTGGGGCAGTGATCAGAGTCAGCCCATTTCGTCCAGAGACGCGCTCGTGCGGCAGATCCAGGAGAGAGCCAAGGAACTGGGACTTGCCCTTGGGGACGGGACGGAAACACTGGCTGACGGCAAAGTACCGCATATTCCTCGTCCACCGCATTGGGGTGGCTTCCGCTTGTGGGCCACTGCCGTGGAGCTGTGGAAAGAGGGGGGCGATCGCATTCATGATCGGGCTCGCTGGACACGCAGCATCGCGCCTGCAGAACAAGATCAGTTCGACGTCTCCGCGTGGTCAGGCACGCGGTTACAGCCTTAAAATCACAGCTGTGGACTATCTGGTCGTTGAGCAAGCCGCCCATTGCCCGGCGTGTGCAGAACCGATCACTCTGTTGCTTGACCTGTCAGCCGGTGCGCAGTCCTACATCGAGGACTGTGAAGTGTGTTGCCGACCCATGCAGGTGACCTTTGCGGTAGTCGATGGAGAATGCACGGCGCTGCGGGTTGATTGCGCATGAGATTGCCGGGCACGGCGATGCAGCGCTGGACGCAGCGTGCCATCGGCTGCGGACTGTTGCTGTTGTCCGTGACGACACGGGCCGACGTTGTCGTGACGGAAGGTTCTCAACTCAACATCGATGTCTCGCCAGTGAACGGCCGTATTGCAATTGACTTGCTTGGCGCTATCTGGAGCTTGCCGGCAGAGGGCGGCCCGGCGAAGAAACTGCTGGCCGAGGCGCACCCTGTCAGGCGGCCTCGCTGGTCGCCCAGCGGCAGTCGCATTCTGTTTGCGTCAGAAACACCGGACGGTTCAAGATTGCGGCTGCTGGACCTCGAGCAAGCCCGCGTTACGCCACTGAGTGGCGTCGAGTTCCACGACCAGGACGGCGCCTGGCATCCCGACGGCGAACGAATTGTGTTTGCCTCCGATCGCAATAACACCGGTCTCGATTTGTGGGAACACGATCTCGCAACGGGACTGGAATGGCGTATTACTGACTGGCCGGGTGACGAAACTGAACCGGCATGGTCGGCCTCGGGGCGACATCTTGTTTATGTTCATCACAATCAGCAGCGATATGCACTCATGCTCCGGCGCCACGGGGAGACGGACCAGGAAATTGCCGTGGCGGCTGCAACACTGTCTGCTCCGGCATGGCGGCCCGATGGCAGCCTGATCACGTTTCTGCGCGAAGAAGCAGAAGGCGCTTCGTTGCAAATGGCCATCCTGTCGGAACCTGTCTTGATTCGAGAAATAGCCGGCGGTGAATCCGAGGCCAGCGGGGCAGCGAGCTGGGTGGATCGTCGGCAAATGTTTTACCCCGCTGACGGTGAAATTCGCTCTCGCGGATTTGAAGACCGGCGGTCGCGCAGACTGCATTTCCGCGCGATGCTGGACACGCCAGCGCCGCGAGCACCCAGACAGGTGAGTCGAAAAACACTGGCTGTCAGTAATCCGCCACAGGGCCGACTCGTCATTCGCAGCAGCCGGCTGTTCGATGGCGTATGGCAGGGCTATCGCGCCAATATGGATGTCGTGATTGCGGGCGGACGCATCGAGGCGATTGAGCCGCAGGCAGATCGCGATGACGCGACGCTGATCGATCTAGGCGACGTTACGATAATTCCCGGTCTGATCGATAGCTGGTCGGCCATGCCCGATACCTTATCCGGTGGTACCGCGATCCTCGCCTACGGCGTCACGTCTCTGGTCGCAGAGCCGGATCCGACGATAGACGCCACTCTGTGGGAAGGCGAAATGCAGCCGGGCCCGCGGCTCTTGCCGGCGGTCACTGTGACTGGTCAGGCGGATATTCCTGATGCCCGTTATTTTCTTGCTCGCATGGCCTCAGAGAGCGGGGATATCGCGGCAACCCGTGCCGCCACAGACGCGTGGCGTGCCGCCGGCGTGCCGGTGGCTGCGGAGAGCAGGACTGAGGCCATCGCCACTGGCGCAGATCTTGTTCTCGGGGCCGCAACGACGGCTTCAGCTGCCAGACAAAGCAATGCTGCCAATGAGTTGACCTTGGTGTCGGGACTGGCGGACGCCGGCAATGCGGAGGTGCTCGCGCTATTGGAGAGCAGGCAGGCCATTGCTCTGGGCCAGCATGCAAAACGGCCCAGCCGTCGCTTTGGTGGCCTACCCCGCCTCCCCGCCGGCGCAGGCACGGTTGTCGCAGGCAGTCGCCAGAACCGTTTGCCGCCGGGACTCGCGTTGCATGCAGAATTGCGCGCACTGGCAGCAGCCGGCATGGATGGAGAGCAGGTGCTGCACGCTGCCGGCAGTAACGCCGCCCGCCTACTCGGACTGGATAATCAGATTGGCACCTTGACCCCCGGCGCGCTGGCCGACCTCGTGCTGATCTCGGGGGATCCGCTCGCCACGCCAGGCGACGCGCTCAGGATTGTCGCCGTGGTCAGAAACGGCAGATTTTTCAGTCTGGTGAATCTGCTGGAGCGCGCCCGCTCCCAAGTGCGCGTCGAATAATTTGACAAAATATGGTGTTTTGCCTTGCTAGAGCTGCGGTTTTACAGACTGTCGCTGCATTGCGACAGTTTAGAAAATTCGGGGCTGCATGGCCATTCCTGCAGATTATGGAAAATCGTTTGAAAAACAGTTAATTACGCTCGTAGCCACAAAATGCCGGAAACGCCGACCCGCAACAAATGTCGACATTTTTTACAAGGCGCGTGTGAAAGCTCACGCCTGTCGCTCATGAACACGGCTAAAGTACTGAAAACAAGTGTGTTATAGGCAAGTGGCATAGCTCTTGCTCTTTATAGCTTGCCCAAGCGAAGTGTAACTGGAATCGAGAACATCAAGAATACAAACAGGATTTAGACGCCAGAAGAAAAGCAATAATAAAATCAGAACATCGAGATCCGATAATAATAATAACGTCTGTATTTGGTTTCCGAACGTACAGTTACCTCTTTAATAATAAGAAGAGTTATTAACCCCGCCGTCAAACGCGGGGTTTTTTATTTCCGGCACTTTTCGCCTGGGCTGGAGTCTAGGACATCGCTAAACGGCTGCTTCCGCGGCTGTCTGAGCTAATCTCCCGGAGTCCCACGATGAAAACACTGTCCTTCTCGATCGTCTTACTCTCTATGCTCTTCGCCTGCGGCGGCGACGCCCCGCCCGCCGAGCAGTCAGGCTCCGCCCGCACAGCTGCCGTCAGTGCGAACGCGGCCAATATCTACGACGAAGCGGTCTCGAACACCAGCCGCAGTGTTGCCGACCGGGGCAAGGACGCAGGCAGAAAACCCGCTGAGGTACTGACATTTTTTGACGTTCAACCGGGTATGACGGTGCTGGATCTATTTTCGGGCGGTGGCTACTACTCGGAACTATTGTCGCGCGTCGTCGGCCCTGAGGGGAGCGTTTTCGCCCATACCAATGAAGCCTACGCACAGTTTGTGGGCGAAGAGGCCAGCAGTCGATACGCGAACAATCGCCTGCCGAATGTGCAGATGCTGCATGCTGAAAACAACGCCCTCGAACTTCCGGCTAACAAGTTCGATGTCGTGATGATGGTGCTTGCTTATCACGATATCTACTACGTCGCTGCGGAAGAAGGCTGGCCCAAGATCGACGGGCCGCCCCTGCTCGCTGAACTTTTCCAGGGCATGAAGCCGGGAGGCACGCTGGCGATTGTCGACCACTCTGCCGCGGCGGGGTCGCCACCTGAAACCGGCTCGACCTTGCACCGCATCGATCCGGAGATTGTCATTGCAGAGGTTCAGGCGGCCGGTTTCGAGCTGGATGCGCGCAGCAACCTGTTAGGCAATCCGGACGACGATCTTTCGCTGCCAATGTCGGCACCGGAGATACAGGGGAAAACTGACCGGTTTTTGCTGAAATTTCGCAAACCGAACTAGCGTATTGTCGGGCGCCAGCCCGGCAGCACGCCGAAATGAGAACCGAGCACTGTTAGCGACCTGCCCGCACGGGCTAAATAAGTGTTCCGCTTTCAACAGGATACCTACGATTTAAATGTTCAAGGCCATTCGAATCTTCGTCCTGCTGGTCATTCTCTTCGTCGTCGCGACCAGCACCTGGCTCACCCAGTCACGCAGCACGGACTGGAATAACAGCCTGTGGGTCAAGGTCTACCCTATCAACGGTGACGGCAGCGCAAAAGTCCGCGACTACATAGCCACGCTGGACCTTGCCAATTTCGAAGACATTGAATCGTTCATGAATAAGGAAGTGAAGCGCTACGGTCAGTCCGTGCCGCGCCCGGTACGCATGGAACTCGGTAAACCCATCGCAGAGCAGCCGCCTGCGCTAGGGGATAGCCCGGGTCCGCTTGCAGTGATGTGGTGGAGCATGAAGCTGCGCTTCTGGGCTTCCGGCACGGCGGGCGACCAGGACGCTCCGGCCCCTGACGTACGCATCTTCGTTCGCTACCACGCGCCGCACGAGCGCATGGTGCTGGAGAATTCAGTAGGCTTGCAGAAGGGCATGGTTGGGGTAGTCAACGCCTACGCCGACCGGCGCCAGGCAGGGTCCAACAACGTGGTTATCGCACACGAATTCCTGCATACCCTGGGCGCTACGGACAAGTATAACCGGAACAACGGTATGCCGGATTTTCCGGACGGTTTCGCGGAGCCGGAACGAAAGCCACGCTTTCCGCAGCGCTACGCAGAAATTATGGGCGGCCGAATTGCAGAGTCAGAAGACGCCGCTATGATTCCAAAGAGCCTCCGTTTCGTGCAAATCGGCCCGCGCACCGCACTGGAAATCGGCCTCACGGATTAATCGTCAGGCGCGGGGCACTGTGGATTCCGGGGAAGCGACAGGGGCTCCTGCTGCTCTGTTAGTCTTTGCGCATGAATGACCTTGTCACGCCGCGTCTGCAATGCCGCAATCTCGCGATCACTGTGCCCGGCCGCCGCCTCGTTGAGTCGTTAACGATAGACATTCAGCGTGGCGAGTTTCTCGCGGTGCTCGGTCCCAATGGCGTTGGCAAGTCGCTCAGTTTGCATACCCTTGCCGGTATAAGGCCGGCGCCATCGGGAACGGTTGTGCTCGATGGGCAGTCCATCTCGACGCATTCTCGCCAGCAGGTGGCCCGCCAGCTCGCCCTGTTGCCACAATATACGGAAGATATATTTCCGGCTACGGTGAGAGAGACCGTCCTTATCGGCCGTCATCCGCATATACCGCGCTTTGGCTGGGAGTCCGACACGGACTGGGAAATTGCCGCACGCGCGCTGGGTCAGGTAGGACTTGGCGACCTGGCCGGACGGGATGTGAAAACCCTGTCAGGCGGCGAACGCCGCCGTCTCGCGGTAGCCCAGGTGCTGACTCAGGAGCCCGCGATTTACCTTCTGGACGAGCCGACCAATCATCTCGATCCGCAGCACCAGCTTGAAGTGCTGCAACTATTTTCAGCGGCTGCAGCCGCAGGCGACACGGTTGTCGCCAGTCTGCACGATGTCAATCTCGCCGCAAGATTCGCAGATCGGTGCCTGCTCCTGTACGGAGACGGTCGCTGGGATATTGGTGCGACGCGACAAGTACTGACCAGTGAGCGACTCTCCGCACTTTATGCTACGTCAATGGAAGCCGTTAGCTGGCGCGACACCACGCTGTTTGTCGCCGCACCGCCTGTGAACAGCAATGCTTCCGGACAAAGTCACGACACGTAGCTACTTAAGCGTGCAAGAAGTTTCGCGTGAAGAGAAGGATTGGCTGCCAGCACCGAGCGTGTATCCAGTCCGGCTTCCTCACCGTTCATGTCGGTGAAGCAGCCGCCGGCCTCCGCCACAATGACGGACAGCGCGGCGATGTCCAGAATATTCACATCTGATTCGATCACAGCCTCGATTTTTCCAGCAGCGAGCAAATGGTAATGATAAAAATCACCGTAGCCCCGAATACGATCAGAGACTGCGACGAATTCCGCGAGTCGCGCCCAGCCATCGCTCGCGGCAAGTGACTTTAGATTGCCGGTGGAAAATGCAGCCTCGGCAGGCTCGTCAACCTGGCTTACAGCGAGCCGCTCGCCATTCAGCCACGCACCTTTGCCGCGCTCCGCGTAGGCAAGTTCGTCAAACATCGTGCCGCTGGATACGCCAAGTACAAGTTTGCCATGACGCATGAGCGCAATCTGGGTGGAAAAAAAAGGATACTGACGTACGAAGGCCTTCGTGCCGTCAATAGGATCGACGAGCCACAGGCATTCGGCATCGGCCGACGTCTTGCCGGTTTCCTCACCATAGAATCCGTGATCCGGAAACGCACCCAAAATGACTTCCCGGATCGCGATTTCGCAGTCCACGTCGGCCTGCGTCACGGGAGTACGGTCCGCTTTTGTTCTGACATCGAAATTGCCGCTGTAATACTGCTTGCTGATGTCTGCTGCTGCCGACGCAGCTTCGAGTGCGACAGTTAGTTCAGGCGAATTTTTCTTCATTCCCGGCTTCTTCACTGACTTCGACAGAGAACGGCCACTATGTCGACTCCTGCGAAGGGAAACAAGCGTGACGGCGCGCGCTTGACAGCACCGGTGCCCGCTCCTAATGTGTCGCGCTCGTTACCAGCAGTTGCCGCCGAAGCATCAGGATCACACCATGGGAAACCGCCTCAGCAAAATCTACACACGCACCGGAGACGATGGAACGACCGGACTTGGCGACGGCAGCCGCGTTGCAAAAGACAGTGCAAGAGTCGAGGCGTACGGCACGGTCGATGAAGCGAACAGTGCGATAGGCCTCCTACTCTCGCTGGACTCGGTTCCTGCCGACGTGCGTCAGTGCCTGATCGCGGTACAGCACGACCTCTTTGAATTGGGAGGTGAGCTTTGCATTCCGGGCCACGCCGCGATAAAGCCTGAGTTCGTCCTGCGACTGGAGCACGACCTCGATCGTTTTAACAACGATTTACCGCCGTTGAAAGAATTTATTCTGCCTGGCGGCAGTCCGGCCGCTGCGGCTTGTCACGTCGCACGAACCGTCGTCCGACGTGCGGAGCGGCGGGTCAGCACGCTGAAGCGCACGGACGTCGTGCGTGATGAAGTCATCCATTATCTCAATCGGTTGTCGGATTTGCTGTTCGTCGTGGCGCGCGTGCTGTCTCGCGTCGAGGGCGGCTCGGAAATTATCTGGGACCGCGGTCGGAACTGATGACTGAATCAGTTACTGCATGGTTTTGCGCATCAGATCGGCGGAATCCGGACACAGCGTACTGAATTCGTCGGTCTGTCGAATATGGCCAGGGGCAATATCGCGCTGCACTATTTCAAAACCATGTCGTTCAAAGAACGGCGCTGCGTCAGTCGTCAAGAGCCACAGTTCAGTAATCCCTGCTGTTTCCGCCGCCGATTCCAGCGCGCCGACGAGCTTTCCGCCGATACCCGTACTTCGCACGTCTTTCGCCACCACCAGCGAGCGTAAAAGTCCGGTGGTGTCATAAACATCCAGCCCTATTAATCCAACTAGCGCTCCGTCGTACTCTGCGATCAAAAAACCATCGAGCCTGTCTGGCCCGAGGTCCTCGACCGGCAATGCCGAATTTTCCAGCAGCGCCCGTACCGGGTACCAATCCTCCGGTCTCGCCTGACGGAGAGTGGGCATGTGCAAATCAGTCATCTGGGTGCTTCTCCCGATTTAGTCGACCTTCGTCCAGCGCTTCGCAAAATGCGCGCGCGGCAATCAGTAATCTTGGCGTTGCGCGTCCTGTCTCGTCCGCCGGCATAAGAAAATAGTTGCCGTAACGATTGGCCTGCAAAGCTTCCCAGCGGCGCCATTCGTCGAAGGCGTAGTTACCGGCATCCGTACTGGCCATGATGACTTCGGGATCTCGCTCAAGTACGGCTTCGACAGACACCAGCGGTGCCACTCCACCGAGGTCGGCGAAAATGTTGGCGCCGCCGCACAACTCTATCAGTTCGCTGACATAGTGCTCACCATTGACAGTGTAAAGCGGGCGGGCATCGATTTGGTAGAAAACGGAAATCGGCGCTGCATTGACGGTTCGTTTTCCAAGTGCGCGCAGCTCGTCCTCGAATGTTGTGGCGACCTCCAAGGCTTGCCGAGTGTGCCCGCTTAGCTCACCAATCTGTCTTAGCGCCTGCGGTATGTCCGCAAGCTTCGTGGTCGTGATCAATGCGACATCGAAACCACTATTGCGCAATTTGTCGACCATGTGTGTCGGCGTGCCCGAATCCCAGGCCAGCAGCAAATCCGGCTGCAGCATTGCCAGCCGCTCCAGATCCAGATTGAAAGAGTCGCCAACGACGGGCAGCTTCGCCGCCGCTTGCGGATAGTCAGTGTAAGCGCTCACGCCAACCAGAAGGTCACCGGCGCCTACCGCGTAGACCAGCTCTGCGAGATGCGGCGACAGTGTCACCAGCCGGGAGATGTCTTCTTCGTCAACGTCTGGAGCCGAATGACGTCGCGCGTCCTCGCAGGCGAAGAGCGCAACAGCAATACACGTTGCGCGAAGCAGGCGGTGCAGAAGTTTCACACGGACAGGCCGTATAGCGTCATCGCTCCAATCACGGCGGCCCAGATGAAAAACAGCCGGTACACCAGCCCGTTTGCAGCCATGGCACCGCGTACACCGCGTTCCGCGATCGTTTCTTCTTCGAGATTCTGGAGCGCAAGCGCACCGACACCAACTCTGGCGAGCAGCTGTTCACTGCTTTCACCCAAGGTCGCGGGCGGTACTTCGGTGCGTCTGCGCCAGGCGGAAAGTGCCGTGTCGAAACTGCCCGCCATGGCATATCCGATTGCCGTCAGTCGCGCTGGTACCCAGACCAGCCAGCCGTGAAGCTGCTCCGCCGCTTTAAGAATGGCCTGTGACGTGGAAGGATCTCTCGCCGCATTGAAAACGGCACGGCGCCGAATCAGGTCGGTGACCCGGTACGCCCACGCACCGAGTGGCCCAAGAGGACCGAAGGCGACAAACCAAAAAACCACAGCGAACAGCCGGTTGTTCGCCTGCACACAAACTGCTTCTTCAACCTTGTGAATTCTTTCCAGGGGGTCCGCCGGCACATCCTTCTCAATCAATGCTTTTGCAGTGTACTCAATTTCGCTTTCATCTCCCGCTTCGATGGCGCGGCAATAGTCATCGACGTCTTCGCCAATATCTTTCGGGCCAAGGGAGAAAAACAGGACGAACACAGAAAAAACAAGGTCCACGATGCCGTAGAAAGCATCCTGAAGTAACACCAGAACGACCAGCACCGGCAGTATCAGGAGCACAGCTATGCCGATGACTGACAGCAACGCCGGCCAGCGGCTGAGGCGCTGTCCCAGACGAAAGCCGCTGTCTATAAGTCGTTCCAGCCAGCGCAACCGCCGCAGATGAAATAGTTGCGTGGCGAGTCTTTCGACCAGCAAGCCGATCAGCAGTGCCAGTAATGTCATGTCGTCCCGGATTCTTCAGGCAAACGCCGGAGGCCATCATACAGTCGCATCCAGTCGAAAGCAGGTCCCGGATCTGTCTTGCGGCCCGGCGCCACATCACTGTGCGCAGCGATGTGGCGTGGCGTGATGTGCCAGTACGTGCCCATCAGGGCGGAGACGATGGCGATCAGCTCCGCGTACTGAGGGCTCGTATACTCAGCCTCGTCACTGCCTTCGAGCTCGATGCCAATCGAGAAGTCATTGCAGGCATTTCTGCCGCGAAAGCGCGAGACACCAGCGTGCCAGGCGCGCCGGCCGAACGGAACAAACTGGACAACGTCACCTTGCCGGTCGATGAACAGGTGCGAAGACACACAGATTCCTTCGATCTCACGAAAATAGGGATGCTCGGTCGGATCGAGACTGTTGGTGAACAAATTGCGGACATGCGGTCCGCCAAACTCCCCTGGCGGCAAGCTGATGCCGTGCAGAACAATCAGCTCCGGCAGGACGCCTGGTGGCCTCTCATCCTGGTTCGGGGAGGGGCATTGGGTCGCAGGGCGCAGCATTCCCGCGCCGGGACTGATTGCATACTTGACTGACTGCAGTTCCGCCAAAAAAAGTTTTCCATACAAGGACTTCGCTTTGACATGGTCAGACCTAACGGTGCTTAATGTCAACGCAAAGCAACTGTAATCTGCCTGGTTTTTGCGATCATCCGATGTCTCCCCCGCGTCTGCACGTCCACCAGCCCCTCGCCGAAAATGCCTCGCTGCTTCTGGAAGACGGTGCTGCGCGATACATTGGCCGTGTACTCAGACTTCGCCCGGGCGATGACCTCGTTGTATTCGATGGCAGGGGTGGCGAATTCCCTGCAGTCATTGAAGCCATCGACAAACAGGGTGTGAAGCTTGCCGTCGGGCCACACGCGAACATCGATATTGAATCGCCGCTGGCCGTCCACCTGCTGCAGGGTCTTTGCCGTGGAGAACGAATGGACCTGGTGGTGCAAAAAGCCACCGAACTGGGTGTGCAATCAATCACGCCGCTGGTGACCGAAAGAACGGTGGTGAAGCTCGTCAAAAAACGCGCAGAAAAACGTGTCGATCACTGGCGCAGCATTGCCATCAGCGCTTCGGAACAGTGCGGCCGCAATATTCTGCCGAAAATTGCGGAGCCGGTAGCGTTCCGCACCTGGCTTGGACAGCACGCCGGCGATACCGGGAAGCGGGTAAATCTCGTACCAGGCGCTGTTGCAGGGGTAAAAGCGCTAAGCCTGAAGTCAAAAGAGATCACGTTGTTGGTCGGTCCTGAAGGCGGACTCAGCGACGTAGAAAATGAACTTGCAGACTCCGTAGGCTTTGAACGAATTGGCTTTGGTCCAAGGATATTGCGGACGGAGACGGCCGCAATCGCTGTACTGAGTGCGCTGCAGTGCCTTTACGGAGACCTGCACTAAGTCCCTGAACGCTATCCGCTGGCGAGCTCCGCGGCGATCATTTCCTCCAGCGCTTCAAGATGCGGAATCAGAGGAAACTCGTTAATCATTTTTACCCGACAGAGCACCGGTGCACCGTCGGACCAGCCGGTGGTCGACGACAGTTTCAATACTTCACGATTGACGCGCACCAGCTGGGGAAAACCCTGCGTGAGAATACCGAAAAACCCGGTGCGAATGCCGCCGCTCGTCGAATGAAAGACAACGACTCGCGTCCTGCCAGTGGGCGCCGGGATATCTTTGCCAATGGCTCCCTCAAACGCGACCACGGGCAGGTCGCGGCCATTCCAGCTTACGGTGCCGAGCATCCAGTTCTGCTGACCATCTTTTTGCACAGGCGGGGTATAGCGCACGACTTCTGCGACGCACGCACGTGGCACGATCAGGCGCTCGTCCGCAAGTGGCACGAGCAGACTGTAGAGTTCTTCGTCCGCCGCACTCACTGCAAGGTGACTCCCTGTTCTTCCAGTAGCCGCCGTATCGCGTTCAGCAATTGCGAATCCTGGTAAGGCTTGCCGAGGTAATCATTTACGCCGATCTCGATAGCGCGAGCGCGGTGTTTGTCACCAACGCGAGACGTAATCATGATGATGGGCACCTCCGACACGCGCTCATCATTGCGTACGTGCGTCGCAAATTCATAGCCATCCATATTTGGCATCTCTATATCCAGCAGAATGATGTCCGGCCGCGAGTCCTGCAGCACGCTGATGGCGTCAATGCCGTCGCGCGCCGTCACCACACGCAGTCCGTTTCGCTCCAGAAAACGTTCCATAACCCGGCGCACCGTAATGGAGTCGTCGACGACCATGGCAACGGGCCGATCATCGCTTGGCGTCGGCGCAGCCGACTTGAGTTCGACGACTGGCGCACCCGCGCGCACCAACGCATTGATGTCCAGGATCAACACGATACTGCCATCACCGAGAATCGTCGCACCCGAAATGCCGCGTATGCTCGCCAGCTGAGGGCCGATGGATTTAACAACGATTTCCTGGCTCGCTATCATCTCGTCAGTTAACAGCGCCGCAGAATGATCACCGGCGCGGACGAGGATCACGGGCACAAACGCGTCGTCGTCCGCAAGTTTTGCCGATGGACCGCCAAGGTACATGCCTAGGTGGCGGAATCGATAAGTCTGTTCGCCGTACTCGTAACTCGGCTCGCTCTGACTGAGCATGTTTTCCAGTTCGACACGGGATATTCGGACAACGCCCTCGACCGTCGGCAGCGGCAATGCGTAGACTTCTTCGCCGGTTCTTACGATCAGCGCCTGCGTAATGGCCAGTGTGAATGGCAGTCGAATGGTGAAATTGGTGCCTTGCCCCGTCACCGATGAGATTTGCAGCGATCCTCCCAGCTGCTTGATTTCATTGGCGACAACGTCCATGCCAATACCGCGGCCCGCAGACTGAGTGATCTTTTCAGCGGTGCTGAAGCCGGGCGTCAAGATGAGTTGCATGATGCTTTCGTCGGAGGAGTCGACGTCCGGGCTAAGAAGTCCCTTTGCGTATGCCTTGCCGCGAATCGACTCAACGTCCAGACCTCGACCGTCGTCCGCCACATCAATCACCATTTCGGCACCCTCGCGGTGCAGACGAATCGTGATTCGCCCGGTTGGCGGTTTGCCAGCGGCCTTGCGCGTTTCCGGATCTTCTATGCCATGCACAACCGCGTTGCGCATCATATGTTCGAAAGGCGGCAGCATCTTGTCCAGCACCTGGCGATCCAACTCGCCTGATGCGCCTTCGACTGCCAATTCCGCCTGCCGGCCGGACTCTGAAGCGGCTTGTCTGACCAGCCGGGTCAGACGCGCGACATGGCGCTCGAATGGCACCATTCGTGTGCGCATCAGACCGTCCTGCAATTCCGCCGTCACCCGCGACTGCTGCACGAGTAAGGTGTCGGCCTCGGACGTCAACGCCCGCAGCAAATCCTTAAGGCTGTCCATATCGCTTGCCGATTCTGCAAGCGCACGCGACAGCTGCTGAATATTGGAATACCGGTCGAGCTCCAGTGGATCGAAATCCTGAGCCACGAGCGTGTCCTGATGACCGTGCATGATCTGCGCCTCGGTCTCGATTTCCAGCTTGCGCAACTGCTCACGGAGCCGGGCCACGGTCTGTTCCATTTCTTCGACGTGGAATTCAATTGAATTGATCTGCTGACTGAGTCGCGAGTGATAGATACTGATCTCGCCGGCTGCGTTTAGCAGGTCTTCGAGCAAATCGGCATCGATACGGGCAAATTCCTGGCGCGACTCGCCACCGCGTTGCGAAGGCATGGCGCGTGCGCCGGGCCTGGCCCGCCGCAAAGGCGTTGGCGATGGCAATGGCGCCGCATCGCTCGCCACCGGATCGTCAACGCCGATTTCAACGTCCACTGCGGCAGGCGATGATACGTCTTCTTCAGCGCTTGCCGGCGCTGCTTCCGTCTCCACTGCTTCTGCAATGACAAGCGCTTCTGCCTCTGCAGCGTCATCTTCTCCCGCTTCTTTCTGCCGAAGCTCTTCATCACCCTCGGGCTCGTCCGGCTCGTCGAGACCTTCATGCTGTTCCGGAAGTTCGCGCTCATCGGCGTCCGTTCGCAGCCCCGGTTCCGCCGCAAATGGCATCTCCAGATCGACTTCGGTGACTGGCGTGGCGGGTTCGCCGACAGAAACGACCTCCACATCGTCCGCTTCCCGCGCAGGATCGAACGGTTCGTCCACGATGACCATGCTGAGCGGGTCAACCGGTTCTGCGGAAAACAGAGAAGCCTCGCTGATCTCAAAGACGTCCTCGTCCGCGTCGACAGCGGCCTCTATTTGCTCCGCCGGCAGTTCGCCTTGATTGATCGCATGGATCTGGCGCTCCAGTTCTTCCGCCGACGTAACGGTCTTACCTGCAATAACGGTGTCACGCATCCTGTGCAGTTCGTCGACACTTTTCTGCAGCAACTGATCGATCTCGGCGGCCGGGAGGATTCTGCCTTCATCGATATTGATCAGCAGCGTCTCGATTTCGTGGCTTAAATCTCCCATCGCAGCAACGCCGGCCATGCGCGCGCCGCCTTTCAGCGTGTGCAGGTGACGCTTCAAGGCTTCGATGTGGTCGCGGCTCTCTCGATCCGATTTCCACTCATCCAGTGCGCGGTCGGCCTCTTCCAGTAACTCGCCCGCCTCTTCCGAAAATATGGCAGCAATTTCCGCATCGTAGCCCACATCTTCCGTTGACTCGCTGACGGCTTCTACGGACGCTTCCGGCGCATCTTCGGCATCAATGTCATGCCCGGTTCCCGGCTCTACGGCGTCGGTTAGCCGACCCAGTCGATCAATAAGCTGCTCGTAATTCGAACGTGGCCGATCTGGCTGATTGATATCCGCGACAATGTTCGCAAGCGCTTCGGCGGACGCGGTCAGTGCCTGAGTGCCGTCCTCATCGAAACCAACCTTGTATTCATAAAGCCGGCGGACAAATCGGTTCAGCGCGCCAGCAACAGCCACGCCGCGTTCGACATTGGCCATGTTCGCGCTGCCGTGCAGGGTATGGCACGCACGGTACAGCTTGTCCGACACGTGGTGGGGAGGACGGTGGCCGTCTGTGGCTGCGAGATAGTCGTGCAGAATCTGCAGGTGGCCGGCAGTTTCCTTGGCGAATATGTCCAGCAGTACCGGATCCATTTCGAGAGCGGCAACTTCGTCGCGGTACTCCTCGGTCCCGCCGCGCGGCGGAGTGAGGACCGCGGCTTGTGGATCGCCTTCTGCAAACGCCGTCGCGCGTGTCATCAGAAGACTGATGTCACTCTTCGGCTCGGAACCGACCTCGAGTTGCTCTACGAGTTCGGGAACCGCAGTCGCCGCCTGCAAAATAAACTCGACCATTGGCGGCGTGCGGGTGAGTGTCTTGTTGATAAGTCGGTTCAGCAGACTCTCGATACTCCACGCATATTCCGCGATTCGCTCCGCACCGACCATGCGGCCGCTGCCCTTGAGCGTATGAAAGGAGCGGCGCACCGTAATAAGCGTTTCCATGTCATCGGGCGAATCTGCCCACTGCGGCAGATTGCGATTAATTGAAGTGATTTCTTCTTTCGCTTCTTCGATGAACAACTCCAGCAGTTCAGGATCGAGGTGCTCTGCGTCTGGGGAGACGACCGGTGTCGGCGACATCACCTCGGTCGCCTGTTGTTCGAAGATTGCGGTAACGCCCGGGTCTTCCGCCGCAATCTTGTCGAAGTCAGGCGCTGCTATGCGCTGCGTGTCAGTAGCCTGCGCCGGCTCTGCCTGTTCGACTTTGAGACGCGCCTCGAGATCACGTAATACACCCAGACATGCTTCCGCGTTGTCCAGCATGTACCAAGGCTCCTGCCGACCAGCCTTCACAGTCTCCATGTAGTATTCAAGGCTGACGATTGAATCGGCCAGACGGTCCGTCTCCTTTTGTGTCAGCCTGGCAGGGCCAGCGCCCGACATCGCCAGCACCAACAGGCTGCCTACCCGGTCCACCACATCCATGGCGCGCGTTTTTTCCAGCATCTGCAAGCCTGACTTGATGCCGCGAATGAGCTGCGGTACGGCATCTATCCCCTGCGAATTTCCGCTGGACGTCAGCGTCTCGCTAAACGTTTCCTTGATACGGGCCAGATTAATGATGCTTTCCCGCATGACGGCTTCGGCCACCTGGCGGTAGTCTGCATCCTCCTCCGGAGGCAGCGTTGACTCCGCCTGGTGCGCGCTTGCAGGCTCCGCAGGCACGATGAGACGTAAAAGCTGCTGGTCCAGCCGGTCCTCCACCTTCAGCAGGGTAGAGGCAATCTCAATGATGGTTTTTTCCTGAACCCGACCGCCTTCAGTGACAACGGACTTCAGCCGATCGATCTCCGAGTCCACGTCGCCCCGCAGCTCACCAAGTCCCAGTACACCCAGCGTGTCACTGATCTTTTTCAGTAAGTCGAGTTGCGGCACCAGATCCGAAGACTTGTTCATGCCCGTTCTGACAAATATGTCCAACACGTCCTTCACGCGTCCCAGGTCCTCGCGAATCGCGCCCGCGACGGTTTTCATAAGCTTGACGCTGGGAGCAGACAACGCTTCGCGTGCATGCTCCACCTGCGCATCGCCGGGTAACAGTTCCGACAGATTGAAGGCGGCGCGGATTTCGCTGATGCGTTCGCCGGCGTGACTGGAGCGCGCCACGTAATACAGCAGGTTATTCAGTAAATCGGTAACCGGGTGCTTGTCGAATGCCGCCAGACCTTCGTCAATGAAAAGCTTGATCTGCCGGTCCACTTGCCCCAGCAGACGTTTTAGCGCAACCGAGGTTTCCAGACCGCCGTTTTGCAGTGATTCGAGAACCCCGCCCAGTATCCACCAGAGCTGGTGAACGTCATCACGATTGGCCGATGTCTCAAGTGCGCGCACCACGTTCGCCAATGCATCTATATGCCGCTTGGTATCACCGCCCTGAATCCAGCCAAGCAGCGCGAGCTGATATTTTGGCCTTAGTTTGCGTGCGATAAGAATCGGGTCTTCACCGCTTGCCTCACGTGCATCCTTGCTGCTCTCTTTACGCTGCGGCGAAAGATTGAGCAGCAACAAGGTGCCTTCCGACAACAATGGCTGTCCGCGCGCTGCCCGGAGGTCATTCAGCATCGGCAGCAGCACCAGCGCGATGTCGCGCCCGCCACCCAGCAGTCGCTCGATGTAAATCGGCAGCTGCACCATGGCGCGTGTGACGGCATCCAGACCATCTTCGCGGCCCTTGCCGGCCCGCAAGGTGGCAAGGTAGGCACACACCGCCTCCATTTCTTCTGTCAGCAGCGCCGCACCGTATGTCTCGGTAATTTTGAGGGCGCCGCCGATCTGATGCAGAAGCTGCGCCGTACGCACCAGCGCCGCTGTCCCGCCGCGTCCGTCTACACAATCCTCGAGCGCAAGATGCGCATTGCGGATGGTTTCCATGAGTTCATCACTCACGACTGCCAACGCATTGGCCGCCACATCGACAGAACTGTCGATATCCGGCCTTTCCTGAATGCCCGATTCGCTGCTCATGTTATTCCGCTCAGTGCACGGGCCTTATCCCGCCGCCTTTTCCTCCGTCGCCGGCGGTGCCGCCGGTGTCGCCATGCGCGAGGTCATCGAGAGCGCGCTGCTCTGCAGCGCAGAATTCGGCAGCGTGAATCCAGCGACGGATTCCCGTAGCTGCGAGGCCAGTTCCGACAGTTTGGATATGGAGGCAGCGGTCGCGGTAGTGGCCTTGCCGGTCTGGTCGCTGATTTCCTTCAGTTTAGACGTGCGGCGCGTAACGTCCGCAGCCGAGCTTGCCTGCTGGCGTGCGGAGCCTGAAATGTTCTGCACGAGGTTGGCAATCTGGTTCGACACCTGCTCAATCTCATCCAGCGCCGCACCGGCGTTTTCCGCAAGCAGCGCCCCGCCGACGACGTCGGTGGTGCTGCGCTCCATCGACACGACGGCTTCGTTCGTATCCGACTGGATGGTTCGCACCAGCACCTCTATTTGCTTGGTCGCGTTTGTGGAGCGTTCCGCGAGCCGCTGTACTTCATCTGCAACCACCGCAAAACCCCGGCCTGCTTCTCCCGCCATCGAGGCCTGTATAGAGGCATTCAATGCAAGAATATTCGTCTGCTCAGCAATGTCATTGATCAACTCGATGATGTTGCCGATCTCCTGCGAGCTTTCGCCGAGGCGCTTGATTCTTTTTGAAGTGTCCTGAATGGTTTCGCGAATAGTGTTCATTCCATCGATGGTCCTGCGAACTGCCGCACCGCCTTTATGCGCAACTTCTACCGAATGTCGGGCTACGTCTGAAGAGCGTTCTGCGTTACCGGAAACCTCTTCGATGGACGACGCCATCGAAACAATCGATTCAGTGGCCGCCGTGATCTCCCGCCGTTGCGTGTCCGCGGCTTTCGCCATGTGCGACGCCGTGCTTTCGGTCTGCTTTGCGGCGGAATCCACCATGATGGCGGTTTCGTTGATGGTCGCTACGAGTTCCCGCAGCTTTTCGATAGCGTAGTTGATGGAATCTGCAATCGCGCCCGTAATGTCTTCGGTGACGGTTGCCTCGACGGTCAGATCGCCGTCTGCGAGGCTGCCCAGTTCATCAAGCAGACGCAGAATGGCGCGTTGATTGCGTTCATTCTGTTCAGCCTGCTCGCGTGAGGCACGTTCGAATACGGCCACCCTGGCATGCAGCATTGCCAGTACCGCGAGCAGCAGTATCGCGACAATGATCAGCCCTGTCGGCAGCATGGGACTGGAGAGAAATCCGCCGCCACTGCTTCCGGTCTGTGTGTAGACGAGCAACCCCGCGGCTGTGAGTGACACGGCCAGCAGAGCTGCGAGGATGGTAAAGGCGGAAGATTTTTCAGTATTTAGTGCCATGACCCTGCAATCTGTGTCAGAAGTAATCGGAAACCGCGTTATTCCGCGGCGGCTTGTAAATAGGCGGTGCTTTCCAGCAAATCGTATAAATCGAATACAGGCCAGATATCGGTACTCCGACGGTATCCGCCAACCAGATATCGATCGCAGCGGACGGCCGTCTGCGGCCAACTGTCAACAAATTCACTGTCGGAGAAGCGGCGGAATCCGAGCACTTCGTCGACGACCAGACCTGATGGCACGTCCCGGTGATTGACGGAGATAACGCGGCTGACGCGTCTGAGTGAGGTGCGACCGCTGCCAAGAAACATTTTCAGATCGATGAGCGGCAAAAGATGTCCGCGCAGATTAGCGATGCCCAGCAACCAGCGTTTGGCGCCGGGGACTCGGGTCATGGATTCGGGCAGCATGAGAACTTCACGCACCTGGTTCCGGTCAGCGACAAAATTTTCCTGGCCAATGCGAAAACCGATTCCCACCCATTCGTCAGCAAGCTCCCCGCTGCCCTTCCCCGCAAGCGCTATACGGCTGCGGCGCTCCAATTCGCGCAGCAGTTCGAACGGTTGCTCGATCAGCGCAGCAAGTTCGGGGGAGGATGACATTCAGTCAGCCATCACCGAGTTGATTTTTGCGACCAGTTCCTTGTGGCCGATCGGTTTCACGATGTATTCAACGGCGCCCTGGCGCATCCCCCAGACCTTGTCGCTTTCCTGATCCTTGGTCGTAATCATGATGACGGGAATGTCAGAAGTGCGCGGGTCCTGGGTCAACTTCCGGGTCGCCTGAAAGCCGTTCATGCCGGGCATGACTACATCCATCAGAATACAGTCCGGGCGTGCAACGCCTGCCTGACGGATACCCTCCTCGCCGCTGTCGGCGACCAGCGTTTCAAAGCCGCTTTTTTCCAGCATGCCCTGGAACAGGTGCAGTTCCGTCGGTGAATCATCAACTATCAGAATAACGGCCATGAACGATTCCTCAGTTTATCTGGTTGGAAATTGCGCCCAGCAATTCGTCTTTCGTGAAAGGTTTGGTCAGGTATTGCTCTGAACCCACGATGCGACCGCGCGCACGGTCGAACAGGCCGTCCTTACTGGACAACATGATGACGGGGGTGCTTTTAAATACCTTGTTGTGTTTGATTAGCGAACACGTCTGATAGCCATCGAGCCGGGGCATCATGATGTCGACGAAGATCAGGTCAGGCTGATGATCGGCAATCTTTGACAAGGCATCGAAGCCATCGATCGCGGTGAATACCTGGCAGCCTTCCTTGGATAGCAGCGTCTCCGCCGTACGACGAATCGTCTTGCTGTCGTCTATCACCAGAATTTTGAGGCCGTTCAGGCCTCGAGAAACATTGTTTGACACTGGATAACCTCGCCCAGTTTCGCGTTCTGAAGAACGCGTCCCCCCAATCCAATTCGCCCGGAATTTGCTTGCACCGGCCCTGACAGGCTGATACGTCGCCGGACCAACAGACTTGTACCATATTGGCAAAAACGCTGCCATGACAGGGAACACAGCGGCACGCACATGTTGCGCTGTCCCAGTCACGGTATGATAAGCCGTCTCTTTTTACAGACCCTCAGAGAATTCCCATGCCTGCCAACAATCGACGCATCGGTGTAGTGATGGATCCGATCGAATCCATCAAACCGAAAAAAGACAGTTCGCTCGCCATGCTGCTCGAGGCATCCCGTCGCGGCGCAACTATTGAGTATATGCAGCAGGCAGATTTAAGGCTGCTTGGCGGCGAGGCGCTTGCGCGAGCGCGGCGACTGACCGTCACGGATGATGAGCATGACTGGTTCAAGCTTGGGGAAGACAGCGAGATCAGGCTGGGAGACCTCGACGTCATACTGATGCGCAAGGACCCGCCGTTCGATATGGAATACATCTACAGCAGCTATATCCTTGAACGCGCGGCGCTGTCCGGCGCGCTGGTGGTGAACGCGCCGCAGGCACTTCGGGACATGAATGAAAAAGCCTATACGGCCTGGTTTCCTCAATGTGCGCCACTGACCCTGATCACTCGCTCAATGCAGGACATGAAGGAATTTCTTGCTGTGCACGGCCGCACCGTGGTGAAACCACTGGACGGGATGGGCGGCAAATCCATATTCGTGGTGGCCAAGGGCGATAACAACGCCAACGTCATCTTCGAAACCCTGACGGACAATGGCCGCCGCTATGCCATGGCGCAGGTCTATATCCCGGAAATCAAGGCCGGCGACAAACGCATCCTGCTGATCGATGGCGAACCGGTTCCCTACACGCTGGCGAGAATTCCCTCCGCCGACGACAATCGCGGCAACCTCGTAATGGGGGCAATCGGCGAGGGTCGCGAACTGACGGACCGCGACCGCTGGATTTGTGCGGAAGTCGGACCGGTGTTGAAGGAAAAAGGCGTGATCTTCGCCGGAATTGACGTCATCGGCGACTATCTGACAGAAATCAACGTCACCAGCCCGACGGGAATACGCGAACTGGACCGGCATTTCGACCTCAATATCGCGGGCACGCTGTTCGACGCCATCGAGGCACGGCTTTGCGCCTGATCCCGTCGCGCCCTGCGCTTGTTGGTCCCCGTGTTTTTTGGCCCAAAGAGCCCGCCCTGCGGGCGATCGCGGCCTTGGGCCGCTCCTACATTCCTTATTCATGTTGTAGGAGCCCGCCCTGCGGGCGATTGACGTCCAGGCGCGTCGATTATGTCGAGCGCAGCACGCAGGCCGTTTAGGCAGGTTCCCTCTGGTGACACAAGTCTCACTGCGAGAGGGGCGGCCGCGGTAAACTGGTCTGTACGCCTGGACTCCTGTGCCACAATGAGTACCGCAGGACGATTCCGCCATTTACCTGAAAGGGTTACGCTGCAACGGCTGACGACTGAACGTGACTAATTCTCTGGAATTCAACGGTTCGATCAACGACATGGTGCTGGAAGCGGCGCCGGCTCCGGATCGCCTGCCGCCGATGCTCTTTCTTGCCGCACTTATCCACGGCATTCTTATCATCGGCGTCACCTTCAATGCCATTATTAGCGACAACTTCAATGAAGCAATCTCGCTGGATGTCACCATTCTTGCAGACCCGGAGCCGAATGTGCTGGAACCTGACGAGGCAGCTTACCTTGCCCAGGCTAATCAGCAGGGTGCGGGCAACACCCGGGATCAGGTGCGCCCCAGCGCGCGGGTCGAGGGCGTTGTGCCGGTGGACAATGCCGGCCGTCTGGACGGACAGCACGCGATGGAATCAAACGCCCGCGACGATTTTTCCGATCAGGTGCTGGTCACGCAAGCGGAACAGCGGCAAAAAACTCTGGACAGGCTGCGCGATGATCCGTCACCCGATGTGCAGACGGCAGCGAGGCTCGAGTCCGGCGTCGACCTGACACTGCCCTTACCGCAGGACGACGCGGAAAACCTCGCCATACGCGACAACAACCCGCGAGAGCTGGTTACTTCCGTCGATACAAAAGAGTCGAAAGTTGCCGCATACCTCAATCGCTGGAAAACGAAAATTGAAACGGTCGGCATCAAGTATTTCCCTGAGGAGGCGCTGACGGGTGAAGTCACGGGTAGTCCTACCCTGGAAGTGACGATAAACGCTTCCGGTCAGTTGCAGGAAGTTCTGGTGCGCCGCTCGTCAGGTTCCAAAGCGCTGGATCAGGTCGCGCTCAGCATATTGCGCCGTGCGGCGCCGTTCGATCCATTTCCGGAAGCCATTCGCGCCGATTACGACCAGCTCCGTTTCGCCTACAAGTGGCAATTCAATCAACATAGCGTACTGACAACGGCCGGGATGGAATAAACCGTCATACAGGCGCCCCCACTGTTCGGGCGAGCGACGGATGCTGTGCAATAATGCCGGGATGCCAACGCCAGACTTTCTTTCAAATCAGTTGCTGATCGCCATGCCCGGCATGGCCGATCCGAATTTCAACAGCACGGTGACGCTCGTCTGTGAGCATAACAGCGACGGCGCGATCGGCGTCGTCATCAATCGACCCATGGAATTTGATCTGTCCAATCTGTATGCACAGCTGCAAGTCGAGGGAAGCACTCCAATTGTCGAGCGGAAACCCGTGCTTAGCGGCGGCCCGGTGGCGCCAGAACGGGGATTCGTATTGCACAATTCCGACCGCGACTATGAAAGTTCACTGGACGTTGCACCACGATTGAGGCTCACAATGTCGCGTGATGTCATCGACGACATGGCGCGAGGCGACGGCCCGGAAAAAACCCTGGTTGCGCTTGGCATTGCGAGTTGGGGCGCCGGGCAGCTCGATGAGGAAATACTCAGCAATACCTGGCTGACCGTGCCGGCTACCGCCGATATCGTCTTCGACGTGCCGTTCGCCGATCGCTGGCGGGTGGCCGCGATGACCATTGGCGTCGACATCAGCCAGATTTCCGCGGATGCCGGCCACGCCTGAATCCGTCATTGCGTTCGACTTCGGACTGCGCCGAATTGGCGTTGCCGTTGGCCAGCAGGTCACCGCTTCGGCGAGCCCGCTGGGCATTGTCAGGTGCGGCCCGAGTGGGCCGGAATGGCGCGAGATTGCCCGTCTCGTAGAGGAGTGGCGGCCAACGAGACTGGTCGTTGGCATACCCTCGCGACAGGATGGCAGCAAATCCGACATTGATTCCGAACTGCGTGAGTTTATTGACGCGCTGGCGCGCTTCGGCCTGCCGATTGAAGAAATCGATGAGCGCCACACCTCGGTTGAGGCCAGTGCCAGACTGAAATCCGCCCGTTCGTCGGGTCAGCGCGGCCGGGTACAGAAGGCGGAGATTGACGCCGCCGCCGCTGCCCTGATTGCAGAGCGCTGGCTGAACCGTGAGCACTGATTTAGGAGTAGAATGCCGCCCCGATGCCTGTGACTGAAAACTCCAATGACGCCAATCAGAGTGGCGCCGATGTCCTGCAACTCGATGACAGTGGCAAGCTCCGGCACCTTCTGACTTTGCAGCATCTCGACGAGCGTCACATCACAGCGCTGCTGGATCACGCCGAAACGTTTCTGACAGAGCCCGGCCAGGCAGCCGCGCGTCAGGAGACTCTGCGCGGCAAAACGGTCGCCAACCTGTTTTTCGAAGCCAGCACCAGAACACGCGCTTCTTTTGAGCTTGCCGCCAAGCGCCTGGGTGCCGACGTACTGAATCTCGATCTCAATACTTCCTCGCAGCAAAAGGGTGAAAGCGTGCTGGATATGATCCGCACGCTGCAGGCGATGCAGGTGGATGTGTTTGTGCTGCGAAACGCCGAAACCGGCCTTGCCGCAAAGGTGGCAAGCCAGGTGGCCGAGCATGTCAGCGTGCTGAATGCGGGTGAATCCGACGTATCTCATCCAACGCAGGGATTGCTCGATGTATTTACGATTCGCCGCCACCTGGGTCGAATCGCCGGGCTGACGGTCGCCATCGTTGGCGATATTGCGCACTCGCGAGTCGCACGATCCGCCTCGGAAGCGCTGGTAACGATGGGCGCCGCGGAAGTAAGGCTCGTTTCGCCAGCATCACTGGCGCCCGATCCGCGCACAGTTTCGCCGCATGCACGTGTCCTGCACAACATGGATGACGGACTGCGTGGTGCAGACGTCGTGATGGCGCTCCGGATTCAGAAGGAGCGGTTTAGTGATCGCGATGGCGTTCCTGGCGCGGAGCAGTATTTCAGAGACTTTGGCCTGACCCGTGAGCGCATGAGACTCGCGGCGGATCACGCCATCGTCATGCACCCTGGCCCGATGAATCGTGGCGTTGAAATAGAGTCAAGCCTGGCGGACGGTGAAAGATCCGTCATATGGGATCAGGTACGAAACGGCGTTGCCATACGCATGGCAGTACTGTCGGCCGTTTGCGGGACGCATTCGTGACGATGGCTGAGCCTGCTTTCCGCGACGCGCAGAAGAACCGTGGTTCCATACTGCTGAAAGACGCCGTTGTTACGAACGTTGCCACGTATCCGGGCGACCAGTTTGTGCTTCGCATCAAGGCGCCGCGGCTTGCAGCTCTGGCCACGCCTGGCAGTTTCGTTCACGTGCGCTGCAGCGAGGCGATTCCCATGCGTCGGCCGCTGTCTATTATGCGTGCAGATCCCCGCTCGGGCTGGATTGAAGTGCTGTTCAAGATTGTCGGGGAAGGGCTCAGGGACCTTGGGGCGAAACGACCGGGGGATTCAATCAGCGTGCTGGGTCCTATCGGTGTGGGCTTCAAACCGAGTACAGAACGTAGCAAACCGCTGCTGATCGGCGGCGGTGTCGGCATACCGCCAATGATATTTCTTGCAGAGGCGTTGAAAGATCAAAGCGACGTCTGGCAACCGCTGGTCATCATGGGATCCGAAATTCCTTTTCCCTTCGAGCAGTCGCAGTCGGCGCTGGCCACACCATGGTTGCCGGCATCCATCAGTATGACGATGCCCCTGTTGGAAGACTGGAAGATTCCCACCCGACTTGCGAGCCTGCAGGATTACCCAGGATGCTTCAAAGGTTACGTCACCGATCTCGCACGCAGATGGCTCATGACCCTCGCACCTGACGAGCTCGCCAGGGTGGAAGTCTTCTCCTGCGGACCGACACCGATGCTGAAAGCGGTAGCCGCCCTGGCAGAGTCTTTCGGCTTACCTTGCCAGGTGTCGCTGGAGGAGTTCATGGCCTGCGCAGTCGGTGGATGTGCGGGCTGCACGGTGCTCGTCCAGACGCCGGACGGGCCTGCGATGAAGCGGGTCTGTGTTGACGGACCGGTGTTTGATGCGGCCAGTGTCTTCAAGTGATCTGCGGAGCCGCCGAATGTTGAACGAATTTTCCCGCTACCCGCTGACCTTTGGGCCAACACCCATCGAACATCTTGAGCGGCTCACAGCGCACCTGGGTGGCGCTGTGCAGATTTACGCCAAGCGCGAGGACTGTAATTCTGGGCTTGCCGGTGGTGGCAACAAGTTACGCAAGCTGGAGTACATCGTTCCTGATGCGATCGCGTCGGGGGCTGATACGCTGGTCACCATTGGTGGCGTGCAATCGAATCACACCCGTCTGGTCGCTGCGGTGGCGGCAAAGATCGGCATGAAATGCCGACTCGTACAGGAAAGCTGGGTGCCGTTTCAGGATGCGGTCTACGATCGTGTCGGGAATATTCTGATGTCCCGCGTCATGGGAGCAGAAATCGAACTGGTCGATGAGGGCTTTGACATCGGCATTCGCGAGAGCTGGGAACGTGCATTGCAGGACGTCAAGGACAAGGGGGGCTCGCCCTACCCGATCCCGGCCGGAGCGTCAGTGCATAAGCTGGGCGGGCTGGGCTACGTCGGTTTTGCCGATGAAGTGCGAGCGCAGGAGGCGGCACTGGGCATTCGCTTTGACTACATCGTTGTCTGCACCGTGACCGGATCGACACAAGCAGGCATGGTGGTTGGATTCGCGCGCGATGGCCGGGCGCGAAATGTTATCGGCATCGATGCCTCGTGCACGCCGGAACAAACACATGCTCAGGTACTGGATATCGCGCAGAAAACGGCGCAGCTCATCGGCAGTGGTGACGCCATCAGCGCGGCGGATGTGGTTTTAAACGCTGACTACGCTTATCCGGTTTATGGCGTGCCGTCGGCAGAAACGAATGCGGCGATCCGGCTTGTCGCGCGGCTCGAGGGCATGATGACCGACCCGGTGTACGAAGGTAAATCGATGCAGGGCATGATCGCTTTAGTCAGCAGTGGTTTTTTTCCGGCAGGTTCCAATGTGCTGTACGCACACCTGGGCGGCGTGCCGGCAATCAACGGCTATAGCTACATTTATCGAAACGGTTAACGTGCAAGAACGTGCCCGGGCACATTCGCCGCGCGATACGGTACTAACGTCCGTAGCCCGTGTCCTCTTCGAAAACCCAGATGCCATTGTCCGCGACGTAGCGCTCCCAGTCCGACACCATTTCGGCAAGCCGGCCTGGCATGTCGGCAGACAGGTCGTGCTGTTCGGCAGGGTCTTCGGCCATATCAAATAGCTCCCAGCGTCCGGGCCCGTAGGGAGGCCAGGTCCAGCTGATTTTCCATTGCCCTCTGCGTATGGCTCGGGATCCGTAAGCTTCGAAACCAAGCGCCTCGTCAGGGTGATGAATGTATTCACTGTCGCCGCGCAGGTAGCCAAGCATGGATTGACCGCTTACCGGCAATTTATCATCAGGCGGCGACGACTCTGCACCCGCGAGTTCAATGGCAGTCGCGGCAATGTCCCTGATACTGGCCACCGTATGGCTAATGCGGCCACGCAACGTTGTGCCGGGCCAGGAAACGATCGCTGGCACCCGTATACCGCCATCCGAGGCAAAAGACTTGTAATTGCGCAGCGGTGCAACGCTTAGCTGAGCCCAGCTTCTGCCCTGCCACAAATAGGACCCCTGCCGACCCATATTGGCGAGCCGGTTGTCGAACGCGGCAGGAATCCAGTACGCGTTGTCGGCGAGTACGCCGACGTCGTTGCCCTCGGCACCATTGTCCGACAGGAAAATAATGAAGCTGTTTTCGTACTCGCCGGCGTCCCTCAGCGCCTCGAGGAAGCGGCCGATCTGCGCATCCATGTGCGCGACCATCGCCGCATATACCTCCATTTTGCGGGCCTCAACCGTTTTTCCCAACGGCGGCAAGGAATCCCACGGCGGCACGCTTTGCAGCCGCGTACTTAGCGTGGTGGCAGCCGGCAGAAGTCCCATTGCCTGCATTCGATGCAGTCGTTCCTGTCGCAGTTTGTCCCAGCCAGCATCAAAACGACCCTGATAACGTTCCAGCCAGTCATCAGGTGCCTGCAGCGGCCAGTGCGGCGCAGTGAACGCAAGGTAGGCGAAGAACGGCTGCTGCTGATCGCTATCCAACTGCAAGTATTCTAAAAGCTTGTCGGTATAAAAAGTGCTGGAGTAAAAGTCGTCGGGTAATTCGGCGACAATTTTACCGTCTTCGTAATAGTCGACGGTGCTGCCACTGCCGAGCGTCGCCCGTGCATCAGCAAAGTGACTGGCACCGGCGTTACCCAGCGAGAATGAACGATCGAAGCCGCGATCTGACGGCAACTGACCCGGCCCGACGCCGAGATCCCACTTGCCGGCCATGACCGTTTTATATCCAGTTTTTTGCAGGCGGGAAGCGACAGTCCTGACCCTATCGTTCAGATACCCCTCGTAGCCGGGGCGGCTCCTTAATTCGGGGAGTCGGCGGAGGGCCGCCGCGTTCACCGCCATCCCAGCCACATGATTGTCGACACCGCTCATGAGCATGGCGCGACTCGGGCCGCAGGTGGGACCGGCGTAGAAGTTCGAGAATTGAACGCCCTGAGCTGCGAGCGCGGCGATATTCGGCGTATCAATTTCACCGCCATACAACGAAAGGTCCGAATAGCCGAGATCGTCGGCCATGATCACGATGATATTTGGCCGATCGTCCGCGAAACTGAATGACGCCAGGCCAAACCACAATGCCAGCGCTGCGACCGGCGTACCTGGAAAACGGGCTCGATACGGCAATTAAGTACCCCTGCATGCGATAGCACCACTATACGGCGTCCGACCGGAATTCGACACTGGCGTTGCACGCACCAAAATGGTTGCAGAGCCAGCCAGCGGGTCGTTATTCTGGTTGCTTGCTCGCATGCTGCCGGTTGCTTGCCAACCCTGTATTGCGCAGATTTTCGTCAGCGACAAGGATCAGGATCGTGAACTTATTCAAGGCTGCGTTCGCCATGCTGGCGATGTTCAGCATAAGCGCGGGCGCGCACCACTCGCGGGGCGCCTACGATATCGATTCGACCATCGAAGTCACTGGCACGGTTACCCAGGTCTCATGGCGGAACCCCCACATTTACGTCACGGTCGAACCGTCGCCAGGTGGTGCGTCAGAACCATGGACGCTGGAGGGACATTCGATTTCCGGCATGCTCGGAAATGGCTGGGAGAAAGATTCCGTCAAGGTTGGCGACGTGGTCACCGCGGTGGTCAATCCGGGGCGAAGCACACGCCGTAAATCCGGCCTGATCGACCACATTCGCCGCGACGCGGGCGGTGTCTTTTATGCCTTCCGACAACCACCTGACAACAGTCCGGATCGCCCGCCGCCGCAGCAAGTTGAACCGTCAACAGATTTCTCCGGCACCTGGGCGTTTCGCCGTCCATTGCGGCAGGTGTTGTTGTTCAGCCGGCCTGACTTCGACACGATGCCACTGACTGCCGAGGGCAGAAAACTCGCAGCGCGATTCGACGAGAATGACAATCCGGCGTTCAACTGCGAGAGCGCCGGCGTACCGCGGATGATTCTGGTTGCCTACGGATACCGCTGGATTCGCAATGAGGACACCATCGTCATCGAGAAGGAGCAGGCCGGTCGCGATGATATCCGCACTATTTATCTGGATGGCAGGCAGAAGCCGGACGACTTCACCCCCAGCCCGATCGGATTTTCGCTGGGTCGGTTCGAAGACGACGGCGAGTTGCTGATCGTGGAAACCACCGGCTTCACGGCGACGGCTTGGGGCATTGGCAATGGCATCGATTCCAGCGAACAGAAAAAGCTGACGGAACGCTATCGCCTGACGAACGGCGGTCTCAAAATGATCGTTGAATACGAGGTCACTGACCCTGTCTATCTCGAATCACCACTGCGGCGATTCGGCGTTTACGACAAAGGACCGGACCGGCAATTCGTCTGGGAACCTTGTGATATCGACGCCGCCAAGCGGCATCTGCAGTTCGAGGAGCCGTCGGAAACCCAGCGGTAGTTGCGCGCACTGGGCGGGCACTTTAAGTCAAAACTGAGAGAAAGCGAATTCGGGCCGCGAATCAACTGCGCCGATATTTGTCATTCAGGCCTTTACCCGCTGCGATCATGGGCAACACTTTATCAACCCTGCTTAACCGCGTTTTTTGTAGCTTGGCGCTCGCCACATAATCCGCATATTCCTTTTGCCTGCCCGCCGTCAGTGACTCATATGCCTGTTTGATCGCCGCATCTTCTTTGAGCGCGGCGGACAATTCGGCGGGCATCTCCAACGTTTTCTTCACGGGCACAATTTTTCGTCCGCTCTCGGCGAGCCTGACGGCCTCGGTCAGGTAGCGGCGGATCACACCGGGTCGAATATCCTTTGCCGATTGCATACGCCATTGCCGCAACCCCCGTGTCTTGCCCTCCTGGGCGTTGATTAGCATACCTGCTTCGTCTTTCAGCAATGCGCCCTGATGAAACCAAAGTCCGAAATAGGATTTAAACGATGCCATGCCGACAACGTTCTGGCCGTTGCAGGTATAACAGGGCGCACCCCATTTGATTTCTTCCTTCAGGCCGGTGGCTTGCAGAATGGCACGCAGCTGCCTCAATTCGTCCTGCCAGCGTGCAGAATTATCGATGTAAGCGTCTACGGTTTTCTCGCGTTGCATCCTTAAACGTTAGTCGGTAAGCCCGCATTCGTCAATCATGCAGAAACGCCATTTGTTATAGTTTCGACGCCACATTAAATCAGCATCCGAGACGCTCATCTCCAGGGGGAATCATGACGCGCATTGCCACTATCTTCATATTCTTGTTGTTTGTCCTGCAGCACACGCATGCCGCAGAGGATGACCAAGCACCTGGTTTCAACGAGGACACGTTTGCAGGTATGGCCATGCGCAGTATCGGGCCCGCCATGATGTCGGGGCGCATCTCCGACATCGTTATCGATCCCACCGATCCAAGCACCTGGTATGTCGCGGTTGGCAGCGGCGGTGTTTTTAAAACAAGAAATGGCGGCACAACCTGGACCCCCGTTTTCGACGATCAGGATGCTTACTCCATTGCCAGCATCACGCTCGACCCGAACGACCCGGATATTCTTTGGTTGGGCACCGGTGAGAACGTCAGCGGCCGGCACGTAGGCTATGGCAACGGTGTCTATCGCAGCCGCGACGGCGGGACCAACTGGGAGAATATGGGGCTCAAGACCTCCGAGCACATCGGCATGATTCGTATCGATCCGCGCGACTCAAATGTCATTTATGTGGCGGCACAGGGTCCGTTATGGTCCGGCGGGGGAGAGCGAGGCCTTTTCAAATCGATTGACGGCGGTGCGACCTGGCAAAAAATTCTTGGCGACGGGCTAGGCAATGCGGCGGTGGACGATCAGTACACCGGCGTATCCGAAGTTCACCTGGATCCGCGCAATCCGGACGTGATCTTCGCCGTATCGTGGCAAAGATTCAGAAACGTCGCAGTGCTGATGAACGGCGGCCCCGGATCCGGCATCCATAAATCCACCGACGGCGGCTCGAGCTGGCGAGAACTTAGCGAAGGACTTCCCGACGAAATCATGGGCAAGGTCGGTCTGGCAGTTTCGCCCCAGGACCCAGATGTCGTGTATGCCACCATAGAGCTTGCTCACAAAAAAGGTGGCTTCTATCGCTCCGCCGATGGCGGAGAAAGCTGGCAGAAACAAAACGACTATCTGTCTGGCGGCACAGGGCCACACTACTATCAGGAGATATTCGCCAGCCCGCACCAGTTTGATCGCGTCTACCAGATGGACGTGCATTTGCACAAGACAGAAAACGGCGGCAAGGATTTCGCGCGCATGGAATCGGAAACCAAGCACGTCGATCACCACGCCATGGCCTTTCACCCGACAGACGACGACTATTTGCTCGTCGGTAACGATGGCGGCGTTTACGAAAGCCTCGACCTTGGCGAAACGTGGCGCTTCATCTCCAACCTGCCCATCTCACAGTTCTACAAGGTCGCCGTTGACTACGATCTGCCCTTCTACAACGTGTACGGCGGTACGCAGGACAATTCGAGTCTCGGCGGCCCGCACCGCACCGACAACAATGTGGGCATACGCAATTCCGACTGGTATCTGACCCTGGGCGCTGACGGGCATCAGTCCGCGGCGGACCCCACGAACCCGGACATCATTTACGCGAACTGGCAGGAAGGAAACCTCACGCGCTACGACCGCCGTACCGGAGAGAATGTTTACATCCGTCCGCAGCCGGCAGCCGGCGAACCCGAAGAGCGTTTTAACTGGGACGCGCCGATCCTGCTTAGTCCGCACAATCCTGAAACGCTTTATTTTGCCAGCTATCGCGTGTGGCGCTCCGATGATCGCGGAGATTCCTGGCGTGCGATTTCCGGCAGCCTGACGCGCACTGAGGACCGGCTGCAACAACCGGTGATGGGTCGTCGCTGGAGTATTGACTCAAACTGGGATCTCTCAGCCATGTCGCAATACAACACCATCACCTCGCTGGCAGAATCTCCTCTCGTGGAGGGCCTCCTGTACGCAGGAACCGACGATGGTCTTATCCAGGTGAGCGAAGACGGCGGAGAAAACTGGCGTGAGACCGATTCCCTGCCGGGCGTTCCGGACCGCTTTTTTGTTAATGACATCAAAGCTGACCTGCACGATTCAGATACCGTTTACGTCGTCGTGGACGACCACAAGAGCGGCGATTTTTCGCCTTACGTTCTGCGGAGCGACAACCGCGGCAGGAGCTGGCGCAGTATCGCCTCCAATCTTCCCGAACGTCATCTGCTATGGCGCCTCGTCCAGGACCACGTGAATCCAAACCTGTTGTTCCTTGGCACCGAGTTCGGCGTGTTTTTCAGCGTCGATGCGGGCGGAGCCTGGACCAAGCTTAGCGGCGGCGCACCGAACATTGCATTTCGCGATTTGGTCATACAAACGCGCGAGAATGATCTCGTCGGCGCGACGTTCGGCCGCAGCATATACATCCTCGACGACTATTCGCCGCTGCGTACTGTCACTGCCGAGCTGCTGCAGACCGGATCGGTACTTTTTCCCGTCCGCAGGGCTCACTGGTACGTGCCAAAACGCCCGCATAGTTGCAGCACACCCGGCTGCGTTGACAGTCAGGGAGACAGTTACTTCGTGTCTCCGAATCCTGATTTCGGCGCTACTTTTTCCTACTACCTCGCGGAAGAGATTCGCAGCCTGAAAGAGCAGCGCAAGGGGGCGGAAAAGACGCTGGTGCAGGAAAATGCAGACATAGCTTTTCCAGACTGGAACCGTCTGGACGAGGAAGCGCGAGAGGACGCGCCGGCAATTGTATTTACTGTCAGCGACAGCGACGGAAATGTCGTTCGACATCTTGATGCCCCGGCAACCGCCGGTTTCCAGCGCATTGCCTGGGACCTGCGCTATCCCCCGGTCGATCCGTGGTTGCCCGCTGCCGAGCGCGACGAAAATCGCCGGCCGGCCGGCGTGCTGGTAGCGCCAGGGACCTATCAGGTCAGCATGTCGAAGCGGATCGACGGAGAATTGCAAGGCCTTGGGCAGGATCAGACCTTCGAGGTGGTTTCGATACGTGAACCCACCCTGCCAGGCTCATCTCAGGAACAAAGAATCGCATTCCAGCGCAGCGTAAACGCCGTGCGGCGCGCGGTTGACGGCACGCTGAAATCGCTGGACGAAGTGTTGACCCAGCTTGGCGCCATTGAAGATGTACTGAGAGATTCCGGCGCTGAGCCCGGCCTGTACAGCGATGCGAATTCCCTGCAGCAGCAGCTTCAGGTGCAGCGCGACCGCCTGGCTGGGAACGACACTCGCTCCGCGTTTGGCGTCAATCAGGCGATGCCGATTACAGCACGGCTAAGCCACGCAGCGTACAGCCCGCATACCAATGCTTACGGCCCGACGCCCACGCAACGAGAATCGCTGGTAATTGCTGAGCAAGAGTACAGCGACATTGCGGCTACATTAACGACCCTGGTAGATCGGCAATATGCGGCGCTGCGAAATGCACTGGAGTCGGCCGGCGTACCGTGGACACCGGGACGCGGCATTATGCGACCGTAATCATTTTGCTTGAGGGTATGGGGCGGTGGCTGGCGTTGCCGGTGCCTGCTGCTCCGATCAGCCGCCGAAGTTAACCTTGGCTTCGAGATTGGACCGGGAATCGGCATGTGACATTGCTTCTTCGAGCGTGATCGTGCCGTTCTTGTACAGACTCAACAGCGCTTCGTCGAAATTCTGCATGCCTTTTTCACCGCTGTTCTTCAGCGCGTCCTTCACTTCGGAAATGTCGCCCTTCAAAATCAGGTCTTTGATGTGCGGTGTGTTGATCATAAGTTCGACGGCAGCAACGCGCTTACCGGTACGTGCGCGTACGAGGCGCTGTGACAGAATGGCCCGCAAATAGTGCGCCAGGTCCATGAACACCTGCGCGTGTTGCTCCTGACGGAACATGTTGATGATGCGATCCAGTGTTTCGGGTGCATTATTGGAATGCAGGGTGGCCAGTACGAGATGCCCGGTACCCGCCATATCGATGGCTGACTGCATTGACTCGCGATCCCGGATCTCACCAATCTGCAGCACGTCTGGTGCTGCACGCATCGCGCTTTTCAGTGCGCGCGCGTAGGATTTGGTATCCAGCCCCACTTCGCGCTGATTGATGATCGACTGCTTGTTCGGGTGCAGAAACTCGATCGGGTCCTCGACCGTGATGATGTGCGAAGACGTTTTCTCGTTGCGATGATTTAGCATTGCCGCGAGCGTGGTTGACTTGCCACTGCCGGTTGCGCCCACCATCAGGATCAGACCCCGTCGCAGCATGACGAGCTCCTTCATCTGCTCGGGCATACCCAGCTCTTCAAGCGTCGGCAGATCGGCAGTGATGTAACGCAGCACCATCGAGACGTTGCCGCGCTGGTGGAATACGTTGACCCGAAAACGACCGAGCCCGGATTCCGAAATGGCGAAGTCGATCTCGAGCTCCCGGCTGAACGTGTCCAGCTGTTCTTCGGTCATTAACTCGATTGCTGCCTGCTTCACCATTTTCGGCGTCATTTCAAGCTTGTTTACCGGCATGATTTTGCCGTCGATTTTGATCTTTGCCGGCGCAAAGGGCGCGAAGAAAAGGTCCGAGGCTTTCTTCTCGACCATCAGTTTAAACAGCGGCTTGACGTTCATTTCTTATAGGGTCCGTTTGATTGCTCAAAAAGTGCGAGCAGAGTCTTCTTCCATGATACGAAGGCTTTCCGACTGATGGTCGGCCAGTGAGCCTTCGCGTTTGCTCTCGAGTTTTACCCGCAGACGCAACTCGTTCTTCGAATCCGCATTACGCATTGCTTCTTCGTAAGAAATCATGGCGTCCTCATACAGTGCGAACAGGGCCTGATCAAAAGTCTGCATACCGAGTCGCGTGGACTTACTCATGATTTCCTTGATCTGCCCGACTTCACCCTTGAAAATCAGATCTGCAATGAGCGGCGAATTCAGCATGATTTCCATCGCCGCCACTCGGCCTATGCCGGTTTCGCGGGGAATGAGGCGCTGTGATACAAATGCTCTGGTATTGAGTGACAGATCCATCAATAACTGCTGGCGGCGCTCTTCCGGGAAAAAGTTAATAATGCGATCCAGCGCCTGATTAGCACTGTTGGCGTGCAGCGTCGCAAGACAGAGGTGTCCGGTTTCAGCAAACTGGATGCCATACTCCATCGTCTCACGGTCGCGAATCTCGCCAATCAGGATGACATCCGGAGCCTGACGCAGCGTGTTCTTCAGTGCGGCGTGCCACGACTCCGTATCTACGCCCACCTCACGCTGAGTAATGACGCAGCCTTTGTGAGGATGGACATATTCAACCGGATCCTCGATAGACACGATGTGGCCTTTGGAGTTTTCGTTTCGGTGGCCGATCATTGCCGCCATCGTGGTCGACTTACCGGACCCGGTTCCGCCGACGACGATACACAGACCACGTTTGTTCATGACGACGTCTTTCAGAATCGGCGGCAATTCCAGACCCTCGAGGGTAGGAATTTCCGTCGTGATCGTCCGGAGGACCGCACCGACCATGCCCTGTTGAATGAAAGCGCTGACACGGAATCGGCCGATCCCCTGCGGCGCAATCGCAAAGTTACATTCCTTCGTCGCGTCGAATTCCTTGATCTGCTTGTCGTTCATGATCGAGCGAACCATCATCGTCGATTGTTCTGGCGTCAATGGTGTGTCGGTCGCTTTATGGATAGTGCCGTCAACTTTGATCGCTGGCGGAAAGCCCGTCGTGATGAACAGATCAGAACCGTCCTTCTCTACCATTTTCTTAAGCAGGTTTTGCGTGAGTCGCACTGCTTGTTCGCGTTCCATTCCTTCTCTCTCCTGTCAGGCGGCCCTTTCCCTGTAGCCGCAACGGATGCTCAAAAATTTTCTTTATTTACTGCCCTGAATCGTGCCTCTTCCTTGTTGATCAGTCCCTTCGCCATCAATTCGGCGAGGTTCTGGTCCAAGGTCTGCATGCCGACGTTCTGACCGGTCTGAATTGCCGAATACATCTGTGCAATCTTGCCTTCGCGAATGAGGTTTCTGATGGCAGGTGTACCAATCATAATTTCGTGTGCCGCAATACGACCGCCACCGTTTTTCTTCAGCAGTGTCTGTGAGATTACGGCGCGCAGTGATTCAGAAAGCATCGCCCGCACCATCTCTTTTTCGGCAGCCGGGAACACGTCGACAATTCGGTCAATGGTTTTGGCTGCAGAACTGGTATGCAAAGTGCCGAACACCAGATGGCCAGTCTCTGCTGCGGTCAGGGCAAGACGGATAGTCTCGAGATCACGTAGCTCTCCGACCAATACGACGTCCGGATCTTCACGTAACGCAGAGCGCAGCGCTTCGTTAAATCCAAGCGTATCGCGATGCACTTCACGCTGATTGATCAGCGATTTTTTGCTCTCGTGCACGAACTCGATGGGATCCTCAATGGTGAGAATGTGATCCGGCTTGCTCTCGTTTATGTAGTCCACCATGGCTGCGAGCGTGGTCGACTTGCCACTGCCGGTCGGACCGGTGACCAGTACAATGCCGCGGGGATGCATCGACACATCCTTGAAAATGGACGGTGCCCCAAGATCGTCGAGGCTCAGGATTTCTGAAGGAATGGTTCGAAACACCGCAGCAGAGCCGCGGTTCTGGTTGAAGGCGTTGACACGAAACCGGGCCAGCTTCGGGATCTCGAAGGAAAAGTCGGTTTCCAGAAATTCTTCGTAATCCTTGCGCTGCTTGTCATTCATGATGTCGTACACCATGCTGTTGACGTCCTTGTGAGTCAGCGCAGGCATGTTGATGCGCTTGATGTCGCCGTCAACGCGTATCATGGGCGGGACACCGCCGGAAAGGTGCAAATCGGATGCGTTGTTCTTTACCGTGAACGACAACAACTGGGCAACATCTACGGCCATGCTTCTCCCTCGGAATTCAGCTGGCCCGACTTACCATAACCCGGACCCAATGGCTGCCTAGTATAGCGAAGCACCCGGAGCAAAACGTGATTAGAGTCACGGAAAACTTGCGTAAAATCCAAGATTTACTGGCCAAAGCGGCGGCCGATGCCGGCCGCTCTGACGAGCGGATTACGCTGCTTGCCGTCAGCAAGAAAAAGCCCCTGCAGTCGATCCAGGACGCTGCTGCCGCGGGACAGCGCGACTTCGGCGAGAATTTCGCCCAGGAAGGGGTCGCGAAAGTCACCGCAATGGCAAGCGGCGAGCTCGTCTGGCACTTCATCGGCGCCTTGCAGGGGAATAAGACCAGAATGGTGGCAGAGCATTTCCAGTGGGTGCACACGGTTGACCGGGAAAAGATTGCCCGACGCTTATCGGCGCAGCGGCCGCCAGGGCTTGGCCCGCTGCAGGTCTGTATCGAGGTCAACGTTGACGACGAAGACAACAAATCCGGCGTGCCAGCAGACAAGCTGCTCTCACTGGCGCGGACGATTTCTGAACTGCCGAATATGAAGCTCAGAGGGCTGATGTGCCTGCCCAGGATGCGTGATGATTTCGCTGCACAACGCGAACCCTTCGCGCACCTGCGTCAGCTGAAGGAAAGTTTGGTGGCCGACGGACTTGAACTCGACACACTTTCAATGGGCATGTCGGCCGATTATGCTGCTGCGGTTTATGAGGGCGCGACGATAGTGCGCATCGGCACGGCTCTTTTCGGGAAGCGAGCATGATCAGCGGTAAAGTGGGACTGATTGGTGGCGGAAACATGGCCCGGGCAATTGGCGGCGGCTTGCTGCGCGGCGGCATTCGGGCCACAGACCTGATGGTCGCGGAACCGGTAGCAGCACAATGCGAGCGACTCAGAAAGGAACTCTATGGCGCGCTGGTGACCGAGGACAATAACCAGGTTGCCGGCGCCGTCGAAATCCTGCTTTTTGCGGTTAAACCGCAGATTCTGAAACCGGTTTGCCAGGGCGTAGCGGAATCGGTCCAGCGGCAACGACCGCTGATCATGTCTATTGCGGCAGGACCCAAAATCGACGATATCGATGCTTGGCTGGGCGGCGGACTTTCGGTGGTGCGCGTCATGCCAAACCAGCCGGCCCTGATCGATCAGGGCATATCTGCGCTGTTTGCCAACGAACGCACGTCAGCCGAGCGAAGGTCTCAGGCTGAGCGAATCATGACGGCGGTGGGCCACGCCGTCTGGCTGGATTCAGAATCGAAGATGGATGCTGTAACGGCTGTATCAGGCACCGGCCCGTCGTATTTCTATTTGCTCATCGACATCATGATCGAGTCGGCTATGAAGTTTGGCATCGACGCGGCCACTGCCCGAACGCTTGCTGTCGAAACTGCCCGCGGTGCCACAGCGCTGGCAGCTGCCGAAACAGAGTCCATGGCCACCCTGATCGACCGGGTGCGTTCACCGGGTGGCACCACGACCGCCGCATTCGAGTATCTCGAACAGAAGGATGCCCGTGGTATCTTCGCCAACGCGATTGATGCCGCTGAAAAGCGCGCTGCTGAATTGGCAAAGGAAGCAGGCAATGCCTGAACATCTATGACACAGGCCTTCTATTTTATACTCAAGACCCTGGCGCATCTGTACCTGCTGCTGTTCGTCCTGCGCTTCTGGCTGCCGCTCTTACGTGCCGACTTTCACAATCCGGTCGCCCAGGCTGTGTTGCGGCTGACTTCGCCGCTGGTCGTCCCCCTGAGAAGATTCGTCCCATCCATTGGTCGCATGGACACGGCCACGGTGCTGGTGGCTTTCGTTATCGAGTTTCTCCTGATTGTAGCTTTGCTCACCTTGTTTGGCCGCCCGCCAAGTTTCATGCTGATCGCAGCAACGGCTCTGATCGAACTCTGCATATTGAGCTTCAACATGTTTTTTTTCGTCATCCTGGTCAGAATTATCCTGAGTTGGGTGGCGCCGCAAAGCCACAGTCCCGTGACCGCCATGCTGAACGCGGTATCTGAGCCGATATTACGTCCGTTTCGCCGTGTCATCCCGTCCATCGGCGGCCTGGATATATCTCCTGTATTTGCCATCGTACTGCTGCAGGCAGCTGTCATTCTGCTTCAGTCCTACAAACCGTTGGCGGTGTAGCCGTAGCGGCGACCGCTGTTCATAGCTTGGCAAAACCATGCCTCGCATTTTCTCGTTGCGTTCCGGTACGGGAATCTTTGGGCTATAGTCTGTGCCTCTGGTTTTCTCGTGTCGGGGGATGCGCTGTATGAGAACTGTTAAAACACCCGTCTTACTGTCGTCTCTGGTGCTGCTGCTGGGCTGTAATGGTCCTGGTCCCGATGCCGCACCGCCGCCGGCGGAGCCAGCCGGCGCTTCCTATGTGGATATTGGTGACCACGTCGTGCATTTCAGTGCGCAATTGACGGATCAACTGCCACCTGAAGTGGCCAGAACCTACAATATTGTGCGCAGCAAGAATCGCGCGATGCTGAATGTATCTGTGGTCGACGAACAGACCAGGGGAACCGTCACTGCGCTGGTCGTCGTGAAAACGGTCAACCTCACGGGGCAGCTAAAAAATGTCACGATGCGAAAGGTTCAGGAGCAGGAAGCCATTTACTACATTGGCGAAACACCGGTCGCTAACCAGGAAACACTCGTGTTTGATATTACGGTTACACCGGACGGCCAGGATGCGGCAACGGACCTGCGATTTAAGCGACAGTTCTACACGGATTGAGTTGGTCGCGAAAACAGTCGCTTGCCGGTGAAAACCGCTTTTTTTCAGGTTTTGACCGGAATAAAGCCTTCAAAACCCGTATTTCGGTTTATCGCCCTTAGCATCTTGTGATATCGTCGCGCCGCTTTGTTCGGGCTTGTGCCCGTTTTTGTTTTTTTACAGGAGTTACCTCTTCATGGCAGTAAATAAAAAAGCCGGCGCGAACACCAACAAGCCGCCGACGAAATCCGAAATTTATGCGAAGATTGCTGACGACACCGGTCTTACCAAGAAAGATGTTGGCGCAGTATTCGACTCGCTTTCCGCGCAGATCAAGAAAAATCTGGGCGGCCGGAATGGTCCTGGCATTTTCACCCTTCCGGGCATGCTGAAAATGAAAGTCGTGAAGAAGCCGGCGACAAAAGCACGCAAGGGTGTCAATCCGTTCACCGGCGAAGAAATGATGTTCAAGGCCAAACCGGCATCCAAGACAGTTAAGGTTGCTGCCCTTAAGGGTCTGAAAGATATGGTTTAATCCCTCGCGGATTAACAGAAAAACCCCGCCTCGCGCGGGGTTTTTTTTGCTCAGCTCTGCCGGCCGTGCTCGGAAATGAACGCCTCGAGCCGGTCCCGGAGTATCACGAGTTTGCCGTGGAAAAAGTGCTCCGCCTCCGGGATAACGGCCAGCTCCGGTCCGGGCGCCAGAGAATTGATCCAGCCGACGGTCTCCTCGATGTCAACGAGTTCATCCTGGTCACCCTGTATCACCAGCCATGGACATTGCGGCTGCTTTGGCAGCTTGTCGGCAAATCGCGCCACAGCTGGCGCGATGCTGATGAGGCCTTCCGGCTCCTGCCGCACTGCTGCCTTGATGGCCATGGCTGCGCCGAAGGAAAAGCCCCCCATCCACAGGGGCAGATCGGGCGACTCCTGGCGGAGCCAGGCGGCCGCGGCGAGCACGTCCTCAACCTCCCCGTTGCCGTCGTCGAAGCTGCCGGTACTCAAGCCCACACCACGGAAATTGAAGCGCAATGCACTAAAGCCCGCATTGAGAAAACTGCGTGCCAAGGTATGCGCGACTTTGTTCTGCATCGTGCCGCCGTGCAGCGGGTGGGGATGGCAGACCACGGCGACCCCCTGGGGGCTGGCCTCTCGCGGCAATTCGAGTAGTCCCTCCAGAGGACCTGCCGGGCCCGGAATGAAGAATTCTTGCGGTTTTGGCATGGCTTGCGTCTGGAACCTGTCTCATCATCGATCAGAATAGCAACGCCAGCACCATGAATGGAGTACAGGTCCTAGCCTGTTCGGCTGTTATTGCTGTAAAATTATAGCCTTAGCAAGCCGCGATATGCGCCGCCTGCGTCTACCGTCACCATAACGCGAAAAGTGAATTCTATGCCATCCGGACTCGAGCTCGAAAACCAGTACTGCGCCCACAATTATCATCCGCTGCCAGTCGTCCTGACGCGTGGGCAGGGTGTCTACGTCTGGGATGAGGACGGCAAGAAATATCTGGACATGATGAGCGCCTACTCGGCGGTAAGCCACGGCCATTCCAATCCACGGCTCGTAAAAGCGCTGATCGAGCAAGCTAAGACGCTGTCCATCGTGTCGCGCGCATTTTATACCGATAAGCTTGGCCCGTTCCTGAAGCTCGCCTGCGAATTGACCGGCCAGGACATGGCGCTGCCGATGAATACGGGTGCTGAAGCTGTCGAGACAGCTGTGAAGGCTGCGCGCCGCTGGGGATATGAATCCAAGGGCATCGCAGCGGACAAGGCCGAGATCATTGTCTGCACAGGCAACTTTCACGGGCGAACAACCACCATAATTTCGTTTTCTGCAGACGAAAGCTATCAGAAAAATTTCGGTCCGCTTACGCCGGGCTTTCGCGTCGTCGAATATGGCAACGCTGACGCGCTGGAGAAAATGATCACGCCGCACACCGCAGCGTTTCTACTTGAGCCGATTCAGGGTGAGGGGGGGATCGTAATTCCGCCAGAGGGTTATCTTAAGCGCTGCCAGGAGATCTGCAAAAAGCACAACGTCCTGTTAATTGCGGACGAAATTCAGTGCGGTCTGGGCAGGACAGGCAAAATGCTGGCCTGTGATCACGAAGACGTGGTGCCAGACGGTCTGATACTCGGCAAAGCACTCGGCGGCGGCATCATGCCGGTATCGATGTTTCTCGCCAGACAGGACGTGATGGATATTTTCGTCCCGGGCACCCACGGCAGTACTTTCGGCGGAAATCCGCTCGCTGCGGCCGTTGGCATGGAAGCGCTCAACATTCTGGTTGAAGACAAACTTCCTGAACGAAGTATGGAAATGGGCGACTACCTCATTGGTAAACTACACAAACTCAACAGTCCGCTGATAAAGGAAGTGCGTGGCAGGGGGCTGTTTATCGGCATCGATATTGATCCGGCTGTTGGCAGCGCGCGCGAAATTTGCGAACGCTTGATGAGCCTTGGCCTGCTCAGTAAGGAAACCCATGAAACCGTCGTCAGGCTGGCGCCGCCGCTCATCATCACTCGTGAACAGATAGACTGGGCGGTGGATCAGATCCGCTCTGTTCTGCACGAAATGGATGAGGTGCGTCTGGCCTCCTGAGCCGCTGCTGATGCGTGCTCTCTACAACTCGCCACGGTAGTTTAAACGATGCCTGAAATCACCATCGTTCACCTGGGCCTGCTGGCACTGATGCTGGTGTGCGGCAGTCTGATCGGCTGGATTATCAGGGGGGATCGCTGCGCCAAGGAGAAGATTGCAGTGAGCGCTGGCTGGCAGGATCAGCTCGAAGCACAGCAATCCGAGCATGATCGACTGGCGGGACAGAACCAGAGTCTGATGGAGCAGATCAGTCAGTATCAGGCAGCGCAGAAGGACCAAAGCCATCGTTCCCGGGAGCTGTCCGACTCGCTCCGGGAAGCATTTGCTCGACGCGACGAGCTGCAGCGCCAGCTAAAAGATGCACGCGGAAATTTCGAAGTTGCGGTTGCTCAGCGAAACCGGCTGCAGGAGACCCTTGAAGCCAAAAATGCCGCAAGCCAGTCTATCGCTGCCAGGAGTAAGGACGACAAGATTTTTCGGCTGAGTCGAGAATTGACGAGCTGGCAGAATCGTCTGCCACCACTCGTCGAGCGTTACATGATCCGCGACCGTGAGGCTGCAGCCGCCGAAGCAGAGCTCAATGAGCTTCGAGCCCGACTGCAGGACGACCAAGCAAAGGATATCGATATCGAGCGACTTGGCGAAAGGGTCCGTGAGCTCGAAGGTGCAGAGCAGGAAATGCAGCGTCTACGCGCTCGCTTGCTGGTCCTGGAAGAGCGTGGCGATTCTGATGAAACCCGAATTGAACCGGTTGATGCCGGCTCCCTCCCGGATGGTGGCGATGCATCCAATGAACCGAACGCTTTGACGGCAGAACATGATGTTCTCGACTTTGACGATCAGATCGATCAGCTTGACGGATCAGATGAATTTTTGCCGGCGCCGTTGAATGACTACGCGAACAGCAGCAATGGAACGCGAGACCTCGCTGACATCGATGCCGATGAAACGATTGCAGCGGTGTTCGGCGATCTAGACGAAGCTGCGCTGGCGCCGACTGACACCATGCGTATCGAACGCCTGCCTGAGAATGCCAACGGCTGTGATGACCTGAAAAAGATCAAGGGCATCGGTCCCTCTATCGAACAGACGCTGAACGATCTCGGAATCTATTACTATCACCAGCTTGCAGTGATGACAGAATCAGAGATCGATCAGGTTGCCCAGCAGCTGAAAGGATTTCGCAGCCGCATATACCGGGAAGACTGGATTGGCCAGGCCCGCGATCTCGAATATCTGAAAAACAACGACACCACCTGACCGTGTTTTCCTTTCGCTTGCCCCTGGTCGCAGCCGTATGCGCACTGGCCCTTCCCTTTGTGGATAGAGCAGCAGAGCCCCCCGCCGGCGAAGCCCTGCCGCAGATCGAATATCGACTCGACTCGGCAAAAATTTGGCTGCACGGCGATGTCAGCTCGGTAGCGCACGAAGCAATACTTCGACAGACGGTGTTGCACGCTTTTCCGGACCGAGAGCAGGTATTTGATCTGAGCGTCAGGTCTGCACTTCCCCCCGGCTGGGCGCTTTTGAGTGAGATGACCTTGAGGGCGCTGGTCTATTCGGCCAGCGGGACGGCAAAGATCGATCTCGACGGTGTCCGGATTCTGGCAGTCACTACTGATGCCCGCCGTTCTGCGAGCGCGGCAGCGCGAATCACGAAGAGCCTGCTCAGCGGAATGCAATTGCATCAGCAGTTCGAGGAAATTCCTGAGTCTGACCGCTTCAGCACCCAATGCGATGAATTGTTCCGCAAAACGGCGGACGCGCACCGCATCGAATTCGCACAGGGCGGCAGTGAGATCGGAACCGCAAGCATGGCAGCACTGGACCGGCTCGTGCAGATTGCTGCCGACTGTCCGGATACGACGGTAGAAATCGCCGGGTACCTAGATGTCAGGGCAAGCAATGCCGATCATGCGGCACTTGGGCAAGCGCGTGCCATCGCCGTCGCTGCGTATTTCGCGGCGCGGGGAATCGACTCAGGCAGACTTTCCACACCAGGCGCCGACGCCTCGACACAGAACGCCACAACGCAAAATGCTCGAATGCGGCGTAAGCAACGGTCCGTCTATATCCGCATGACGCGACCCTAGCGACATCGATTATTGCGTCGCCGGCTCGCCTTCCAATCCTTCAAGCTCGGCTAATTCGACGATGAACACCAGGGTGGCGCCCGGAGGAATGACGGCGCCGGCGCCACGCTCACCGTAGCCCATCTCTGGCGCGATAGTCAGCTCGCGAATTTCCCCTACCCGCATGCCGACAACGCCCTGGTCCCAGCCACGAATGACGCGACCTTCACCCAGCCGAAAACTGAAATGTTCGCCCCGGTCGACAGAGCTGTCGAATTTCGTGCCGCGGAATTTTTCCGCTTCAGGGTCGTAAAGCCAGCCTGTGTAATGGACAACTGCCATGTGGCCGGGCTCTGCGACCGGCCCCTCGCCGCGCAGCAGGGTACGTGAAGTCAGACCTGGCGCCAGCTCTACAGCGTCGATGCCCGCAATTTCCATGTCAGCCGGATTCGCCGGAATGGCCTGAATTCTGGCAGGCGGGTCTTCGCCGCCGCAGCCCGCCAAAATACACAGAAGCACAACGTTCACAATAGTTCTAAAGAATGTCATTTATGTTTCCTGATAGCAGAATATTTGAGTCAGCTGGACTCGTTGAAGTCGAGTGACGCGGAGTTGATGCAGTAGCGCAAGCCGGTAGGCTTCGGTCCATCCTCAAACACGTGGCCAAGATGCGCATCACAGTGGTTACAGACAACTTCTGTGCGAACCATGCCGTGGCTGGAATCCTTGATGGTACGGACATTTCCCGCAGCGAGCGGCAGCCAGAAGCTCGGCCAGCCCGATCCCGAATCAAATTTGTGTTCCGAGCTAAAGAGTTCCGAGTCGCAGCAGACACAGCGATAGGTGCCAACTTCCTTGTTATCGACGTACTTGCCTGTAAATGGTCGCTCCGTACCCTTGTTCTGGGTAATTTCAAACTGCTCGTTCGTCAGTCGGGTGCGCAGATCCTCTGGCGGGGTATTCTTCTTAATCATTGCGATGGTCCTTTACCAGAAGCGGATTGTATCAGGCAAATCGACCGGCGCTGCCCGTAAAAAAACGCAGAAAGGTTTTCAATCTCCCTTCCGATACGTATGGTTCCTAAAGCGGGCATGCGAATAGCTTGTGGTTCGCATGACGGAGCGTACAGAGCCATGGTCGGCTTTGCCCAGCAACAGTTAGACGCGACTAAACTGAAATATTCGTTTGAATTTCGAGAATGCAGCCGAGCTCAGCAACGTCCGCCTCATGCGCGGCGACGTGCTGGCTGTGGACGACGTCTCACTTAAATTTCCGGCGCAGAAGACGACGGCAATTCTTGGCACCAGCGGCAGCGGAAAGTCGACGCTGATTCAACTGATCATTGGTCTGCTGGAGCCTGACCAGGGCACAGTTACGACGCTCGGCATTCAGGTGCAGCCCGAGCGCCTGGCCGAAATCAGAAAGCGCACGGGATATGCCATCCAGGATGTCGCCCTTTTGCCGCATCTCAAAATCCGCGCCAACATTCTGTTGCCGGCGGTGCTGAGTCACTGGAACGAAGCAGAGCAGGAGGCGCGGCTCGACGAACTCCTGCGATTAATGCAGCTTCCCGCCTCCGTGCTCTCGCGATATCCGCACGAATTGTCCGGCGGCCAGCAACAACGAGCGGGGCTTTGCCGCGCGCTCATGTTACGACCGGACCTGCTGCTGCTGGACGAACCTTTTTCCGGGCTGGATACCATGACCCGCCGCAGTATCCATACGCGCTTTCTCGCCATGCGCGAGCAGGTGCCATTGTCTGTCGTCATCGTTACCCATGATCCGGAAGAAGCCACGCGTTTGGCAGATTTCATCGCCATCATGCGTTCCGGCCGCCTGCAGCAGTTCGGTCCGACGCGCGAGGTGCTGAATAATCCGGCAAACGATCATGTCCGCGACCTGTGCACCGGTCTCGGAGGCGATTTGCTATGAGAATCTGGCTGGCTGCACTCGTCACAATCGTGACGGCAAGCGCGGCGTCCGAGCCGGTGGTTATCGGCAGCAAAGTATTCGCCGAAAGTTACATACTTGCAGAGGCCAGCGCCCAGCTTCTGGAACACCAGGGCTACGACGTTGACCGCCGTTTCGGCCTGAATGGCACCAAGATTGCCTTCGACGCTTTGCAAAACGGTGCGATTGATTTTTATCCTGAATATACGGGCACTATCAGCGAAGTGATTCTGGGCAGACCCGAGCTCACGGCATTGCCAGACTTAAGGGCCGCCCTTAAGCAGCGTAAACTCGTGCTGCTGGATCCGCTTGGGTTTAACAATGCCTATGCCCTGGCCGCCTCGGTGTCATCGTCCGAGCGCTACGGCTTGCGAAAAATTTCCGATATCGCCGGGGCGCCCGAACTGCGAATTGCATTCCCCCACGAGTTTCTCAACCGCGCCGACGGCTGGCCCGGCCTGCGGGCGCGTTACAACCTGGATCGCCAGGTTGCCGGCATTGAACACAGCCTGGCGTACGAGGCGATCAACTCCGCACAGGTGGATTTGATCGCCGTGTATACGACGGACGGGCAAATCGTCCGCTCGAGTCTCGTCATCCTCGAAGACGACCTGGGCTTCTTTCCCGAATACAGGGCTGCCTTTCTGACGCGGGACGATCTCGACCCTGAGATCAGCCAAATCGTCAGCTCGCTGAGCGGGCGTATCGATGACCGTCGCATGCGAGAACTTAACCTTAAAGTATTGGACCCCAGTATCAGTTACGCGGAAGTGGCCAACGAATTCCTGCGCGAGGAAGGCCTCATCTCTGCAAACGCGACCGGGCCCACGCTATTAGACGAACTACTGCGAAACACACGCCGGCACCTCAAGCTCACGGCCATTGCATTGATTCTGGCGATTGTGGCCGGGGTCGGCATCGCCTCGGTGGTTTATCCGCATCGGCGGCTTGCCGATGGGTTTCTGTACTTCACGGGATTGCTGCAAACGGTGCCGTCAATCGCCCTGCTCGCTTTGCTGATTCCACTTGTCGGCGTCGGGCAAACCCCGGCGATCATTGCGCTATTCCTGTATTCCTTGCTGCCGATCGCTCGCAGTACGATTACAGCGATGCTTGCCATACCGCCGGGCTATCGGCAGGTTGCTGCCGCAATGGCCATGTCGCGCGGCGATGAGCTCCGCTATGTGCTGATGCCGCTCGCCATGCCTCACGTCATCGCCGGAATCCGAACGGCGGCTGTCATCAGCATTGGCACTGCAACCCTGGCTGCGTTTATCGGCGCTGGCGGTCTCGGCGATCCGATCGTCACCGGGCTCGCCCTGAATGACACCAACCTGATTTTGCAGGGCGCGATCCCGGCTGCGGTACTGGCCATTCTGACCGAAATCATGTTCGGCCTGATAGAACGCTCATTGGTCGTGCCGCACATGCGCGGCAACGCGGGGGCCCGCTAATAGCCGTTCGTTGCCGCTTAATTCTGCGGCTCATCCTCCAGCAGATAACGATTCATGCGCTGCACGTACTCTGCCGGATTGGCAAGCGGCGTACCCTCGGCGAGCATGGCGTGATCCAGAATAATCCTCGACAAATCGGTGAAGCGCGTCTCGTTCGCCTCGTCGGACAGCTTCTTGACCAGAGGATGCCCGACATTAATCTCAAGTATGGGCTTGGTCTCGGGCAGTGACTGCCCGGACGCCTCGAGCATTCGTCGCAGCTGGGGTGAAAGATCCTCTTCACTCGTCACAACACACGCTGGAGAATCCACCAGGCGCTGGCTCACATTGACCGTCTCGACCTGTTCTTTCAGCGTCTTGCGAATTTTTTTCAAGAACGGTTTAAATTCCTCGTTCACGGCATCCTGGGTAATTGCGCCGTCACCGTCGGGAAGACTGAGCTTGCCACGGCCTACATCCTGGAAGGCCTTACCGTCGAACTCCGGCAAATGATCGACCAGCCAGGGATCGATGCGGTCATGGAGCAGCAACACCTCAATATTCTTTTTCTTCAGCTGCTCCAGATGCGGGCTCGAACGGGCGGCCTGCAAATTTTCGGCTGTGAGGTAATAAATGCGGTCCTGTCCTTCCTGCATCCGCGAAACGTAGTCCTGCAGCGACTGGTCATCGGCGTCGCCTTCTGTCCTGGTCGAAGCAAACCGGAGTAGCGGCAACAGTTTCTCGGCATTGGCACGATCTTCGACGATGCCCTCCTTGATCGTCTGACCGAATTCCTTCCAGAACTTCGGATAGTCGTCGCCATTGGCAAGCTTGCCGAGCATGTCCAGTACCCGCTTCGTGAGCGCCGCGCGCATGGCGTCTAACTCCGGGTTCTGCTGCAGCATTTCCCTGGAGACGTTCAGCGGGAGGTCGGCGCTATCGACGACACCCTTGACGAAGCGCAGATAAAGCGGCAGGAATTGCTCGGCATCGTCCATGATGAACACACGCTGCACGTAGAGTTTGAGCCCCCTTGGCGCATCGCGATTCCACAGATCAAATGGCGCAGCGCCCGGAATGAACAACAGACTCGTATACTCGCGCTTGCCTTCAACACGATTGTGACTCCATGCCAGCGGGTCAGCAAAATCGTGTGCCAGATGTTTATAGAATTCCTGATACTCCTCGTCGCTGATCTCGTTTCGCGGACGCGTCCAAAGTGCCGTTGCCGAATTGATCGTGCGTACTTCTTTGTCGTCTGCCGCCAGGTCTTCAAGCAGCACGGGGAAGCCGATATGGTCGGAGTATTTGCGGATCAGGCTCTCGAGGCGGAAGGCATCCAAAAATTCCTTTTCAGCGTCTTTAAGATGCAGAATAACCGTCGTACCACGGTTGTCCTTTTGCCGCATTTCAACCGTAAACTCTCCCTGACCGTCGGACTCCCAGTGAACGGCGTCGTCCGCAGCCAGACCTGCCTTTCGCGACAAGACCTCAACGCGATCCGCCACGATAAATGCCGAATAGAATCCGACCCCAAACTGGCCGATCAGCCCGGCATCCTTTTGCTGGTCGCCTGTCATTTGCTGGAGAAACTCTGCTGTTCCCGAGCGCGCGATCGTGCCGAGATTGGCAACGAGTTCCTCGCGTGACATGCCGATACCGTTGTCTACAACTGAGATCGTATTTTTGGCCGCGTCGAGCTGAACGATAATTTTCAGATCCGGGTCGGATTCGAGCAATTCGGGCGTCGCGAGCGCTTCAAATCGCAGCTTGTCAGCCGCATCGGAGGCGTTGGAAATCAGTTCGCGCAGGAAAATTTCCTTATTGCTGTACAGCGAATGAATCATCAGTTGTAGCAACTGACGGACTTCCGTCTGAAACCCCAGTGTCTCTTTACCGTCGTGCTCGCTCACTTTAGCCCTTCTCCCTGCCTGATCACGCAATGAAAACGGTGATTACCGTCGCGGATGCAGACCTTAGGGCCTTAGCAGCGTTTTTCAAGCGGCTGAGAGAAAATGAATCAGGTGGAGAGGGTCGCCCGCGGGCCAGGGGAGACGACAGCCTGGTAGAGAAGCCAGACCAGCAGGAGTGCGACGACGGCCGTCGCCAGGGGCGGGCTGTTTACCGCCAGCCATATCCCGAGTGCCTGCAAACTGAAAGAGAGGAACACGAAGGTGGCAAACCTGAGGCGGCTCCTGATGCTTTCCGAGACAAGTCCAAAGGCATACCAAAGATCTTCAAGGTCATCGAACAGCTGCGCAAAACGTTCCATGTATTTACCTTGCGATTGTCAGGAGCGGCGCGCTGGACGTGCCTGAGGAGGCGGCGGCTTCGCTTTCCTGCCACGCAGCCATGTTTGACTGTTTCGCATGCGAAATCGCCCGATGGAAGAGCTCCCAGCGTTGTCTGGCGAACTCGTCTTTCAGGGCAGCGGCCGGCTGATCTTCTTTTTGGTGGGTGTCTGACATACTTCCATGTTCGCCAAAGTGGATCCGTAAGGTGGACTATAATCAGCTGGCAAACCAGCCGCCGTGAGACAGATCACAGCTTGCCTCTGAGCGGAATCCAGCCGGCACCAAATAGTGTAAAACAGAGAACCTCGTCGGCTTTTGCAACGTGCATTGCGCAAGTTTTTTCGGCGTAGTTCTGTACGCTGCAACATAACGCTGCGAACTTTTTTCTGGCAAAAAAAAACGCGTGACACCAGTCACGCGTTTCTTGAAACAATGCATCAATGCGGCGTCAGGTTTCGTCCCAATTCCGTTTGATCTGTTCGGACCAGTTTCGATAACCTTTCCAGGTATAAAGCGACGGGTCTACACCTGCGCGCCGGCCGCGGGGCGCCGGTGCTTTGGAAATCCAGCGACGATATTGCTGCCAGCCATCGGGGTCGTTTGCGTCGCCCGCGTGCACACCTGGCTCGCGTTCTTCGCCCGCTTCGCCTTCCTTGTGCGAGTCGCCATGTTCGCGCGACCAGGCCGTGTCCTTGCTATCCTGCATGGGAGTCTACTCGTGCAATCCTTTCACCGGATGCTACGGGTGAACGTGCCTTAAGCCCAGGAACTGCATCACAGAGCAGTTAGTATTTTTCTACTTAAATTCAGGTAGTTACAGCCGTTTTTACTAAATGCAACGCTGCAGGCCCTGACAGCATTGGCGGTTTGACAAAAGCTGCAGTTGACAGGGAATCCGCTCGTCGCCGGCGATTCAGGTCACGACTGCATAACAGGGTTTGTAGGCAGCGCGCGCAAGTTTCATCCGGCCCTGTGCAACAAATGCCGCGAGCAGCTCGTCGAGGAGCTGCATATAGCGCGCTGAACCATGAATTTCGAACGGGCCATGGCGCTCGATGTCGGCAATTGTATCTTCACGAACGTTGCCGGAAACAATTCCGGAAAAAACGCGCCGCAGATTCGCCGCAAGAATGTGCGGCGGAAGCCCTTCAGTAATGTCCAGTGCGCGCATGGATTCGTGCGTTGCCTGAAACGGTTTTTGAAATTCGTGGTCGATCTTTAAACGCCAGTTGAAATAATACGCATCGCCGTGGGTTTTGCGAAAAGCCTGAACCTCGTCAAGACCTTTGGTCATAAATCGCCCAACCGATTCGGGATCGTCGATAACAATCCTGTAACGTCGCTGCGCGTCCTTGCCGAGCGTTGCCTCAATGAAACGGTCAATCTGGGTAAAGTAAACCTTGCTGGCTGCCGGGCCCGTCAGAATCAGTGGCAGCGGCAGATCGCGGTTGTCCGGATGCATGAGGATTCCCAGCAGATAAAGAATCTCCTCTGCGGTGCCGACGCCACCAGGGAACACCACGATACCGTGGCCGGTTCGGACGAACGCTTCCAGCCGCTTCTCCATATCCGGCATGATCACCAGTGAATTGACGATCGGATTCGGTGATTCGGCCGCGATGATGCCGGGTTCGGTTATGCCAATGTAATGGCCGTCACGAATTCGCTGCTTGGCGTGGCCGATGGTTGCACCCTTCATTGGCCCCTTCATGGCGCCTGGCCCGCAGCCGGTACAGACATCCAGGCCTCTTAAGCCAATCTCGTAGCCGACTTTTTTCGTGTAGTCGTATTCGCTGCGACTGATAGCGTGCCCGCCCCAGCAGACAACGACATGGGGTTTGACTGTCGATTGCAGCAAATGGGCGTTGCGCAGGATATGGAAGACCGCATTGGTGATGCTTTCAGACGATTTGAGATCGAAACGGCCGCTTTTCTCAATTTCATAGTTGATGAAGACGATATCGCGGAGTACGGCAAAGAGTAGCTCGCGGATGCCGCGGATCATCACCCCGTCCACAAACGCGGCCGTCGGCGCATTTTTCAAGGTCACCTTCAGGCCACGATCCAGCTGTATGAAGCCGATTGCAAAATTCTCGAACTTTTTGAGCACAGCCAGCGCGTCGTCTGTTTCGGCGCCTGAGTTCAGCACTGCAAGCATGCATCGGCGCAACAGCGGGTACAGTCCACCCTCGCCCTGCGAGCGCAGCTGTTCAGCCTCGACCTGGGAAAGCACCTCTAGGCTGCCCTCGGGCCACACTTCGGTATCGACGGTGTCGGCACTCAGCGAACGGAGCTGCGTGCCTATGGCTAATTCATCCACATTGATTCCAGAAGGGTCGAGAAGAGCGGCATCATAGCGCGAAGCGCTACGGGGTGATCTCGATGGGCACGAAATCGGGCGTCATCAGCCAGATATCGATCATATCCGAATTGGAGACAGCGATGCAGCCGTTGGTCCAGTCCTCTCGTGCATAAAATGCCGCCGAGTAGGTCGGCAGGTTTGGTTGACCGTGAATCATGATCTGGCCACCGGGATCCTGGCCTTTTTGCCGCGCGGCTGCTCTTTCGCGAGGACTCGGGTAAGAGATGTGAATGGACAGAAAAAAATCGCTGTCCGGATTGCGGCCATCGAGCATGTAGACGCCTTCAGGTGTCTTTTGGTCACCTTCCATCTCCTTGTCGCCCAGCGGTTGCGAGCCGAGCGCGATATCAAAGGTTCTGAATGGCATTCCGTTTCGCAGCAAATGCAGCTTGCGCTTTTCTTTTTCCACGAGAACTTTGTCTGCAAGCGGAAAGTCGCCGGCAGAAACGCTGGATACCGTGACGGTAGCGCTGAGCATCAGCACTACAGCCACAAGTTTCACGCCGATTTGCCAATGAGAATTTCGCAACTTCAGTTCACCTGAATAATGCTTGTCGGCGAAGCCTAGCAAACCCGGCGCGTGTAGAAAATGAATCAGTGCTCAATACTTGCCCGGCGAAATTGGCCAGGCGCCCGCATATGTCGCAACAACGTAGCCGACAGAACAGTTGTTGTCGACACGCCCGCAGGCATGCCTGCTAAACATTGCGCCCGGCGATCCAGCCGATGGCAAAACCGATAGAACCCGCGAAAACGGTATAAAAAGGCAGGTAGCGAAACAGTTCACGGGGATAGACCGATTGGCTGTACATGCCATACAGATCGATTGAATAACCGTAATGCAGGTAGAGGGACAAGCCGATGGCCGGGATCGCAAATCCCAGGGTCGCCAGCGGCCAGCGCCAGCCATTACCGGTCCATCGCCCGGCCCCCTGCCGCAGTGTCAGGCCGGCAAGCAGGACAACGAGCAGCATCGGCAACAGGTTTCTGAACGGGTATGCATTGCGCCCTTCGATATGGACGACATATACCATGGCAGCCGCTGCCAGTAAGACAACCGGCAACAGGCGCGTGACGATCAGCCCTGCCCGCGACATCATGCGGCGGGTTTATTGTCGACCAGTATCGGAAAACTCAGACGGGTGCCAGGTCGTACGTTGTGCAGATCCAGTTCCGGGTTGTACTGACGAAAGAGCCACACGGGCACATCGTATCGCCGGAGTGAGAGAATCCACACGGATTCGCCCGGTTTAACCACATGCTCGGTGATGCCAGTGATCCGGTGATTGCGGAAGAAGGTATCCTGCTGCAAGCGGTGATAGTCGGTTCGCAACCGCTCGAAGTCCTCGACGCTGACGATCGCAAAATCGAGTTTGAGCCGTTTGCCCACCTCAACCGGCGTGCGAAAGGCAAGACTGTTTACGTCACGCAAGCGCTGCGTCCGGATGCCTAGCCAGTCAGCGTAATGACCCAGCGTCTCCAAAGGATGCACCTCGATTGTATTGTCGTTAGCTACCGTGTAATCACTGGGATCGGACAGGAGTACAGTGGGCGCTGCCTCCTCTGCTTCGCCATTCTCCGCCGCTTCGAGCGCGCTCAGCAACTCTGCATCCACAACCAGCACCGTATCTATAGCCGGCTCCTCAGCCATGTCGTCGACTGCCGGCTCATCCGCCAGTTCGTCGCGAGGCAGTTCTGAAGAGTCAGGCTCGTCAACTGCAGGCGGCACTTCGGCGACCGCCACGACGACAGGCGCCGGCGCCTCGGCCGGGGGTGGCGGAACAGCGGTCCTCGATGCGACCGACGATGCGGCGACCAGTGGACCAGCTGCGGGCAAGCGGATTTTCTGACCGATGCGGATACGATGCTGACTGCTAAGCGCGTTGAGGCTTACCAACGTAGAGACCCGGGTGTCGTAGGCATCAGCAATCTGGGACAGCGTGTCACCCCGCCCGACCGTGTGGTAGAGGTCCGGTAATTGCCTGGCATAGCGCTTGTCGGGCCCCAGATCTGCCAGCAGCGTGGTAAGCGGCGCTGCCAGAATCTGGCTTGGCAGTCGAAGCTCATAGTCTTTTGGCAGGTACTTGCTGCCCTGCCAGACAGTTGCCTGGAGGCCAGGGTTATAGCTCGCGATCTCACGTTCGCTGATCTTGAGTACGCTGGCGAGATCGCTGGCAGATACATAAGCATCGAGCGCGACGCTCGAATAGTCGACAGGATCTTCCGGCACCAGCCCGGGGAAATACTTATCCGGATTCTGGTCGACCTCCTTCGCCGCCAGAAACGCCACGTAGAAGTTTCGGGATGCAAAACCGAAGGTGCGGCCCTTGTACTTCCTCAGGATATCGACATAGGCGTCATCGCCAAACTCACGCATCGCGCGGCGGGCGCCCGCGAGGCCGTGATTGTAGGCGGTAATCGCCATTGGCCAATTGCCCGCGATGGAATAGTTATACGCGAGCAGCTTGCCGGCCGCCGTCGTAGCCAGGAACGGATCGTTGCGTTCGTCAAGAATGTGGTCCACCTGCATGAAGCGTCGGCCGGTACTTTGCGTAAACTGCCAGATGCCGGATGCGCCGACGTGCGAACGTGCGTCCGGATTGTAGGACGACTCGACGTGCGGCAATGCGGCCATGGCCACGGGGACTCCGAGGCGTATGAATTCGGCTTCGACGTGCTGGCGCCATCGGCCAGCACGCTCGAGGCCTTCCCGGAACCGGTCAGAAAGGCCCAACTGAAAACGGATACGACCGACTGCAGCAGCGAGCTCTGCATTGGTCACATCGGGCGGCCACAGTTTCAGCACCCGGGCCTCGTCGGCTGTCAGATTGTCACGCTTGCCGCTCGCCAGCGTCTGCAGGATTTTTTTGAAATGCTGGCGCCGTTTGTCAGATACTCGTTGTCGCTGAGCCCGAGTCGCCTTTTCCGGCAGTGCCACAGCTTCGTAGACAACGGCCAGATTGCGGTTGTCGTGCAGAACACCCTCGCTCGTGTCGTAGCGCGTGAACACGGAAAGCCAGAAATTGACATCGGGCTCAAGCTCAGGCGGCAGCGGAAACAGATTCTCGTCATCGGCCTGCGCGACAGCACTCAGGAACAGCAGAATCGCGGTGACGAACAATTGTTTCAAGGTCGATGACTGCATGACAATAATGGATTCCTGATTCTTCAGAGACCGCGAGAACGTTTGCTGGTTCAATGCTGGCACGCAGTCGGGTCATATTCTGGCCAGCGCCGCGGCGTCGTTCAAGCAACTGGCGCACGTTATGTGGAGTTCGCGGACCTGCTCGCCTCTGCTAACAGCTTGTTCGATTCGCGTTGCTCACCGCATGCCGATAAACTCGCGTCGCTCAATTGCTGCAGCCAGGTAACGATGCCATGGACCGACCGGGACGCCGGCCACTCTACAAATACTGGCAGCCGAGATACTGGCTGAAGTGGCTTGGCCTCGGCCTGCTTCGACTGTGCTGTTATCTGCCCTATCGTTGGCAGATCAGCATTGGCAAAGGGATCGGTCGACTCGCGCATCGCCTGGCCGGTAAACGTCGCGCCATCTCGCGGCGCAACATCGAGCTGTGTTTTCCCGAACTGTCTCCAGAGGAGCGGGATAAGCTGGCCCGCGCGCACTTCGAAGCACTGGGCGCCTCTATAATGGAGTTTGGCCTGGGCCGATGGGCATCGGATGCGAAATTGCTGAAGATGACCACTATCACCGGGACTGAACACATTCAGAAAACACTGGCTGACGGCTACGGCGTAATACTGCTGAGCGCCCACTTCACGTCACTCGAAATCAGCGGTCGCGTGCTGCGGCTACACTGCCCGCCGTTTGATGCCGTTTACCGCCGATTCCGCAGTGACTTCACCACTGAGATCATTGCACAGGGACGTGAGGTCTCGGCACGCCGCATTATCGAAAAAAGCGATATCAAGTCGATGATACGTAGCCTGCGAGACGGTGTGCCGGTCTGGTATGCGCCCGATCAGAGCTATCACCTGAAAGCATCAGCGCTGCTGCCCTTCTTCGGCGTACCGGCGATGACCACCACGGCAACCGGCACATTGGCCAAACTTGGTAAGGCCAAGGCTTTGCCTTTTTTCTCGCGGCGTCTGCCAGAGGGCGGTTATGAGCTTACGGTGCTGCCGCCGATTGAGGGCGTGCCCAGCCGCGATCCCGTCGCGGACACTGAGAAATACCTGCGTATTCTTGAGGCAGCGATCAGGCGGTGTCCGGAACAATATTACTGGGTGCACCGCCGCTTCAAAAACCGTCCGGATCCTTTGCCGGATGCTTACCTGGATCTCGATGCACTGAAATAACCGTCGAGGAGGTACTCCCAGTCTTGCCGGTTAAAATGCACCCGGTCGTCGAGCCCTTTGATTTTTTGCAGCGAGCGGTGCAGGCGCGCCATGTTTTTCTGTCGCCACACACCGGGCGCGCGAATGCGCCCCTTATCAAAATCCAGCAAATGGACGCGGTCACCCAGATCAATCTGTACGTTGTAAGCATTAAGATCGACGTGATCGACACCGGCATCGTGAAAGCTGCAAATACCGCTGCCGACGCCCATCCAGAACAGCCTGTCGCCCGCTTTGTTAAGTATTCGGTCTGCCAGCGAGCAGATCCCGGGAATCCGTTCCGTGATGAGATCCGCCCGGTAAAACAGCCCATTGCGGGTGTAACGCGCGGCCGCAGGGCGCGGCACGGGCAGGCCCCGCTCGCGCAATTTGCCGAGCAAATACCATTCGGCAAACGAGCGGGTTTGCCGCTCGCCTGTCCACACGTAGGCGTCATGCACAAACTGACCCACGAATCCGCCGCGAACGTAATGGCGCAGCACGAACTCCTGCGAACCTTCACTCAAAATAATCGCATTGCCGCGGCCTGCGGAGCGCAATGATCCCATTACCGGCAGTGCGGAAGACCATGCCGAAGGACTGAAGGCAGCATCCGAAATCTGGTTGAAAATGTCGCTATCGTATAGGATGGCGCCGGTTGTGGTTTTCTCGACAGTGTCGTTCAAGCTCTCTCGTCCTGTTTCGGCATAGTCAGATATACCCGGTCTCCGGATTATTCATGCAATCGCCGCCAGAAAGCATTTGCGTCGTTCGACTTTCGCATATTGGCGATACCTGCCATGCACTGGCGGTCGTCCGGACACTGCAGGATACCTGGCCGGAAACCAAACTCACCTGGATCATCGGCAAGACCGAAGCTGCACTTATGGCAGACATACCGGGAATCGAGTTTATCATTTTCGACAAGAGCAAAGGCCCAGGTGAGCGGCGGAAACTGCGCGCGCGTTTGCGGAAGCGGCATTTCGACGTTGCCCTCTGCATGCACGCTTCGATGCGCATCAATCCACTCTATCGTTTTATCGATGCGCCGTTGCGCATTGGTTTCGATCGGAAGCGTGCCCGTGACTGGCAATGGCTTTTCACCAAGCAGCGAATCCCACCAGTTGACCGGGAACACGTTCTGGACAGCATGCTCGGCTTCGCCCGCTTCCTCGGGATTGCGCAACGCCCGTTGCGCTGGGACATTCCGCTCGCCGAAAGCCACCTTCAGTTCGCAGCACAGCACACCGGGGGTGAACAACCGGTACTGCTGATCAGCCCGTGTAGTACGCAGCGGCTGCGCAATTACCGCAACTGGAGTGCAGAAAATTATGCGGCCGCAGCCAATCACGCGCGGAAAAAATTCGCCTGCAAAATTGTCCTCACGGGCGGAAAAAGCGAACTCGAACAGGAATACGGGCGGCTGATCAGCAAATTGTGCGGGCCCGGCGTCATCAATCTCATCGGCACGACCAGCCTCAAAGAACTCTATGCCCTGATCGCTGCCAGCAATGTGGTCATGGCGCCAGACTCGGGACCCGTGCATATGGCGACAGCGGCAGGCACGCCCGTTATCGGTCTGTACGCGACATCGAATCCGGAACGCAGCGGACCCTACCTGAGTCAGAAGCTGACGGTGAACGCCTATCCTGCCGCGTGCAAACAATTCCTGGGAAAAACGCCGGCTCAGCTGGCGTGGGGTCAGCGGGTGAGACATCCGGGCGCGATGGATCTCATCCGTCTCAAGGACGTCAACGCCAAAATCGACGAATTTTTCGGAAAATAGCGATTTTTATCACAATATGCTGCTGTTTTTTGGTTCGGCCAACCACCAGGCAGCGGCCGTGGGCACTTCAGTAGCATACTGAGCCCACTCGTTATTAAACAATTCACCCTAAAAATCTAAGATCGCTACTTTTAAGCGAAGTTTCGGTCATTAGGCGCCATTTTTGCGGATTATATTTCAATAAAAAATTACAGAAAAATCCGTCATACTTTAATCATTAAAAGAGATATTTGACGATTTTCGAGAAATTTTCTGTGATTCGCGAACGTTCGCGGCTTTTTCGGCTCAGATCTCGACCAGCCGGTGCGATCCGGCTCAGTCGTCAGGGTGGTGCAGGAAGTACTCGGCGCCGCAGTAAGCGCACTTGGCGTGACCTGTATCTTCAACCGGCAAATACACTTTCGGATGCGAATTCCACAGATACATTCCGGGCATCGGGCAAGACAGCGGCAAATCCTTTGACCGCACTTCATAGCGTTGCTGCGCATTGGCCTGGATCAGGTTTTCTTCGATGGTGCCTGCGGGACCTGCCACTCTGTTCTCCGGATATCGTCTGGCGTTGCCGGCGGCAGTATAACGCGACGTACGCCGCGGACAACCGGCAAGGTAAGGTCAGGCTCACCCGGCAAAAAACAGCCAGGCGACCAAGGTTTGAGAAGCTAACGCATTTCGCGCTGCCAGACGGAGATGACGAACGCACGCTCCGCCAGAAAGCTGTCGGCATCCACGAGCGGTGCCCTGCCATCCAGCACGAGTCGATGCGAACGCAACCGATATGCCTTGTAGGTTTCCTGCAGGGCGGCGACATCTGCAGCTTCAAGTATTCCGCTCGCCTCCAGCGTTCCCAGCTGCCGGATGTTGTCCGAGTAGTGGACCAGCGCAGGTACCTTGTCGGCGTGCTTCAGCACCAGGTATTGAACGAGGAACTCAATATCGGCGATAGCACCTTCGCCCTGCTTAAGGTCGAATCGCTCGGCAGAACTCTGGTCGAGCTGAGTGCGCATTTTTTCGCGCATCTGGAGGACATCTTCGAGCAGGTGTTCGCGACGAATTCTGAAACGCAGGGTTTCGGTGCGCAGGCGATCGAACTCCCGACAGACGTGTGCGCTGCCCGCAATCGGGCGACTGCGCAGTAGCGCCTGGTGCTCCCAGGTCCACGCGTTATCCTCCTGATACTTTGCGAAGCCGTCGAGATTAATAACCAGCAGCCCCGATCGACCGCTTGGCCGAAGCCTGGTGTCCACCTCGTAGAGTGCGCCGGAGCCAGTCTGGGCGGTCAGGAAATGCACCAGCCGTCGCACCAGTCGACCAAAAAACATGCTGTTCTCCAGCGGCTTGGGACCGTTGGTTTCCTGATCCGAGTCGCGCGAGTCGTGCAGGAATACGAGATCGAGATCCGACCGATAAGAAAGCTCCATGCCGCCCAGTTTGCCGTATGCGATGACGCCAAATCCGGCTCTTTCATGTTGTCCTGATGGCGTCTTGAATCCGGGCGAGCCGTGACGTTCCACAAGATCGTTCCACGCCACCGACAGCGCCTCAGTGAGTACAATTTCTGCCAGCTCGGTCAGTCGGTCGCTCACTTTCATAATTGGCAGACTGCCGCTGATGTCGGCGACGGCAATTCGAAAAAGCGTTGCACGCTGAAACTGGGCAAGCGCCTCGATGCGATCTTCGCTGTCGACACTTTCCAGGCATGCAAGGCGCTCGTCGAGATCTTCACTCATACTCGCTCGCGAAATGTGCGCCGTATACAGCCTGGGGTCCAGCAATTCGTCCAGTAGCAGTGGATAGCGCGCGATTTCACTGGACAGATATGCGCTTTGTTCGCAAAGCGCTATGAGGCGCTCGAGTACCGGCGGATTCTCATTCAGCAACGCCACATACGCACTGCGGCGTATGATCTGTGAAATGACATTCAGTACCCGCTCGCACACTCGCGCCGGTTGCTCGCGATTTTTCAGTGCGGCGAGGAAGGATCGCATAAATAGGCCGAGGCGCCTGCGTGCCGTTGCGTCGGCTTGCTGAATGGCAGACGAATGCCGGAACTCGATCAGCACATTTGCCAGATTCTGCGGGTCTTTGTAGTCCAGTTCCGCTAAGACGTCGATCCAGTCTTCGGCAGTTGTTGCCGTCCGCCACTTTGTTCCTAGCTTGTCGCCAAGTTGCTCCTGTTTCTGCAGTCCCGCGCTGCGAAAAGCCACGCTTTCGAAGTTGGCGCTGACGAGGTCGCGATACCCCTGCAACGCCTGCTGCAATTCGTCCCAGGAATCGAAGCCCATGATGAGCTGCATTCTCTGACGATCAGCCGGGTCAGCTGGCACGTCGTGGGTCTGCTGATCGCGGATACTCTGGACGCCGTTCTCAAAACGGCGCAGAAAAGCATAGGCCTCGGTCAGCGAATTGACCGCGTCACGCGTCATCACTCGGGAAGATCGTAGCCGGGCCAGTGCGTCGCGCAGTTCGCGACAACGCAAATGCACATCGGCGCCGCCGCGAACCAGCTGCAGCGACTGCGCAATGAATTCTATTTCCCGGATGCCGCCCGGACCGAGTTTTATGTTGTCCAGCAGCTCTCGACGCTGCACCTCCGCCTCGATCATGGATTTCATTTCGCGCAGGGATTCGAACACCCCGTAATCGAGATAGCGTCGGTATACGAAGGGATCAATGAGATCCTTTTGCAGCTCACGTCCGGACGACGTCACTCCTGGCGGACTGATTACGCGGGCCTTGACGTAGGCGTATCGCTCCCAGCTCCGACCGTGCTGCAGCAGATAACCTTCCAGCGCAGCGTAGCTGGTCACCGGCGGACCACTGTCCCCGAATGGTCGCAGGCGGGTGTCTACCCGATAGACAAAGCCGTCCGCCGTTACCTCGTCGAGCAGCTTGACGACCTGACGCGACAGCCGAATAAAGTACTCATGGGCCGTCAGCACTCTAGGTCCGCTGGTCTGGCCATTGGTCGGGTAGAGAAGTATCAGATCGATATCAGAAGAAAAATTGAGTTCTCGCCCACCGAGCTTGCCCATGGCCACGACCACCAGAGGAATGCGGGCACCGCTGTCATCCTGCGGCGCGCCGAAGCGTTCGTCGAGCAATTTGCTGGCGAACCGGACGCATCCATCGACCAGTGCATCGGCAAGGTCAGACAGTGCTCGCATGGTTTGCCAGACGTCATCCAGCTCAGTCAGGCTGCGCCACAGAAGGTGCACGAGACTGCGGTTTCGAAACTTGCGCAGTTCCGACTTCGTAGCTTCGATATCTGTCGTCGAAGCGCCAAGATCAGCGCTGAATAGTTGCAGGGCTTGAAGATCGAACGGCTGACGAAATTTTTCCTGCCCCAGCCACGGGCAGAACCAGTCCCACTGGCGATGCAGTACACCGGCGGCGAACTCGCTACTGGCGACCAGTCTGACAAGGTTGGTGGAAATATCTTTGCCGCCGGGCAGGGATCCATCCGGAATCCGCTCAAGAAAGCGTTGCACGGGCCCCTGAAGAAGTTCGGGCAAGCGGGACAATTCCGTAGTGGCGGCGGCGTTTCCGGTCATCGCTACAAGTCTACTGCTTTATGCCATCAATGCACCGCCGGATAGCATGGTGCTGTTTCCGCCGTTATCAGCGCGCGGCAACCACGACTTTCGCACTCAGATCTCTCAATACGTCGTCCAGTGGCCTGGGTTTACCGACCAAATGTCCCTGCGCATAATCGACGCCAAGCCGTCGGATGACGTCCATCGATTCAGCGCTCTCCACGTACTCGGCCACGGTTTGCAGATCCATTACCTTCGCAACCTGAGTGATGGCGGCAACCATGGATTCAGAAATCCGGTTGCTGCAGATATCACGAATGAAACTGCCATCAATCTTGAGCGTGTCGACACTGAAATTTTTGAGATAGGCGAAAGAGCTCAATCCAGCGCCGAAATCGTCGAGAGAAAATCGGCAGCCTCGCTTTTTGAGTGCGGTGATGAAGGCCTGTGCTTTATGGCGACAGGACACCGCAGCTGATTCAGTTACTTCAAAGCAAAGTGACGCCGAAGTCACGCCGGACCGATCGATTTCCTCTTCGACAAAATTGAGGATTTCATCGTCGCCAAGCGACTGGCCGGACAAATTGATGGCGAACGCTGCGCCACTCTCTTGCAGCGTTTCCCGATGCGTCGCCAGTTTAGCGAGGACCCTGGATACGACCCAACGATCTATTTGTGGCATGAGCTGATAGCGTTCCGCGGCAGAGAAAAAGGCGGACGAAGACACGCGGTTTCCCTTGTTGTCGCGCATGCGCAACAAAATTTCGTAATGGCAGCCCTCGTTTTCATCGCTAAGCGCGACGATCGGCTGGGCCATCAGTTCAAAACCCTCGGCATCCAGTGACTTCTGAATTTCGGCAACGAGGTACATGTCGTCGTAACGGCGAATGATGCTCTGATTATCCTGGTCATAAATTTCAAAGCGGTCGCGACCATGATCTTTTGCTGTGTCACAAGCGATGCGTGCCGCAGTCAGGGCATCACCTTCAGCCTGCCTGCCGTTGAGCTCGGCGATGCCCACACTGACGGTCACCTGCAGTGACTTATCGCCTTGCAGATAGCGCAGTACATGGCTCCCCTTGCGAATGAGCGACGTCAGCTCAATCGCTTCTTCGACACTACTGTGGGTCAGCAGAATGACGAAATCGTCGCCCGTAAGTCGGGTCGCGACAGCATTCGCCGGCAAGTGCTCCTCCAGCAATTGACCGAAACGGATCATGACCTGATCACCCGCGCCGCGGTTGAAGGTATCGTTGACGAGCTGCAGGTTGTCGAGATCGAAATACAGCAGCTGGTGAACATCCTGCGCGCCAGTCAGTGCCTTGACCGATTCGTTTAGCTGCGCCTCGAAACCGGATCGGTTCATCAGGCCGGTCATCGAGTCGAAGGACTGTTCGATGACATATTCAACTTTGCGCACAATGTGCGACATGAAACGCAGGTGTGACTGCTTGAACGGCTCGCCGCTCATGCGCCCCATCTGTGCCAATACGCCTTCAACATTGCCGGACCGGTCAATCAGGGGGCAGAGCATTGCCTGATAGCCTTTCTCGGCCGGGTTTTCGGAATCGGCAACTGCTGGTATATCGAAGATCGCTGGAGAGCGCTGTCCCTCCAGCTTCTGAAATAAAGTGTCGAGGATATATTTGTCCACGGCTTTGCGGTTGACATCTTTCCAGCTTGAGTGGGTCGCACTGATACGAATGCGTTTGGACGGCAACAACAGCACGCTGTAAGTAATGCCGAGAAAGCGGCCGCTCTGGCCAATGAGCTGTGCAAGGCCGGCGTGGCTGCGTGAGGTGCCGTGAATTTTTTCGTCGACTTTATAAACCAGATGCAGTTCTGATTCGGCCACACTGGCACGGTCCTCTGCCAGCTGTAAGGCCTTGTTGAGCTGCAGAGTCTCAGCGATGATCTCCACTGCCGGCAGGAGAATGTTTTTCAGCAGGCTTGGATTGAACCAGGACGATTTGCCGGCATTCTTGGAGAACACAGATATCAGTACGCCGAGGCCCTGCGTGTCGCTGTCATGAATCGGCAGCAACAGCAGCGTGCGGCCTGAAGTCAAAGTGCGCCGCACCATATCCGCGTCCGGGTCTGATCCTTGCAGGATAGCTCCCGGCAGGTCGGCGAGAAAATTGTCGATCTCGTAGTCTTCCACGCCGTCACTGCTCCACACGCAGTGGCGCTCCAGATCGTAAAAGCAAAAACATTGCGCGCGCGGCACGAGCGACTGCAGGAGATTCTTTACAGAACCTATATTCCTGCGCGTGGTCAGGTTGTGAACGTCCGCCGTCATTGGCGTTAGCTGTCCTGGCTGGCGACCGCCGGGGGCGGTCTTTTGCAATAGCGTCACGCTGCCACGACTGCACCGTTCCGACTGTGATGGGCGTCTCAGCGAACAGGAGATGCCGTATCGGCAGCTTGCCGATCAATCAATTCTGCGGACCTCGTCACACTAACCTGGCAGTTTTCAGGGTTACCCCAGGGTGGTATTCACTGGTCGCCGATCAACTATCCAGCGACGCGAGCCAGTCGTCGTCTGACCCTTCAGCGATGTCTGCGAAGAGTGGCGTGCTGAGGTAGCGTTCCGCAGTGTCGGGCAACATACAGAGAATGACACTCCCCTCCTTCGCGCGTGCCGCCACTTCGAGTCCCGCAGCGAGCGTAGCTCCAGATGAAATGCCAACGAACAATCCTTCCTTTGCCGCGAGCATCTTCGACACTTCGATTGAGCGATCATCCGTCACTGGCACGAGTTCATCATAGACATCACGGTTAAGAACCTCCGGAATAAAATCCGGTGTCCAGCCCTGAATCTTGTGGGGACTCCACGGGTCGCCCTTTAACATTGCGGCGCCAGCAGGTTCGGTGGCGACAATCGTGATATCCGGCCTCGCTGCTTTCAGCACCTCGCCGGCGCCGGTCATCGTGCCACCCGTGCCATAACCCGACACCCAGTAGTCCAGGCGTCTGCCCGCAAAGTCCCGCAAAATTTCCGGACCGGTCGAATTGCGGTGATATTCCGGATTAGCCGGATTTTCGAACTGCCTTGCCAGTAGCCAGCCGTGTTTTTTTGCCAGCTCTTCGGCCTTTTTCACCATTCCTGTTGCGCGCTCGGCTGCTGGTGTCAGTATCACCCGTGCGCCAAGCATCTTCATGATTTTGCGACGTTCCACGGAAAATGATTCCGCCATCACCGCGACAAAACCGTAGCCTCTCGCGGCACACACCATAGCCAGTGCAATGCCGGTGTTGCCGGACGTCGCTTCGACGACTGTCTGACCAGGCTTAAGCTGACCTTTGCGTTCCGCATCATTGATGATTGCCCAAGCCAGACGATCTTTAACGGAGGCCAGCGGATTGAATGACTCGACCTTGACGTACATCTCCACGCCTTTGGGCGCCAGTCGATTTAGCCGAACAATCGGTGTATTTCCAATCGTGTCGATAATGCTGTCGTAAATCATGGTTTATTCCCTCGTGGTTTGTACTCGGCAGCCCATTGCAAGCCACCACTTTTTACACTGCTTTGGCAACCCTATCGCTACTTCCGGCATCTAAGCAAAGAACGAATACCTGATCGCACGACACTGTCCCTTGGGCGGTCCCTCACGCTGGATGCGTTTCTCGCGATATGCCTTAACGTTATATGCGGCATCGTCGAAACACAAGCGAGGTGCAATGGCGAATTCATTTCTGGCCGCCACAAACTTTTTACGCATATTTCTGCAACGAAATGAAAGTTTGGCGGTCTACGCCTAACAGCCGACATTACCCAACGTAATGGCCCACATGAAGTTACAACAACTAAAATATCTGTTGGCAATCGTTGACAACGGCCTGAACATTACGGCGGCCGCTGAGCGGCTCTACACGTCGCAGCCCGGGGTCAGCAAGCAACTGAAACTGCTCGAGGAGGAACTCGGCATGCAGTTGTTTGCGCGAAAGGGAAAAAGCCTTCATCGAATCACGCGCGCCGGCAATCAGGTGGTAAAGCGAGCGCGTCTGATCATGGACGAAGTCGATCACATCCGCTGTCTCGCCGCCGATCTCTATAAAGAAGAAGAGGGAACGCTCACGATCGCGGCGACCAATACGCAGGCACGTTACGTCCTGCCGGAAATTCTGCGAGAACTTAGAAAACAGTATCCTAAAGTCCGCCTGAACATTCATCAGGGCACATCCGAACAGATCGCGCAAATGATGTCCTCTAGTGAAATTGATTTCGCCATCGGAAGCGGCAGTGACGAACGTTTCAGCAACATGCTGCAATTACCTGGTTATCAATGGGATCGCATCATTCTGGTGCCGAATGAGCATCCGCTCACCAAGCTGGACCGCCCGGTATCGCTGCACGATCTCGCAGCATTTCCGCTGGTCAGCTATGTGTTCAGTTTTGAGAACGACAACAGCCTCCGTGACACCTTTCGGGCGCAAGGCCTGGAAGCGAATGTGGTTTTTACCGCGAGGGATCCTGACGTGATCAAGACTTACGTTCGCATGGGACTCGGCATTGGCATTGTCGCCAGCATGGCATATGAGCCTGAAGATCGTCAGAGTCTGACCGCGATAGCGGCCAATGGTGTATTTCCCCGCAGCCAGGCTTGGATCGGAATCCGGCGCAATACGATGTTGCGCTGCTACATGTCCGACTTCTTAAAGCTTTTTGCGCCACATCTCAGCGACGAACAAATTGAGAGCGCGGCGCGGGCACGCACACAGAGTGAAATCGATCGGTTGACCAGGGACATCGGACTGCCAGTGCGAAACGGTTTCAGTAAGGTTTGTGCAGCCGCCTGAGGACAGTTGAGCAGCACAGCTGCCCCGGCAGCCCGGCTGAATATTCAGTGCGTCTCAATAAATTCGTATTCCTCCGTGGCGCTTACGACTACGATAATCCACCCACCAGAGACCGAACAGGAAACCGCCGAGAAGCGCGACAACTATCGCGCCACCGACCCAGCTGATCGGCAGGCTGTATTTGAACTGTTCCTGCCTGCTGCGAAAATCTTCAACCTGATCGGAAAGCTTCCGCGCCGCCGCCTCGCTCTCCTCTGCCGCAGACTGGCTTACGCTGAGATCACTCTGGAGTTTCGCGATGGTCGCCGAAGGTGCGGCAAATGCTGATTTAAGTTCCGCAAGCTCCTGCTGTAATTTCTCGTTAGCGGCCTGGGTTTCAGCAACGATCAGCTTGGCCGGCTTGTCATCGACAAGATAAGCCGCCTTGACGTAGCCTCGAGTCCCGTCGGGCAAAGTAACATTGGCATAATTCCGGTCGCGCGACAGGACTTCGACCGGTTGACCGCTATCGAGCGTCCGGAATGCGCGATCACTGGTATCCGGTGCCTGGTGCAAGCCGAGTCGAAGATTGTCGGTCACATACGCCGTCTCTGCCAACAGCGGCAAGGGAAGCGCGCACAGAAAAACGAAAGCAGTGATTACCGCCAGTGAATGAATTTTTGCCTGTTGCATCACTACCTTCTCCCCGGAGCCACAGCGAAGGCGAGTTTACTATGTCAGCGCAAACCCTGCCCGCCTGTCACCAAACAATCAGCGCTCGTATAGCCAGCGCAGAAGCATCTCCTGCACTTCCTCACCGGGTCCGCGATGGACGTCCGTGTGATTCAGCATGGCGACCACGACATAGCGATCGCCAGATCGCGACTGGAGATAGCCCGCAACTGCGCTCACGTGATCGAGCGACCCGGTTTTCATGTGGGCCTGCCCTATGAGCGAGCGGTCTTTGAACCGGCGCCGTAATGTGCCATCGAGGCCCGACAATGAGAGAGAGGACACGTATTCCGGCATGAACCTGCTTTCGTAGGCGTAGCGCAGGAGGTCGCCAAGATGTCTCGCCGTCATCCTGGAATTACGCGACAGCCCCGCTCCGTTGTCGATGCGCAGCTCCTCGAAATTCATGCCGTGTGATTGCAGCCATTGACGAACGACCTCGCGACCTTTCGCTTCCGTGCCAGGAGGCTCCAGCTCTTCGGCAGCGAGCGTATAGAGAAGCTGTTTCGCCATCACGTTGTTGCTGTGCTTGTTAACCTTTGCGATCACTTCAGCAAGTGAAAGCGAGCGAAACGTGATGTCTGCTTCCTGCTCCGGATTCGCGACGACATTTGCCCACTCGCCGTTAAACTTGCCGCCAGATTCCTGCCATAGGGACTTGAACAGTCCGTAAGTGAATTCGTTGTGGCCGAGCGCCGCCCGATCCATAGCATAGATACGGCAACCACTGGGAAAGCGACCGCTGAAGGTTACCCTGCTCACATCGTCATTTGGCGTGATCGTGATACCGCGCTGATAGCCGCGACAGGAGCCGGGCGCAATGTTCAGCTGATTGATAATGTCAAGATTGTCGAGTGCAGGTTCGAGTCTCACTCTGACCGCTGGCGATCCACTTGTCGGCTCGAAAAAATAGCGCACGACCTTAAAATTGGTCAGTAAAGCATTTGGCGCTACGTTGTAGGCGCGCAGCGGCTCCCTGTCGAACGCCCCCGGGTCGTAATCACCGACGTCGAAGTAGCTGTCATCGAGCAACAAATTGCCGGTTATTTCCGAAATGCCCGTGCGGCGAATGTCCCGCAAAAGTTGCCAGAAACGCTCGGTCACCAGATATGGGTCGCCGAAACCCTTGAGCAAAACATCGCCATTCAGAACCCCGTTCTCGACCTCTCCGATAAAGGTAACTTCGGTCTTCCATTGGTACGCAGGTCCCAGCACATCCAGTGCAACCAGGGTTGTGACCATCTTCTCGACTGACGCAGGATTGCGGGGCTCGGCTTCGTTCCAGGCCAGGACGACTTCTCCGTCGTCCAGTTTCTCAACGTAAACGCTTAGTGCCGTGTCCGGCACGTTGCGAAAAGCAAGTGCATTCCGGACTGATGCAGGCAGCGAGGTGTCAGCAGCGCTGAGCTGTGGAAACAACAATAGAAACACCGCGATAAACTTCAAGCGCTGGGTCATACGAGATCATATCCTGATGTCAGGCAATCCAACGACGGCACATATGTCGTAAATGTCACCGCGGTTTTTGTATACCAAAAGATTTTATCCGATCGGCAAGCGTCGTGGGCTTTATCCCCAGGATGTCGGCAGCGCCGTCTTTTCCTGAAACCCGCCAGTTGGCTTGTTTCAGTGCCATCTGCAGGTTGTCCTTCTGCAATTGCCGCATCTGTTTCTCACTAAGGACAGCCTGTGCCACTTCGCCCGCTGCCTGTTGCGGCAATTCCGCTGCCGCCACGCTCATTTCCGGCAGCGACAGGTCGAGTCGCAGGTTATTACCTTTCGAAAGGATCACCGCCCTTTCGATGACGTTCTTCAGCTCCCGCACGTTACCTGGCCAGTCGTAAGCCGTAATGGCATCCGCCTGCGCATGCGTCAGCTTCAGCGGCTTGCGACCGAATTCGCTACAGGTCTGGTCAAGAAAATGTTTGGCCAGTTGCAATAAATCCTCCGGACGATCCCGCAATGGCGGCACCTCGATCGGAAATACGCTGAGTCTGTAAAACAGGTCTTCGCGAAACTTGCCATCCACAACGAGCTGCTCCAGATCCCGGTTCGTGGCCGCAATGACACGCACGTCCACGGAGCGGGTAATGTCGTCACCGACGCGCTCGAACTCGCTTTCCTGTAGTACCCGCAGCAACTTACCCTGCAACTCGAATGGTATTTCTCCGATTTCGTCTAGAAAGATTGTGCCGCCATCCGCGAGCTGAAAGCGACCGACCCGGTCACGGTGGGCGCCGGTAAATGCACCTTTTATGTGGCCGAAGAATTCGCTTTCGAATAGTTCCTTGGGTATCGATGCGCAATTCACCTTGACCAGGGGTGCCGCGTTTCGGCTGCTTCGTGAATGAATGGCATGCGCAACCAGTTCCTTGCCAACGCCCGATTCTCCGAGGATGAGTACGTTTGCCGGCGTCCGAGCGACTGCCTCGACTTGCGACAGCATGTGCTTCAGAGCGGGGCTGCGACCGATAATGCGGCCGAAATTCATGGCCACGTTTACTTCTTCCCGGAGGTAATCGCGCTCGCGCTCCAGTTCATCCCGCAGGTGTGCATTTTCCGCCAGCGCCGTGCGCAGCTCGCGCTCGACGCGGATTCTTTCTGTGATGTCCTTTGACGCAACGAGCATGCGATAAACGTTGCCGCTGCCGTCGCGCTCGGATACCGCTGACATGAGGAGATCAAGCACCTTGCCATTCCGCGTCACGACCTGGCGCTGTTCATTGGTGAATTCGCCGCCGCTGATGAGTTCCTGCAGGATGCCCGAGGCAAAGCGCTTTCGATCGGCATCACTGTAAAAATCCATAATCGATCGGCCGACCACTTCCTCCCTCGCATAGCCCATCTTCTGTAACCAATGGTCGGTTACCGCAATAATTGCACCCTCCGCATCGACCGTGTGCAACATTGCAGGCGTCGCCCGGTAAAGCTGACGGTACTTCCAGTCGGCTCGTGCAAGGTCGGACACTTCGGTGTACATCGCAATCGTGCGAACGACCGCGCCGTCCGTGCTGCGCTCGACCAGCGAGCTGGTGAGACAGTTTACGATCTCACCATCGCGACTGACGAAATCAATGCGCTTGTTTTCGAGCTTGCCGGTACGCCGCAGCGTTGGTACCAGTTCCTTCTCAATACGGGCCGCCGTCTCCGCCGTGACAAAGTCGGCCGGGCGTTCTCCGAGCATCTCGTCACGCTCGTAGCCGAGGCGTTTTAGCAGGGCATCGTTGACGTCCATATAGCGGCCGTCTGTGCCAATGGACGTTGCCATCGTAGGCGCTTTGCGGAAAAGCCATTGGTAATCGCTGGTGGTGGTCATGACGTGCATTCTATAACGGAATTTCGTGAACATTGCTACGATTTTCCGTTAATGACGGAATTTCGTAAATCGTCTTTATTAGTTAAGCCCTTGAAAGATAGAGATTTTGAATGTTGGCACGGTCTATGCAATAGGGAGGACAAACACTTATCGCCTTGTGGCACACGATGCGCCACCGGCCAATTTAACCAAGGAAAGACACATGAACACCCAACGGAATGCCGCCCTGATTCTGGCGGCGCTGATGACAATCGCACCGTCCTTCGCGGACGAGGCCATTGATACGGCAAGTACCGAGACCAGAGATGAAGACAAGCTGGAAATAAGTCTAGAGCGCGCGAAAGAGGCGACGGAATCGGCCGCCAGCGAGGCGCTGGTCTCGCTCGCGGAGCACAACCGGCTCGATCTTGATATTCGACTGATCGGCCCAACGTCCGTAAAAGTTGCAGGCGACCGGTAACGGGCGCCTGAAAACCACTGGCAGCTGACACCGGAACAGGGCAGTTCTCCCCCGACAGTCCCTGGGTACAGCAGCCGGAAAAGCGGACCTGTGAGGGTCCGGCGGCATTATCCCCCTTAAATGCCGTTTAAACTCGGGAGCCGGAGTCCGGTCCAGTCAGGACCGGCCTACCCCCCTCGGAGACCGCCCCACGGTCGCTCCGGCTCCTATCTTTTTCTCCCGAAATTCATGCACCCGGCACCAGGCGCTGACTCGCACAGGCCGATAGCCCTTCGGTCAGGACGATCCGTCTTGGCGCTGTCGGTGGCTATCGGCCCGATTGGCGCGCGCTTGCTGCGTGTTGGCACTGATTTTCTGTCGCAAATATCTTAGCCAAACCTTCGCCCAGGTGAATTCCAGACCGAGGATGCCAAGTCCCAGCGGTATGACGACGATCGCGGGCCCTGGCGTCACGATCATCACAACACCGAGCAAGAGCACTGTCGTACCAGCGATAGCGATCACGATGCGGCGCGCCAGATTGTAGGTCACGCGGAGAGGATTCATCTGTGGAACCTTTTGGATCAGTTTCAGCCTGAGACGCTATAGAATAGCGCGACTTTAGATGGTTGATCCTATATCGTTCTGGCGAAACATGAATTCTTTATTCACAACCCCCCTCACCGGTTCGTGCGGCCTGCTGCTGTTGTTTGCCGACCTAAATTTACACGCCAGCGAATTGTCAGTCACCTCGGAAGTGCTGCAAATTTCCATCACGGCGCGAAACGCGGGAACGAAAGCGCTGCGCCTGCCTGAACTTCAATCCCGGTTTGTGCTGACGGCGTCCTGTGACGTCGGATTCGAGGCAGAAACCGTGTCACTGGGTATCGCCGATTCGCGCAAGGCTGTGTCGGCCGCCGAGATCCCGGCAGCAGGACCCTTCGAGTTGACCCTGACGGTACCCGCCACTCAGGTCGGTCCGGTTGCAGTGCACAGTTTTTGCGCCACCGCGTCCGGCGTCGGGGCAGCTCCGCATGAGTCTTCCCTGCTTGTCCCGGCCGTGGTATCCGCCCAGCTGGCGCTGACCTGCGCAAACGCCAGCGACCGTAGAATTACCTACGTCTCAGAGTCTGTGGATGTGCTGCTGATCTGTGAGCAGGAACGCACCGACAGCGACACCGATATGAGCGATAGCAGGACCGACACGGCCGCAGCGAACTGACGGCCCTATTGTGTCGCCAGCGACAGATGCCGATTAAAAAATTCCAGCACCCTTGACCACGCATCTTCGGCTGCATCGCGCGCGTAGTTGGAGGATCCCGGATCGGCAAACGCGTGACCCACGCCCGGATACCTCACGATCTCATAATTCTTGCGTAAACTGGCGAGCGCTTCGTCAAAGTCCATGACGGATTGCTGCGTTACACCGCGATCGTTTTCACCGAATACGGCGAGCAACGGCGCCTGCAGAGATTGCAGTCTTTCCTCGTTGCCCGTCATCTGCCCGTAGTAAATAACCACAGCATCGATTTCCTCCGGCATCTGCAGCGCTGCGTTTAACGCGAGGCCGGCACCAAAACTCCAGCCCAGGATACCGATGCGCGGCGCCTGTCCGGAGTCCACGAGAAACTGGTAAGCCTGCCGAATATTGTCACTGGCAAGATCCGGGTGTTCGACGACCTGGGTCATCAGTTCGCGGCTGCCGGCGATGTCTATCGCCGTGTTGCCACCGTACAGATCCACGGCCAGAACAACGAAACCCTGACCTGCGAGCCGGTCCGCCTGTGCGCGCGTACTCTCATCGAGACCCCAGCGCTCGTGCACAATGATCACGCCAGGCAGCGGATCGACCATGTCTGCGGGAAACGTGAAGTGCCCGTACACGAGCTGCTCATCGACCTCGGCGTAGGGAAGCGTTTCGGATACGACCGGCTGTTGCGGCGCGACGGACGGCCCGGCCGCACCGCCATTCCCCGTGCGAACGTCATCTGCTTCGACGATCGCTGGTGCCGCAGGTTCGGCAGCGGTGCTTTCGGCACGATCACCTGAACCTGAATCACACGCCCCGATGAATGCCAGCGCGGTTACAATCAACGCCGCGCGCCAGTGCTGCTTCGTGCCCATAGCTAAGTCTCTGAAAAACTGCAGAGTAGTTTAATGCAATTATCCGGGTAGTGGCACTGCGGGGCCGCATTTCGCCTTCCGCCGCAACGCTTTCGACAGTTTTTTCGGAGATGCATGCAATGAGTTTGATGCAAGAAGCGGTCATTTTTCTGCTCGCCGCGCTGCTCGCCGTGCCGATCAGCAAACGTCTGGGCTTTGGCTCGGTACTCGGCTATCTGGCAGCGGGCATTGTCATCGGCCCGGCTACGCTCGGCCTGATCGAGGATCCGCAGCACATTCTGCATTTTGCCGAGCTGGGTGTTGTCTTTCTGCTGTTTATAATCGGCCTTGAACTGCAGCCTTCCCGTCTGTGGGTTTTGCGAAAAATGGTTTTTGGCCTGGGCTCAGCACAGGTCTTAGCGACGGCGACGGCGATTGCGCTCGCAGGGGTAGCGTTTAAGCTGGATTTTCGAACTGCGCTCATTATCGGTCTGGTCCTGTCACTGTCTTCAACCGCGTTCGTACTGCAACTGCTCGCTGAGAAAAAGCAGTTGACGACGACGCATGGCAGGGCCGCCTTTGCAACGCTGTTATTTCAGGATCTCGCAGTAATCCCGATGATTGCGGTACTGCCGATGCTGGGTCAATCGGCGCAGGGCGCGGTGAGCATGCAAAGTCTGTTGCTTGCCACGCTGGCCATCGGCGGGCTGATCTTCGGTGGACGTTACCTGCTGCGACCCGTATTGCGCATAGCGGCAGGCACCGATATTCCGGAACTTTTCACGGCAACCGCACTGCTGGTGGTGACAGGCTCGGCGCTCATCATGGAGGCGGCCGGCATGTCGATGGTCCTGGGCGCTTTTATCGCGGGAATGCTGCTCGCCGATTCAGAATATCGCCATGAGCTCGAGGCGAACATCGCGCCCTTCAAAGGACTGCTGCTGGGCCTCTTCTTCATCGGCGTCGGGATGACGGTCAACCTGGGACTGCTGATCCAGGAACCTTTAATCATAATGGCTCTGGTCCTCGGACTGATGCTGATCAAGGCGCTGGTCGTTTTCCCGCTTGCCCGTGTCTTTGGCTTATGCGACGCCAGGGGGGCCATTACACTTGCCGTCGTACTGGCGCAGGGCGGCGAATTTGCATTCGTACTTTTCGGCATCGTTGCCCAATCGGTGCCATTCGATGCGGCCCTCATGGAGCGCCTGGTTCTTGCTGTAGCGATGTCGATGTTGCTGACGCCAGTCGCATTCCTGCTGAGTGAAACGTTCACCTCGAGGCTGGCAAAAAAGGAAGAGCCCGACTACGACCCGATGCACGATGAGCATCACGCCGTAATCATCGCGGGGTTCGGCCGCGTCGGACAGATCGTCGGGCGCCTGCTGTCCATCATCGGTAGTCGATTCACGGCACTCGAAATCGATTCTTCACAAGTCGACGTCGTTAGAAAATTCGGCAACATCGTGCACTACGGTGATGCATCGAAACTCGATCTTCTGCGCGCGGCAGGCGCGGAGAACGCCCGAATATTCGTGCTTGCCATTGACGACATTGAGACATCGATGAAAACCGCGCAACTCGTTCGCCGTCATTTTCCCCACCTGACAATCGTGGCGCGCGCACGAAATCGGCGCCACGAGTACCATCTGATGGATCTCGGCATTGAACACATCTTTCGCGAGACACTGCTGTCCAGCATAGAGATGGGCAGGCAGGTGCTTCTCGGTCTCGGCGTGGATGCGGACGATGGCAAACAAATCATCGATACTTTTCAGACACGTGACCAGCAATTGATCCGGGAGCAACAGGCCATGCAGAATGACGAGGAGCGGCTGATACAGTCATCCCGGGATACGGCCAGAGAGCTGGAACTGCTGTTGAGAAACGATCGCCGCAAGCATTGAAATGACTGAAGCAAGCAGTAAGAGATTCACTGCCCGATGGCAGTCGATCCGGACATTTGTCGCAACGTCGCTTAGCGACAATCAAAGCGACGTTGCGACCGGCCCGATCGGCCGTGCGCTGGGCTTGCTGGCCATTCCGATGATGCTTGAGATGTCGATGGAAGCGGTGTTTGCTGTAGTCGATATCGCGTTTGTTTCCTTGCTGGGCACGGCCGCTATCGCTGCGGTTGGCCTGACGGAAGCGCTGATTACAATTCTGTATGCGCTTGCCATCGGACTGGGTATGGGTGTGACCGCGCTGGTCGCACGCTGCATCGGTGCGAAAAAACCCTCGAAAGCAGCGCGGGTAATCGGCCAGGCAATCTGGATCGGTGCAGTACTCGCATTACTGATCGGCGCGGCGGGAATCGTATTCGCGGAGAACCTGCTCAGTATGATGGGCGCCAGTGACGACGTGATTGCCACCGGTAAGGGATTTATCGCTGTAATGCTGGGCGGCAATGCCAGTATTCTTTTTCTCTTCATTCTGACCGCCGGCTTCCGCGGTGCGGGCGATGCACCGGTGGCGCTACGTGCGCTGACGCTCGCGAACGGGCTGAACATCGTTCTCGATCCCTGTTTTATTTTTGGCGTCGGCCCGTTTCCGGAGATGGGAGTCACGGGCGCCGCCGTCGCGACGACGATCGGTCGCAGCGCAGGCGTGACTTACCTGTTCTGGTACCTGCTGGCCGGGCGCGGGCGGCTGCAATTTGCACGGCGCGATTTGCGACTGCAACCGCGGCTGCTACTGCGTCTCTTGCGTATCTCCGCTGGCGGTATCGCACAGTTTCTCATAGCCACGGCGAGCTGGATCGTCATTATGCGAATTGTCGCACTGTTCGGCAGCGCCGCCATTGCCGCCTACACCATCGCTCTGCGAATGATGGAATTCGTCTTTCTTCCGGCATGGGGACTCGGCAATGCGGCGGCAACGCTGGTCGGACAGAACCTGGGTGCAGGAAAACCCGAGCGGGCTGAGAAATCAGTCTGGACGGCCTCACGCTACAACGCGTTGTTCATGTCCGTACTTGCCATCGTTTTCATCCTGCAGGCGCCTGCCATTGTGGCCGCTTTTTCCACAGACCCTGAAATCGTTGCTTACGGCGTCAGCTGCCTGCGAATTATGGCGCTTGGTTATCCCATGTATGCGGTCGGCATGATCGTGATTCAGGCGCTGAACGGGGCGGGTAATACACGTACGCCGGCATTGCTCAATTTCATCGCATTCTGGGTACTGCAGATTCCGCTGGCCTATTGGCTGGCCACCGCCGCCGGCCTTGGCCCAAATGGTGTGTTTGCCGCTATTGTCGTCTCCGAATCCGTACTGACTATCATGTCGGTGCTGGTCCTGCGGAGCGGCAGCTGGCGGACTCAACAGGTGTAGCATTCATGCCAAATTCCGATGTGCCGCTCATTGATATTCAAAACGCCACGATCTACCGCGGCGACACTTGCGTGTTCGACAACTTCAACCTTCGCCTCGAGCAGCACGAACCGACCGCAGTTCTCGGCCCGAACGGTTCCGGAAAAACGACCTTGCTCAAGGTGATCTATCGCGAGTTGTATCCTCGTTTCAGTCGCGATTCCCACGTGCGGATTCTCGGCAAAGATCGCTGGAATGTCTGGGAGCTTCGAGCTCGCATCGGTATCGTGTCACATGATCTGCAAATGAATTATCGTCCCGCAACAACTGGTATTGATGTGGTTCTGTCCGGTTTTCATTCCAGCATCGGCACGCACGGCGGCGTCGCTGCTAAAGTGTCAGTTGCCCAGTCCCGAGTTGCACACAAAATTGTGCAGGAATTAGGCATAGGTTCGCTGGCAGCGACGCCATTGGGGCAAATGTCGACAGGGCAGCAACGCCGCTGCCTGCTTGGCAGAGCGCTCGTTCACGATCCCGACACCCTGATCCTGGATGAACCCACGGCCGGACTGGACCTGGCAGCCGGTTTCGACTATTTGCGCCGGATCCGCGCACTTATCAGAAACGGCAAAAATGTTATTCTGGTTACCCATCTGATCAATGAAATTCCGCCGGAAATCGGGCGTGTCATCTTGCTTCGCGAAGGTCGAATCGTAGCGGATGGATCGAAGACAAAGACGCTTACCGCAGAGGCGCTTGCAAAGACGTTTTCGACAGGTGTCCGCATGACAGAGATCGACGGTTACTATGTTGCGACCCCGCCTCCTGAGTAAGTATTCGCTGCTGCAAAAGCGTGCGCCGTTCACACTATGCCTCTTCGGATCCCGCAGTACGTAAAAAAACGTGACAGATTCGAGCGCCGGCAGGTCGCGCGAATCCTAGGCTACACACATGTCCGTCATTTCCTGCACACAGCTCGCAATTCTCAGTTCAACCGTGGTTGCTGCCGCTGCCGCCGCCGACGAACCCGCCGTGCGAACCGGCGTGGCGAACAGTCCGATCGCAACGTCATTGCTCGCCATCGCAGTAACTTTGATCGTCGCGCTTGTGTTTCGCTCTGCGCTGCTTAAGCCGTTCCGATCACTTTCGAACAACCTGGCCGGACAACGTCTGCGGGTAAAGCTGCGACGACATAGCGACAGGGTCCTGCGCGACTTCCTGCTGCCCGGCGCATATGGCGGATTGACCCGCATCGATTATGCGGTGATGCTGCCGGAAGGTCTGGTGTGCATTCAAACCAAATACTGCGATGGCGCGATTGTTGGGGCTGCTGACGAGCCACAGTGGTCGTACACGCTCGGCAAGGATCGCCGCAACTTCCTTAATCCCCTGATTCAAAATCAGGGGCGGACCAAGGCGGTGCAGAACGTGGTCCCGCGAGTGCCGGTTGCCAGCGTTGTGATTTTTTGCGGGGACGTTGAACTGGTCTCGCAGCCGGCCACCAACGTCTTGCGTGCCTGTCAGTTGGATCAATACCTTGCGGGTCTCAGTTTCGGCAAGGCGCTGCCCGAGGATCGCGACGCCGCCTGGGACGCCCTGACTGCCGCAGCCTTGACGGACAAGGACTCACGGAAGGACTTTGACGCGCAGCTGAGTTTCTCTTAGCCGCTGGCTGCTGCCGGTTGACTGAGCGTTTCCCGCGGCTTGCGGGATCAGGCTGGCGACAATTCCATACCAAGGTGCCTGTGCCCTGCACCCGTAAAGTCGCTATAGTCCGCGGACCGGACTTATGAAAATTTTCAGGCTCACATTCCTCGCCCGTTATCTCAGAAACTTCGTGCTTGGGCTGCTGATTGTTCTCACTCTTGCAGCTCTCCTGCTGTGGCGCGTGTGGCAAATACGCGGATCTATTGAGGAAACAGGCTGGCCGGAATCTCCTGTGATTACCGATGCCGGCGATTCAGTGACTGCGACCTGGCTCGGCGTCACGACCGTGCTGTTTGACGATGGAGAGACCCAGCTGCTGGTGGACGGCGTATTCACCAGAGTTCATCCGGTGCGCGCATTGCTGCTGCAAAAGGTGAGTTCCGACATCGCAACGATTAATTACGCGATGTCCACGTTTCGCATGAATCGCCTCGCCGCAGTCCTGCCGACACATGCACACTTCGATCACGCGCTGGATACCGGTGCTATCGCTAATCGCACCAGCGCGGTCGTGCTCGGCTCGGAGTCTGCTGCCAACATTGTCCGCGGCGCCGATTTGCCGGTCGCGCAATACCAGATCCTGGCGGACGGCGAGTCCAGACAGTTCGGAGAGTTTACTGTCACCTTGCTTGCTTCAATCCACGCACCCGTGGGCCTGAACGGCAACGAGGTTTTTCCCGGGATTATCGACCATGCCTTAACCCAGCCGGCACGCATTTCTGACTATCGGACCGGCGTTGCCTGGTCCGTTCTGATAGGGCATCCGAAAGGGACCACGCTCGTCCAATCAAGCGCAGGATATGTGCCGGGCCGCTTGCATACCAGCAAGGCGGATGTGGTGATGCTGGGTGTGGCGGGACTCGCCAGACTTGGCCGGGACTACACGCGCAAATTCTGGTACGAGACGGTGACAGCAACGGATGCCGCAAGAGTTATCGCCATTCATCACGACGATTTCACCGCGCCATTCGGGGAAGTCCGCCTGTTGCCGACATTGCTGGACAACGTCCCCAAGTCTGCACGCTGGATCAATGAATTGCTGGCTACCGGTAATGGTGTGGCAATTGAGATACCGCCATTCGGACAGCCCATCGTGCTCTATTGAGCTGCCGCGCCAAACTCCACAATAAGGTCGTCGATGTGTGATGCCAGTTGGTCCAGATTTTCTTTCTCGGTTTTCGACAGCTTCTTGATGCGGCATTCTATTTTTGACGCCAGGCTGCGTGTACCGATCGCACGCTGATAGTAAAGCTCCAGCGGTTGCCTGCCGCGGAGATACTTTGATCCACGCCGCCCGTTTTCGTGGTCGGCAATGCGGCGCTGCACATCGGTCGCGATGCCGGTGTAAAGATGGCCATCATCCCGTCTGACGAGATACAGGCTGTACTCAGTTTTACTGCTCACGCTTCACCCGTTTCGTCGACGCAGGGTTGCGTTGCAGGGACGCTTTCGTCCGTACGGGTCTGCGTTCAAAATTGCCCTGGCAGTTGGGACATTGCTGAGCGTAGACAGTCTCCACACACGTCCGACAAAAGGTGCACTCATAGGTGCATATCATCGCTTCCGCCGAGTCGGGCGGCAGATCACAATCGCAGTGTTCACAATTGGGTCTTAGTTCGAGCATATTTCGTCAAGCCCCTCGTTATGCCGCTTCTGCAAGAATGCTGGCGAAACGCCTATCCTTCTCTTCCCAGATTTCCGTCAGCCATTGATGAAAGCGACGCCGGAATTCGCGGTCGTTCTCGTAGTCTCCGGCATACAGCCACTTGTCCACTGGCCGCTGAACGACATCGATCACGACATGTTCGAGCTCACCGCACATCATGTCCCAGAACTTCGCTGCACCACCCGGATAGACAATGGTGACATCGAGAATGGTATCGAACATATCCCCCATGGACGACAGTGCAAGCGCCATGCCACCAGCGCGGGGCGGCAGCAGATGCATGAACGACGCGCCGCGGTTTGCCCGCTTTGCCTCGCTAAAGCGGGTGCCTTCTATGAAATTGATCACGCTGGTTGGAACATCACGAAATTTTTCGCAAGCCCTGCGGGTGGCCTCCAGGTCCCGGCCTTTTCTCTCTGGATGCCGGGCAATGTAAGACTTCGAATAGCGCTTCATGAAAGGCATGTCGAGTGCCCACCAGGCGATGCCGAGAAACGGGAACCAGATCAGCTGCTGCTTGATGAAAAATTTCAGGAATGGAATTCGCCGGTTGAATGCAGTTTGCAGCGCAATGATGTCGACCCACGTCTGATGATTGGCGATGACGAGGTACCACTGGCCACGGCGCAGTCCCTCGATCCCGCGAATGTCCCAGCGGGTATTATTGCTGAGGGCAAATATGAACGCGTTGCAGCTGATCCAGGCCTCGCCCATATTCATAAGCCAGGCAGTCACTATGCGTCGGGCAGCGGTAAACGGCAGCAGCAACTTGACGATCGCCAGTATAAAAATAGGCACGAACCAGAAGATCGTGTTTAAGGCGCATGCAGAAAAAGTCAGCAGTCCTCGCAGATGCCTGAAAATGCCGGCAGTGCTTTGCAGAGGCTTGTTAATCGGAGCGGCTGGTAACTTCGAGCAGGTGATAGCCGAACTGAGTCTTGACGGGGCTCTGCACCGTGCCGACGTCAGCGCTGAACACGACTTCGTCAAATTCCTTGACCATCATGCCAGGGCCGAACTCACCCAGGTCTCCACCGCGCTGACCTGAAGGGCATGACGAATTTGACTTCGCGAGCTCAGCAAACTCTGCCCCGCCTTCAATTTCATCTTTCAGCGACTGACACTTTTCTTCTGTGTCCACGAGAATGTGACGTGCCGTTGCTTTTGCCATCGTGTGATTACCCTTATCCAGTGAAAGCCGAGATTATCCACAATTTGCGCCGGAAATCGACGCCGGCTTCGATTAGAATTGCGTGGATCGTCGATAGCGAGTGACGCCGTGGTCGACTGTCAGTGATTTTTTTGGGGGGTCACCTGCAATGAAAACTGACGTATTGCGGTTCGCACCGGGTTCAATCTGTTGAAGATGCGACAGGCATCAGCAGACGGCGTCATGCGCTGCCCTTGTTCGAGAAGGAGGTCGCAGCGATGCGCAAGATACTCGCGGTACTACTAGGCGCGGCGGTTTCCGTCGCCCTCATCACCGTATTCCAGATCGTGGGGCACAAGCTCCATCCGCTGCCGGCAGATACCGACTTCAGCGACCCGCAGGTGCTGGATCGCATCATGTTTGAAGTGCCCCCGGAAGCGCTCATGCTGGTCGTTTTCTCCTACATCGCCGGAACCATCGGTGGCGGGCTGGTCGCAGCACTCATCGCACGTAGCTCTTCATACGTCTACACCGCGATCATCGGCACCCTGATGACCGTAGGCACTGTAATTAACGTCATGACGATCCCGCACCCGCTGTGGTTTTCAGTTACCGCAATCACGGCCATCATCGCCTGCATATTCCTGACGAGCCGCCTCGCGGAAATGCTGCTGGGACGTGCTGAGCCGGTTTCCGGACAGTAAGAGCGGGTGACTGGCGGGATCAGGAACGATGCGAGGCAGTCAGTTCCTCTGACACAGCCCACAATTTCGTCGCCATATCGTCATCCTGCGTGCGAGCGTCAGGTACGGCCGGATTACAGTCGGCGAAGTTCAAAGCGCGCTGTCGAGCCTTCATTCCAATCCGCAGACATAGCCTGCCTCATTTGCCGGTGCGTTGAAACGCCTCCTGGTGAGCGTTAGCGTACATGCCAGCCAGAAGGCCCTGTGCTATCGAATTAATGCAAGCCAAGAAAAGCATGACAGAATGTCGCTATGCAATATCGAATTCCCGCGCTCTTACTGACTGCCGTGCTTGCCGCCTGCGGCGGCGACAGTGGCGGTGACGCCGCGCCGTCAGCGGCGGGGCCTGACCGGCCTGAATGCATAGCGCCTTCACGACCAGGTGGTGGATTTGACCTCACCTGCAAACTCGCTCAATCCGGGTTCGTAGCCACGGGCATTCTCGACACACCGATGCGGGTGAGCTATCAGCCGGGCGGCATTGGCGCCGTCGCTTACAACACAATCATCGCGCAACGCAACGCCGACGCAAACGTCATCGTTGCGTTTTCTGGCGGCTCGCTACTGAATCTTGCACAAGGCAAGTTTGGCCGATATTCCGAAGACGATGTTCGCTGGGTTGCGGCGGCCGGCCTTGACTACGGCATGCTCGCGGTACGTACCGATTCGCCCTACCAAACGCTTGGCGCACTTATAGATGCCTTGCGTATTGATCCTGCGGCAGTGGTATTCGGCGCCGGCGGTACCGTCGGCAGCCAGGACTGGATGAAAAGCGCCCTGGTCGCCGAGGCCGCCGGCATCGACTATCGCGCCATGCGCTACGTGTCCTTCGAGGGCGGCGGTGAAGCACAGACAGCGCTGCTGGGCGGTCATATTCAGGCCTATTCGGGTGACATTTCGGAAGTGCTGGGTCTCATGGACGCCGGCAAGCTCAAGGTGCTCGCGGTAATGGCTGCGGAACGACTGCCACCCCCGTATGACGCTGTGCCAACTGCAAAGGAACAGGGTTACGATGTTCAGTGGCCGATTCTGCGCGGCTATTACGTCGGGCCGAAGGTGAGCGATGCCGATTATCGGTGGTGGGTCGACAGTTTCGACGCGATGATGGCCGATCCACGATTTGACGAACTCCGTCTCGAAATCGGCATGTTCCCCTATGCGAAAACAGGCGCAGCGCTCAACGCGGCAATCCGCACTCGCATGCAGGCTTATCGAGCCTACGCCAGGCAGTTCGGCTTGCTTCCGGAGTCCGCGCCGCAATGATTTCGGTCCGTCGGCAGGCATGGCTCCGCCGCGTCAGGGCAGGTTAATTCATTGAGCGATCGAATTCTTGCCATCGCTGGCCTTGGCGTATCCGTTCTCATTGGCGTGCAGATGTACTTCCTTGACGTCCCGTTTGCCTACGAACCGCTGGGACCCAAAGCATTCCCACTTGTCCTCGCCGGGCTGATGGCAGCTTGCTGCGTAGCGCTGCTGCTCAACCCTGCCAGCGATATGCGACTTCCGGATCGACGACAGGTAAAGAGAAGCGTGCTTTTGTTCTCTGCACTTCTCGCCTATGGAGTCTTGTTCGAGTGGCTGGGATTCCCGCTCGCCACCGCACTGATGGCCATTGCGCTCGGCTTACTGTTCGGCGGACGTATTGTGCCTGCAGTGCTTGCAGGAGTGACCCTCGGTGCGGGTGCTTATCTTTTTTTCGATCGCCTGCTGCAGGTGAGTTTGCCTCTCGGCCGAATCTGGGACCTGGCCTGAGCAGCCTGCTGCACCTGGGTAACGGTTTTGCAGTGGCGTTGCAGCCGCTGAACCTGCTGCTCGCTGCACTGGGATGTTTCACCGGTACGGTGCTTGGCATGCTGCCCGGCCTGGGGCCCATCAATGGTGTTGCCATACTGCTGCCACTCGCGTTTGCCATGCAGCTGCCGGCTGAGAGCGCGCTGATATTGCTGGCGGCGGTTTATATGGGTTGCGAATATGGCGGGCGCATTTCCGCCATCCTGCTTAACGTGCCTGGCGATGCCGGGGCGGTCATGACAACCCTTGACGGATATCCGATGGCGCAGCAGGGCAATGCAGGCGTCGCGCTGTCCATTTCGGCGGTGTCATCCTTCACCGGTGCTTTTATCGCCACCTGCGGCATTGCATTGTTCGCACCCTTGCTCGCCGAATGGGCGCTTACCTTCGGACCCGCGGAGTATTTCGTTCTGATGGTGTTTGCCGTTGCTACGCTTGGCGGCATGCTCGGCTCACACCCGGTAAAAGCGTTGCTGGGGTGTTTCCTCGGCATGTCTCTCGCCATGGTTGGCATCGATCCCGGTAGCGGGGTTTATCGACTGACCTTCGGTAACGTACATCTGAGCGATGGCATTCAGTTCATCGTCGTCGTCATCGGCCTGTTTGCCATCAGCGAGATATTGCTGATGCTCGAACAGACCCGCGCAGGAGCGAAGGTCGCCCGGCTGTCCGGTCGGCTGGTCTTCAACACAACAGAATTCGCTCGAAGCGCCGTCACGATGCTGCGTGCATCACTGATGGGTTTTGGCATTGGTATTCTGCCCGGGGCCGGGGCGACGGTCGCCAGTGCGGTTGCATACACCACGGAAAAACATCTGGCCGGACCGGAGGCAACATTCGGGGAGGGAGACGTTCGCGGCGTCGCCGCACCCGAGGCCGCCAACAATGCGTCGGCCTGCGGCGCATTCATTCCCATGCTGACGCTTGGCGTCCCGGGCAGCGGCACGACCGCCGTCATGCTGGGCGCGCTGACGCTCTACAACATTACTCCCGGGCCCCTTTTGTTCGAGCAGCAACCGGATCTGGTCTGGGGGCTTATTGCCTCGCTGTTCGTTGCCAATGTTGTACTGCTGTTTATGAACATTCCGCTTATCGGGCTGTTTACCCGCATGCTCTCGATTCCTCGCTGGATCCTGGTACCACTCATCGCCTCCGTGAGCTTCGTTGGCGTGTACGGCGTACACAGCAGCACCTTCGACCTGATCCTGATGGTATTCCTTGGCATGGTCGGCTATACCTTGCGAAAATCTGGTTTTCCTACGGCGCCCATTATTCTGGGTTTTGTTCTGGCGCGTCTTATGGAACAGAACCTGCGGCGTGCAATGGCCATATCGGACGGCGATCCCGGCATTCTTTTCGACAGCGTGCTTGCGATCGCGTTGTGGGTATTGGCTGCTGTCGTGCTGATCGTCCCGCTGTATTTTCGCTTGCGCTCACGACGACATTCGCCACAATTACGAGGTCGGTGAAGGGCGGTCAGTCGGGGCGGATATCAGATGAACGAGATTGAGCAAAAACGCGTACCTTTTTTACTCTGGCCAGTCCATGCCTTGTGGCGACTGCTCACTTTTGTACTCAGGGCCACGGGCCGTTTGGTCTGTGCGCTGATCGGCCTTATATTGATGGTCCTGGGCGCCACGATTTCACTCAGTATTATTGGTGCTCCGCTTGGCATTCCCCTCCTCCTCCTCGGGTTCCTGCTGCTCCTGAGAGCGCTGTTCTGATGTCAAAATACGGCTGAAATCAGGCCGTACGTGGCGACTACGGGCCAGTTCGACTTCATAGAACGCAACGCCAAGGTCGCGCAGAAACGGCAGGCCGAGCTCGTCGTACTCATAATTATTGTCGTTGAACGTCTGATTCTCATTCGTATAAACCGTCGCCGCCAGAAGGAACTCTATGCCGTGCTCCAGATCGACGATATAGGCTGCGTCGGTGAGAAAGCCGTAGGCATCGCCGACCTTGTTGAAAATCCGGATGTGATCAGGAATGGCCGCCTCCCGCCTGCCGTACATCAGAAATTTCACAAAGCTATCCGGATACTCGCTGCTGTCACTGTACGCCTCAATACCGCTTGCGCCCGGAGCCATCGACATGTAGCGGTAAACGAGGTCATAGTCTTCGTCATTCAAATCGAAGCGGTTTGCATCGTTGACGGACCGGGGAAACAGGAGCGCCTTCAATACGTCGTGCAGATCCTGCAGCGGAAAGGCGTTCTTGCTTGCGAAATCTTTAGGCCCTGCACGTCGCTCGCCGTCTATAATTTCGGCCACGCCCAACAGTACGGGCTGGCGCGCCGTGAAATCGACTTTGCTGCGGGTAGCATCCTGATGATAAACGACAACATCCTGTTCAGCGAAAGACACAGGATTGGTGGCACGATTCTCCTCCGGCGTCATCGCGCTTTCCAGACGATGCACGATGCGTGTATGGGAAAACCCGTTCTGCTGCAGTGACTCATTGATCGCCTGCTGGCCGACAAATTCATAGAGCCGATTGAACGCATCGTTGTCGCTGACCAGAAAAATCTTGCGGATGTAATGGGCAACGGACGGCAAGCCAGTCGGCGAACTCTCATCCATCCAGGCCCTGGTCTGCGAATCGCTCGCGCTGCCGGTAAGCATCGCCGTGTCGCGATCCAGACCTTCGACGGCCAGTGCATTGAGTTTTTCCAGTGCCAACAGTGCGACGGGCAGTTTGACCGTGCTGGCCGGATAAAAATACTCCGCTGGGTTCAAGCGGTAACTGAAGGACGTAAAGACTGGCTGATTGTCTTCGTTGCGATCGATCTGCGTATAGATAATCTGCAGGCGATGCTTCGCCGGATCCTCCATGATTGTGCCAAAACGATGTGGCTGAGAGCGAAGAAAGTCCTCGATTGAGCCATTGAATGTTTGCGGTTTCTCGCATGCAGCAAGACCTGCGACAATCAGCAGGAAAGGGACTACGGCAATTTCGCGTTTCCGCTTTTGCATGTCGCCAGTATCGTCAAAGAACGAGGGATAAAGCAATGTCAGTATCACGACTCGCACACATTTCAAAAATCGGCGTCGAGCAGATGGGCGACATGGCGGACAGCCTGAATGACCCCGACGTGCTGCGCATGGAGAATCTGGATACCGATATTCGTCCGCCGGCGGCGGCACTTGAGTATTCGCGACGCGCAATCGATGACGACGATGCCAACAGTTATCTGCCGTTTTTCGGCCAGGACGGTTTGCGGCAGGCCGCAACCCGCCTTGTCGCGAAGCAATCAGGGAACGACTATGACTGGAAAACGGAGTCGCTGATTTCCGCTGGCGGATTGTCTGGAATCCTCAATACGCTGCTGGCAGTACTGGAACCTGGCGACAAGGTACTGATGACTGATCCGACCTATGCGGGGCTGATCAATCGCGTCCGGCTTGCCGGCGGAGAACCGCATTTTGTGCCGCTGCTGCCGGACACCGATGGCTGGCGGCTGGACCGGGATGCGTTGCTGGATTTGAATCCTGATGACTTCCGTGCCCTGCTGCTGATGAGTCCATCAATGCCGACGGGAGCGGTTTTCGACGACGCAGACTGGCGGACCATTGCTGCATTCTGCCAACGGGGTGATTGCTGGCTGATCAACGACACGGCGATGGAGCGGATTTTGTTTGACGAACGACCGGTCCTACATCCGGCCGCATTTTCCGGCATGCGCGATCGGGTGATCACAATCGGCTCTGCGTCGAAAGAATATCGAATGATTGGCTGGCGCGTCGGATGGGTTGTCGGCCCGGCCGCAATCGTTGCCGATATCGCCCGTGTCAGCATCAGCAATGTCGTGTGCCAGACCGGGATAGCGATGGGTGCCGTCGAAGCGGCGATCGTTGCGAAGGAAAACGGCATCGACGCATTCACGCAGGAGCTTCAGTTACGGCGCAACCTGATACTCGACCAGTTGCAGAATTTCAGAGTCATTCCACCGCATGGTGGCTGGTCGATGCTGGTCGATGTGTCGCCCCTCGGCATGGACGGTGCTGCGGCATCCGCATTGTTGTTGCAGAAGGGGAAAATTGCTGCGACGCCAATGGTCAACTGGGGTGGCGCGCACAGTGCGAATTACGTGCGACTCGTATTCTCAAACGAACCGCGACACCGGCTGGCCGATATTGGCAAACGCTTTCGCAGCGCGTTGGGCTAGCGGCGAGCTAGCGGCCCAGCCAGACTGTTTCAGACATCTCCGTCAGCCCTGCCTCACGGAACTTCGGCGGACCGCTGGCGATCGCTTCTTGTTCGTCGCACTTACGGAGATCGGGCCAGTATTCCTTGAGCTCGCCCTCACGAATTGAGAAGGGCGGACCGTCGACGATGGTTTGATCGTACTCGACGGTCACGATGAGGCGTGTCGATCGTTTATCGAGCAATGCTTTCGTCTGCTGTACATACTCAGCACGCTTCGCCGCGGGTAGCGCGATCAGCGAACCACGGTCGTAAAGCCCGTCGCAGGAAGGGATGCTTAGCGAAAAATAGTCGCCACAGAAAATAGTGATGGGCAAGGTCGAGGCAACGTAACGTACTAATTCACCCGCCGTCTCCGTCGAATAAGCCAATCCGTGGTCAGTGAAAAAACCGCGCACTGCAAGTTCAGAAATCTCAGCACCAATCACCGTGTGGCCTTGGCCGGCAAGCCACAGCAGGTCCGGCGACTTGCCGCACAGCGGCACGAGCACGCGCTCGACATTGCCGTCCTTCGGCCAGTATTTTTTCAGGAAGGCATTGCCATCCTGCTCATGCCAGCCGGTATTGCCAGCTTCCCAGCGTTTCAGCCACTCATCGTGCATCGTTTCTCCTCGCAACCGCGGACAGGATATTGTCCTCTCGTGCCACTTCGTTCATGCCGCCACCTTACGGATTCTAGCACCGCGATAGCGTCACTGTTGTCCGTGAGACAGCGAGGTTTACCTGCAGCATTCTCACGAGTTAACATGATCTGCACCGCCGCGACCGGCGGTTTTGACCGCCACTTCTGGCGGTTATTTGTATTCAGAGACCGGATTTTATGACGCAGGCATCTATCATCGACGGCAAGGCAACGGCCGCGAAATTGTCAGAAGAAATTTCAAGCCGATCGGCAGCTTTGCAGAAAAGTACCGGCATTAAACCCGGTCTCGCGGTGGTGATTGTGGGCGAGGATCCTGCCAGCCAGGTCTACGTAAGAAACAAAAAGCGCACAGCCGAATCCTGCGGCTTCCATTCGGTGCAACATACCCTGCCCGCCACGGCGACACAGGACGACGTGATCAAGCTGATTGACACGCTGAATGCAGACGAAAAAATACACGGCATTCTCGTCCAGCTGCCATTGCCATCGCAGCTTGATGAGAACGAAGTGACGCAGGCAATTGCGCCGCATAAAGATGTCGATGGCTTTCACTTTCTCAATATTGGCATGCTGACTGCCGGACACCTGGAGGGTGCATTCGTCCCCTGCACACCGGCCGGATGCATGCTGATGATTGAGTCCGTGCTCGGTGAAGATCTGTCCGGACTGCATGCCGTCATCATTGGCCGGTCGAATATCGTCGGCAAGCCGATGGCAAGTTTGCTGCTGAAAGCCAATGCGACGGTAACGGTCAGTCACAGCCGGACGAAAGATTTGCCGCAGCTCGCGAAGTCTGCTGACATCCTGGTGGCTGCGGTCGGCAGACCGGAAATGGTGAAAGGCGACTGGATAAAGCCCGGCGCTGTGGTAATCGATGTCGGCATCAACCGGATTCAGGTTAAATCAGATGGCAAACCAAAGAACAAGCTTGTTGGCGACGTCGATTTCTCTGAAGCAAGCGCCGTCGCGGGTGCCTTAACACCGGTTCCAGGTGGTGTCGGACCGATGACAATTGTGATGCTGATGTCGAATACGCTGCAATCTGCCGAACGCGTGGCCACGACGAAAACCTGACTCGGGCCACGCTGCCTTAGAAACTGCGTTTCGACTGAATCAGAAACTGCACGCTGTCGATGCTGCGATCGCCGTCGAGCGGAAATGCAACGTCAATATGAATGATATCGCGGCCGCTTGCGCGGGTCGGCGAGAGACGCAGACCGATGCCAACGTCCTTCAACCAGCCCAATGGCGTACTCCCGGCCGGCGACCGCCCCCAGCTTCTCCCGACGTCGGCAAAAATTGCACCGCCGACGCGCAGTAATCGGAAGGGATACCAGTCCGTGAAATAACGTTTCTCTGCGCTGACGATGAAGCGCGAATGACCGTTCTGGTAGCGTAATGGATAGCCGCGCAGTCCAGTATCCCCGCCCAGTTCGAAGAATTCGTCGAGGTCCAAATTCTCACCGTGGGCCGCGTCAACTGTCATGTAGAACAGCCGCTTATCCGAAATCTGATTGTAGTAGCGGGCGCTCAGAAGCAGTCGGACGTTCGCCGCCGAGCCCTCTTCATGGCGACCGCTCACTGTCGAGGTAAGCAGCACGGCCTTTTTGTCGATGTCGCCGAAGCCGTTGCTGATACCAGCCTGATAAATGACCGATTCCCGGTCTGCGTTAAAACTCTCGGTCGCGTATCCGAGGGTGCCCCAGACTCTCGTCCCCATGTAGAAATCCTCGGTGCGGTCAATCTGATCGCGGTTCGAGGTTGAATCGAATTTATCTTCCAGTAATTCGAAGCCGAGGAACGGATAAATGAGTGTGCGATCTGCAGGCAACAGGGTCGGCAGCGTTCCTGATGTGACGGGGCTGAAATCCCGCTCGTCCAGAACGATTCCGGCGGTCCATCGTTTGACCCAGCCGTTCTTCAGGCCGTCAGACCACCCGGCAAAAACCGAATGCAGCTCGCTGTCTACACTGTATTCCGCTGCTTCATCGCCCAGTTCGTAAAACGATACGTCGCGAGTGTCGTCAAAATAGGTGGCGCCGGCCGACCAGCGGGCATCCAGCGCGTAAAAGGGGCGAATGAGCCGCACCTGGTTGGTATCACCGTCTGAATTATCGGCGACTTCGAAAAACAGGGACGTTCGGCTTTTGCCAAGGTTCTTGTCGTAAAAACTGAAACTGGTGGATTCGCGATCCACGGTCTCAACGTAGTTGAGCCGTAGCGCAATGCCAGTGCCCAGCAGATTTTTCTCAGACAGGGTAAACCGGGTCCGGTTTTCTCCCCCCGATCGCGATAAGGACATACCAGGAATGAGCGTCCATTGATCACGCGTAGCGACACGAAGGTCGACGACGCCGTTCTCCAGCCGGGTCGCCTCGATTTTCGCGTCATATAGAAAGACGTTCTCGCGCAGGAGGCGCTCGGACTCGTTGATCAGGCGTCTCGAGTAGCTGTCACCGGAGCGAATGAGCAGCTGATTACGCAATGTCGAGTCGCGCGTCATGACGTGCAGCCGATTCGCCAGCCGGTACAAAGGCCGGTCCTCTTCCGGCTTGCTAAGGTCGAAAACGTTGTCCTTGGCAAAGGTAATTTCGCCAATGACGACGCCCATCGCCTCGAGCTCGTCGGCAGGCGGTATCGGCGCACGGTCCGGTGCTTGTGCCAGAGCATTGCCGGCGACAAGCGTGGCCAGTAGACAAAAGAAACGGCTGAGGGTGATCACGGCGCCAATCTAACATTCCCGTCTGCGGCTCGCGCGCAATTAAATCACGCTTTCAAATTTACTATGCAGAATGCGTAGAATGTCAGGCTGCACTGTGCGGGGAAGAACATTGCGTACCAAAGGCGAAAATTTCCGAACGATCTGGCAAAAGCCGGGTGAGCCGCAGGTCATACAGATCATTGACCAGCGCCGCTTGCCGCATGAATACGTTGTACAAGACCTCACGACCTGGCGCGACGGCGCCAGTGCGATCAGCGATATGCTGGTCCGGGGCGCGCCATTGATCGGGGCGACAGCAGCCTGGAGCGTTTATCTGGCAGCACTGGAATACAGCCCCCGGAAAGACGCTGCCGCTCAGGTTCTGAGCGCAGCCCGCAAACTGGGCGAAACGCGGCCGACAGCGGTCAACCTGGAGTGGGCCCTCTCAAGAATGCGACGCGTCGTCAGTGATGCGGGCGACGCGCTGATTGCGAGACTGGAAGAAGAGGCTCGGCGAATCTGCGACGAGGATGTCGAGATCTCTCGCGGCATCGGCCGGCATGGCTTGCCGCTGATCGAACGGATCGCCGCAGCGAAAGGCGGCGGACCGGTCAATATACTCACCCACTGCAATGCCGGATCTCTCGCCACTATTAACTACGGCACTGCGACTTCGCCTGTTTATCTGGCACATGCCAAGGGCATCCCGGTACATGTTTGGGTTGACGAAACGCGGCCGCGAAATCAGGGCTCGCAACTCACGGCCTGGGAACTGGCGGAGAACGGCGTGCCGCATACGCTGGTGGTAGACAACGCCGGCGGTCACCTGATGCAACATGGCTTGGTCGATATGTGCATCACGGGTACGGACCGCACTACCAGAAGCGGTGACGTCGCGAACAAGATTGGCACCTACCTGAAGGCACTGGCAGCGCACGACAACGGAATTCCTTTCTATGTGGCCCTGCCCTCGACCACGATTGACTGGAACATCGCGGACGGCGTCCGCGATATCCCCATTGAACAACGCGACCCGGACGAGGTGCGAAAGATTTATGGTCGCACCGAAACCGGTCTCTGCTTCGTCGATACCGTAGCGTCAGATACACCCATCAGCAATTTCGCCTTCGACGTTACGCCGGCACGACTGATCACCGCACTAATCACCGAAGCGGGTGTCTGTGACGCCAGCGAAGCCGGACTGCGCAATCTTTTTCCCGCAGCCCGGCGAGCATGATAGACGAGGGCTACATCAAGTTCCGCTCCGCGTGGACGCGCACGGCCCCGTTATCGCACCCGGAAATTGCAGAACTGCTCAAATGGCGGCGACCGCTGTATGCGGCAGAACTGATCGGTCATTACCCAGACCTTGGTATTGGCTACGGCAATCTCAGCATACGCGCTGGTGAAGCAGGCCAGTTCATCATCAGTGCAACGCAAACCGGGCATCTGCCGGCACCGGGTGTGGAGCACTTTGCACTGGTAACCGGCTACGACATGGCGGCAAACACGGTGCAGTCGGAGGGCGCTGCAGAAGCCTCCTCCGAATCCATGACGCACGCTGCACTGTATGCGCTGAATGGACGCATCGGAGCCGTCGTACACGTGCATAACGATGCGCTATGGCACAAACTGAAGGGCAAGATCGCCACCACCGGTGCGGATGTTGCCTATGGCACGCCGGAAATGGCCGCGGAATTCAAGCGCCTCTATGACACGACGGAATTTGCAGATAGCGGAATTGCAGTGATGGCGGGACATGATTCGGGACTGATTGCGACGGGCACAAGCCTTGCCGACGCAACGCAAAAGATGCTGGCCTTGCACGCGCAACACCAGGAAATCTCGGGCTAAGGCGCCTTGCCTTCCTGCGCAACGACGACGGCTTCGAGGCGGAAGCGGTAGATTCTGCAGGTTCGGGCGGTTGAAAGTATCTGACTGGGACCAATAGGCTCGAAATTGGACTGACGGATGGCCCGCAACGCCGGTTTGGCAAAAATTTTGTGGCTCGTATCGGTGACGACGGGGCGGGATATCTTGCCGTTAGCCCGAATTTTGAAACACACCGTGGTTTCCCCCTCGATGCGGTCCCGCCGTGCGATGGACGGATATTTCGGGAAGGCCGTCAACGCCGGAATCCGGTCCGTCGATGTGTCGATGAAGTGCGTAACGCCTCGCGTCGCCGGCTCATCAGCGCCAGCCGCGACAGAAAACAAGAGCGATGCAACACAGGTGGTCACGGCAAGTGACTGAGACTTACTGCGCGTTTGCTGTCTCATCACCCTCATTCTGCCTGTCATCAATTTCAATTTCCGGCCGCACTGGGTGAACTGCATCCATGTACATTGCGCGTGCTACTTTCATGGTGCTGGCGCCTGCGTTCAGCTCTTCGCCGCGAATGAGATCCGCGTGCGCCTTGTCCCACTGTTTCGTCATGATATAAACGACCGCGCGATTGTTATAGCCGCGCCAGTTTTTGTCATTGCGCAACAACAAAATGTCGCAATACTTAAGGGCCTCGTCGTATTTGCCAAGCTTGATATAACCCGCACACAAGTTCGACAGCGCTGCCTCTTCTTCGCGCCGGCCGTAAGCGACCTTTAACCCCTCCAGGGTAAGTTTGACCCCCTCTTCGTCCCGGCCCGCGATCAGGGCCTGCGCACCGTCATGTAGTGGCAGATTTCGCGGCCCGATCACGGTGGTGGGGTTCTGCTCGCGATTGATACGCTCGGCACCCTGGCCGAAACACAAGGACGCGAGCATTAATGCCAGTAGCGTGAAAATAAATTGCTGACCCATAGCGGGAACTCCCGTGCTGCCGCCATGCCGGGCGGCACGCTGAAAATCACTGCGCGTGGCAGGCGCTGCCGGCCGGAGCCTGCAATCACCTGCCATCAGCAATTCAGACCAGATTGCGGCGGAAAAATTCAATGCTGCGCTCCCAGGCCAGGGTGGCTGCATCCGGGTCATAACGGGGCGTTGTATCGTTGTGAAAGCCGTGATTCGCCCCCTCATACATATGCATCGTGTAGTCCGTGCCTGCGCTGTCCAACGCCGCCTTGTAAGCCGGCCAACCCTCGTTAACACGCGTGTCCAGCCCGGCGTTGTGAATCAGCAGTGGCGCATTGATTTTCGGCACGTCCGCTGCCTCGGGCTGGCGGCCATAAAACGGCACTGCTGCCGCAAGGTCCGGGATTTGCACGGCCAGCGCATTCGAGACACCGCCACCGTAGCAGAAGCCGACGCAGCCAACTTTGCCGGTGCAATTCTCACCTGCCTGAACGACATGCACGGCTGCAATAAAGTCCTGCAGCATCTCGTCACGATCGCGCTGTTGCTGCAGCGTGCGGCCGTCATCGTCATTGCCTGGATAGCCACCAAACGGCGTCAGCGCGTCGGGCGCAAAGCCAATGAAACCCGCCTTCGCGACGCGACGGGCAACATCGGCAATATACGGGTTGAGGCCGCGATTCTCGTGAATAACGACCACGCCGGGCAACTTGCCCGGGTTCATCGAAGGCACGGCGACGTAGGCGCGCATCGTACCTGCGCCCTTGGGCGAGGCGTATTCCTGAAAGTTGACGCGAATGTCGGGATCGTCTTCTGCGACCTGATTCGCCAGCGCATAGTCGGGACTCAGCACGTTAAATACGGCCATGGCCGCGGCACTGGAGGCGGTCCACCTGGTCAGTCTGTCGAGAAATTCGCGCCGACTGATAAATCCGTGCGCATAGCGGTCGAACAGGTCCAGATAACGTTGTTCAAGGGCGGGCTTGCTGCTCATTAATCACCTCGTCATTTGCCGCCTGACGGCCGGAATTCCAAGGTGACATAGTACCCGATTGCAGCTGCCGCGCGGCAAATCCGGACGGTGCAGCGCTAGCAACTGCCAGGCCTTTAGGGCTGAGCGAATGTCAGGTTTCGGCGTCGATGCTGCCTTTGATATCGGCGAATGTCAGGCCGCCGGTGCCGTCGCTGAGAATAATCAGACCGGCGCCCACTTCTCGCACGTCGATGCCCCCGGATCCATCGTCGATCGTAACGCTGCCGGCCACTTGCTGAACCTTGATGCCACCAGAGCCGTCGTTGATCGTCAGATCGCCGCCTACCTCGCTGATAGTGACCGAGCCTGAGCCGTCCTCGATCGTGACATTACCGCCGACGCCGCTCATAACGAGCTCGCCGGAGCCGTCGTCGATGCTGATGTCGCCGCGGACATTGCTGACTTCAATTCTGCCAGAGCCATCAGTGACGTCGAGGCCGAGTTGCTCCGGCACCCGGATGATGAGGTCGATCGAGGGGCTGTCGCCGCGGTTCCAGAATCCGCCGTCAAAACTCGCCTTCAGCACGGCTCGGTCGGCCGATTTCTGCAGAGTAAGCACCATGTCCGTTTCGATTTTCTCACGCGCCTTTTCCGGGTCGCGCTCATCGATGCGGATGTTGGCCTGCACGCTGATTGTGGTCCGTCCGGGCTCACCGCTGATCTCAATGCCGCCCGCGCCGGCATCGACGGCGAGCATCTTGATGCCAGCTGTCTCCAGACTGAGTTCACGAGTTTCCTCGTATCCCGCCCAGGCAGCAGTCGCGGCGCCGACGGCCAACATTGTCAGATAAATGAGTTTCTGCATGACGAATTCCCCTGAGTAGCTGCTACCGATAGCGCGGACGGTCCCGGATGTTCCAGTCGCCAGCGATCTGCAGATTAGATGCCTGCCAGGCGCAATTGGTTGAATCCGTCAGCTAGATAACCCGCGCGAGCGTCTCCCGACTGATGTTGCCGCCACAGATCAGGATGACGACGTTTTTGCCCGCGTAATCCGCAGCCAATTGGCGAAAACCGGCAATTGCCACACCCGCCGCGCCTTCCAGCAGCATATGGTGCGAGTCGATGAACTCGCGCATCGCCGCGGCGATTTCGTCTTCTGTCACAACGACAAAGCGATCGACCACATCGCGGCAAATGTCGAAGGTGACAGAGCCGGCCTCGATGCCACCTGCCGTGCCGTCAGACAACGTCGGCCCGCTCTCCAGTTCGACGATTTCACCAGCCCGGATGGATTCCGTCATGACGGCTGACGCCGCTGGCTGACAGGAGACGATGTGCACGGCCGGGTTCACCGACTTCATGAACGCGCCAACGCCACTGATCAGTCCGCCTCCGCCCACTGCGACGAACACCGCGTCCGCCCGATCCAGTTGCCTGGCAATTTCCACCCCACAGCTGCCCTGTCCGGCAATCACTTCAGCATCGTTGTATGGCGAGAGATAGGCCATACCATGTTCGCTCGCGTACTCCCGCGCATGCGTTTCCGTATCAAGACCATCTGTGCCGAAAAAACGGACGTCGCCACCCGCCTGCTTGATCGAGTCGACTTTGACCGTGGACGTTTTCTCCGGCACAAAGATGACGCCCGTTACGCCAAGTTTCGTCATCGCATAGGCAATCGCCGCACCGTGGTTGCCGCTCGATGCAGTGACACAGCCCGCCTGGCGCTCGGCTTCGCTGAGACTCAGCAGTTTGTTGAATGCACCGCGCAACTTGAACGAACCCGTGTGCTGCAAATTTTCGAGTTTCAGGTAAACGTTTGACCCGGTAACTTCGCTGAAGTACGGCGAGTGATCGAGGGGTGTTTCGCGAATGTGTGGCTGAATGCGGTTCGCCGCGAGCACGATATCAGCCGGCAGTCTGGCGCGATTCACTTGCCGGTCCTCTGCTCGCGTAACCAGGCAATTATGTCAGCGGGGCGGAACACACGGCGGGCGCTGTCACGATGGACATTGCCCTTCGCCGGCCGGGTCGGGGTTTCTGCGGGTACAGGGTCGCGGTTCGCGAGGAAACCGCGGCCCTCGTCGGCACCGAATCTCAAACACATTTTGCAATAATCTCCATGTCCCCGTCATAGGACGTCGCGTCCAGCGGGCCGAAGGAAAAACGGATGAAGCGATGCAGCGGTGCATCCGGACCGCTGCGTCTCGACATATCGCACAAGGGGCCGGGCAGGATGCCCGCCTCGTGCTCGAACAAGCGTTCGTTGAAGGCGTCGGCCGAAAGCTCACCAGGTAATTTTCCCCAGTGGTAGAAGCCCGCGTCCCCCGTAAAGAGTTCGAAACCCAGCTGTTCCAGCCCGGTTCGGTATCGCGAACGTTGCGCGGAGAAAAAAACGGCGACTGCACGACGCGCCTTCGCCACACGTTTTGCTTCCAGCAGACCAGCCACGTACAGCTGCGAGGCGCGGGATACGCCACCCATGCCAAACGAGGAGTAGTTGCGGAAAATCTCGATGTGACGCTCTGCGGCAATCACCCAGCCGGTGCGCATACCCGGCACCTGCAGCCCCTTGGTCGCAGCGCCGACGATGAAAATGTCGGTAGCCTCTATGTCGTCGATATATTTCAGCGCACTTTCCGGCTCCGGGTCGCAATAGAATTCGTAAGCTTCATCAAACAATGCGCCGCGCCCCGGCTTGCTGAACTCGGCGACGAGCTGTTTCAGCTCATCGCCGCCGGTCATGATGCCGGTGGGATTGCAGGGATTGCTTTTCACCAGGAAAAGCCGCGACGAGCCGGCAGGCGGGGCGATCGCGTAGTCAGCTGCCGCCGGTCTGAACTGATTTGCCTCGTTGCTTGGAATCAGATGCACGTTGCGGCGCAGGATTTTCAACATGTCGAAATACGGCGTGTACTCAGTTTCCTCGACGGCAATGCCGACGTCACTTTCAAGGAACGCCAGTACGGCAAGTATCCCGGGCCGGCCGCCGGCGAAGACCGCTACATGTTCTGCAGTAATGCCGGCGTTGTAGTGGTCGTTGTAGTAGGCCGCAATGCGTTCGCGTAATTCGTTCTCGCCGGTCGCCTTCGGATACTTGAGGTCCGTGGCTTTGAGCTTGATTTCGGCGGGCAGCGGCGGACCACCCGGCAACTGCGTCGTCAGCGGATAACCCTGTGCCCACGGATGGGTACCAGGATCGCCCATGTACTTGTCAGTCGCCGCAGCGAACTTGAACAAGGTTTCGTAGACACCCATGGGTGGAAATTGTTGCAGCATACGAATTCTGCTCCTGGAAAAACGGCGAAGCTTAGCGACAGCCATCCCGGCCAACAAGTTGCAGCCCGAGCGGGATCGGGCAGAAGTCGCTACAAAGACTGGGTATTAAATGTATCGCAGCGGTCCGGATCTCCGGACTCGAAACCCGCGCGGAACCAGCGAACGCGCTGTGCGGAACTGCCATGCGTAAACGAATCCGGCGCGACCGTGCCGCGTGACTGCTTTTGCAGCCGGTCGTCGCCTATGGCGCTTGCTGCAGTCAGTGCTTCTTCAACGTCACCACTTTCGAGCGCGATGTTGGTGCCGCGCGCCGTGCGGTTCGCCCAGACGCCTGCGAAACAGTCTGCCTGCAATTCTAGCCTCACGGACAACTGGTTCGCCTCACGCTCGGATGTCTGCTGCCGCATACGCTGCACTTCACCAGAGATGCCCAGCAGATTCTGCACATGATGGCCAACCTCATGCGCGATGACGTAAGCCTGGGCGAAATCGCCGGGCGCGTTAAATCGTTGCCGCAGGTCCTGATAGAACGATAGGTCTATGTAAGCGTTGCGGTCCGCCGGACAGTAGAACGGGCCCATGGCCGCTTGGCCGACGCCGCAGGCCGAGCGCGTGGCGCCGGAGAAAATCACCAGATTCGGTTCTTCGTAGCGTTGATTCTGCGCGGCGAAAATTTTTCCCCATACATCTTCGGTATCTGCAATCACGACGGCAATCATGTCAGCCATTGGATCGTTAGCGAGATCTTCCGCGTCCGGACGTGCGCCGGAATCTGTAGACGACACGCTGGTGGACTGTGAGCCGCCTAAAAGGAAGCTGGGGTCGACGCCGAAGTACATAGCGACGAGCACCAGCACAATGGTGCCGATGCCGCCGCCGATCATTGTCTTGCCACCGCCCGAGCCGCGCCGGTCGATAATATTTTTGCTACGTCTGCCGCCTCGCCATTGCATGTCGTCGTTTGTCCTTTGCCCGCCAAATTCGCAAGCACCAATTTTATGTCAAGCGCGGCACATCTGCTGGGTCAATTTTCTGCCTGCGCGCCGCGCATTCCGCTACGGCGCGGACGATTGTACGCGGCTCGAGTCAGCCGGGAAGGATTCATCTGAAACGCCGATTGACACTCGCGGAGCTGCCATGCGACGATGGGCGACGTTTGAAAAAGGCACACCTTCTCGAAAGAAAAGGGTCGCAAAGCCACCGGTCTACGGGGAAACCTACGACAGCGGGGTTGCCAAAACGAAGCGGAAGGCCACCTCACGGCCCCGATTTCACGGCATTCGCCTGGCACCACTGTTGCTCCCCGGCTCACCCGCGGCTTAGCTCATTGCCTGGATTCAAGCATCGAATTTCGTCCCATTCGATTCTGGAGTCAGTTATGTCAGTCAGCGCAATTCCTCTCAGGCGGTCCGGCCGTTACCGGTTGCCCGCCATGCCCGAAAATGCCGTGCTCAAAGCCTACGGAGTGGCAGATATCAAATCCGCACTCGCGCCCGACTCGAGTCACGCGATGCCGTTCCGTGTCATGGGCGCAAACAGTTCATCCACCGACTGCACGTCCTCGTCAGCGGGAACCGTCGTCGACGTATCCGCGATGAACGCCATTCTGAACGTGGATTCGTATGCCCACACCGTGACGGTGCAGCCCGGCGTACGCATCGGCGATCTCGTCAACGAGCTTTCCGAGCATGGCCTGGAACTCGCTGGCGGTCACGATGCCATGAGCCGCACCGTCGGCGGGGCCGTTGCTGGCGCGTGTATCGGCCCAGCGTTCGGCGAGGACGGCGCACTTTTCGCCTCGCAGGTCGTGAGTCTTCGCGCCATAACGCCGACAGGCAAGCGAATCGAAGTACGGCAAGACCAGCAGAATCTGTTGCACGCCTTCCGTCTGAGCTACGGCATGCTCGGCATCATCACGGAAATCCGCCTCAATGTAAGGCCTATACGGACTTTTGCAGTGACACATCGTCGCTGTACTTTTGATCAGTTCGGTGCGGTGGCAGAGAAAATCGCCAACCTCGATGTCGGGCTGAAATTTTTCCTGATGCCTTATCGCGACTGCGTGTATCTCGATATACGCCGGCCAAGTGCAGATGCAACCGCCAGTCATCGCATACCGTGGAAGGTCAAGGACTGGGGCGAGAGCACCGTTTTACCCAACGTCGTCAAATCCCTGAGCCGTATCGTGCCGATGCCCGGCGTTCGTTATCGCCTGATCGACGAATTCAGCAAGATGACGCAGGGCATGGTCAACAACCGGCTTGTGTCCTCAGGCAGCAACAGCACGGCACTCAACAGCAGCGTCAAAACCAACGACGCTGGCAAGGCGCTGCACTATTCGACCTGGCTTTTTCCTGCGGCAGATTTCGCCATCGTGGTGCAGGCGTATCGGGAGATGTGTCTGCGCGTGCAGGAAAGCAGTGGCTACCGCTGCGACTTGCCGGCGGTTGGATTCAGGGTCGCGCAGGACGCGTCTGCATTGCTGTCGCCAAGTTTTGACGAACCACTGATCGCGCTCCGTGCGATTACGACTCAAGCCAAAGGCTGGGACGATTTCGTGATTGATTTTGGTGAGTTCGCGCAGCACTGGGGCGGATTGCCTTTGTTCAATCAGACCCGCGAAGTCGCTGCTGATTACCCCTCGAAGGTCTTCGGTTCACGTCTGGATTTCTTCCGCAAGATCCGCCGGCATTTCGACCCGGAAAATCGCATGATGAATCCGTTTCTGTCACAGTACTTTCTCTAGCAGGCATGACTTAAAGGATTCACATTGCGTTCGGTCAGGGATCACTACGACAGCTTCCTCGGCCCGCATTACTCGTGGATTCTCGGCGACTTCGAGGCTGCCCGCGACGCTAATGCAAAACTGTTTGCATCGCTGTCGCTGTCCCCACAACCGGGCGACGTCGCCGTGGATCTTGGCGCGGGTCCGGGCTGTCAGGCATTGCCACTTGCAGATCTGGGTTACCGCGTCGTCGCCATCGACTTCTGCAAACCGCTGATCGCTGAACTGGAATCGCGACGTGGCGACCGCGAAATCCGAACAATCTGCGATGACTTCCGCCGATTGCCGCAATATCTGCCTGACGGTGCGGAACTGATCGTCTGTCTTGGCGATACGCTTGTTCATTTGCCCGACGAAGCGGCGGTGATCATGACGATTGACGTAGTTTCTGCCGCGCTGAAACCGGGCGGTCAGTTCCTGTACGCCATTCGTGACTACATCAGCAGCGTGCCGGAGGGCAGCCAGCGTTTCATACCGGTGCGCGCTTCAGATGAGCAGATATTTACCTGTTTCCTCGACTACGGAGTCGACGCTGTACATGTCCATGACATCCTCTACCGCAAGACCGCTGGCGGCTGGGAGATGGACATCAGCGACTACCAGAAACTGCGCCTGGACACCGCCATCCTCAATGCGCTACTGCAGCAGAACGGACTGGACGTCACGGTACTGCCGCCACATGAGGGGATGATCCTGGTCAGCGCGAAGAAACCACGATAGCGCCGAACCGGCGGCGTTAAAACGCATCGCGCACAGCGCCAAACGCTGCCGGCGGCAGCGGCAAGCCTCGCTTGATGGCGTCAGATTGCTTCTCAAGTCACTGTTTTTAAACATTGTTACCGACTGATACGCCATTCAGCAGCGCAACAGTGGACTTTATATATCAGATTGATAGTATGCATCGCCCCGATATATGAGCGCCGCTTGCTCGCAGGACCTGCTGATCATGGACGTAAAAACAGTTTGCCTCGGAATGCTGACAGACGGCCCTGCTTCCGGCTACGACATGAAAAAGCGTTTCGAGTCCTGCTTCGGCCACTTTTTTGCCGCCGGCTACGGCTCGATCTACCCCGCGCTCGCGACGCTTGCCCGAAACGGCCTTGTGGAGTTTGAGGCAGTACCGCAGGAAGGCAAACCCGATCGTAAGGTGTACAGCATCACGGCCGAAGGGCGCGACGAACTGTCAGCCAGCCTGGGTAATCCCTCTCCGACGCACAAGGTACGTTCTGAGTTTCTGGCCATGATGTGCTTCGCGCACCTCATGACAGAAGAACAGATCGACACGGTCCTGGACAACAAGCTGGCCGAGATCGACAAGTTTCTGGCCCTCCTCGATGAACCCTGCAATCGCGAACGCAGGACGATGTCCTCGGGCGCAGGATTCGTTGCAGGTTTCGGTCGCCATGTGACGTCATCACTGCGCAAATACATTGAGGAAAATCGCGACATGCTGAAGGCAGGGCGTGGCGATGAAAAGAAGATCGCTGCTGGCGGCTGAGGCTGCTTTGACTATCTACAGACTGAGCAAACCATTATGAACCTGGGCAAACTCAACCCTTACAAATCCTGGCTTATCTCCGCCGCCATTGCAGCCGCTGTTGCGCTCTGGCTGTTGAGCGGTGAGCTTTCCGGCGACGACCGGGCAGGGGACGCAATCATGCTGACCGGTGCAGAATCCGGGCCCGATAACCGCACTGCTGTACGCGTGCGCAAGCAGATGGCGGAGGAAGTCACCCGCACGATCACCTTAAACGGCAAGTCGGCACCGGCGCGCATTGTCGAAATTGATGCAGAAACTGATGGCCGCGTGATAACGATCGGCGCCGACCGGGGCGACCGAATGTCTTCCGGCGAAATCATTGCCAAGCTCGACTTAAGAGACAGGAACGCGCGACTTGCCCAGGCGCTCGCCACCGTCAAACAACGCGAAATCGAATTCACCGCACGCGACAAACTGATGAACAAGAGTTACGTCTCGGAAGCACAACTGCAGGAAGCCGCCGCGCAACTTGAGATCGCTAAGGCCGAACTTGCGCGGGCAGAACTTGATGTCGAATACATGGTCATTCGCGCGCCCTTCGACGGTGCGCTGCAGGACCGTATGGTTGAAATTGGTGATTACGTGAAGGCCGGTGATCCCGTGGCACGCTTTGTCGACGACCGCACCCTGATCATCTCTGCGAGTGTGTCGGAGTTTGATGCACGCCACGTACGGAAAGGTATGCCGGCAGCGGCAACCCTTGCCACCGGACAGAACGTTAGCGGAACCATTCGCTATGTCGCGCCAGTCGCGGACGAGGCAACCCGAACCTTTACCGTGGAACTTGAAGTTGACAACACGGAAGGAAAGTACCGCGGCGGCATGACCGCAGAATTGAAGATCCCGGCGGAGACCGTGCTGGCGCACAAGATTTCTCCGTCGTTGCTGACGCTTGACGACGACGGCAATCTGGGGGTGAAGGTCGTCAACGATCTGGGTCAGGTGGAATTTCACGCAGCGGACATCGCCATGTCCTCGAATGAAGGCGTCTGGATTGCCGGACTGCCGCGTTCCAGTTCAATCATTACGGTAGGCCAGGGGTTTGTCTCACCTGGCGCCACGGTCGACGCCGTTCCTGAAATGGAGATCAATACAGCGGTCGCCATCAAGGACGGTAACAAGGTCGAATAGACATGCAGCTTATCGAAACAGCGATGCGCCGATCGCGGACGGTGGTGTTGTCACTGGCGGTAATCATCGTCAGCGGCGTGATGACGTACATCAGCGTGCCAAAGGAAGCTGAACCAGATATCAATATTCCGATGATCTACGTCAGCATGACCCATGACGGCATCTCCCCTGAAGATGCGGAGCGATTACTGGTGCGCCCGATGGAGCAGGAGCTGCGTACGATCGAGGGTATCGAGGAGCTCACCGCGACCGCCTACGAAGGCGGCGCCAACGTCACCATTCGATTTGATGCCGGCATGAACGTCGATCTTGCCCTGCAGGACGCGCGCGCGAAGGTAGATGCCGCCAAGGCCAAGCTGCCGCGGGAAACGGACGAGCCAACGGTGTCAGAAATCAAGTTCTCGCGGTTCGACCCGATGCTGATTCTGAATCTGGCCGGCGATGTGCCAGAGCGCACACTGACCATCATCGCCCGTGATCTGAAAGAAAAAATTGAAGGCATCACCGGCGTGCTGGAAGTATCGCTGGTCGGGGTGCGCGAAGAATTGATGGAGGTGATTGTCGATCCGCGCGCCATGGAGAGCTACGGACTCGATCAGGCGGAAATCCTGTCGCTGGTTGATCGCAACAACCGGCTGGTGGCAGCCGGGGCACTGCATACCAGCGAGGGCCGCTTCCCGGTGAAGGTGCCGGGCGTATTCGAATCGGCGCAGGATATTCTCAGCATGCCGATCAAGGCCGCCGGCGACCGGATTGTTCATTTTCGCGATGTCGCCGAAGTGCGCCGGACGTACAAAGACGCCGAAAGTGTCGCACGGCTGAATGGCGAGCGGGCGCTGGCCATCGAGGTCGTACAACGCAGTGGCGCGAACGTTATCGGCACAGTGGAAGAAGTCAAAGCCCTTATCAAGGCGGAAAGCGAAAACTGGCCAGCCGGCATACAGGTTGTCGCTTCGCGGGATAAATCCAAGGACGTCAGGATGATGCTCGGCAACCTGCAGAACAGTGTTATTTCCGCTGTGCTGCTGGTCTTCATCGTCATCATCGGCATCCTCGGCATACGTGCCGCCGGCCTGGTTGGCATCGCGATTCCAGGCAGTTTCCTCCTTGGCATACTGACTATTGCCTCGTTCGGTATTTCGATCAACATGATGGTGCTGTTCGCACTCATCATGGCTGTCGGTCTTCTCGTCGACGGTGCGATTGTCGTCACGGAACTTGCGGATCGCCGCATGGCTGAAGGAATTGCGCGGCACGATGCTTACTCCGGCGCAGCCCGGCGCATGGCCTGGCCCATCATCGCATCCACCTGCACGACCCTGGCCGCATTCCTGCCGCTGGCGTTCTGGCCGGATGAGATGGGCGAGTTCATGAAGTATCTGCCCATCACACTGATGGCGGTGCTGGCCTCATCGCTGTTAATGGCACTGGTGTTCGTGCCAACCCTGGGGTCGATGTTTGGTTCTTCCGGCGCCGTCAGCGCGGAAGCGAGAAAAGAACTGACCTTGGCGGAAACGGGCGATCTCAATGCCATTACGGGGATGACAGGCCGATACATTCGGTTTCTGCAAAAATCGCTGCTGCGGCCATGGCTGAATGTACTCGCCGTGACGGTTGTGCTGATCGCTACCTACTCAGCGTTCATCCTTTTTGGCCGCGGCTTTGAATTATTCCCGGCCGTCGAACCTGAATTTTCGACCGTTGAAATTCGTGCCCGCGGCGATCTCAGCACGGAGGAAAAAGATTTTCTGGTGCGACAGGTCGAAAGCTACGTGCTCGACCTCGACGAAGTCGAGAGCGTCTACGCGAAAACGGGCGGTGGATCGCAGGGCGGCGCTGAGGATCTGATCGGCAGTATCACGCTGAATTTTCTGCCCTGGGACCAACGCCGGCCTGCGGACCGGATACTCGCCGACATCCGGGAGAGCACCAAAGGACTCGCCGGCATTGCTATTCAGACGCGCAAGGCACAGGACGGACCGCAGCAGGGCAAGCCCATACAGATAGAACTGTCATCGCGATTTCCTGACATCCTGACCACAGCAACGGGCAGGGTGCGGGAGGCGCTGGAGACCATCGAGGGCGTTTATAACGTGGACGACTCCCGCCCACTGCCCGGAATCGAATGGCAAATCGACGTCGACCGCGCGGAAGCGGCCAAATTTGGCGCGGATATCACTATCGTCGGAAATATGATTCAGCTCGTCACCAACGGTATCAAGATCGGCGAATATCGGCCGGACGATGCCGAGGACGAAATCGACATCCGCGTGCGTTATCCCTATGCCGATCGAAGCCTGTCGCAAATCGATGAGCTTCGAATCGCGACCGCCAACGGACTCGTGCCCATCAGCAACTTTGTGAAGCGCGTGCCTGCCAACAAGGTCAGCACCATCCAGCGTACTGATATGCGCCGCACGATGAACGTCGAAGCCGATGTTCTGGACGGTTACCTGGATGCGGACGTGGTCAAAACGATGGCCGAACTGCTGCCCTCTCTCGACATCGATCCCAGCGTCAGCATTTCCTTTCGCGGCGGTAGTGAAGACCAGGCCGAGGCGCAGGCGTTTCTTGGCAAGGCGATGCTCATCGCTGTTGCCATCATGACCATCATTCTGGTAACGCAGTTCAACAGTCTTTTCCAGGCATTACTGATCCTTACGGCGGTGGTATTTTCGACAGGTGGAGTACTGCTGGGTCACCTCATCATGGATAAGCCGTTCGGCACCGTCATGAGCGGCGTCGGCGTGATTACGCTGGCAGGCATCGTCGTCAACAACAACATCGTTTTCATTGACACTTTCAACGTGCTTCGGCAACGCGGAGCGGATGCTTTCGAGGCCATTCTGCGTACCTGCGCGGTGCGCTTGCGGCCTGTGTTGCTCACCACGGTCACTACGATCCTTGGCCTCATGCCGATGGTGTTTGCTCTGGACATCGACCTCATCAACCGCAAGGTGTCGGTCGGGGCGCCTGCGACCCAGTACTGGACCCAGCTTTCTTCATCGGTTGCCGGCGGCCTTGCCTTCGCCACCATTCTGACCTTGTTCCTGACGCCCAGCCTGCTGATGATTGGCGCCAATACGGCTGAACGGCTGGCCGCGCGACGCAGCCGCCGGGCCGCGCAGCACAAAGTGACGGCCTGAGGCCGGCTGCAGACAAACTGAAAACCAATTCGCCGTCTACCGCATCTTAATGACAGATGCGGTGGCTGGCGGGCATCCCGGCGGGGATTGCGTTATGGTCATCTAGTGTTATACTTCACTACAACACCATATGTCTCTCCAAAGGTTCAGTCATGAACAAGATCGTCAGCGGTTCCCTGCTAGTGTCACTGCTGGCTGCTCTGGCCGGCCTTTCGGGCTGTGGCACCGGCGAGGCGCAAAGCGGGACTGCGGTCGGACCGGCTGCGGCGGCGCCGTTGCCGGTGGCAGTTGTTGCGCCGGAACGAAAAGACATGTTCGCGAGTCACGAGACGACGACTACGCTGGCGCCGGACGCGGACGCGCCTGTCCCGGCCCGCGTTGCGGGTCAGATCATGACCGTTCTGGTGGAGGAAGGCGATGCCGTAGTAGCAGGACAAGTCCTGGCTCGCATCGACGGCGAACGCCTGAAACTCGAAGCGCAGCACGCCAAAGCCAGCCTCGAGCAGGCGCGACGGGAGTATGAGCGGAATATCCGCTTGCAGGAACGCGGCCTCGTGAGTGCAGCAGCATTTGAAGGTCTGAAATTCCTGCTGGACGAACTTGAGGCGAGCTATGCTTTGAAGCAACTCGAACTCGGCTATACCGCGATCCGTGCACCGGTTGCAGGCATCGTCACGGCGCGCGCCATCAAGGTCGGAAATCATGTGGATGTCGGCGATCTGACCTTCAGGGTCACGGATACGAAAAGGCTGGTTGCTTACCTGCAGATTCCACAGAACGATCTGTCGAGAATCGCCGTGGGGCAGCCGATCTCGCTTGAGGTGGATGCAATGCCGGGTAGACTATTTCCGGCAAAGGTAGAACGCATCAGTCCGACGATTGACGCTCGTAGCGGCACCTTTCGCGTCACGGCTTACATTGAGAATGGCAGTGCTTCGCTCGCGCCGGGAATGTTCGGCCGCTTCAGTATCGCTTACGAAAAGCACAGCGACGTATTAACCATCCCGGCCGGCGCAGTCGTGGACGAAGACACCGAATCAGTGGTGTACGTCGTAGTGGACGGCAAGGCCGAGCGCCGTCCGATCCGTATTGGCCTCCGCAGTAACGACCGCATAGAGGTGCTGGAGGGCGTCGATGCCAATGAAAATGTCGTCGTCACAGGACAGAGCAACCTCCGTGAAGGAAGCCGTGTGTATGCCAGCGTGTCACTGACCGCCCCTTTGGCGGGCTGACTCCGGCACGCGCCGCAGCATGAGCATCTCAGAGCCGCATTTTCGAAGCTATCAAATGCGGCTGCTACTCGCCGGGGTCCTCATGGCGCTGCTCGCCGCTTGTGAACTTGGCGCCGGCGGGGACGAAAATGCGGACGAAGAAACGCCCGCCGTGCCGGTCGAGATCACCGCGCCGAAACGCGGCACCATTAATGCCAGCTATTCCGGCACCGCGGCAATCGAAGCTTTTCGTGACGCGACCGTGATCGCCAAAGTCGGCGGTGAAGTCCGCAGAATACTGGTCGAAGAAGGCGACGATGTCGTCGCAGGCCAGGTGCTTGCAAGGCTGGATGGTGATCGCCTGCGACTTGAAAAGGACCAGGCGGAAGCCCGTCTCAACAAGCTCAAGCGCGACTATCAGCGCAATCAGGACCTCAGTGGTAAAGGCCTTATCAGTGCCGGCGATTTCGAAAAAATCCAGTATGAAATGGAAGCTTTGCAGGCTACTTTCGATATGGCCCAGCTCGAACTCGATTACACGGAGATCAGGGCGCCGATCGATGGCGTGATTTCTGAACGCTTCATCAAGATTGGCAACACGATTGACATGAATGCGCCGGCGTTTCAGGTGACGAGTCTGGTGCCCCTGGTGGCCTATCTGCATGTTCCCGAGCGCGAGTACAGACGGCTCGTTGCAGGCCAGGATGTACGAGTGGCCATTGATGCGCTACAGGGCGCAAGCTATGAGGCGACCGTCGCACGCGTCAGCCCGGTAGTGGACCCGGGCACCGGCACTTTTAAAATCACCATTGAGATTATTGATCCCGCAAGGCGGCTCAAACCGGGCATGTTCGGCCGTATCAGCATCGTCCATGACCGGCGCGAGAACGCATTGCTGATCCCCCGTGGCGCCATTCTGCAGGAAAACGATCAAGCGGTGGTTTTCATCGTTGAGGATGGACAGGCCAGCCGACGAGCAATCGAAACTGGCTACACCGAAGCTGGTTTCGTAGAGGTTCTGTCAGGCCTCTCGGATGACGAGAAGATCGTCGTTGTGGGTCAGGCCAACCTGAAAGACGGTTCTAAGCTTGCTGTCATCAACCTGGGCGATGCAGAGTGACTACGCCGATAGCATCGCCAGGAGCGGCCCCAGTCCGCCTGCGATGTGAACAATCGGGCTATTGCCCGACGCGGACTGATCTTCAGTGCCATATCCTGAAGTGTGACCATCCGCTCTGCCACCGCGAATCGCCCGCGGGGCGGGCTCCTTCAACCAATAGCAACTGCGGGAGCGGCCCCAGGCTGCGGCTTCTGCAACGGGTTCGCTGATGCGCCGGCTGATTGAAATTGCTACCGAACGCCGCGTAACTATCACCATGTTTATGGTGGCAATCGTGCTGTTTGGCACGGTGTCACTGACGCGGCTCAAAGTAAATCTGCTACCCGACATTTCCTATCCAACCGTCACTGTGCGTACCGAGCTGACCGGGGCCGCACCGGCCGATGTGGAGAATCTGCTGACCAAACCTATCGAGGAAGCGGTGGGCGTGATCAGGAATGTGCGCCAGGTGCGCTCGGTGTCGCGCTCGGGCCAATCGGACGTCACGATCGAATTCCTGTGGGGTACGGACATGGACATCGCCGGTGTGGATGTCCGCGAGAAAATAGATATTCTGGACCTGCCGCTCGAAGCAAAGCGCCCGTTACTGCTGCGTTTCGATCCGTCTTCTGAGCCAATCGTACGGCTTGGGCTGCTGGAGAAGGCTGGCACGGGCGCTGTCGCGGACGTGGCCTCCGAAGCGAACCTCAAAGCCTTGCGCCGGCTGGCGGAGGATCGCATCAAGAACGACCTTGAGACGGAAGAAGGCACGGCCGCGGTCAAAGTCAGTGGCGGTTTGGAAGACGAAATTCAGGTGCAGGTGGACCAGCAAAAACTATCGCAGCTGGGCATCAGTATTCAGCAGATAGCGGCACGCATTCGCGCCGAGAACGTCAATCTTTCCGGCGGCCGTCTGGAAGAAGGCACGCAGCGCTTCCTGGTCAGGACGATCAACGAATTCCAGACCGTCGCCGAGTTCGCCGATGCGATAGTGGCGAATGTTGCGGGCCGCCCGGTTTATCTTCGCGATGTAGCGACCGTGACGCGCGGCTACAAGGAGCGGGAAGCAATCACGCGGGTCAACGGCCGTGAATCCGTAGAACTTGCGATTTACAAGGAAGGCGATGCCAACACGGTCCAGGTCGCCAGACGCATCGAACAAAGGCTTGAGCAGGTTCGCGAATCCCTGCCTGAGAACCTGGAGTTGATCGAGATTTACGATCAGTCCAAATTCATTGCCGCTGCAATCCGGCAAGTGACCTCGGCAGCGATCATCGGCGGCGTGCTTGCGATCATTGTCCTGTACGGATTCCTGCGAGACGCGCGCGCAACCACCATTATCGCCGTCTCCATTCCGGTGTCCGTCATCGGCACTTTCCTGCTGATGTATGCAAACGACATCTCGCTCAATATCATGTCGCTCGGCGGCGTTGCCCTCGCGGTCGGCATGCTGGTCGACAACGCAATCGTCGTCCTGGAAAACATCGTCAGAAAAAGGGAACAGGGGGAAACCATTCTCGATGCGGCAAGAAACGGCACCGCTGAAGTCGCAACGGCAGTCATCGCCGCTACTCTGACCACGGTCGCGGTGTTCTTCCCCATGGTTTTTATCAGCGGCATTGCCGGCCAGCTGTTTCGTGACCAGGCCCTCACGGTAACGTTTGCGCTGGTGTTTTCCCTGGTCGTTGCGCTGACGCTCATCCCGATGCTTGCGGCACTGGGGACCGGCACCCGCTACGAAGTCACCGGCGAAGGTTCGCCACCCAATCGTTTTACCCGTGGCGTCGCGAAGGGAATTCGCCTGTTAGGGGCTGTAGTGTCGGCGATTGCCTGGCTGCTGCGCTGGTTGCTGTGGCTCCCGGTAAAGCTGTTGCAGGGTTTTTTCCAGGCAGCAAACCGCGCCTACCTGCCGATACTCCGCTGGTCGCTGCAACATCGCCTGATCGTCACCGCAAGCGCCTTCCTGATATTTGCCGCGACTATGCTGTTATTACCGCGCCTCGGCACCGAATTGATCCCCGCTCTGTCGCAGGGAGAGTTTAACGTTGATTTCCGGCTGTCGCCCGGCGCGCCGCTCAGCGCCACAGACCGGGCCATTCAGGCCGGCCAGGCGGCCACGGCGGGAATGAGTGACGTAGCGCTAAGCTACTCCGTCGCTGGCACAGGTAACCGTCTTGACGCGAACCCTGTCGATGCCGGAGAGAACACCGGTACCTTGAGCCTGACGCTCGAGGACGGCAGCGGCCGCCAGCAGGAGGCGGCGGTCATGAATGCGATGCGGCAACAGCTCGCGGCATTGCCCGGGGTTCAGTACGAGTTCAGCCGCCCTGCCCTCATGAGTTTTGCCAACCCGTTACAGATTGAAATTTCCGGCTATGACCTCCTCGCAATGTCGGACGTCAGTCAGCGGCTGGTACAGGCACTGACAGCAGCCGGCAGATTTACGGATATCAGAACGACCATCGAACTTGGCAATCCTGAAGTACAGATCGTCTTCGATCAGGAGCGGGCCGCCGCACTTGGACTCACGGTAAGAGACATCGCCGATCGCGTCGTGGCGAATGTGCGGGGAGAACTCGCCACCCGTTACACCTGGCGTGATAAGAAAATAGATGTCCTGGTGCGCAGCGTCGATTCGCGCCAGGCGAGCATTGAAGAAATCCGCAAGCTGATTGTGAACCCGGAATCGGAGCGGCCATTAACGCTTGACGCGGTAGCCGATATCACGGTCGCGCGCGGTCCTGCAGAAATCCGCCGCATTGCGCAGGAGCGCGTGGCAATCATTACAGCGAACCTGGCGTATGGCGACATCGGCGCGGCTGCGGCCGAAGCAGGTGACATCATCAACCGTACGGTATTGCCGAACGGTATCGCAGCAACGGTCTCGGGACAGAACCAGGAAATGCAGGCGTCGTTCCGTTCCATGCAATTTGCCTTGCTGCTGGCCGTTTTTCTCGTCTACCTCGTGATGGCATCGCAGTTCGAATCCCTGATTCATCCATTTGTCATCCTGTTCACAATTCCGCTGGCGCTGGTCGGCGCTGTACTGGCGCTGTATGTCACCGGGACGACGGTCAACGTGGTTGCATTTATCGGCGTCATCATGCTGGCGGGCATCGTCGTCAACAATGCCATTGTACTGGTGGACCTCATCAATCAATTACAGGCAGCTGGCACGGAGAAGTTCGCCGCAATCCTGGAAGCGTGTTCCGCACGACTGCGGCCGATCTTGATGACCACGCTGACGACTGTGCTCGGGCTGCTCCCGATGGCCATCGGCTTTGGTGAAGGTGCGGAGGTTCGCACGCCGATGGCAATCACCGTGATCGGTGGGCTGCTGGTGTCGACCCTGCTCACGCTCGTCGTTATACCCGTCGTCTACTCTTTACTGGATCGTAAAAAATGGCTGGCTCCGCGGACTGCGGCCGATCCACTACCGAATGCCGTACCCTGATGAAACATACCGAAATTGCACTGAAGCGGCCGGTAACGACGATCGTCGTCTTCGTCGCACTCGCGCTCATCGGGCTAATTGCATCACGTATGCTGCCGCTGGAAAAATTTCCGGATATCGAATTCCCCGGCATCTTCATACAGGTTCCCTATAGTGGTTCGACACCCGATGAAGTCGAGCGACTGATCACACGCCCCATCGAAGAATCACTGGCGACGCTGTCCGGCGTCGAACAAATGTTCTCGTCATCGAGCGAAAGCATGGCGCAGATATTTCTCCAGTTCGGCTGGGACCAGAGCATGGGCACGAAGGGTATAGAGGCCCGCGCCAAGGTCGATGGCATTCGCCACGAGCTGCCTGAAGACGTGCGACGCATATTTGTATTCACCGGATCACTGGGCGACCAGCCGGTACTGCAGCTACGTATTTCCAGTGAACGCGATCTGTCCAGCAGCTATGACCTGCTGGATCGACTATTGAAACGCAGGCTGGAGCGCATCGAAGGTGTATCACGCGTTGAGCTGCAAGGTGTCGAAGCCAGGGAAATCCGAATCCTGCTCAAACCTGATCGCCTGGCCGCGCATGGCGTGAACATCGACCGGGTAAGAGAATTGCTCGAACAAAGTAATTTCGCCGTGAGCGCTGGCCGCATTACCGACAGTGACCAGCGCTTCAGCGTCCGGCCACAAGGTGAGTTCCAATCCGTACAACAGATTCGCGAGCTTGTTATCGACGAGCGGAACCTGCGCCTTAGCGACGTCGCGGACGTCGAGTTGCGCAGTCCTGATCGTGACTACGGGCGACATCTCGATCGCCAGTACGCGATAGGCGTCGCCGTCAGCAAAACCACTGGCTCGAATATGGTCGATGTTACGGACCGGGTCATGGCCGAAGTTGCGGAAATCTCAAAGCTGCCACAGATGCAGGGCATCACAATATTCGATCTCGACAATATGGGCGACAGCGTCCGGCGCTCACTCGGTGATCTGCTGAACGCCGGCATGATCGGCGCTCTGCTTGCTCTGGCGGTGCTGTACCTGTTCCTTCGCCAGGTTGCGACCACCGTGATCGTCACTGCATCGGTTCCGTTCTCGCTGCTGATCACGCTAGGCGCGCTGTATTTCGCAGACCTGAGTCTCAACATGTTAACCATGATGGGCCTCATGCTGGCGATCGGCATGCTGGTGGACAATGCCGTTGTCGTCATCGAAAGTGTGTTCCGGCACCGTGAACTTGACCCGGCCAACCCCGTCGACGCGACCCTGCGCGGCGTGAAGGAAGTCGGAGTTGCAGTTATCGCCGGTACCTTGACGACGATCATCGTTTTCGTGCCGATCATGTTCGGCGCTAAGACCGATATTTCAGTGTTCATGACCCACGTCGGGGTAACCATTATCGTCGCATTGCTGGCGTCGCTGGTCATAGCGCAAACGCTGGTACCGATGCTCGCCGCCCGGGTGCGCGTACCGCCAACGCAATCGAGCAGCTCATTCATGGCTCGCCTGACGGACCGTTACGTTCGGAGCCTTGACTGGATTCTTGTGCGTCCGTGGAAAACCTTCGCAGGCATATTGCTGATTTGCGTCGTAGGCGTCGCCCCGCTTGCGCTGCAGTTGATCAAGTTTGATCCCTTTCCGCAGGACGTCGGCAGACGGCTTTACATGCCGCTGCACATTGAAGGCGAACACCCGTTGTCTCGCGTCGAGGAAAGCGTGAACCGGCTGGAGGACTATTTGTTCGAGAACCAGCAGGCCTTCGATATTCGTTCGGTCTACAGTTATTACGAAAAAGGTCAGGCGAACATTGTCATATTGCTGACAGATGAAGACGATGCCGTGCTGGCGACAGCAAAGGTTATCGAGCGCATCATGGAGAACCTGCCGGTCATCGCAATCGGCAAGCCAAGTTTTGAATTCGAACAACAGGGCGGAGGCGATGGCTTCAGCCTGCAGATTTCAGGCGACTCTACGGCGGTGCTGAACGGCATCGGGGTGGACGTGGCGCGATTGCTGGCCACGATCGACGGTCTGCAGGACATTCGCTCCGACGCCAAGCTTGGTGATCGTGAAGTGCGAATCTCTATAGACCGTGATCGGGCAGCGGCGGCAGGACTGACGGCGCAACAGATCGCGAGCGATGTCGGCATCGCCATGCGCGGGCAGAATCTGCGCGAGTTTCGCGGTGAGAGTGGTGAAGTCGGCGTACGGCTCGCCTTTCGCGAGAGCGACCGGCAAAGTCTTGAACAATTGGCAGATCTGCCTTTGTACACGGCGGACGGCCGCCGTATCCCCCTCGGTGCCGTGGCAGATTTTGCTGTCGGTGCATCCCCCGCCGTCATTCAGCGAACCGACAGACAGACCGCCGTTATTCTGGAAGCCAATCTCGAAGACGAGGAAAGCCTGGAGACGATCAAACCGAAAGTGGAGGCACTGATGGCGGAAGTCGATCTGCCGCCCGGATATAGCTGGAAATTTGGGCGGGGGTTCGAACGTCAGGATGAAACGCAGCAGATGATGTTAGGCAACATCCTGCTCGGTATCGCCTGTATCTTTCTTGTTATGGCAGCGTTGTTCGAATCGCTGCTATTTCCCTTTTCCATCATCCTCGGCTCGATCCTGTTTTCAGTGTTCGGTGTGTTCCTGTTCTTCGCGGCGACGGGCACCACGTTTTCTTTCATGGCATCTATCGGCATCATGATTCTGATCGGTGTCGTGGTGAACAACGGCATCGTCCTCGTCGATCGGATCAACAATCTGAGGATTGGCGGCATGCCCCGCGATCAGGCCATTATCGAGGGTGGACGAGACCGGCTTCGACCTATCCTGATGACGGTTGCAACCACCATCGTGGGACTTGCACCGCTGGCGGTCAGCACCACTCAGATCGGTGGTGACGGGCCGCCCTATTTCCCGATGGCTAGAGCCATCATCGGGGGACTCGCATTCTCTACGGTGGTATCGCTGCTGGTTGTACCAGCCCTGTACGCGTATTTCGATTCGCTCGCCGCGTGGGGCCGTAATGTTATGCGCACCGCCCGCCGCGCCGAGACCGCTCGCTAGCCACAGCTGCACGTACGACGCTTTTCGCGGCCAGCCGACGGTGCCTGAGCAAGCTCACAAACCCCAGCAGCGCGAGAAATCCGATCGTTGTGCTATCGAGCGAACCGCCGCCACCGCTATGACTCGTGACGATTATCACCTCGTCCGGGGGCGCATCGCGGTTGTAGTCCTCCAATGGCAGGTAGCCCAAGGTTACTGCTTCATCCGGGCCGAGGCTCGCGAGAAACGTGCCATCAAACGCGTCGAAAAGCTCGATCAAAATGTCGTAACTGCCGGTAGGATAGCCCGACGTCAGCTCAGTGAGCAGGACGTATTCGTCGTCGGATGTCGCGCCAAAGATTGTGAAGTCTTCAGTGGCTGCGTACTCGTTCCAGGGTCCCCCCTCGAAACTCAGGTACATCACGGCGTATACGTCAGCCGCTGCATAAATTGTGTCGGCGTCAAACAAGAGATCAATGCCGTGATAGAAGCCGTCAGCATCGTCATCGTTGTAGAGCTGCACGTCTGCATCGTATATCCAGAAGTCCTGATTAAGACTTTGCGCCATGGTTGAAGGCGTTCCCGGTTTCGCGAAACCACCACGCGTGTCTGCTTTTTTGCGCTCGCCCTCCAGGACGAGCTTGCCGTACGCTTCGCTGGATTCCGAGCTGCGGGTCGGTAGCTCACGTCCACCCTGCAAATGTATGGAGGACGATTGACGCTCGCTATCGTTTGCCGGGGCAGCGACGGCAACACCCGAGCTTACTGCAGTGGTTGCCAGCAAACCGGTGAGCAGTATTTGCACGCTGGCGGCTGAAGGACGTTTGCGGGATTGTCTGGACATGACATTTACCTCTGAAGCACAATCTTTTTCACTGGAGCCCATTAAAGCTTCACAGCGATGAATCAAAGCTGAACTCCAGTGCCAGAATTCTGAACCGCACCTGAAGCGCGGTTCGTCGGGGTCAGGCCTCCCGGGCGCTGGCCCTTTTCTTTAGCAACGGAAGATGTGATGAGCAGCACGGACACTGGCGCGGATTACCCGTTCGGGACCGCCCTCGCCTATCTGCTGCTTGGCGTCAACGCGGGCCTGGCGCTGGATATCTGCGCCAAGTGGCTGCTCGCCGATTACTCGATTGAACAATTCGTGCTGTTGCGCAGCTTTTTCGGTCTGTGTTTTTTCTTGCTCGCGGCACGCTGGTACGGCGGTATCGCGTCGCTTCGTTCGCGACGCTGGCCATGGCACCTGTTGCGCACCGTTTTTTCGACCGGCGCGATGTTCGGCTTCTTTTACGGGCTTAGCCGCATGCCGTTGGTTAACGCACTAACCATCGCATTTACGGCGCCGCTCATCGTAACGGCGCTTTCAGCGCCCGTCCTCGGCGAGCACGTCGGCTGGCGGCGCTGGCTCGCGGTGGGTGCAGGCTTCGTCGGGGTGATTATCGTGCTGCGCCCGGGCGATGGCATGCTCACGGCGGCCTCGCTTGCAGTGCTGCTTGCGGCATTTTGCTGGGCCGGACTGATGCTGACCGCGCGCAAGCTGGCGCCGACCGAAACGAGCTTCTCGCTATCGTTCTACGTGGTATTCGGACCGATGGTGGTTGCGCTAGCGCTGATTCCGGGAGATTTCACGGCACCGACCACGGGCGGCTGGATTTTGTTCATCGTTGCCGGCTTGTGTTCGGCCGTGGCGTGGGTCGGCATCGTGGGCGGTTATCGCCGCGCCCCGCCGGTGGTCCTCGCGCCATTTGAATACACCGCACTGATCGGCGGCGCGCTCGCCGGCTACTTCATTTGGAACGAAGTGCCGGATCGCTGGGTGGTTGCCGGTGGCGCGATCATTATGGCAAGCGGCATTTATATCGTTATCCGCGAGCTCGGCGGTGCCATGAGCAACCGTTACGTGCGGGCACTGGCGAGCAGTGGCGCCGGGTTCTACGAACGGCTGCGCAGTGGCGGGAAATAGTCTTTCGCAACGTTGATCGCGGCCTTGGGCCGCTCCTACAGTGCTAATAGTCATTGTAGGAGCGGCCCAAGGCCGCGATCGATGTGAGAACAATGCATTGCGTTAGCGGCTCGCCAGATCCGCTTCCGCTGCGATGTAGCCAAACGACGCCCAGCCGGGCGTGGTCAGCATCGCTTCCAGCATTCGCTTGGCCTTCTCTTCTTCACCTGTGTAGTAGTACCAGTTGGCCACACCATACTCGGCGGAATCACTAGCCGGTGAATCGTCATCCTCGCCGAGCACTTCCTGCACCGAAAGCTCACCTTTATAAAAAAGACACAGGTTGTGATAGGAGTGATTTTCAATCACGTTCATGTCTTTCGAAATAACGTCCAGCACCTTTGCCGCGGCTTCGGGATCGCCCTTGCGCTGGAGAATGGAGTACAGCCAGTGTGTGGTCGACACACGGTTATCGTCATTGCCGCCGGTCTCGAAACCTTTCTTGTAGGCACGATAGGCATTTTCCCAGTCATGCTTCAGATAGTGCGCAAGTCCCAGGTGATACCAAATGTTGCCGTGCTTACTGCTCACCGGAATATTCTGCGCATTCGGCAGTCCGTCCGGCTCGATTTCGTTTTCCGTGCCCTCGATCAGCTCAGATGCCAGGGTGAGGTCATCGATAGCCCGATCAAATTCGCGAATTGAAATGTAACGGTGGCCACGATGACGATACAAATGCGCGTCATCCGGAAACTTCTCTATCCCCTCGGAGTAAATCTCGATGGCACGCCGGAAATCGCCGGTGTAGGCCATACGGCGGCCGTACCAGATGAGTTTGTCCGGATCGTCAGGGTCACTTTCGTAAGCCTTCCGGGCCTCGTCCAGGCGCTTCAGCGCGTCGGCCGATGGCTCGGCCGCGTACAATGGCTGGCCCATCAGCGACACGGCTTGCGCGCCCTCCGGGACATCCGGCAAGACATCTGCAAGGCTTAAGGATGCAGTGAGCAAAAGTGCTGCAGCTATCACATTTCTAAATGGCTTCATTTATCAGGATCCTTTGGTTTTGCTTGTCAGCAGTTCAATACGTTCTGCCATGTCGTTCAGTACGGCGGCGGCTATGTCTATCTGAGGTCCGACCTTGTCATATTCACGTTGTTCAATCGCTTCACGCACGCCCGGAATGGTTTTGACGCCGTAGCCTGTGTAGAAACCGGGTGCATAGATGTGGTGCTTGTACCATTCGCGGCCAGAAAGCCCGGCATCCCGCGTCAGCAGCCTCTCGCTGGTGTAAAGCAGGCGATTGATTTCCGCTGTGGTCTCTGTGCTGGTGCTGGCGACGGCAGCGAACCCTTCGGCTGCCTCTGTCAGGCGCGCCAGCGCATTCTGTAATGGCGAGAAATTGAAGTACGGCACCGGATCTGCGAGCGCCGGCGGCCCCATGGTCCCATTGGGATCCATGGCAATGGCATAGGTGCCATCTTCAATCAGTTTGTTGTTTCGTTGCGTGTCCTTGCGCATGTCATCGGCGAGTGTTTCCAGTTCGCCGACGTACAACGCAATGTTGTCCGCGAGTCCCGTGAATTCGAATGGCAGCCGCGGTGCGTTGGCTAGCCTGAGAGTGGCACGCCCGGCAACCTTTGCCAGGGTGGCGCCATAGGTCAGCGCCGGATCACGAAAAGTCGAAAAATGTTCGTAGGTATCGTAAAGAGTGTGATAGCTGCCGTCCGATGCCTCGCCGCCAAAACCCAGATTGACCGAAGCAATGCCGAGATGCTGCAGGAACGGCGTGTAGTCGGATCCGGACCCCAGCGGAGAGATTCGCAGATCTTCACGATCCCGAGCCTCGGCGCTGACTTCGTCATTGCCGCTCACCAGGCGATTCGCGCGGCTGCGCGCCTTGATCGTGACGTTGGCAACCGGATCATTGACCTCTTCGGCAATCTGGTTCAGGTAGCGCTCGAGCACGTGGCTGCCACCCATGCTGATGAAGCCCCGGCTGCTGCTGTCGGTGTTCAGATAGGCGACGGCGTGCTCCTTCAGATCTGCGGCATGATGTTCCGCCCATTCCGTCGAGCCGATCAGACCCGGCTCTTCCGCATCCCATGCAGCGTACTTGACCGTCCTCATTGGCCGCTCGCCGGTTCTGGCCAGCTCGCCAACGGCTTTGGCTTCCGCAAGCAGGGCAACGAGGCCTGACAGCGGATCCGACGCGCCGTGGTTCCAGCCGTCATGGTGATTGCCGCGGATCACCCACTCTTCGGGGTAGGCGCTGCCCTCGAGGGTTGCAATGACGTTGTACGCAGTCACCATGTTCCAGTCGAATTCCGCTTTCAGCCGGACCCTGGCAGGCCCTGGTCCCAGGTGATAGGTAATCGGCAATCCACCGCGCCACTCGGCGGGCACCACTTCGCCATCCATCGCCGCGAGCAGCGGCAAGGCGTCACGATAGGAAATCGGCAGCACCGGGATCTCGGTAATCGTCGGCGCGTCTTCACGCTTCAGACGTCTGGCATTTTTCGTCGCACCGCGGCCGGGCGTCAGAACGTCGCCGGGATAGGTCGGCATATCCATGACGGAACCGCGCTGCACACCGCTCTCATGCTTGAATGGTCCTTTCGGATAGACATCGCCCGCCCCATAGCCATCGTCTGCAGGGTCGGAGTAGATCAAGGTCCCGATGGCGCCTTTTTCACCGGCCAGCTTGGGTTTGATGCCACGCCATGAACGGCCGTATTTCGCGATGGCGATCTTGCCTTTGACGTCGATGCCGTAGCGATCGAGAACTTCATAGTCTTCGGGCATGCCGTAGTTGACGAACACCAGCTCGGCTTCGACTTCACCATCTCTCGAGAACGCATTGTACGGCGGCAGCAGGTCGTCACGCACCGATGTGCTTTCGTCCTCCGGCAAAGAATCTTCTTCGAGTCCGGCGCTGAATCTCGTCGGAGACACGAGCTCGACCTCACGCACACGCGGCACCGGCAACAAGATCTCGTACTCGGCAATTTCCGTGTCGAAACCCCAGGAGTCGAACAAGCTGGCGATAAACTCGGCGTTGTCCTTGCCGGCTGGCGAGCCGACATGATGTGGTCGTTCTGACATCTGCCTGAGCCAGGTATCCATTTCTTCGGCATCAATGCGCTTGTCGAGCTCTGCTTCAATATTGCGCTGACGACTGCTCGTCGTTTCGTCGAAACCAAGGATGTGGCCGTCTGCGGCGACAACGGCACCGCTTAGCGCAAGCAGCGCCATCATTAGATATCTCATATTTTCCTCAGGGTGTTCTTCTTTCGTCAGTGGCTGCATCGGCTCGCGGCCGTCGGCAGCATTTTTTACAGATTAGTAACCAGGCTGCGCAACTCGCGGAGCTTCTCCCGGACCGTCTCGCGATGCGCCGGCCCCATTCGCAACATCATTTTTTGCCCGCTGGAGAGTGCTTCCAGATCCGGATCCCGGTACTCGTACAGCACGTTGGGTCGCACGAGTTCCAGCGGACCGCTCACATCGGGCGTGGCCAGCAGATGATCAATGACTTCTACGAGCCTGTCGTTAAAGTACGCGTCCGGATAGCCGAGATCGGTATACGCCTTCTGGAACAGGGGATAAAAACGGCTGTATAAATCTGTCACTTGCGGAAGGTCCGCCAGGGACAGCATGCCGATAAGGCCGTCGTAGCGTGTGAAGTTGCTGTCGTTAAGCATGTACTCGCCGCTGTCATCCTGACCGTCGACGACGACCGTGCCTTCAACAGGCTTTAACGGTCGAATGCGCTCGGCAATCTGCTTGCGCGGCAGGTTATCTACCGTAGCAACGATCTTTTCAATAATGCCCGGCGAGACCAGCGGTTCGTCGATAGCCGGGCCGAATACTTCGCTCATCTCCAGGCGGAAATATTCATCGCTGTCATCCAGTGCGGGCAACGGCATCAGCGCCGGTCGCTGTGCGTCTTCAGGGTCGGCGGCGGGCACAGGAAAGTGGCTTGCTTCGGGCACTGCAGGGACAATGTCGACCGGCGGGGTGACAACGACACGCGCCGCGTCCTCGCCGGTTACCCTGGCAAGGTAATACCAGAGTGCCGCGATAGCGCCCAGTACCAAAATTATCGGAATTAACCACTGGCTGAATCGCGTTTTCATGGTCCCGTCACACCCTGTTCAATCACCCGCTGCGCGGAGATTTGTTATGCTGAACGGCCCTCGCGGGCCGCTATCTTAGTTGAGAAAGCCGTAAGTGGCTTTTTTAATCAATGCTAAACCGGAAGCAGCCGATGAAACATGCATTTATCGCTCTCTTGCTGATCGGGCTCGCCGCAGGCTGCGAGCAAGACGACGCGCCGATATTGCCTGACGTGAATGCCCTCGCCCGCGAATACCTGCTGCTCGAACTGGCGATGGGAGCACATGATAACAGTCACGTCGATGCTTATTTCGGTCCGGAACCGCTGCGCGAGGAGGCAGTGAATGCCGGCTGGTCGCTTAATTACCTGTCAGCAAGATCCGCCGGACTTCGCGACTCCCTCGAAAACATCCTGACCGACACGCGCGATCCCATGGGAAAGCTGCGCATCAGTGGCCTGATCGGGAGGCTAGTTGCACTCGAAACTCGGATCGACCTTGCCCAGGGGCGAACCATGCCCTTCGACGAAGAATCGCGACGTCTTTTCGGTGCAGCGGCCCCGGATTACGACGACGCGTATTTTGAGGCACTGCAAAGTGACATTGATGAACTGCTGCCGGGAGCCGGCAGCCTTGCCGACCGGGTCGTGGCTTTCAGAGCACAGTTCGTTGTCCCGCCCGAACGACTCCAGGCGGTGTTCGATGCCGCCATCGCGGAATGCCGGACCCGAACCTTGGCACACGTTGCGCTGCCCGCAAACGAGTCGTTTGACGTCGAATATGTGACGGACAAGCCCTGGTCCGGATACAACTGGTACCAGGGCGATGCTCACAGTCTGATTCAGGTCAACACGGATTTGCCCATCTATATCAATCGCGCCGTAGATCTGGGTTGTCACGAAGGCTACCCGGGGCACCATACTTTTAACGCGCTGCTGGAAGAAAAGCTGGTCGGGGAACTGGGCTGGCAGGAATTTACCCTGTATCCGCTGTTCAGTCCGCAGTCGCTCATCGCCGAAGGCAGCGGCAATTACGGCATCGAACTTGCGTTCCCTGACGAGGAACGCGTCGCCTTCGAAAAGGACGTGCTTTTTCCACTGGCGGGGCTGGACGCCGCTGAAGCGGAGCGTTACTACGAATTGCTGACACTGCTCGGACGGCTTGACTACGCCGGCAACGAAGCTGCACGCAATTACCTCGACGGCCACCTGAGCCGCGACGAAGCAATCCGCTGGCTCACGGATTTTTCGCTGACGTCTGCGGACCGCGCCGCCCAGCGGCTGGATTTTATCGATACCTATCGGAGCTATGTGATCAACTACAATCTCGGCAGAGACCTGGTGCGCGACTACATCGAATTTGACAATGCCGACCAGGTAGAGCGTTGGGACCGATTCGAAACACTGCTATCGTCCCCGATGACGGCCGCAGATATTCAATAGACGACATCGACTGAACAGAAGGGGAAGCGAGAATGAAAAAACTGATTGGATTGGCAGGTGCAGCTATTCTGGCCATCGCCGGATTGACGGCTGCGCAGGATAACGAGATGACGTTTTTCCTGACGAGTGAAGGTGCGGGGAACGGCGCCGATCTTGGCGGTCTCGAAGGTGCCGATGCCCACTGTCAGGCCCTGGCTGAAGCGGCAGGGGCCGGCGACGCGACCTGGCGAGCTTACCTCAGCGCTGACAGCATTAATGCCCGCGATCGCATTGGCAGCGGCCCGTGGCACAACGCAAATGGTGTGCTGATTGCAGAAGATGTGGATGCACTTCACAGCGACGACGCCAACATCAACAAAGAAACGGCGGTGGATGAAAACGGGCAGACGGTTAAAGGTTCCGGCGATACACCGAATCGGCATGACATCCTGACCGGTTCCCGCACTGACGGTACCGCGTTTGATGATGGCGAAGATCATACTTGCAGCAACTGGACCAGCAGCAGTGACGGCTCCGCCCATCTCGGCCACCATGACCGATTGTCACGCGGCGAGCCTGGCTCACCATGGAACGACGCGCATGCCAGCCGTGCCTGCGATCAGGAATCGCTGCGCGCAACCGGCGGTGACGGTTTGTTCTACTGCTTCGCCGAATAATCCTTTCAGGAAGCGGCAAGCAGAATGGACACGGCTTTGCTGTTAAGTCTTATCGGGTTTGCGCTCGTCGCTTCAGTCACGCCAGGACCCAACAATCTGTTGCTCATGTCGTCCGGCGCCCTGTTTGGCTGGCGCCGGACGGTACCGCACCTCGCCGGCATTTTGCTGGGCTTTGCGGCCGTCATGACGTCGGCGATTTTCGGCCTGGGAACGCTGGTCGCGCGCTGGCCGTGGCTGATACCGGCGGTGCGCATTCTCGGCGCTGCCTGGCTGGCCTGGATGTCGCTGCGATTTTTCAGAGCAGCGATCACAATGTCCGGCAAACGGACAGCAGAAAAAGTTAAGCCTATCGGTCGGCCGTTCCGCTTCGTCGAAGCGGTGTTGTTTCAATGGGTCAATCCAAAAGCAATTATTGCGGCGCTGTCCAGCGCCGGCGCTTATATCGCCATCGCCGATGTGGCATGGCAACGTGCCGCTATCATCGTGACCGTGTTTTTCTTCACCGGCCTGTTTTCCTGTTCGACCTGGATGATCGCCGGCGATGCGCTGAATCGCTATCTTTCCACCGGCAGAACGGCGATCTGGCTGAACACACTCATGGGTGTGCTGATACTGCTCACTGCGGCGTACATCCTGTTTGGCTAAGAGGGCGCGCATTGGATAATGAGCTGCAACCAACCGCGCTGGCGCTGTGTGAGGTATGCCGGGCGCTGGGAGAAAAAGGCTGGTGCCGCGCAACCAGCGGAAACTTCTCGGTGCGGGCCGACGCGATGCACTGTTTGATCACGCGTTCGGGCAGCGATAAGTCCCGACTTATGCCAGACGACCTGATGCTGTGCGACTTCAATGGAAAGGCAGCCGACGCGGACGCACTACCGTCGGCCGAAATGCCACTGCATACGCTGCTCTATCGAATCGATGACAGCATCGGTGCCGTTCTACATACCCACTCAGTCCATGCAACGGTATTATCGCTGCACTCCGGTGCGGAAATCCTGCTACAGAATTTCGAAATGCAGAAAGCGCTGGCAGGAATTAGCTCGCACGACGAGCTTGTGGCCGTCCCTGTATTCGCCAATACGCAGGATATGCAGGAGCTGGCTGCCAGAGTCGAGGTCGCGTGGCACGAAGACGCGCTGACCGTACCGGGTTTCCTGATCGCCGGTCACGGCCTGTACGCATGGGGACGCGACCTCAGAGAGGCCGAACGTCATGTAGAGGGGTTCGAATTTTTGCTCGCCTGCCGCTGGCAGGAGATACTTGCGGGCCTGATATGAAAATTCACGCCGTTCTCACTGACATCGAAGGCACGACGAGTGCGATCAGTTTCGTCCATGACGTTCTGTTCCCCTACGCGAGAGAGCACCTGCCTGCTTTCGTCAGACGTGAATCCGGGCGGCCTGACGTTGCCGCCATTCTCGAAGACGTGCGTTGCGAAGCGGGCGAGCCCGACGCGGACGTCGACCGGATCATTGAGATATTGCAGTCATGGATCGTGGCGGACCGCAAAGTTACCCCGTTGAAAGACCTGCAGGGGATTATCTGGACCAACGGTTACGTGCAAGGTGATTTTCTGGGTCATGTTTATGACGACGCGGCCCGGGAAATGCGCCGCTGGCACAAGGCCGGTCTACCTATTTACATATATTCAAGTGGCTCCGTGACAGCGCAGAAACTGCTTTTTTCCTACAGTGCCGCGGGCGACTTGACGCCGTTGTTCAGCGATTATTTCGATACCCGTATCGGCAACAAAAAAGAGCAGGCGTCCTACAACAGGATCGCTGCGGAAATTGGCGAGTCTGCTGGCAACATTCTGTTTCTCTCTGATGTCGTTGCGGAACTCGACGCGGCGAGAGACGCGGGTATGCAAACGATTCAGCTCGTCCGCAGTGACGACGTCGTGAGCGGAACGCACGTCATTGCCAGCGACTTCAGCGATGTTGCCAATCATCTGTTGCCAGAAGATGGCGCGGCAGACGACACCGCGCCTACCCCCGCCAGAGGTGCAATACCATGAGTCAGCTGACGATTTACAGCAAATCCGATCCCGCGGAGACGATTTTGCAAACGGAGGACTTTGAGACGATTGCCGAGGCATTGGGAAAGTCGGGCGTGCACTTTGAACGCTGGCAGGCAGATCGTGACATAGGGGCGGACGACGATGCCGAAACGATTATCGCCGCTTATCAAACGGAGATCGACAGGCTGGTCGCGGCGCACGGCTATCAGACCTGGGACGTTGTCAGCATGCACCCGACGCATCCTGAAAAGGATTCATTTCGCCGCAAATTCCTGGATGAACACACGCACAGTGAAGACGAGGTACGCTTCTTCGTTCGCGGCCAGGGACTTTTTGTCATGCATATCGGCAAGCAGATTTTTTCGCTGCTTTGCGAGAGAAACGATCTCATTTCAGTGCCGGCGAACACCAAGCACTGGTTTGATATGGGGCCTAACCCGCAATTTACGGCTATCCGCCTTTTCAATAATCCGGAAGGCTGGGTGGCGAACTTCACCGGCGAAAAGATCGCCGCGCGTTACCCGCTACTGGACAATTGAAAAGGCGGAGCAAGGCGAAACATCACCAGCGCTTTTCTTGAAGACCCCTGATCGGCGGGTTCCAGCTGCGGCTGCCCGGCAGACGGCGACCCCAGACCCGGCCGCGAAAATCCGCTTTCAGATGGCGGATGACGAGGCGCTGAACCAGATTGATGCGCGGCAGCAGGGCATGCAGACCGCCCACCTGCACCAGCAATCGATCGCGAAGCTCCAGTCTGCCGACATCGTCGCCGGTCACGCATACCAGACGAGTGCCAGGCAGAAACGGCGGAATTGCGCTCGGCAGTGCCACGGTACCGTCGCCGGTTCTATGTGCCTGCACATCATTTAGCACCTGATCCTCGTCGATAACGAACCAGGGGCCGCGCGGGCTGTCACGCACGGTAAGTTGCAGGCGTGTTTGCTCATCTGCGCCGGCAATGCTCAGCCAGTCATTACCGCGCAGACCGCTGTCAGCAAGTTTCATTTGCTGGATCTTCTGCCGGTGCGCTTTGGCTTTCGCCAACATTTCCTTAAGAATTTCGACAGCCCGTGAACGACGCTGGTCGTATTTGGTGTGCACCGAGTACAGACGAACAAACTCTGTGATGCTGGCAACGATGCTCGCCTGCATATTACGGTAGTCGAACACGTCGACGTCGCGTCCGGCGTCGTCAATGGCGGCACCTGCATAACTGGGAAACAGCTGATAAACAGCCGGGGTGATGCGCGCCGCTTCCCGTTCGCGCTCCCTCGGCTCCGTGCCGGTCAGCAGGCTCATGCCGGTAGCCACCTTGACAATGGCCTCCACTGAGCCGCAAAACGGCGTGCCAATCGTTGCTACCTTGCCAACCCCGGCGCTCCGACCTGCCTCAGCCAGATATTCGGAGATGACCAGACCGCCCATTGAATGGCCGACCAGATCCACCTTGATTTCGTCCGCGTCACTGTAGTGCCGCAACAACCTGGCACGCGCAATAACTTCTTCGATAAAGCTACCGAGCTTCGCGGCAGTCAGACTGATATCCATGCGCCAGTCGTGTGGAAATGCGAACACCGGTGTCGGCTGATCCATGCGCGGCGAGAGTTCATGCCGCATGGCGCGAATCAGATCGCGGTACACGGGAAAAACGGCGCCGGCAACGACGCGTGCCGGTTCTATCGCTTCGTAACGCATATCGTCGGGATGTAGCGCGACACGTTCGTACTCCCGGTTCATGACCATGGACCAGATACGGTCGGCTTTGAGCGGGTAGTCGTCGACCAGGTTGCTGGCCGTGATTCCCGGAATAACAATGACCGGATTCTGCGCGGGCATGACGTTTGCTCGTGAGTGAAGCTCGGGAGGATTCTGCCTGAAGCGCGGACACACGGCCAAATCCGCACCAGGTCCCGCCGATTCGTTACCCCTGAATGTGTTTTCCTGTTCCAGGCCCTAAGGTATCCTCGTGGCCGCACCGAGAGGGGAAATTTCATGAAATATTTGTACTCCGGCATCATCGCCGGATCACTCATTGCCACTGTCGCACTTGCCGAGGCGCCGGGCACCAAGAATGGCGAATGGCATTATCTGGGTGGCGATGCCGCTCATACCCGCTATTCGCCGGCGGATCGTATTGACGCGAACAACTTTGAGGACCTCGAAGAAGCCTGGGTCTGGGACGGCGCCAGTTTCAACGCGGCCAGCGGCCGCTCCACGCCGAGTTACATAGATGGCGTGCTGTACACGGTTGCAGGTCCGCGGCGGCATGTCGTCGCCATCGATCCGGCCAGTGGCGAGACCATCTGGTCATACCGCGAGCCGAACACGGCTCGTTACGAATATTCCATGCGCAAGGATTACGGCAAGGGTATCGCGTATGCAGAAGTCGACGGCCGTGGCGTGATTTACATCGTGTCGCCGGCATTCTTTCTCACTGCGCTGGATGCAAAAACCGGTGTTCCCTTGGCGGGTTTTGGCAAGCCCGTACCGGTAGAAGGCTTTCCTGATACCGGTGTGGTCGACATGCTCGCCGACCTCGGCCACGAGTTCGATCCTTACGAAGGCATCGATCTCGAAACCGGCTACATCACCTCGTCTTCACCACCGATCGTCGTTAACGGCGTCATAGTTGTCGGCAATTCCGCTGAACAGGGCTATAACCAGTCGCGGATCGAGAACATCCCGGGCGATATCCTCGGTTACGACGCCAAGACGGGCAAGTTCCTGTGGAAGTTCAACGTTCTACCGGGACCCGGTGAGTTCGGTCATGAAACCTGGGAAAACGATGCCTGGGAATGGACCGGCGACATCTCGTCGTGGGCGCCGTTATCAGCTGACATCGAGCGCGGTATCGTCTACGTGCCGACCAACGGCGCGACGGTCGACTTCTACGGCGGTTTCCGTCCCGGAGACAACCTGTTCAGCACCAGTCTGATCGCGCTCGACGTCAAGACCGGAGAACGCAAATGGCACTACCAGCTAGTGCATCACGACATCTGGAATTACGACACGCCAACGGCACCCGTGCTGCTCGACGTGACCATGGATGGCAAGACGGTGCCGATTGTTGCGCAGGCCACCAAGCAGTCTTTTGTCTATACATTTAATCGCGAGACCGGCGAACCCATCTGGCCGATCGAGGAAAAACCGGTTCCCGCATCGAAAATCCCGGGTGAAAAGCTGTCTGAAACGCAGCCGTTCCCCACCAAGCCGGCACCGTTTGACCAGCAGGGCCTGACCGAAGACGACCTGATGGACTTCACTCCGGAGTTGCGCCAACGCACGATCGAAGCACTGGCAGACTATGAAACCGGACCGCTCTTTCAACCACCGCTGCATCGCGATAACGATATGGGGAAGACCGCTTCCCTGTGGTGTCCGGGCGATATCGGCGGCGTCAATATCGACGGCCCGGCAGTGGCCGATCCGACGAGCGGCATCCTGTACGTTACGTCGAGGAAGCATTGCACCACGCGCATCATTGCGCCTGGTGCGGAACGCGACGCGATCATCGATGCGCCTACCGGCTCTACCATTGCCGATTACGCTGTGCTGAGCGGCTTTGGCGTGCGAGGTCCTGACGGTCTGAATATCTTCAAGCCGCCGTATAGTCGAATCACCGCTATCGACATGAATACCGGTGAACACCTGTGGTGGATACCGGTGGGCGAGACGCCGGATGAGGTTCTGAATCATCCCGATCTCAAGGGCATGGATATTCCGAATACCGGTTATGGTTTGCGCGTTGCCCAGATGACGGTGACGCCGACCTTGCTCATCTACGCCGGTAACGTCAGCGACGGAACGCCCACCTTGTTCGCTGTGGACAAGAAAAGCGGCAAAACCGTGGCCCAGGTCGAAGCGCCGGCTGAAAGCAGCTATGGCATGATGACCTACGTGCACAAAGGCAAGCAGTACATAATGCTGCAGAGCGGACCGACGCTGACCGCAATGGCACTTGCTGATTTCTAGGCAGTTCATGCGGCTGCACAAAGGCAGAGCGCCAGCTATAGCGGCTGGCGTTCTGCGGCTTGCCTGTTAAGGATGGATTCAGGATCATTCAGTCAGGATCACGGCACTATCCATCTGCGCGGGCGAACCCGCGCGGCAGTCGCAAGTCAAACACTCCGGACGATATTGAGAAAAAGTATGAAGAATTCTTTGAAATCGCTGTGCGCCACGGTATTTCTGGTTTCGACTGCAACTGCTTTTGCGGATGCGCGGACGGTCAATGACGGCGTCTATACAGAGGTGCAGGCGGAAAAAGGCGAGACGCTGTACCAACAACATTGCCTGCTGTGTCACGACAAGAAGTACTTTCGCCCGGTACTGCAGCGCTTTGAAGGGCAGCCTATCGGTATTATGTATACCGTGATGAGCGCGTCGATGCCTGAGAGCAACCCGGGGTTTCTCTCTGAGCAGGAATATGTCGACATATTGGCTTATATACTTTCCCTGAGCCGCTATGACGCTGGCGACAGCGAGCTCAAGTACGAGGAAGGTGTCCTGAACGAACTCATCGTTGAGGCCCGCAAGCGCAATTAGTGTCCACACTCGCGGGATCGCCGCGGAAATCTGCTATCCTTCCTTGACACCCGCTCCCATCGGGCCACGGCAACAAACAGGGGGATAGCCATGCCGAAAGTCACCGGAATTAATCGCAGGAATTTTCTCAGAGGCGCGGGCATGACCGCACTTGCAGGTGCTGTTGGCACTGGCAGTGCAGGAGTCGTGGCAGCCGCTGACACCAACGCCAAACCTTATCTCGTCAACGGCAAATACGACTTCGACACGGTCTACAGCCGGATCGGCACCGATTCCGTGAAATGGGACAGCCAGATTGCGAAGTACGGCGACAAATTGAAATTTGGTATGGGCATTGCCGATACTGACTTCAGAGCAGCACCGTGCATCGGCGAATCCATGGCAGAAAGAATGCAGCACGAAAACTGGGGCTATATGAGTGCCGAAGGCATGGCCGCTTATCGTGAAACGATCGCGGAATGGAATGATGAACGTTACGGCCTGACGGTCGATCCGACGACGCTGCAAATCGCCACCGGCGTGCATCCCGGTCTGATCGCCTCGATTCAGACATTGGCGCCACCGATGAGTAAAGTGCTGCTGATGACGCCGACTTACAACGGCTTCTATTCAGATCTGCGTCATACGCAAACGCTGAAGAACGAAAGCGAGATGTATTTCCAGGACGGCAAATATTCAGTCGACTGGGACGATTTCGAAGCCCGTATGACACCGGATACGCACACGATGCTATTGTGTAACCCGCAGAATCCGACGGGCAACGTCTGGTCAGAAGAAGATCTGCTGCGCATAGGCGAGCTTTGTCTGAAAAACCAGATCGTGGTGTTGTCCGACGAGATCCACATGGACATGGTTCGACCCGGGCACAAAGTGACGCCGTTCGCCGCATTGCCGGACAAAGACATCGTTGACAACAGCCTGTCTTTTCGCGCTATCACCAAGACCTTCAGCATGCCGGCGTCAAAGAACGCTTACTGGTTCTCGACCAATCCCGTTCTCCTGGAAAGGGTCAAGGTTAATCACCAGGCCGGCATTAACACGCTGGGTGTTGTGGCCAACGATGCAGCTTACAAAGAGGGCAAGGATTGGCTGGACCAGATGCTGGTCTACCTCGACGGCAATCACACCTTCGTCGAAGACTATATTAAGGAAAACATGCCGGGCGTGGGCTACACCCGATCAGAAGGCACGTTCCTGAGCTGGTTGCACTTTAACGACATCATGGACAGAGTCGGCGTTGTGGAAAAAGCCGCGGCCAGTCAAATGACAGACAATCCGGTGACGGCTTCTAATCTGTTCGAGGACTGGCTCGTCGAAAATTCCGGCGTGCAGCTCAACGACGGCGAAGGGTATGGCAAAGGCGGCGAACGCTGTATGCGCATGAACATCGGTTGCTCACGCAAAGTGCTGAACGAAGCACTCAGTCGCGTCAGGGACGCCGTCAGGAGCGTCTGAGACCAGGTACTTAAATCGCGCGAGGCCCGTCAGACAGAGCGGGTCGCTTCAATCGCAAGACGCACAGCTGCCTGTGCCGGTTCGATGACCGGCACAGGCAATTTTTTTTCTGCCGCATGCTTGATTCCGGCCATGCCCGCGCAGCCAAGGATTACCGCTCGTACGCCGTGCTCTGCGATCAGGCGCTCTGCCCCTGCAATCACCCTGGCAATGGTCGACGGTGCGTTCGCTGCTTCGTCGACGCTGATGTTGAGTGGCAATTCAGCTGCCAGATGGCTCTCCAGGCCAAGATCGCTGATGTAGCTCAGGTGGCGACGAATGGATTCATCCGATAAGGCCAGCACGCCGAATTTACCCCCCGATGACACGGCGGTCCTGACTGCACTTTCCTGCAGGCCGAAAACCGGTTTAGCGAACACTTCGCGGCATTCCTTCAGCCCCGGATCGGAATAGCAGGCAATCACGTACGCGTCATAATCCGGCGACGCAGCGATTCGCTCACGGATCAGCGGAATGACCGCACTGATATCCGCGTCGGACTCAATACCAAATGGACCGTCTGACAGCGTGCAGCAGTCAATTTTCGCAGTATGTGCAAACTCGCTCAGCGACTCGCGTAGTCCGGCGGTTACTGTGTCGTTGGAATTCGGGTTGATGACCAGGATACGCGGCACTAAAGCGGTACCTGCACGCCAAAATTGCTATGGGGATCAAGCTCCGGTGCCAAGCGTCCCGGCATGCCGGTACAGTCGATCGTCTTGCGCGGCACGAACTCGCCCGCGCCACGCGCCACCAGAAGTTCGTTATTTTCGATAACAACTTTGCCGCGCTGAATTACGGTGGTCGGCCAGCCAGTGAGGTGCATGCCTTCGTAAGGCGTATATTCCATGTTGTCGTGTAACTCTTCTGCGCGTACGGTGCGTTGCACTGCCGGATCCCAGATGGCGATATCGGCGTCTTTGCCTTTGGTGATTGAGCCTTTGCAGTGCTCGAGGCCGTAGATTTTCGCCACGTTCGCCGCGGCGAGCGCGACGAAGTGATTCAGACTGATACGTCCTTTAACGAAACCTTCGGAGAACAACAACGGCAGGCGCAATTCGATGCCCGGAAGTCCGTTGGCGATTTTCGGGAAATCTACTTTGGGCCCAGCGTGCAGTTTGCCGCTTTCATCAAAACGATAAGGCGCATGATCGGACGAATACACCTGGAACGTGCCATTTTGCAGGCAGCGCCAGATTTCTTCCTGCGAGGCGCGATCACGCAATGGCGGGCTGCAACATAACTTCGCGCCGTGCATGTCGGGCAGATCCATCTGCTCAGCGTTGAGAAACATGTACTGTGGACAGGTCTCACCAAACACCTTGCGTCCGTCATAACGAGCCCTGGCGATAATGCGCGCGCCTGCTTCCGTGGAGACGTGCACGATCAGGATAGGCGCGTCGATGAAACCGGCGAGCGAAATTGCCCGGTTGATCGCTTCCGACTCAGCAGTGCGCGGATGGCTGAGTGCGTGAAACTTCGGTGCACCGTGTCCCGAATCCACCAGGCGCCCACTCATCCATTTGATCATCGCGTTGTTTTCGGCGTGAATCATCGTCAGCGCGCCGTGTTTTTTAGCCACCGCCAGTATGTCGAGCATCTGACCGTCGTCGACAATCAGCCGGTCATACGTCATGTAGATCTTGAACGAAGAAATGCCGTCTGCAATCGCTTTGGGTAACTCGCGATGCAGAACATCGTCGCTTGGATCAGAAATGATCAGGTGAAACGAGTAATCGATGACAGACTTCGGCGCGGCGCGACCATGATAAATCTCCAGCACTTCCGCCAGCGACTGTCCCCGGTGTTGCGCTGCAAACGGGATGATGCAGGTGTTGCCGCCGAATGCGGCAGATACGCTGCCGGAGTAATAGTCATCCGCGGTCATGAGCCCGCTGGATGATTCCTGCTCAATGTGGCAATGCGCCTCGATGCCACCCGGCAAGACGTATTTCCCGACTGCATCAATGTCGCGTTCGGCCGGACCGAGATCATTGCCGATTGCCGCAATCTTTCCATCCCGGATGCCGATGTCAGCAGTGAACGTGTCAGCCGAATTGGCCACCGTTCCGTTGACGATTTTCAGGTCAAATTTCTGCATGGCTTTTAGTCTCTGGCCTAAACGCCCCTGATCGATCCGCCATCGCAGCGGATCATGCCACCAGTAACGTAGCTGGCCGGCTGGCTGCAGAGGAAAGCGCCAACGCTGCCAAATTCCTCGACCGTTCCGTAGCGACCCACAGGTATCAGCGCCTGCTCCGAGGCAGACACCTCTTCAAGCGATCGACCCGTGCGTTCCGCGTTGGCTTTGTCGAGCTGTGCAAGCCGGCCCGTAAGAATGCGGCCTGGCAACAACATGTTGACGGTTATCCCGGAAGACGCAAGTTCATTGGAAAGCGACTTGCTCCAGCCCACCAGCGAGGATCGAATCGTATTGGACATCGCGAGATTGGGAATCGGTTGCAGCACACCTGACGAGGCCACGGTGAGCACCCTGCCCCAGCCTGCCTTCTGCATATCAGGCACACACAGATTCGTAATCTCGATGACACGAATGAGCATCATGTCGATCTGCTGCAGCCACGCGTTCGTATCCGGTTTGGAGACGGTTCCCGGCGGCGGGCCGCCGGTGTTGTTGACCAGAATATCGATGCGGCCAAGTTTTTCACCGGCAGCCGTATACAACGCCTCGGCGGAATCGCTGTCCCCGAGATCGGCAACCACGAAGCTCGCCTTGCCCTTTCCGCCCGCATTCAACTCTCTCGCAACCGTGGAGAGTTTTGCGCCATCGCGACCGGACAACACCACGTTCGCACCTTCTTCGCAGAGTCTGGTTGCGATGCCAAGGCCCAGACCCTGACTGGACGCCAGTACGAGTGCGCCTTTCCCTTTGATTCCAAGATTCATAACTATAATTTCTCCACGTTTCTTTCGACACGACTGATCAGTCGCGTCAGTTCCTGATGATCTTCCTTACTGAGCTTCGGGCCGGGGGCACGAACTGCAGGCGAGGCGAGGATACCGCGACGGTGCAACACTTCCTTTCTGAGTGCCAATCCAAAACCGGGTTGTTGTTCATGGCGAACCAGTGGCAGGTAAGCGTCGAAAATATCTTCGGCTTTGTCCTGTTCGCCGGCCTGGAAAAGCGCGACCACGGCAACGAGCATCTCCGGATAGGCGAAGCCAGTCATTGCACCATCAGCACCACGGGCCATTTCCTGAGGTAAATAGAGACCCCCGTTGCCGACGAGGACCGAGACCCGACGCAAACCATCCATAGCCGCCTTGCGCACACCTGTCAGTTTTGTCAGACCAGGCCATTCTTCATGTTTTAGCATCACGAGCTGGTCAAAATCAGCGACCAGCCTGTTGAACAGTGTGACGGAAATTTCCGTACGCGTGACGAGCGGAAAATCCTGGTAACAGACCGGAACGTCGGCACCCAGCGCACTGAATACCTGCTCCATGTATTTGTAGAGTTTCTCGTCGGTACCGAGGCCCGCCATGGGTGCCACCATAACGCCCGCAGCCCCCCTGTCCATGCTCAGCCTGGCAAGGTCAACAAGGTTGTCGAGACCGGCATTCGACACGCCGACGATAATCGGGATGGCGCTACCAGCTCGTTTAATAACACGCTCGAGAAAACGCGCCGATTCGTCTGCCGACAGTTTCTGCGCTTCGCCGAGCATGCCGAGAATAGTGATACCCGATACCCCTTTCTCGATGTAGAAATCGACCAGCCTGTCGGTACTGTCCAGATCGACTTCCCCGCTGTCGGTGAAGGGTGTGGCGGAAATGATGTAAACACCACTCGCGGTTTCGTCCAGTTTGTTTGGCGACATATTGTCCTCTGTTATCCGGGGCAGCGGTTATGGGTAATCGGCTTTCATTCTGACATATTGTCGGTCGGCGTCGGTTCTGGCGGTTGTATAGCGCTGTTCACTTGAAAAATAATCTTTCATCAGTGTCATGAAAGCGCCTGAAAGCAAAAGCAGTGCAACGAGATTGGGTATGGCGCTTGCTGCAACAGATATATTCGCCAGTGCCCACAACTCGTCAACATTGGTGATGCCGGCAAAGATGACGCCCGGCAAAAAGTAGGCCCAGCGCACGTAGCGGAAAGCTTTCTCGCCCAGCAGGCTGACGACCGCCGTTTCAAAGTAGATAAAAAATCCGATTTGCGTCGAGAGGCAAAACGTCAGAATGGCAGTGGAAATGAAGGCGTTTGCCGCCGCTGGTGAATAATAGCTCGCAAAAGCATCCAGCAGCATTTCAATGCCGGAATTACCATTGGCAAGCACACCGCTCGAGAGGATGACAAACGCAGTAATGGTGCACACCACGGTGGTATCGATGAAAACCTCCGCGGCACCCCACAGACCCTGGCGGAACGGATGGCTCGTCTCAGCGTTGGCATGCACCATGGGTGCCGTGCCAAGACCCGCTTCATTCGACAGCATGCCGCGCGCCATACCCATCTGAATCGCTGCCATTACCGCGGCTCCCGCGAAGCCACCGATAGCCGGCGCCGGCGCCACCGCATAGCGAACGATGTCTGCCAGCACGCCACCCAGGGCCGAGCCATTGGCGATCAGGATGCCCAGTGCGCCAGCGATGTACAGCACTGTCATGAGCGGTACGAGCTTTTCACAGAATCGGCCAATACGTCGCACACCACCGATTGCCACGATAGCGGTGATTACTGACATCGCGCCGGTCACAAGATAGGGGTTGATGCCGTAGCTCGCGTCGAACGCTCGTCCTACCGTATGCGCCTGTAACAAGGAGGCGCTGAAAAAGCTGTTGATGGTAACGCCAATGCTGAACAGTACCGCCAGTGACTTCCAGCCCAGTGCCTTGTTGATGTAGTACATCGGCCCGCCGTGCGTGTGGCCCTCTGGGTCGACGGTCCGATAATGCACACCCAGCGTGACTTCCACGGCCTTCGTCATCATGCCGAAGAACGCGAGTACCCACATCCAGAAGATTGCACCCGGTCCGCCAATGGACAATGCCGTTGCCACGCCGGCCATATTGCCCATACCCACTGTTCCGGCAAGCGATGTCGAGGTCGCCTGGAAAGGCGTCATGCGCTGGTTGTTCTGGTCTCCGCTCCGGTCGAACATACGACCAAAGGTGTTTTGCATAATGTAAAAAAAATGGCTGACCTGAAAAAAGCCGGTGCGCACGGTGAGGTAGACGGAGACGAAAGCGATGAAAATCATCGTCCAAGGTCCCCACATGAAGTCACTCAGGCGCGTGACCTGCGCCAGAAACGCCTGATAAGTCATCGAATGTTTCCCCGTGCCGACGAAGATCCGGCGGTCCCATGCTCAGGCCGGATCGCGCGCTGCCTGCAGGGGTTCACGAGTAAGCGCCCGTCAGCAGCGTTGCGACTGTAACAAACCCCATTTTAATCTCCAATGCCGATTCCAATTGTCGTAAACTTGCGGGTCGTTTACGTGTCAAAACGGCGCCGGTCGCATAAGGCGGAACAGTGCACCGAAGCTCAACATGGGGGAAGAAAATGAAGACCATCAGTCTGGCGCCGAAGCTTGTTTCGCTCGGTATCGCGGCAGTCGCACTGTCGCTGGCCGCCTGTTCGCAGGAAGAGGCCGTTGCACAAACTGCCAAGCGCGCTGTCGGCGAAGGCGTCAAACCCGCACCGGGCACAGAGAACGGCCAGTGGGGCTATCTCGGTGGCGATGCGGCTCATACGCGCTACTCGCCGGCCGATGAAATCACGCTGGAAAACTTTGAAGATCTGGAGGAAGCCTGGGTCTGGGACGGCGCGAGTTTTAAAGCGCAAAGTGGTCGCTCAACGCCGAGTTACATCAATGGCAAGCTTTTTACAGTTGCCGGTCCACGACGCTATGTGGTCGCCCTTGATCCCGCCAACGGTGAGCTGATCTGGTCTTTCGGCGAACCGAAAACACCCCGTTACGAATACTCGATGCGCGCCGATTACGGCAAAGGCATCGCGTACGCGGAAGTCGACGGCAAAGGGGTTGTTTACATCTCTTCGCCCGCTTTTTTCCTCGCCGCACTCGACGCGGAAACCGGCAAACCACTGGAGAACTGGGGCCGCAAGGTCGACGTTCCGGGTTTCCCGCAGACCGGCATGGTAGACATGCTGACCGACTTGTTGTCAGACCTGCCTTACGAACATGATGCTTACGAAGGTATGGACCTGAAGGACGGCTACATCACCACGTCTTCCCCGCCCATCGTCGTGAACGGTGTGGTTGTTGTCGGCAATTCGCACGAGCAGGGTTATTACCAGTCTCGGGTGGAAAACGTCCCGGGTGACATTCTTGGTTACGACGCGCGCACCGGCGAATTTCTATGGAAGTTTCACGTCATACCGCGCGAAGGCGAATTTGGTCACGAGACCTGGGAAAGCGACGCCTGGAAATGGACCGGTGACGTTTCATCCTGGGCGCCGATGTCTGCTGATCAGGAACGTGGTCTCGTCTACATTCCAACCAACGGCGCGACCATCGATTACTACGGCGGTTTCCGCAAGGGCGACAATCTTTTCGGCACCAGCCTGATCGCACTGAACGTCAAGAACGGCGAACGCGCGTGGCATCAGCAGCTGGTACGTCATGACATCTGGAATTACGACACGCCCACCGCGCCGATTCTGCTGGACGTTACAATTGACGGCAAGATGACGCCGATCGTCGTGCAGACGACGAAACAGAATTTTGCTTACACGTTTAACCGCGTCACCGGAGAGCCCATCTGGCCGATGGTCGATACACCGGTGCCAGCCTCCGATATTCCCGGCGAGAAGCTCGCAGAAACGCAGCCCTTCCCGACCAAGCCTGCGCCTTATGGCATGCAGGGTCTGACGACGGCCGACCTGATCGATTTCACACCCGAGCTGCACGAGGCCGCAATAGAAGCGCTGAAAGATCATAAGATCGGACCGCTCTTTAATCCGCCGTTGCACCGTGACAACGACCAGGGCTACCGCGCTGCTTACTGGTGTCCGGGAGACGGCGGTGGCACAAACATCGACGGGCCAAGTGCCGCAGATCCGGAAACGGGAATTCTGTACGTTTCGACTCGCGCGGCGTGTTCGTCCCGCATCATCGTCTCTGGCGAAGAGCGAGACAAAGACATTGCCAAGCCGACCGGCAGCACTTTCGCCGACTTTGCCTCGCTGCGCTCCGATCAGGTGCGCGGCCCGGACAACCTGCCCTTGTTCAAGCCGCCTTACAGTCACATCACGGCCATTGACATGAACTCAGGCGAGCACCTGTGGCAGCTGCCGGTAGGCGAAACGCCGGACCGTGTGAAAGAGCATCCGGATCTCCGTGACATGGATCTACCGACGACCGGCACGGGCAGAAACGCCGTCATGCTGGTGACCAAGACGGCATTCATCTATGCCGGCCATGCCGGTGACGACACGCCGATGTTGTTCTTCGTCGACAAGAAAACCGGCGATCAGATCGGCAGCGTCGAGATTCCCGACAACGTTAATTACGGCATGTCCACCTACGTCCACGACGGCAGGCAGTACATCATGCTGCAGACGGGCAGCAAGCTGACCGCTATGGCGCTCGCTGACTTCTGACGAGTTGGAAAATATGGGGTATATCCGGAAATTCCGGATATAGCCCGATTCTTTAACCCTGCCCGTCATCCACGATGTGGCACAGCCGCATTCTTACGCTGTGCCGCCTTTGATATAGTCATTCCACTTCACTTCTTGCTGGTGTCCCATGTCCCGATCCGCCCGAACGCTGGATAGCGCCCCCCACTTCTCACACCTGGAGGAGATGCGCGCTTCCAACGGCAAAAAACAGACCACCGGTCTTGCCGATGACGTCATTGGCCAATTCCTGACCAGCAGTCCGACGCTTGGCATCGCGATCGAACGCGCGCATGAGCAGTTCCTGCGGACGCGTGAACATAATCCGGCATTTATCGATCTGGACGAAGCAACCCAGGTACGTGACGCGCAGGCCGGGTTCACCAATTTTTATGACGTAGAAGCGGTCAATCCCTACGTTGCTGCTGCTGCGGCCGGTCCGTGGATCGTCACTTTTAAAGGCGCTGTGGTTTATGACTGCGGCGGTTACGGCATGCTTGGTTTCGGCCATGCCCCAGAGCCCGTGCTCAAAGCGATGAATCAGCCGCACATGATGGCAAACATCATGACCGCTACTGCCAGCCAGATGAATTTTATAGCGGCCCTCCGCCGCGAGATTGGGCATACCCGCAAATCCGGCACGCCCTTTGAGCGGTTCCTGTGTCTCAACAGCGGCTCGGAAGCCAACTCCGTGGCGTCGCGAATCTGCGATATCAATAGCAAAACGCTGACAGATCCAGGCGCCAGGTACGCAGGCGCCGAACGGCGTGGCCTGACCCTGAAAGGCAGCTTCCACGGACGCACGTCGCGACCGGCCCGCTATTCAGATTCCACGATGAAGGCTTACCGCAAATACCTCGCATCGTTCCAGGACACGGACTACCTGCTGACGGTACCGCCAAACGACGTGGCGGCGCTCGAACAGGCATTCGCCGAAGCCAAGGAGAGCGGCCATTTCATCGAAGCGTTCTTCATGGAACCCGTGATGGGCGAAGGTAATCCGGGTCAGCCGATTTCACCCGAGTTCTACCGTCGCGCGCGCGAACTGACGTCTGAGTATCAGACCATGTTTGTCGTCGATTCGATTCAGGCCGGACTGCGCGCCAACGGCGTACTGTCGATCGTCGACTATCCCGGATTCGAGGGACTGGAAGAGCCGGATATGGAGTCATATTCCAAAGCATTGAACGCCGGGCAGTTTCCACTTTCGGTGCTCGCGCTGTCTAAAAACACCGCCGCGATATTCAAGCAGGGGGTGTATGGCAACACCATGACGACAAACCCGCGCGGTCTTGACGTCGCCATCGCCGTGCTTAACGAACTTACACCGGCATTGCGCACCAACATACGCGATAAGGGCAAGCAATTCGTTGCCCGCATCAAGGATCTCGCCGGAGAACTGGATGACGCGATTACGGGCGTGCAAGGCACCGGACTGTTATTCAGCTGTGAACTGAACGAACGTTACAAGTGCTACGGCACCAACAGCACGGAAGATTACCTCCGCCGTAAGGGCCTGGGCGTCATCCATGGTGGCCAGCGGTCGCTTCGGTTTACGCCGATGTTTGCCGTAGGCGATGCTGAAGTCGACCTGGTGGTAAACCTGATCAGGGACGCGCTGCTGCACGGACCGACGAAGCAGTAATCAGACCGATATTGACTGCGGGTTTTCCGTCACCCGTACTGCCACCTGCTGGCCGGTGACCGAATAGCCGATGTACTCGTACTGAAGCCCTGCGTCCGCGACGAATTCCTGAAACGCCTTGAATTCGTGCTGCTGCCAGCGCGGAAAATTATAGTATTCGTCGAACAGAATGACCGCGCCTTTCTGCAGGCGTGTTGCAAGCAGTTTGAAAATGGTCACGGTCGACGAGTACAGATCACAGTCAACATGCAGAAAAGCAATCGGAGCTCTGTGTTCCTGTAAAAATTCCGAAAGCGTGGCGTCGAACATGCCGATCTGAAACTTCACGTTGTCCGGCACCTTGGGTAACTTCGCCTGCGAAAACGCACCGACCGGATTGCCGTTCCAGTATTCGGGTATACCTTCGAATGAGTCGAAGCCAAAAACGGGGCGGCGGGCATCAGCCCCGATCCAGCGGATAGACTTGCCGCGCCCCACACCGAACTCCAGATACAGGCCAGACAGTGACGCTTCTTTTACCGCATGTCGCACCAGTTCACGATGCTTCTCAAAAAACGGCGCATCCGGCATCCTGGACTTGATGTAGGCCAGCGTTTCTTTTTTTGCATCCAGCTGCAGGTCAACCAGCAGATTTGAACCGTAGTGTTTCAGGACGAAACGCCGAAAAAGAAATTCGCTCAAAGTGCGCTTGAAAAGAGGCATGGATTTCCGCGAGATAAACCTTCAACGGCGGCAGAGTCTAGCACAGTGCGCTTACGGCTCTCCCCGGATTGCGGTATATTGCGACGCTAGCCATCCGTGCCCATCCCTCTGCCGGTGCATTCTCTATGAAGCGTTTACTGACCCTCTTATTCGTCATTTTTGTTCAGGCCTGTTCGCCATCTGGCAAGGATGCAGCGCCGCCTGTTGCCGACGTAAGCTCTGACACATCGGTTGCCATGGCAACAGCGGCAAATCCGCATGCTGTGGATGCCGCAATCGAGATGCTTGAAAAGGGCGGGCACGCCGTCGATGCCGCAATCGCCGCCCACGCGGTACTTGGCCTGGTGGAACCGCAAAGTTCCGGCATCGGTGGCGGCGGTTTCATGCTGGTCTATGAGGATGAGGACAAGAGTCTAAAGTTTCACGATGGTCGCGAAGTCGCGCCGTCCGGCGCCACCGTCGACATGTTCATGCGCGACGGTGAAGTGATGAACTTCGTCGAGGCGTGGCAAAGCGGCAAGGCAGTCGGTGTCCCTGGCGCGGTTGCGTTGTACAAGAGTGCACACGACGAACATGGCACCTTGCCGTGGGCCGACCTGTTTCAGCCGGCAATTCGGCTTGCGACCGACGGCTTCGAGGTCTCACCACGACTCGCGGATTTTTTGCCGATGATGGCGGAGAGAAGTGAACTCGCAAAGAATCCGGCGACCGCCGCCTACTTTTACCCGGATGGCAAAGCGCTGCAGGCAGGCCACCTGCTGAAAAATCCCGAGTATGCGCAGACCTTGCAGCGCATCGCATCCGAGGGACCCGCTGCTTTCTATTCCGGCGACATAGCCGCAGAGATTGCACGCGCCGTGCAGGCCGAACCGAATGGCGGTTCGCTGACGGTCGCTGACATCGAAGCCTACGAGGCAATCCAGCGGCCGGTCATTTGCGGTGGCTTTCGGGAAATGAATATCTGCACATCTTCTCCACCGTCTTCCGGCGGCGCTCAGATTATGATTGCAGGCCTTTACGATCACCTGGCTGCCGACGCAAGCTCACAAGCTGACCGCATCGCGGCCTTCGTTGACGCACAAAGACTCGCGTATGCCGATCGCGATCACTACTTCGGGGATCCGGACGAAATCGATATTCCGCTCGATGACCTGCTCGATCCGGCCTATTTGAAGCACAGGGCGACAGAAAGAATTGCACCCGGCGCCGTACCGACACCCGGAGATCCCGGTCTGTTGCTGCACCAGAACGAAGCTGCCGGGCTGTGGGCACCGGATACCACCGTCGAAGCCAGCGGCACGACCCATCTGTCGATCGTCGATGGCAACGGCAATGCAGTCTCGATGACCGCAACGGTGGAGGCGCCCTTCGGTTCATCGCGCTGGGCAAGAGGCTTCCTGCTGAACAACGAGATGACCGATTTTGCCAGGGAAGTGTCTGCCGACGGACCGCGTCCCGCCAATGCGATAGCGCCGGGACGACGGCCACGTTCTTCCATGTCACCCAGCATGGTTTTCGATGGCAATGGCGATCTGCGCATGGTCACCGGTTCTCCCGGCGGCAACTCCATTCCCGCTTACGTGGCGAAAACGATTATCGGTGTGCTCGCCTGGGATATGTCGGCACAGGAGGCAGTCGATTTTCCAAATATCATAGCGCGAGGCGAATCGGTGCGCGTGGAAGTCAATGTGGAACCCGGCCAGACGATCGCGGATGACCTGAAAGCGCGGGGTTACTCCGTACAGGAACGCGACGGAGAGAATTCCGGACTGCACATCATCGTTGTGAATTCGGCGGGTCTGGACGGGGCGGCAGACAATCGCCGCGAAGGAATTGTGCGGGAATTGCATCTCACTCCCTAAGAGCGGGCCACAGGCCGCTTGCTACTGGATTGTGGAGCAATGCTTTGCGGAAATTTTCCCTTATATTTCGTTACCTTGCGAGCACTGCAGCGTTTGCGGGACTGATTCTGGTCAGTCCGCATGCAAGCCTCGCAGCAAACACGTCGGAACTGCCGGACCATCCGGGCAAGGTGGTTCTGGTCGATTTTTGGGCCTCATGGTGTGTGCCGTGCCGGCGATCATTTCCGTGGATGAACGAGATGCAGGCCCGCTACGCGGACAACGGGCTGGTCATCGTCGCCGTCAATCTGGATACCGACGACGCTGATGCCGACGCGTTTCTACGGGAGTTTCCCGCAACCTTCACAATTGTCCGGGATGCCGATGCAAGCCTTGCTCATAAGTTTGACGTCATCGCGATGCCAAGCTCCTACCTGATCGGCCGTGATGGCAGTCAGGTCAGCCGGCACCTGGGGTTTAAAATTAATGACCAGGACGAATACGAACTGGAAATCATCGAGGCACTGCAACAATGAAACAAACCGTCATTCTACGCTCGCTCATCCTCGCATCCATCGCAACGCTTGCCAGCGGCTGTAGCTCGCTGGGTGTCGAACCGTGGGAGCGTGACGTACTTGCGAAAGCGGAGATGCAGCTCATTGCAGACCCTCTGGAAGTGGCAATTGATGAACACATCTACTTCAGCAAGGAGGCGTCCAGCGGCGGGCGGGGTTTCGGCGGCGGCGGCTGTGGCTGCAACTAGTAGCAGGAATCCAATGGCATGACTGATTCGCGGACGATAGCGAGTACGCTCGCTGCTGCAACCTGTGCATTGCTTGGCTCAACCGTGATCGCTCCGGTGAATGCCGCGGAAGAACCTGTCTGGGAATTCGATACGGCGTTGCTTTATTACGGAGAAAGCGACGACCGGGTGCAGGACCTGAGCCTGAATGTTCTGGCCGTTCGAAATTTCGTCGACGACCATGTATTAACCCTTGGACTTGGCGTGGACACCTTAACCGGCGCGACACCGATCGGCGCTATGCCTTTTGACGGACCTCAGACATTTACCAGTCCTTCCGGTCTGCAGGTCAGATCGACGCCAGCCGCAGAAATTCCCCTCGATGACAGCTTTCTCGACACGCGTGTCGCGCTCTCTGCCAATTGGCGGCAACCGTGGGGGCGCCTGTATACCGTCAGCGGTGGTGTTACAGCTTCCAAGGAATACGACTACCTGCATCTTGGCGCCAACCTGAAGCTGGCACGAGACTTCAACAACCGCAACACCACGGTGGCACTGAGACTCGCGATAGCCAGCGATGAACTTGATCCCGTCGGTGGCGCGCCCGTCCCCTTGACTGCAATGGGTGACATTAACGATCTGTCCAACCGCCTCAGCAGCGAAAGTAAGGATATTGTCGATATCGTTTTCGGCGTCACCCAGATCATTAATCGCAATCTTCTCGTGCAGGTGAACTATTCGTTCAGCAGTGCGGATGGCTACCTGAACGATCCATACAAGATCGTCAGCATCGTCGACCCCTTAAGCGGCGATCCGGTGCCGCGTCCTGCCACGCCCGGCCTCGATGGTCCTTCTCATCAATACCTCTTCGAAAGCCGCCCCGATGAGCGGACCAAGCACAGCATTTTCACGCAGGCGAAGTACTTTTCTGCTGGCAGAGTGCTGGACCTGTCCTACCGCTATATGAGCGACGACTGGGACATTGACTCGCATACTGTCGACGTACGTTACCGCTGGCCCCTGGACGGACGACAGTATGTCGAGCCGCACATTCGGTATTACACGCAGTCGCACGCCGACTTCTACCGGCCGAGCCTGGCTGCCAATACTTTGCTGCCAGCTTATGCATCCGCAGACTATCGTCTGGGTGAATTCGATGCCGTAACGGTAGGGCTGAAATACGGCTGGAAAACGGAATCCGGCAATGAATGGAGCGCGAGGCTGGAATTTTACCGGGCAGACGGCTCGGTGCCCGGCAAGCTCTTGGTAGGCAATCAGGCTGGCCGCGAAATCTATCCTGACCTCGACGCCATCATTGCGCAGTTCAGCTATCGTTTCGGCAAGTAAGCGCGCGGGCGGCAGGCGTACGATCGATGTCTGCCGCGAATCGACTTTCTTCCGATCTCGCTTTCTTGCGATGGGTAGTCCCTGCGAAATCCTCGTCGGGACTGACCACAAAGACGACGCGACCAAGCTCGCCGAAATAGCTGCGCAAGAAGCGTGGCGTGTGGAAGACAAGTTCAGTCGTTATCTTCCTGGCAATATCATCCACCGAATCAATCACAGCGTCGGTGAAGCGGTCGCAGTCGACAGCGAAACCTCGGAGCTGCTCGATTTTGCCAGCTCCCTGTTCGACATCAGCGAGGGCCGATTCGATATCACCTCGGGCGTGCTGCGCGAAGTCTGGAACTTCGATGGCGGCGACAAGATTCCCGATGACGCGACGGTAGCACAGGTGCTGCGACGCGTTGGCTGGCAAAAAGCACGCTGGGAGGCGCCGTTGTTGCAGCTACAGGACGGCATGCAGATCGACTTCGGCGGCATCGGCAAAGAGTACGCGGTAGACAGAGCCGCGGCACTGCTTGCCGAACATAGCGAGGTCCCTTGCCTGGTGAATTTCGGCGGCGATTTGTATGCGACGCCGCCTCCAGAAGGCTTCGCGGGCTGGCAGGTAGGCGTGGATGCTGTCGGCGTGTCAGGAACGCGGAATTTAAAGAAGATTCGCCTGCGAAACGGCGCGCTGGCGACCAGCGGTGACGCACGCCGATTTCTCCTGAAAGACGGTCGGCGCTTCAGCCACATCCTCGATCCCCGAAGCGGCTGGCCGATAGAGGATGCGCCACGGGCCATTACAGTAGCCGCCGATACCTGCACGCAGGCAGGCATGCTGGCGACCCTCGCCATGCTGAAGGGTGCAGATGCGGAGGCCTTTCTCACTACGGAGCGAGTTACGTTCTGGGCAGAACGCCAGGCCCGAGCAATGTCAGTGCCTTAGCTTGCCGTTTGCGAAACCTCGTCCGGCATCCCCGCAACCGCCGCCGTAAACACGACATCGGTCGAACTGTTCAGCGCCGTCTCCGCAGAATCCTGCAGCACACTGATGACGAAGCCCACGGCAACGACCTGAATCGCAATGTCGTCGGGTATGCCGAACAAACCGCATGCCAGCGGTATCAACAGCAGCGAACCGCCGGCCACGCCGGATGCGCCGCAGGCCGACAGCGCTGCCACAACGGACAGCAGAAATGCAGACGGCAGGTCCACGTCAATACCCAGGGTATACGCGGCAGCAAGAGTGAGTGTGGTAATGGTAATGGCTGCGCCACCCATATTGATCGTCGCCCCGAGCGGAATCGATACCGCATAGGTATTCTCATCCAGATTCAGGCGCTCGCAGAGTGCCATGTTGACCGGGATATTTGCTGCCGAACTGCGCGTGAAAAATGCCGTAATCCCGCTTTCACGAAGTGCGGTAAAGACCAGCGGGTAGGGATTGCGCCGCGTCTTCACAAAGACGATGAGCGGATTGATGATCAGCGCCATCATCAGCATCGAACTCAACAGTACGGCGAGCAGCCGGCCGTAATTCTGTAACTCCTCCAGACCGAATTCCGCCAGATTTGCTGCCACCAGTCCGAAGATACCGATGGGCGCAAGCCGGATGACGAAGCGAACAATAAGCGTGATTGCGTGTGACAGGTCCGACAGCATGACGCGTGAAGAATCACTGGCATGCCGCATCGTCAGCCCCAGCGCAACGCCCCAGACGAGAATACCAATGAAATTGCCGCTCATGACGGCACTCACCGGGTTATCGACAATTTTAAACAACAGGTTGTTAAGTACCTCTCCGATACCCTGTGGCGGATTCAACGCAACATCGCTGACGATCAAGGTCAGCATGGTCGGAAAAAGTGTGCTCATCAGGACGGCGAGGAAGGCTGCACTGAGCGTGCCGATCAGATACAGGATGACGATGGGTCTGATCTGCGCCTGGTGGCCTGCCCGCTGGTTAGCAATCGCGGCTGCCACCAGTACGAGGACAAGTATCGGCGCAACCGCTTTTAGCGCAGCCACAAAAAGGCTGCCGAACAACATGGCCGATCGGGCAGCTGCTGGCCACAGCAACGCGAGTGCCACGCCCGCCACGATTCCGATCGCAATCCGTAAAATCAGGTTTCCACCGAACAGCAGCTCCAGCAGTGGTGCACGGCTCGCTATTTTTTTCTCCTCCAAGGACATGGCTTCGTCTCTTTATTGTGTTGTTGTCGTCGCCTTCTCTGAAATCAGTCCGGCTCAACAGCCGCGCGAATCGCGTCCGCCGCGTGTTTTGCGCGGAAACTGATCATCTGTTCGCCGAGCCGCACGGTTTTCTCCAGGTCGGAGATGTCCACACCGTTGATCGACGCGAGATCTGCCGCATTGCGCTGTTCGTAACGCACAGACGAAGGGTCCGTCACCATCATCATCGCCGTCACCCAGATATCGTCATGGTGTCCGTCGCTTTCCCCTTCACTCACACCAAGCACTTCGGCCGTATATTCCTCGGTCTCCTCCCAGCCGGGCGAATAAAATGCGCCGATGAAATGCGCGCGAACGCCCGAATTGCGCCAGCGTTCGTTCAGGGCCTTTGCCACGGCCTGCATACCGCGCTGATTGCCGCCACTGTCGCCGATAAACACGATATCTTTAAATCCATGTTGCTTCAGGCTGCTGGCAATATCTTCCAGCAAGGCCTCGTAGGTTTCGTCACGAACGCTGAATGTACCGGGGAAAAACATGGCGCCTGAGGGCGGATCAATGTTGCCTTCCGGAACAAAACGCACGATTGGGGCACACAGTGCATTGCCGAGTTCCTCTGCAACGGCGGGACAGATCGCCTGCAGAATGACGTTGTGCTTTCCCGTCGCCAGGAACGGACCGTTCTCCTCGATGCCGCCCGTGGGAATGATTGCGGTCGTTGAACCGGCGGCAATACGATCGCGCACTTCCATGTACGTGAGCTCCTCTATCCATGGTGACATGAGCGGTTGCATCGGATTTTTCGCCGCCAGCATATGCTGTATGTGCTGCTGCCGCGCTTCCTGACTCTGCCCCTGTCCTGCGGTTGCGCAGCCCGGCAGAGTGATCAGGCAGAACAATAAGGACAGGCAGGTGGGACGGTTTCGGTTTGACTGCACGGAACACTCCTTTGAATCGATGTCGCGCCAGCGCACGATTCTCGGCTACCTCAATCGGTGACGCAATGGCAATGCGGCTTAGAAAACGGCAAACGCGGCTCGACCGACGATATAAGCGCCCAGCAGCAGCACTGAAATGAGAAAAATTTTCTGAAAACTTTCCTCGTCGATGCGGCGCCGGGTCCAACGCCCGGCGAAAATGCCCGCGAATGCCGGAACGAGTGCCACCGTGGACAGGGTCGCGTTATTGGCATCCAGCAGATCGTTCCTGCCTAGCGACACGGTCAGCATCAGAGTCGATAAAGCAAAGAATATCCCCATCGCCTGAATCAGCATAGCCTTCCTAAAGCCAAGCGCCTGCATATAAATAACGGATGGAATCATGAAAGATCCTGTAAGTCCGGTAAGCACGCCGTTCAGCGCGCCCAGCAATATGCCAAGCAGCGGCTCCTGCCGGCGGGAAACGCTAATCTGCAAGTCGAGTAGACGAGATACTGCGAACAACACAAGGATGATACCGAGCAGGCCTGTCAGCATATCGACGTTGACGAGTGTGAGAAACTGTGAGGTCAGCAGGACGAATATCATTGCCACCAGAAAATATATCCACAGGCGGCGGAAGACTAAAAAAAAATGGGGTCCGGCGAGCGCCTGCCAAAGGTTCGTCAGCAAGGTCGGTACGATGATGAGCGCGAGTGCGTCGAAGAGGCCGATGGTGAGCGTGAGTACGATCAACGCGATGATTGGAAAACCGAAACCGAGCACGCCTTTGACGAAGCCGGCAAGAAGAAACGCAATCGCTGCTGTGAACAAGATCCCCAACCCTATTCGTCCAGCCGCATGCCGATGCGAGTGATTGTCATTAGTTCAGGCTTCTCTGAACAACAATCTATGCCCGGCAATTCTGCAAACCACTGGACAGCGCTATGCGGCGCAAACGCCATCCGGCTCGGTAATCAGCTTGCGCATGTCATCACTGACCGCATCACTGCCGGCATTTCCCGCGTCGATCAGCACCCGCCATTCACCCTCAGCGTTCAGGCGCCAGATCGTATTAAACATTCCCCATGACTCGACCGGGGTGCCATCCTCTTCCCGGTGACGAAATCTGTATGGTCCGCGGGATATGGCAATATTCTGATCTTCCAGCACTTCGACGATATGTGGCCGCCAGATCAGCTCGGGCCCGTCCTTTGCAAAATATGCCCGCCAACCGTCGATGACTTCGTCCGGTCCTCGCAATACTGCGCTGGAGACGAAGCGCACGTCCGGATCAAGCAATTCCCGAAATCTACTGACGTCGTCTGTTTCCAGTGCGTTGCTGAAGGCAATTTCATTGCAGCGCACTGTATTCTGCGCGTCGCTTTCATCGGCCGCATGTGCTGCGGACAGATCGGCAAACAACGCTGCAAGCAGCAGGAAGCTCCCCCATATCCGTGCCCGAACCGTTTCATAATTTTTGTTCATGATCCTGGCCTCCACTGTTAGTGCTCCTGCGGCGCGAGCGATACTTTACCGAATCTTACCTCGTTGCCAGGTCCCGGCTGGTCGGGAATATTGCGGGCCAGCGTCAGCGAGCAAACGGCGAAAGCGGTGCCAATGGCGAAAACGGCAGCGCTGGATATTACCCAGACCAGACCGAGCGCCGCCGGTATAACCACGGCGGCGATATGGTTGATCGTGAAGGAAACGCCTGCGCTGCTGGCGAGATCGGCCGGGTCGGCGATCTTGTGGAAGTAAGTCGACATCGCAATATATAGCGCAAAGAACATGTGATCGATGACGTACAGACCCGCGGCCAGATAGGGGTCCTCGACCAGTGCGTAAGCGGTAAATACAACGACCAGGCCCGCGTACTCTATCGTGAGCGCCCGGCGCTCCCCTATGCGGCGGATGACTACGCCGATCTTTTCTGCAAATAACCAGTTGAACGCGTAATTCACCAGGAACAGCAGCGTGATCTGCGACGCCGAATAGCCGAACTTTTCGACCATGAGAAACGCTGCGAAGACCATGAAAATCTGCCGGCGCGCGCCGGAGAAAAAAGTCAGCGCGTAGTAGAGCCAATAGCGTTTTCTCAGAACAAGATGGCGATGTTGCACCGTCTTGCTTTCGAAGTGTGGAAAGTTAAGCCACATGAAGACGGCAAGCGCGAGGCAGACGCTACCGGCGAGAACGAAATTCCAGATGTAGTCGACGGCAAACACCTCAAGCAGCACCCACAGCACGCCGTAAACGATGAGCGAGGTCATGGCAGCCACCGAAATCAGGCGGCCAAAAACCTGCGGCGCTTCGTCACGGCTCAGCCATTGCATGGCGAGCGACTGTTTAACGGCCTCGAAATAGTGAAATCCCAGCGACATCAGTACCGTCGTGAAATACAGTCCGTACTCACTCGGGAAAAATCCGGTTGCGGCCACACCAGCGCCGAGCAGCGCCAGCGCAAGTACAGCAAAGTTCTGCTCGCGGATGATTAACAACACGAACACGGTAGTGAAAGCAATGAAGCCAGGCACCTCCCGAAGGCTCTGCAAAATGCCTATCTCGACGCCGGTGAAGGCGGCGCGCTCTACGACAAAGTTATTCAGTAGTGCATTCCAGGCGTTGAATGCGACAGGCATTGCAATGCTCATGAGAGTGAGCAAGGTGACAGGTGTGCGCCATGTGTTCGATATTTTCATCAACCGGCCTGATACGACGGCAAGGGTATCGCCGCATTGGCGACATACTCACGCCACTCAGTGGCAGGGTCGTCAGCGCCCGAAAGCACAATGTCCGTGAACATCGAATAGGCATTTGCTGCGTCCTGGGCGACGGATTCCTCGAGGGCAGGTGCCATTTCCAGCAGCCAGCGATCGTTATGTTCGGCAGTCACACAAGCCGCATGGAGAAACGGCTGGTCCCAGTCGGGTGAGGTGCAGTCGGAAAGTGCGATCCTCACCGCATTGAGTGTCTTCTGACGCCAGTAGGCTTCCCAGTAGTGGCGGCAGAGTGCCGCTTCCAGTGCCGCAGCATCGCCGGACTTGGCAACTTCGGACAGCACCGGCCGCAGCACGTCGCTCTTCCCACAGAGTATTTTCAGATGCGCCTGCATTTCGCCGCTGACGCCCGGCTGGCCGCGAAGGCCGGAAAGGTCTTCCGCCGGTGGCGGCGGAATAATGAGTACCTGGTATGCAGCCAGTTCGAGCATGGCGACGACGAAGCGTTCACGACAAACGGTAACCGGATCAGTGGCGTTACAAACGCTGTTGATTTCAAGATAAAGCTTTCTTGCGAGTTCGACGCGACGGGAATCGTCGATGAAATCGCGAAGGGGTATGCGGTCATAAATTTCTGCCGAGGCACGGGTCGCGGCCGCCAGCGCAGGATTGCGCCGTCGTTCTTCCGCGGCCGTTCGGCGACCGAACAATCTGCCTAGCCAGTTGCTCACCCCAAAATTCCTGTTGCTGTGTGTGCGGAGACGCCATCGTTGGACACTGTGACGTGTACGGGTTCGATTGGCCCGGTGGTCGTTGTGGTGCGCCAGCCTAACAAAAACGGCGAGGCTGACAATCACCGGCTGATTGTACGCGCGCGGCAGGACCAAATTGCCGGAGCGGCAAAGGTCGAGTTGCCAATAAATATTCCATTAGAACTTGTAGGAGCGGCCCCAGGCCGCGATACCACGAAAGTGCAATTATGCGTCTGTTTTTTTCTATATAAATCAAGTAGATAAGCGTATAATACTGTTTATAAAGACAGCTTTTGAGAGCGTTCATCATGTCCAGAAATCCTCCCCGTTTACACACGCGCTATGACCGTTCTGCCGAACTCGGCGAAGAGATCACCGAGCTCTACGGCTACATCACCGCAGCCACTTATGAGCTGCTGGTGAAGATCCGTGAGTTTGATCAATCCGGCTTGTGGAAGATCGAGGGGATCTGCTCCTGCGCCCACTGGCTGGGCTGGAAATGCGGCATTGGCATGAATGCGGCGAGAGAGAAAGTTCGCGTGGCGAACTCACTCGGTGATTTGCCGAAGATCAGTGCGGCGTTTAAACAGGGCGAGATCAGCTATTCGAAGGTTCGAGCCATGACGCGTGTAGCGACGTCGGCGAGCGAAGACTATCTTCTGATGATTGCCCGGCATGGCACGGCCCATCATGTCGAAACGCTGATTCGCGGCTACCGGCGGGCGAAACGATTGAATGATGAGTCGGTGGCAGACAAGCAGTTCCGGGAGCGGTCGTTTCACTATCGCTGGGATGAGGATGGTTCACTGGTGATTAACGGACGACTGCCGGCAGAGGTGGGCGCGATGCTGTTGAAAGCAGTTGAAGCCGGAATCGAACATCAGGATATGGAACGGGACGTTACCGCGGAAACACGCGACCCGATTGACGTGCGGCGTGCTGATGTATTGGCAGAGATGGCGGAGAGTTATTTGAAGGAGGGTCCGTCAAAGTCCTCGTCAGCAGATCGTTACCAGGTGATGGTGCACGTGTCCGCAGAAACACTGGAAGAAGAAGAGACAGAAGTTACCGCGGTAACGCGGGACGATGAGATTTGCCATATCGAAGACGGTCCGCACGTTACCGCGGTAACGGCTAAAAGGCTCTGCTGTGACGCTTCAATCAGCAAGATCACGGAGAATGCGGCGGGTGAACCGCTCTCCATTGGCCGAAAATCCCGGGTGATTCCCCCGGCGATGCGCCGCGCATTGAAAATCCGGGACAAACATTGTCGATTTCCGGGTTGTACGCACCGTTATTTCATCGATGGTCACCACATCCGGCACTGGGCGCACGGCGGTGAGACCCGTCTCGATAACCTCGTGCAGCTATGCCGCTTTCATCACCGGCTGGTGCATGAAGGGGGCTTTGACTGTGAAAAAGGGATTAATGGTGAAGTGGTATTCCGG
>JBBKWC010000015.1:0-267993 GCA_037968735.1 Woeseiaceae bacterium | reverse complement strand
CCGGAATACCACTTCACCATTAATCCCTTTTTCACAGTCAAAGCCCCCTTCATGCACCAGCCGGTGATGAAAGCGGCATAGCTGCACGAGGTTATCGAGACGGGTCTCACCGCCGTGCGTCCAGTGCCGGATGTGATGCCCATCGATGAAATAGCGGTGGGTACAGCCCGGAAAACGACAATGTTTGTCCCGGGTTTTCAAAGCCCGGCGCATCGCCGGGGGAATCACCCGCGATTTTCGGCCAATGGAGAGCGGTTCGCCCTCTCTGTTTTCTGTGATTTTGCTGATAGAGACGTCGCAACAAAGCCTTTTCGCCGTTACCGCGGTAACGTGCGGACCGTCTTCGATGTGGCAAATCTCATCGTCCCGCGTTCCCGCGGTAACTTCACTTGCGGCATCCTGATGTTCAATGCCTGCTTCAATTGCTTGCAACAGCATCGCGCCCACCTCTGCCGGCAGTCGTCCGTTGATCACCAGTGAACCATCCTCATCCCAGCGATAGTGAAACGACCGTTCTCTGTACTGCTTGTCTGCCACCGACTCATCATTCAGCCGTCTGGCCCGTTTATAGCCACGGATCAGCGTTTCGACATGATGGGCCGTGCCATGCCGGGCAATCATCAGCAGATAGTCTTCACTTGCTGGCGTTGCCACCCGCGTTATGGCTCTGACTTTCGAATAGCTGATCTCTCCCTTCTGGAACGCCGCACTGATCTTTGGCAATTCTCCGAGCGCGTTCGCCACGCGAACTTTCTCTCTTGCCGCGTTCATGCCGATGCCGCATTTCCAGCCCAGCCAATGAGCACAGGAACAGATCCCTTCGACTTTCCACAGACCTGCCTGATCGAATTCACGGATCTTGTCCAGAAACTCATAAGTGGCTGCGGTGATGTAACCGTACAGCTCGGTGATCTCTTCACCGAGTTCGGCAGAACGGTCATAGCGCGGGTACAGTCGGGGTGGGTTTTTGGACATGATGAGTGCTCTCAAAAATGCTGTCTTTATGAACAGTATTATACGCTTATCTATATGATTGTAAAAGAGAAAAAGTGAGGTGAATCGCCGAATCATTTGCAATCTCGCGCCACCGGACGACACGGTTCCCCGAAATACAACACAAGCTGCACTAGCGCCCTGTCGAACCGCCTGAGATAGACTGCAAGGGTGTCCCCATGACGGATTCTTCAAGCAAAAAAAAACAAAAGAGAGGCTTTCGGCAAATGATCCGACTACGCATGATTTTCGCTACACTCCTATTGCTGTTTCTTACCGTTACTATTCACGCACAGGAAGACGACGCCATTCTTGATTTCATCGATGGCAGGTATGAGAGCACTGCCGAACTCGCGCGCTCTATTTGGGAGTTCGCCGAAGTCGGTTACCAGGAAACGCAAAGTTCGGCGTTGTTGCAGCAGGCGCTGGATGGCGAAGGCTTCACGATGGAGGCAAACGTTGCGAAAATTCCTACGGCGTTCGTCGCCTCCTACGGCGATGGCGGCCCGGTCATCGCGATCCTCGCTGAATTCGATGCGCTGCCGGGCATTAACCAGGATGCCGCAGCCACCCTGTTACCTGTAGACGGAAAGTCAGCAGGGCATGCCTGCGGCCATAATCTCTTTGGTGCGGGGTCCGTTGGCGCGGCTATTGCCATCAAACACTGGCTGGAAGAAACCGGCACGCCGGGCACGATCCGGCTTGTCGGCACGCCGGCGGAAGAGGGCGGCAGCGGCAAGGTGTACATGGTGCGCGAGGGCTTGTTCGACGACGTAGACATAGCGCTTCACTGGCATCCGGGCGACCGCAACTCGGCGGCCGCGCGGACCACCCTGGCGAATCGTTCCGCCAAATTCCGCTTTCGCGGCATATCCGCGCATGCCGCTGGCGCTCCCGACAAAGCACGCTCGGCGCTGGACGGCGTCGAGGTCTTCAATTTCATGATCAACATGATGCGCGAACATGTGCCGCAGGAAACCCGCATTCACTACGTCATCACCGCCGGCGGCAACGCGCCAAACGTTGTTCCCGATTTCGCGGAAGTCTTCTATTACGTGCGCCATCCGGAAGCGGTCATGGTTCGCGAGATCTGGGATCGGCTGGAAGCGGCGGCCAAAGGTGCTGCTGCCGGCACGGGCACCGAGGTTGACTGGGAAATCATTCATGGCAACCACCCGCTACTCATCAACGAGACGCTGGCAAAAATGATGGACGAAAAACTGCGCCTGGTTGGCGGCGTCAGCTATTCATCTTATGAGGAAGAGTTTGCCCGCGAAATCTATGCATCGCTCAATCGGCCCGAGCTGGAAATTGGCAGCCAGGAAGAAGTGCAGCCCTATTCGGTCGATCTGGGTTATGGCTCGACTGACGTCGGCGATGTGTCGATCGCAGTGCCGACAGTGGGGCTCAGCACCGCGACCTGGGTGCCTGGAACCTCGGCGCACAGCTGGCAATCAACGGCAGCAAGCGGTATGACGATTGGTTATAAGGGCGCGCAGGTTGCTGCGAAGACCTTGACCCTGGCGGCAATAGAGTTATTCGGCAACGACGAGCTGCGTGAACGTGCCACGGCGGAATTCAATGAACGGCGTGGTGGCGATTTTCACTACGAAGCATTGCTCGGCGACCGGCCGCCGCCACTGGATTACAGAAACTGAACAGCCAGCCGCCAGCGCCGGTTGCTTTGTTGTAAGGGCGCAACACCAATGCTGTGCCCGGAGCAAGGGCTGGCAACTGCATCGTTTTTTTCTATCCCGGGTGGCAGCCGCTGTGGCTTATAAGCAAATATTGGTTTGACAGTTTGCAGGTTCAGGCATAGATTGGCTCAGAATAAGGCGTGAATCGGTAAAAACGATTACCGCTCCGACGGCATTGGGTAGCGGGTGGGCGAGCAACAAGTCCGGACGGGGAATCAGTAAAGGGTTGCGTTTTGTCGGGTTTTCATCAGGCAAGACTTTTTTGCAACAAGTGCGACCGGCGCTAGGCGGCGGCTAAAAAGAAGGCAAATCCATTTTATTCTGAGGATTGGGGGAAATATCCTATGGCGAGCAAGACATTTAAGGCGACCGCGATTTCTACCGGCATCGCCATTGCATTGGGTTCAGCACTGCCGGCAGTGGCGCAGCAGGACGGCGACCGGATTGAAGAGATCACGGTTACCGGCTCGCATATTCGTCGCACCGAATATGATGGCCGATCGCCGATCCAGGTCGTCGACGCGGAAACTATCGCGCAGCTGGGCGTTAACCAGCCGGTTGAAGTGCTGAAAGACCTGACGGTAAACGCCGGTTCACAGCTCTACAACGAGACCAACTCGGTTGCGGGCAGCGCGATGTTCAACATCCGCAACCTCGGCCTGGGCTCGACGCTCACCCTGGTGAATGGTCGCCGGACCGGTATCGCGCCGGTTGCTGACGCCACTGGCACGGACTTCGTTGACATCAACCAGTTCCCGATTGCGATGATCGAACGTATCGAAGTGCTGACAGACGGCGCCTCCGCGCTGTATGGCTCGCAGGCAGTGTCCGGCGTGGTCAATATCATCACGCGGAAAGGCTTTGAAGGTTTCGAAGTTTCCGGCGGTGCGTCTTTCTCGGAAATCGATACCAAGGACTTTAACGTCGCGATGGGATCGCAGTTCGATAAGGGCGGCTTCAATTTTTACGGTACCTACTACACCCAGGGCAGCCAGGATCGTTCTGACTTCGACTGGATGCACGAGCGTTTGATTGGAGACTACGTGGTCGGCGATGCCAGCTTGTCGCGCTTTATTTCCTCGACCGGCTCGCCAGGTACGTATCGCCGCGCAACGATTGGTCCTGACGGCGAAGCCACGGATGTTCCAAGTGCGAACAACACCCCAGACGCTGATTGCCTTGCAGCCGGCGGCATCCAACGTTCGCCGACCGACACATTCTGCCGCTATAACTTCGTTGACCAGGTATCTGTTATCTCTGCGGAAGAACGTGTGCAGGTATTTACAGAGTTCGACTGGAATTTCACCGATGAGCTCAAGTACTACGCGGAAGCCAGCTACTCCCGCAATGTCGTCCGTCGCTCGAATGGTGGCGGCACGTTCAATACCGGTAGCGCGAACGGCGGCGGCTTCACCATCTATGGGGACCACCCGTTTAACTTCTTCATCGAAGATCCGGCGGATCCTGCAGCGCTGATCTGGATCGGTCCTGACAACTGGGACAACGCGGTACACACCGGCGCGGACCTGCGCGCCATTGCACGTCCGTTCGGTATTGACGTCAATCACAACGAGAAAACCGACAAGATTCGGCGGCAGATCGATTACATCCGTTTCATGAACGGCATGGAATACGATTTTGACAACAGCTGGTACATCGACGGTTCGTATTCGTTTTCCAGCGGTACCAGGGTTACCGACGACGGCCATACTTATCGCTCGGATATCTTCCAGCAGCTCGTGAAAGACGGCGAGTGGAACCCGTTTGGTACAAGAATATCGAATACCGGCCTGGTGTCACCGAAAGACGGCGTTAGTGTGGCCGGCAACGACTTCATCACTCAGGAAAAATTCGACCAGCGTTCGGTCAGCACGTCCCGTGCTCGCGAACTGGTGGTTGATCTCGTAGCGGCAGGCGAACTGTTCGAAATGGGTGGCAACACGGTCAGCGCAGCCATTGGCGGCCAGTTCCGCGACGTGACCATCGAGTCCGTTCCTGATTCGCTGGGCGCTGCAGGCGAGGCAAACGAAGAAAGCACCGAGAACTTCGTCTCCGGGTCGCAGGATGTAACGGCCATTTTCGCAGAGGTCATCGCGCCAATCGGCGACCAGGTTGAAGTTCAGCTTGCCGTTCGCCGTGAGGATTACGGCGGTGGCATCGGCTCAACGACCGATCCGAAAGTTTCATTCGAGTTCACACCGCTGGACTGGCTGGGCTTTCGCGGTTCCTGGGGCACCTCCTTCCAGGCGCCGACTGTGAGGCAGACGGCGGCGGCAACCTCGTCAGCGTTTATCGACGATCCGGCGTCTCCGACCGGCCCGGGTGGCAGCCTGCAATGCGTATCCACAGGACTGAACAACAACATTTCGGTCAACGTCGTGGGCGCACCGGGCCTCAAGCCGCAGGAGTCTGAGAATTTCAACGTCGGTTTCCTGATCCAGACTGAAGTCGGTTTCCGTGCCAGCATCGATTACTGGAACTTCGACTACACCGACCTGATCGCTGCCGGCGCGACGCCGCAGGCTATTGTCAACAACGACTGTCTGGACGATGGCATTCCCAACGATCCCAGGGTCATTCGTGATGCCGGTGGCCAGCTTCGCCAGGTTAATTCAGAGTTCGTCAACATTGGACGGGTCGAGACAAACGGTATCGACGTAAACGCGGACTACACCGTGGACGTCGGCGCCAGTACCCTGATCTTTGATGCCGCTTTGACGCAGGTGATGAATTTCGATGTTGATGGCGACGGGGACGGCGTTACAGAGTTTGACGGAGCAGGCAGCCGCAACTTCTCGAACAACTTCTCCACGATGCCGGAATTGCGCGCCCACGGCGGCGTAACCTGGATATGGGGTGATCACTCGGCCAACCTCACAGCCCGTTACATCGACGGCTATGACAACGACCAGAGCAACAACGGTCCGGTCGATTCATGGACGACCCTTGACGCCCAGTATTCGATCGTATTGCCGGGCCTTATCAGCGAAGGAGATACGCGCTTTACCATCGGCGTGAATAATCTGACGGATGAGGAGCCACCGGCGCTGACCCGTTGCACTGACGACGGATTCGGTAACTGCGGTGCAATTCTGCCGTTCCAGAATGCCGGCAGCGGCGTCTTCGATGGCACCGATCGTCCGGGCTACGACGATCGCGCCGGTCATGACATCCGCGGCAGGATTGTTTACGTAAGATTTGTCCAGGCGTTCTAAAGTCTGGACGTCGGTTTGGAAAGAGGGGCCTCGTGCCCCTCTTTTCCGTTCTGGATCCTGTTCCCGGGTGAAGCAACGTAAGATGCAAACAAGAACGTTGAATGCAGTAATGCCCACTATGCTATTGATGGCGGCGAGTGGCTGCTGGGTTGCCAACGCGCACGCGCAAGGTGCCAGCCAGCAGGATCTGGATCGATGTGCTGACATGCTCACCGCGGCAGAAAAACTGCGCTGCTTCGAAGCGCTTGCAAATGCCGGCCGTGCGCCAGAACCAACGGCCGCAGAACCACCCTTGTCGCCACCGCCTGTGGGCGCACCGGGGGCTGTCGAGGTGCCGTCCGATCCGGCGGACGCCGTGGCCGTCAAACCGCCGGTTGAGCCGCCACCCGCCACCCAGCCGTTGCGCCGCACTCCTGCGAAAAGCGCCGAGCTGGGCGCCGAGCAGCTGAAGACTCAGGAACCCCAGGCCGATGATCAGCCCGTGACGGCAACCGTCGTCAAAGTGAGCGAAGGCCCGTTGGGCAACCTCTATTTCCACCTCGATAACGGGCAGGTCTGGCGGCAAATCGAGGCGCGGCGATTCCGCTATCCGAAGAACCTAGAATTCGGCATCCTGATCAGTCAGGGAATGATGGGTGACTACCGCCTGCGCACTTCGCCGGATTCCCCGGCAACGCGAATCCGCCGGGTCGAATGACCACTATCCACTCGTGCTCGTAGAGGATTAATCCAGCTATGTCAGAGGATCAGGTACCGGACTTTGATATCAAGCAAAGTCTGACAATGCTTTTTGCCACGCCACTCGTCATTCACGACTGGCCAGAGAGCGATGCGTTCAACGAAGAGTTGAAGTCACTGCTGATGCGGAAAAAGGCGTCGCCCGAGAAAAAAAATGTCGTGCGCTCGAACGCAGGCGGCTGGCAGTCGCCCGGCAATCTCATGACCTGGACCGAGCCCTGCATCGGCATTTTTAAAAAGCGCATCGAAAAACTCGTCAGCAACCTGCTGCAGGAGCTCGTCCGCGACGACGGTCGTAATCGCTCGTTCAGGCTACTGATTGATGCCTGGGCCAATATCAACCGTCGCGGCGACTATAACGTCGTACATACGCATCCAAACTGTATGTGGTCGGGCGTCTACTACGTCAGCCGCGGTGCGCCAGATGCGGAAGTGCCGCACGGTGGCCTGCTGGAACTGCTCGATCCGCGTGAAGCGGCCAATTATATCCAGGTCAGCAACACCGTTCTCGACGGCCGCGAGTTCGTGGATAATCAGCCGGGGCGTATGTTGTTATGGCCAAGTTGGGTAAAGCACATGGTGCATCCCTACTTCGGCGACGATGAGCGCATCTCTGTCGCATTCAACGTTAACGTCATCGAACAGTAATGCCTGGCGTCGCCTTTTTAATTGTCTGAAACTTTCAGGCTGGTGCCGGTCAATTCTCTGAATCTCGAAGGCGTCGTCCACCACAGTGATGCAAAGCTACAGATCCTACATCTGCTTATCTCTACTCCTGATTGCTGCCAATGCGGCACAAACTGCTGACGCGCGGCAGGCTGACCTTGAGCCGATCGAAGAAATCCAGGTCACTGCCACCCGACGGCCGGTCCCTGGCAGCGATGTGTCGACGGCGCTGACGCTCATCAGCAGCGAGGAAATCGCCGCTGGCACCCTGGTCACCGACTCGCTCACAGGACAGCCGGGTGTTTTTTTGCAGCAAACGACGCCGGGGCAGGGCGCACCGATCATCCGCGGCCTGAAGGGGTCGGAAGTGCTGCATCTTGTCGATGGCATGCGGCTGAACAACGCTATTTTCCGCAATGCACCGACCCAATATCTTGCACTGGTTGCGCCCGGCACGCTGGACCGCATTGAAATCGTGCGCGGTGCGCCGGCATCGCTTTACGGCAATGACGCTGTCGGTGGCGTGGTGCAGGCGCTATCACGCATTCCCCGCTTCGACACGGCAGGCAGCAGGCGTGAGCTGTTCACGGCATTCGATACCGCGGACCTGGCCAGAATAATTCGTGGCGCGTTTGAATTTGGTGACGAAAAACTCGCAGCCCTGGTCAGCGGTGAATATCTCGATACCGGCAATCGCTACACCGGCAGTGGCGCGAGGGTTGGCGCAGGTGGTTTTTCGTCTCGTGGTGCCCGGATAGCTGTCTCGGCGACGCCTACCGAAGAAAAGCGCTGGCTGTTCGACGTCCAGCTCGCCGGCCAGCCGATGACGCCGCGCATCGACGAACTGACACCGGGCTTCGGCCAGACAGAGCCTTCGTCGTCCGAATTCTTTTTTGCGCCGAACGATCGCTTGTTCGCACACATTCGCCACAGCCGCGACAACTGGATTCTGGCGGCGGACTGGAACATCGACTTGGGCTGGCAGCGCATCGTTGACGATACAATCTCCCGCGACTATCAGTCCGACAATCGGCGTTACGAGCAAAACCAGAGCGACCTCTACGGCATCACCGCCAGCGCAACGCGGGATTTCGGCCCGGCGTCGTGGATCGCCGGTGCTGAGTTCTATCACGACACTGTAGGCAGCAACCGTATCGAGGAGAATCTTCTGACCGGCGAGCGGCAGACAATTACGCCGCGCTTTCCGGACGGTTCGACCGTGGACCAGGCCGCCGTTTTCGCCAATGTGATGCATAACGCCCGCCTTCAGCACGCGTTCTCGGGCGGCGTCCGTTTCAGCGCGATTCGGACCAGGCTGGCAGCCGCGGGGGCATCACCCGCGACCACGGTAGAGCAGGGGGACATCAGTGCAGATCTTGGCTGGATTTACTCGGCCAGCGAAGCATGGCAACTGACTGCAAACCTCGGCTATGGATTTCGCGCGCCCAACGTTTTTGATCTCGGCACGCTGGGCGAGAGACCCGGTAACCGGTTCAACATACCCAGCCCGGATCTGCAATCCGAACGCGTTACCCAACTTGACGCCGGCTTGCGGCATCGTGGCACAAGGGTCGATATCGACGTGGTTCTTTTCTGGTTGCACTATGCAGACCGGATTACTTCGGTCCTGACCGGAGACCTCGCGCCGTCCGGCAGAGAAATTACGCAAAGTCGAAATACCGGCAAAGCGGACATTTATGGTGTTGAAGTGGCGGCAGTCTGGCGACTCAATGACGAGATCGATAGTGAACTGGTATTGAACTACCTGCGCGGCGAGCAGAACGATGTTGGCGGTGCGGACGTACCCGCCGATCGAATTCCGCCCTTCAACGGCAAGTTATCTGTCCGCTATCAATGGTCAACAACAGTATCTCTCACACCCTATCTGCAATTCGCAAGTGCGCAGTCCAGACTCAGCCCACGCGACGTCCAGGACAGCCGGATCGATCCGCACGGCACGCCGGGATGGCTAACCGCCAATATCGCCGGAACTCTCGATGTCGGCGAGCGCTGGCAAGTATCTGCACGACTCGAAAATCTGCTGGATCAGCGCTACCGGGTGCACGGCTCCGGCATCGATGCGACCGGGCGGAATTTTTATTTTGGGATTCGCGCAGTCTGGTGAGCGGTAAAGATGTTCGCGGCGTTAACGCCGCTTCTCCGATGAATCGAACTGTAGGAGCCCGCCCTGCGGGCGATAACATTCAAGCTAAGGCGCGAACGCAACCGGTCCCTGCAATGCCGGCCGTTTGCCCGTGATCGTCGAGTAAAACTCCGCCAGCCTCGTCTCCACTTCCGGAAGCGTCAGCGCCATCGGCAGTGTTGGCCCGATGCCCATCTGTTTTTTTTCGTAGTCAATAAAGGCCAGGACGATCGGTATCTCCGCGGCCGTTGCGATGCGATAAAAACCCGTTTTCCAATATGGCTGACACTGACGCGTGCCTTCTGGCGCCAGGGCGAGAAACAGATGCTCCTTTTCACGAAACGCCTGCACCAGTTGCGGCACGATACCGGCGGCGGTACTGCGATCGACCGGGATGCAGCCGATGGCGGTCAGCATCGGTCCCAGTGGCCACCAGAAAAGGGCAGCCTTGCCGAGGAAGCTGACCTCAACGTCAATGGCAAATTTGTACATGATCAGCCAGAAACCGTCCCAGTTGGAAGTATGCGGTGCGGCGATAAAGACGGCTTTTTTCAGCTCAGGCAATTTGCCTGCCATTGTCCAGCCGCCTGCTCTTAAGATCGATCGGGCGAGAAATGACAGCATGGCCGCAGCATATCTCAATCGAATGCTGCGAGCAGCAGCTGGAACAGATCGGGCGTACACCCCGATCTGTTAAAGTTGCGACGAGGGTTCCACTGCCCCGATAGGACGACAAGAGGACAACATGATCATTCGAACCGCCATTCTTACGCTTATTTTGCTTGTAACTGCCTGTGATTCATCCGCTCCCCCGGAGACCGCCGTCGTAACAGCGCCAGCGATGAATAACGAGAAAGTGCAGAATCGTGGTGCGGATAAGGACAACTGGTGGGACAAGCTGCCGCGGCCGGAATGGAGCGCCTACAAAAAGATTCCGCAATCGGAGGACTGGTTCGAGGTCTATCTCATTGATGAGGGCATTTACGCAATCTACGAGCCGGGTCAGTTTGAAGAGGTGATGTCCTTCCTGATTGTCGGGGAGGACATGGCGCTCCTGTTCGATACAGGTCTTGGCATCGGCAACATCCGAACGGTAGTGGATCAGCTGACAGAGCAAAACGTCGTTGTCCTAAACTCGCACACGCACTACGATCACATTGGCGGCAACCACCTGTTCGATACAATTTATGGCACCTCTCTGCCCTATACGACGAACCGAGCCAAGGGTAGTCCGCACGACGCCGTTGCCAATTTCTTGCAGGATGGCTGGGTGTGGAAACCGTTGCCGGATGGATTCTCTGCTGCAGAATATCGTAGCGAACCATTCGATATAGACAAGCTTGTCTACGAGGGAGACCAGATTGATATTGGCGGCAGAGTTCTTGAGATCCTTTTTACGCCGGGTCATGCGCCGGATTCAATCTGCCTGCTCGATCGTGACAATCGCCTGCTGTTCACCGGCGACACTTTTTACCTTGCGCCCTTGTACACGCATTTGCCGGGTTCCAGCTTCGAGGATTACAGAGAGTCGGCCAAGCGACTGGCAGATCTCGCAGATGACATCGATTCTGCGCTCACCTCGCACAACGTGCCGGTCGTCGATGCCAGTTACATGACCGCGTTAGACAAGGCTTTTGCCGATATCGAATCAGGGGCGGCCACCGATGTCACGGTGAGTGACGGTCATCTCGAATATCACTTCGATGGTTTTTCCGTCATCGTGCGCGACGAGGATTGATCCTTAGCACGAGTGACCTACGTGGGAGTGGCCTCAGGCCGCGATCGCTAGCGCCAGCGCTGATAGTCATTGTAGGAGCGGCCCCAGGCCGCGATCGCTAGCGCCAGCGTTAATAGTAATTGTAGGAGCGGCCCCAGGCCGCGATCGCCCGCGCCAGCGTTAATAGTAATTGTAGGAGCGGCCCCAGGCCGCGATCGCCCGCAGGGCGGGCTCCTACAGTAAAAAATGTTCCCGGCAACCGTTTTTCGGAGACTGACATGAAAATTTTGACCTGCCTGCTATTAATGGCTTCAATGCTTGCATCCGCCGATGATGTCGTTCCCATCGCTTCGGTGAGCAGCCACGTGAATATCCGGATGCTGCCGGACAGTAGCTCAGAGATCGTCGGCAGACTCGAGCAGGGAAGCGCTGCGACGCTGACGGAGTCCATTGCAGGGTGGCACGAGATTGAAATCGAAGGTGGCGCCACCGGCTTTGTCAGCGCGGACTGGACCAGTATCGTGGCAACGGCACAAGCGGCCGAAAGCGACACATCCGCGGCCCCGGCAGATGAACTCGATCGCCAGGACGACGAGAAGGATGTCGTTGCCGAAGTATCCAACAGTGTGGCGGCCGAAGATTCGGCAACATTGCCTGCAGTCGAGACTCAGCCGGAACCGGGTGCCGAACGAGTGAATATGCCTGCGGCGGTTGCCGCCCCTGCCGCCGTAGCAACGATGCAAAGCATGAAAGGCGCGGCGGGGTTCCTCACCAAATTCGTTTCACCGACGGAAGGGGGCAAATCGCTCGTTTTCGACGATGGTAACAACGTCGGCATCGGCACCACTGAGCCCAAGCAGCGACTTGAGGTGAACGGCAATATCCAGATCCATGAGCAGAATAGCAGCGTGGCTGGCCTGATGATTACGCAGGCGGGCGGGGAAACCGGATACATAATGCACAACCGCGCCAGCACCCTGACTATCGGCGCAGGTTCGATAGACCGTATCACCATCAGCCGCGATGGCAACGTGGGCTTCGGCGTAACCAGGCCGGCACACCCTATTGAGCTAGAAAGTGGCGCGCACGTGACGGCCGGCGGCGTCTGGACCAACAGCTCGTCGCGGCAAAAGAAAGAGAACATCCGGCCGCTGTCCTCTGCCGACGCGTTAGCGACCTTGGCCCGACTTGAACCTGTAAGCTTTAATTATAAAAACGACGGCGCGGAAAATTATCTCGGTTTTATCGCTGAAGATGTGCCGGAGCTGGTTGCGATGGCAGACCGCGAAGGACTGAGCGCTATGGACATCGTCGCTGTGCTGACGAAAGTCGTGCAGCAGCAGGGGGAGAAGATTGCAGAACTTGAAGCGCGCATCGATCAACGGTAACTTGTGCCACAGTATTTGATCACCCATAACTGAAAAAGCCGGAGAAAAATATGGCAGGTAAATTTGAGGTATATAAAGACAAAGCCGGGGAACATCGTTTCCGACTCAAGGCGAGCAATGGCGAAATCATCCTGACAGGTGAGGGTTACAAGGAAAAGGCCAGCTGTGCGAAAGGCATAGAGTCAGTAAAGAAGAACGCGGTAATTGCAGAGCGTTTTGCCAAGGAAAAGACCAAGTCAGGTAAGTTTCGTTTTAACCTCAAATCCGGCAATCACCAGGTGATTGGCACCAGCCAGAGCTACGACTCCGAGAAAGGTTGTGATAATGGCATGGCCAGTGTCGGCCGGAATGCGCCAGATGCAAAGGTCGTTGATGTCTAGATCCGTTTTTCCTCAGGATGAGACGGCGCCTGCGGGCGCCGTTTCATCTTGGCTTTCCATCAATTACGAATGCGTGCGTTCCACAACGTCGCCGCCAGCAACATTGACAGGACTGAAGAGCCAACCCAGAAAATGATTGCCCTGTCGAAATCGTAGCTTGCTGCCCCGCTGAGCGAAGTGTCCTCCTGAACGATCAATGCAGCGGTCACAATTTCCTGGGTCGCAGCAGCAAGGTAACTGAACGCTCCGACGAATCCCATCGCGGCGCCGGTTGCGCCGCGCGGCGCTATGTCTACACCAAAAAGACCGCCGATCGATGCAATCAGTCCATTCAAAGCTGCCCCATAGATCGCAAACGCCATAACGAGAACCCAGGCGTGTTGCGGACCGTAGAAAATCATAACAAGCGCAAAAACTTCCAGCACCGCGAAGATCAGATTGGCAGGTGGGCGGCGCGCAGAGAAAACCTTGTCCGACAGATAGCCGAATGCGATTGATCCGAATATGCCGGCGAGCGTATTAACGGTGAGGAAGAACCCGGCATCCAGCAGCGAATAGCCACGGACTTCCTGCAGGTACAGAATGCCCCAGCTATTAATGGCGTAGCGAGTGACGTACATCAAGCCGCTAGCCAAGGCCACAATCCACATGGCACGTATGCCAAAAACCAGCTTTTGTGTCTGCCAGGTCGTGGCAGCGATCTTCTCCGCCGGTGGTTCGCCTTTCCACTCGCTCACTTTGGGAAGCCCGATGCTTTCTGGCGCGTTCTGCAGATAGGCATACACCCAGGCCGCAACGGCGATACACAATACGCCCGGCAATATGAAACCGAAACGCCAACCCCACGCCGCGACTGCTGCCGCGATAACGTAGAAGGTAATCCCCTCGCCAATAGAATGGGCCGCGTTCCAGACTCCGTAGCGACGGCCGCGTTCGCTTAAACTGAACCAGTTCGTGATAGATATCACGGCCGACGGGGCGGCCATTCCCTGTACCCAGCCGTTCAGTGCCCAGAGAATGATGGCCACCCAGACGAGCGTGGAAGAGCCCATCAGTAGATTGATCAAAGCGGAAATGAAGATGCTGGCCGAGAAAAAAATCTTCGGTCGAAAATGATCGGAAATAAAGCCGTTGAAAAACTTGCCGAACGCATAACCGTAAAAGAGCGCAGCGCCGATCAGGCCGAGTTCTTCAACGGTGAATATGCCGCCATCAATAAGCGGTTTTTTAACGATGGAAAGACCGAGCCGGCAGGTATAAATCATGCCGTAGCCCAGTGTGATCGCGAGCATCACCCTGACCCGATGTCTTCTGTACAGGGAATCGACGTTGTCCACGCCAATCGGTGTCCTCGTCATTCTTTAAGCCTACCGGGAGAAGTCCTGCAGCTTGCCAGAACGCTAGTAGGCACGCCAATTTTACATATTCACTTGCAGCGCGAATCCTGGTCAACCGATAGACCGCTACCGCGTTAAATACCCAGAACCCGGAATTGCATTCGCATCAAGGAGAACGGAAATGAATAAGGGAATACTGACATCTATCGTTAGCTCGGCACTGCTCGCAGGCGCCTCGATCCTGCCTGGCAATGTTGCATTGGCGGATGAGGCAGTGCCGGCGGCCGAGCGCATCGAAGCGCGCGGCGAACGCATTGAAAACCGGATTGACGAACGAGGCGATCGCAAAGAAGACCGCCTTGACCATCGAGGTGACCGGATCGATGCGCGGCTGGACAACCGTGGCGATCATATTGAGGAGCGGCTCGACGAGCGCGGCGACGGTATCGACAATCGGTTGGATAAACGTTCCGACCGTGCCGCAGCGACAGGCCATGACAGGCTGTCGGAACGGCTGGACAACAAGGGAGATCGCATCGATCGCCGGCTGGATAATCGCGGCGACAGAATCGACAGGCGAATGGACAACAAGGGTAATCGTATCGACCGCCGCCTGGACAATCGCGGCAATCGCATCGACCGTCGTCTCGATCAAAAAGGCGATCGGATCGAACAGCGTCACGATAAGCGGGCGGATCGGGTACGACGGAAACGCACGTAAGTCTTGGGCAAGATGTACAACGCCAGGCCTCGGAACGACATTCGGGTCTGGCGTTTTTTGCTGTAAGCCCGGTGTTATTGCTGTAGGAGCCCGCCCTGCGGGCGATCGCGGCCAGGGGCCGCTCCAACAATGATTGTTCGAGCTGTAGGAGCCCGCCCCGCGGGCGATTCACCGACTGCTAGTCCACCGGTTTCAGAATATCTTCCCAGCGGCGTGTGAACAGGTCGGCTTTGAAATCAGCGATCCGGTACTGCCATCCTGCCAAGCCTGCATTGATGTTGGCCGCCTCCTCAGAAACGCCGTCGTCGCCGGACGCATTGACAGAAATCCAGTTGGCGCTTTCTTCTTTTGCCGTTCTTACCAGGATCGTCAAACCATCGAACGTTTCAAATTCGGTCAGCACAGCATCAGGCAGCGAGGTGCCTTTTCTGACGTCATCCAGTTGCAGATCATTTAGCGCACCCGCGATTCCGTTTGCTACCGTCGAATAGCTGAGTTCGCGGCCGTCCGGAATATCGATGACCTCGAAGTCGATGTCTTCACTACTGTCCTTGCGGATACGAACGTGCTCCTCGTCCGGATGCGTAATGGTCAATGAGCGAATGCGGTTGGCATCAATGTCGACGATTTCAGGTGCCAGCCATTCAGCTGCAGATAAAGGGACGTCGGCACGCTGATCGATCAACCATGCCCGATCTTCGTCCTGACGGCGTGCGAATCGATTGTCGCTCTGTGCGGTATCGCCGAGAATTACGCTAAAGCCGGCCTCGCCGCCCTCCAGGGTGACGCGAATTCCCCCGCTCTCATGCTGCTCGGGATCGTCCAAACCCAATCGCGAATACAACTCCGGGTTAGATGTTTTGGCTTCAATCATTTCGGCGTCGGTCAGCGCAAGCAACAGTGAGCGAACTTTGCTCATGTCCGCCGGATAGTTTTCACGGTTCAGAACGGTCCAGCCGTCGCCAGCTTTTCGGATCTCGACATCGTCCTGACCCGCTGCACCTATGCGGAGTGTATGAACGTCTTCAACCTGGGCACGCAGATCAGGAAACAGCAGCTGTTGAGTAGTCGCGTTGCCGCCGTCACGTTCCAGCAGAAACAGGACGGCAAGCAATACCAGCACCGCGACAGCGAGAATCTGCAGTATTCGAGACGTCATGACAGTTCTCCTATGTCGCGCGGCGCCGCCGCATGGCCGCGACAATGGCAAACACCACCAGCAGCAGCGGCACGAGCCCGATGTTAATCACTTTGAGGATCGTGCCCAGCCGGTCAATGTCCTGATCGAGTCCACGCTGTACGGCACGCAGTTCTTTACGAATGTCCACGCGTCGATTAACAAACCGGTCAATTTCTGCCTGCTGCTCGGGCGTCAGCAATATATTGCCGCTGTCCTCGCGAGCCGACTGCAGCTCTGCCAGCCGCTGCTCGGTTTCGGCCAGTTCATTCTGCAGCCGTTCTTCTGTGGCGCGATACTCCTGTTCGGCATCGACGCGCAGTGCTTCGACGCGAGTGAAGGGGCGGGTAAAACTGGCACGGCTGCGAACGCCGATGAGGTCCGAGCTTCCGGAAAGATTCTCAAGCGCATTGACGACGAATGCCCCGTTGCTGGCAAAAGTATTGGCAATCTGTTGCCCAAAAAAATTCTGCACCTGCACCCAGAGATTGTCGCCCAGCATGTCGACGTCTGCGACAACGATCATATTTGCCGGTACCGCCGATTCGCTGAGATGGCCCTCACTGCCCGTCGCCGGGTCTGCCACACCGGCGGTGACAGCCGTCGGCGGTCCTTCAGGAAACGCGCTTGGCAGAGTGCCGCTGAGCCGAGCAGCAATGACGAAGCGTGTCCCGGCCGGGACGAATCCGCTTTGCAGAGAAGCAGGGTCAGGAAGGAAGCTGAAACGAGTGGCGGCGATGGCGGCTGCATTTTCGCTGGACGTCAGCAACGGTTCGATACTCGCGGCTGCGCCGTCTGTCAAAGTGAGAGAGCCGGCCGTCGCCATGTTCACCACATTCAGATCCGCAGTGACGATATCGTCCGCGCTCATGAATCCGTCGCTGATGCCGAGGTAACCGTAGTGCCGCACCGGACGTCGATCGGCGCCGCTGATCTGCAGTGCAAGTTCTGCATCGGCAACCACGTCAGTGGCAGAGAAGTTAAGCCCCCATGCGGAGAAGAGCAGTGGCAGATCGGAACCCTGGCCCATCGGCGGCATACCCTGTGGCATCCCTTCCATGACGGTAGCATCGACGTCCGCGACGGGATCGACAAATATCAGTGCTTTGCCACCGCGGAGAATGAACTGGTCGATGGCGTATAGCGTGTTTTCAGGCAGGTTTTTTGGCTGCACAATCCACAACAGACCAACGTCGTCGCCTATGTCGTCGATACTCGTGCCAAGGTTCTGCACATCGAACAGCTGCTGGGCCTGCTGATAAACGACCCAGGGCGGCGCCATGCGCTGTGTCTGTGGGTCAAAGCTGCCTGCCATGTCGATGCCCGCAATCAGACCTATGACCTGCTTGTCGGGACTTGCGAGCGTGCTGACCAGTTTGGCGATGTCGTATTCGAGAAAGGTTTCTTTGTCTGGCTGGAAGAACGGAATGAGTTCCTCGTCATCGACACTGTTGGTGCCAGCAAGACCCATATAGATGGCGTCCGGCGTGACGCCCAGCTGCACACCCTGCAGACCTAGCTGCGCCGCGCGATCTTCTTCTTCTGAAAACGGCAGCGGGTCGATAACCGTCAGTCTGATCATGCCGTCCGCTTCGCTTTCGAATTCCTGCAACATCTCCAGAATTCGTTCGGCATAACTGCGCAGGCTTGGCAATCCTTCCGTGGCATCGTCCGAGAAGTAGTAGTAAAGATTGATCGGCTCGGCGATGTTTTGCAGCATATTTTTTGTGCCGTCGGACAGCGTATAGAGACTGTCTTCGGTCAGATCCAGACGCCAGCCCTTGAAGAGCTGGTTGCTGACGGCAACGGCAATGATAAAAGCGACGCCCAGTAGCACAAGGCTTGCGACGCTCAGGCGTTGTTGTGATCTAGTGCTCATGTCGCTCCCGGCTAGTCGGCCTGCTTCCACTGCAGAACAATCGTGTTGGCATACAGGAACGTGCCGATCAACAGACCGAAGTACAGCAGGTCACGAAAATCGATGACGCCGCGAGAAATGTTGGCGAAGTGCGTCAGAAAGCTGAGTGATGCCACCGTGTCGATAATGACCTGCGGTGCCCAGCCGCTAAATGCGTCCAGTACCAGCGGAAAGCCGGACAGCAGGAAGCCGAAGCAGACGACGACGCTCAGTACGAAGGCGATGACCTGGTTGCGGGTGACCGCCGACAGGCAGGAGCCGATGGATAGAAATCCCCCGGCCATTAACAGGCTGCCGATATAAGCCGCGAATATTGTGCCGTTGTCCGGGTCGCCGAGATAGTTGACCGTGATCCAGATGGGAAATGTCAGTGCAAGTGCGATGGCGGTAAATGCCCAGGCTGCGAGGAACTTGCCGAGCACTGCCTGCCAGGCCGTAAGCGGTAAGGTCATCAGCAACTCGACACTGCCGGACTTGCGTTCTTCGGCCCACAGCCGCATCGATATTGCCGGCACGAGGAACAGGTACAGCCACGGATGAAAATTAAAGAAAGCGCGCAGATCGGCTTGACCCTGTTCATAAAAACCGCCGAGATAGAACGTAAATACGCCCATCAGCATAAGGAAAATAACGATAAAAACGTAAGCGACCGGCGTTGCGAAATAACTGGCCAGTTCGCGGCGAAAAACCGCCCGAATAGTGCTCATGCGCGCTCTCCGCTGGTAATCTCGCGGAACACTTCGTCCAGCCGGCCGGTCTCGAGTTGCAGGCCAGCCACCTGCCAGCCGTTGTTCTCTGCAAGGGCGGAAATATCACGCCACAATGCGGCATTTTTATCGCCCTGACGGGCAATGGCAGTCACGCTGTGCAGTAATTCGTCTGTCTCTGTATTGCCAACGGCCGGCAAGGCGGCAATCGCCGTTGCGGCTGCAGCAAGATTTACGCCGTTGTCCAGGCGGAGGGTGACCGCCTGGTGATAGCGGGACTGCATCGCAAGATTGCCGGGCGTGTCGTCAGCCAGAACTCGTCCGTTGGCGATGATGATAGCCCGACTACAGACCGCCTCCACTTCCTCGAGAATGTGAGTGGAAATGATAATCAGCTTATCTGCGGACATGGAGCGAATGAGTTCTCGTACTTCGTGCTTCTGATTGGGATCCAGACCATCGGTTGGTTCATCCAGAATAAGAACTTCCGGATCGTGCAGGATGGCCTGGGCCAGACCGACGCGCCGCTTAAAACCTTTGGACAGCGTTTCCGTGGACTGATTTAGCACTGGCTCAAGGTGCAATCTTTCGATGACTTCAGCGAGTCGTTGCTTGCGCACAGCACCGGAAAGGCCGCGCACGTCGGCAATAAAATTCAGGAAACCATGCGGCGTCATTTCGGCATAACAGGGCGCGCCCTCAGGCAGATAACCCATACGCCGTCTCGCAGCGAGACCGTCTTCCTGCACATTGAAACCGCACACACTTGCTGTCCCGGCGCTGGGCGTGACAAAGCCGGTGAGCATTTTCATTGTCGTGGACTTGCCGGCGCCATTGGGACCGAGGAAACCGAGAACCTCCCCGGGTGCACAGCGGAAACTGAGATCGTCGACTACCGTGTGATGGCCGTAGCGCTTCGTCAGTCCCTCTATCTGAATCATAGAAATAGTTTCCGTAACTACCGTCTATCGACGGCTGTATTTTTTAGCAAAAAGTATTCGCCGCTTCAAGCCGCAGAGCGAGGCAGCGCGGTGAGCTTAGCAGTTTGTCAGTGACGTCGGCGGCTTATTGCACCCGCAGGCGTATCCGCAGTCAAAACCGTGTTGCGGTACCGCCGAATACACCCTCAGATATGTTGCCGCTTATCGCCTTCCGGCTTGTGACGTTGCTGACCGGGTTATGAACGGTGAGCAGAATTTTCTGCGGCACTATAGCCGGCGGCTGGCTTTCTGCCGTCATGACCAGCAGGCGGCTACTGGATGGCTGCGCTGTCCGCTGGAATGACCCGCGATTCACCGCGGTGGCGTGGATCTGACGCCGCATTCACGCTTTCTCCATCATCGTAGATGAGCTGCATATCGCCGAAATCCCAAGGCGCCATCAACCGGTAACCACGGTCACCGAGTTCGGATACGGTTTCATCTGGCAGTGGACGACTGGGTCCGTACATTATGACGTCTGGTGGCAGTAGCTGATGATGGAAACGTGCGGCGTCGGTTGCCGCGAGCGGCGTCATGCCGAAATCGATCACGTTGACGATGGTCTGAAATACTGAGGTGAATATAGTCGACCCGCCGGGTGTGCCGACGACCAGTGCTACGTCTCCGTCTTTCAGCAGTATCGTCGGGGTCATGGACGACAACATGCGCTTGCCTGGCTGAATCTCGTTGGCTTCACTGCCAACTACACCATAGATATTTGGCACGCCGGGTTTGATGCTGAAATCGTCCATCTCGTCGTTAAGCAAAAAGCCCGCGCCCTCGACGACGACACCGCTGCCAAAACCAAGGTTCAGCGTATAGGTATTGGAAACCGCGTTGCCCCACTTATCGACGATGGAATAGTGGGTGGTGTCGTGGCGTTCGAGGCCGGTGCCCGCACCGACATCCATCGAGATGTTAACGGGATCAATTTCCTGCGCTCTAGAGCGGATGTAATCTTCGCTCAGCAGCCTTTCAATGCGGTTGTCGACGAAGTCCGGATCGCCGAGAAATTCTGCACGATCCGCAAAGACGCGCTTTTCGATTTCCGCTACCAGATGTATGTACTGCGCGGAATTATGCGGCACGTCTGCAAAGAGGTGCTCGGTATAATCCTTGATCTTTAATAGCTGAATAAGTGCGAAACCGCCGGAGCTTGGCGGCGGCGCTGACAGCACTTCGTATCCGCGCCACTCGCCCCGCAGTGGTTCACGCCACTTTGCTTCGTAAGCAGCCAGGTCGGCTTTGGTGATCAGTCCGTCGCCCCTCGCCATTTCCGCGACGATCAGGTCGGCAGTCTCGCCGGTGTAAAATGCGTCTTTTCCCCCGTCGGCAATTCTTCGCAAGGTTGCGGCGAGTTCTGCCTGTTTGTGCAACTCACCGGCTTTCATCGTGCCGAAATACGTCGAGAAGTTGGTTTTGCCTTCGTACTGTTCCAGCGTGGAGAGCATGCCGCCACCGAGGCTTTCAGGGACTTCGAATCCTTCTTCTGCCAGACGGACTGCAGGCATGACCAGATCTTTCCACGGTAAGGTGCCGTATTTCTGATGCGCCGCCCAGAATCCGGCCACCGTGCCGGGAACGCCGACGCTTAAGTGGCCAATGAGGCTGGCGTCTTCAATGACGTCGCCGTTTTCGTCGAGATACATGTCGCGGTCTGCGGCAAGGGGCGCTTTTTCCCGATAGTCGAGAAAGGCGTCTTCGCCGTCAATGTGGATGAGCATGAAGCCGCCCCCGCCGATGTTGCCAGCTTCGGGAAAGCTCACCGCGAGCGCAAACCCGGATGCGATGGCGGCATCGACGGCATTACCGCCAGCACGAAGAATGTTTTCGCCGACTTCTGCACCGTATTTATCCGGCATAGCGACTGCCGCTTGCTGGAACTCCTCAGCCGGTACGACCGTCGCAGTCGGGGCCTCCGTGACCGGTTTTTCCGGCTCGGAACGGGAACAGGCGCCGAGTGCAAAACTTAAGGAAAGGAGAAGGAGCAGATAGCTTGTTCGAGTGACGTTCATGAGAACTTCCGGCTAACGGGTTTGTGCAGGGATTCTTCCACGATTCTCTGCGCACGTCGACGCGAAGCACGTCCCATGCTGGTGACGGGCCCTCGAGCCAGGGATCGTACTAGCGGCGCACGCCGATCACGCAGCGCGACTGGCATTGCTGTGAAACGCTGCAAGCATGGCAGCGATACGTACCCTCGCGGCCTCGGCGGCACCTTCTTTGACCGGGCCGTAGCCGCGGATTTGCAGGTATTCTCTCACTACGGCGATTGCCACTGGCAGGTTCGCCGGGGTCAGTGCCGCCAGCAGTTGGGCGACATGGCGTTCGAATTCCGCGATCAAGTCGCGCTCCAGGCGTCGCTCCGCAGTCCTGCCGAAGGGGTCAAAGACGCCGCCGCGAAGCCATTTGAGTCGCGCCAGCAAATGAAATACCGGAATTACCCATTGGCCAAACGCTTTTTTCCGCGGCCTGCCGCGGGCGTCGACGCCGCGGGTCATGCCCGGTGGGGCGAGATGAAATTGCACGTGTGCTTTCCTGCCATATTTTTTTCTAAGCGCTTTGAGGAAGCCACTTTGCGTGTGCAGCCTGGCCACCTCATACTCATCTTTCACCGCCAGTGTCTTGAAGTAGGCCAGGACAACGGCATCTGTCAGCTGACGGTTTTTCGACAAGGTCGATTCGGCTGCCCGCACCCGCGCGACCATCGACTCAAATTTCTCTGCCAGACGGTCGTCCTGGTACTCGCGAAGAAATGCAGAGCGTCGTTGAATGGATTCATCCAGCGATTCGTTTGCTGCTGTCGGGCGAATGGATTGCGCAAGTCGGCTGTTGACGAAGTTGGCATCGGCCGCGGCAAGACGGCCCCAGTTAAAGGCATCACGATTCGCCGCAACCTCCACAGCGTTCAGCTCGATGGCGCGAATCAGGGCGAAGTCGCTGACCGGAAGCAAACCCTGTTGCCACGCGAAACCCAGCAAAAGGACGTTGGCGTAAATGCTGCTGCCGAGTAGTGACTCCGCTAGCTCATTTGCCGCCAACAGGGAGAGTCCGTCCGCGCGCATCAGTTTACGTATCGCTGCAATACGTTCATCGGCAGAAAGAGAGGCGTCGCGAAATTTGACGAAATCCGCTGTCGACATTTCCGTTGTGTTCAGGACGGCGCGGGTGTGGCCTTTGCGATAGGTTCGTGAAGCCTGCGGAGACGAACTGACGACGAGATCGCAGCCGAGCAAAGCGTCTGCCTGCTGGTCATCGATGCGGACCTGGTTCAGGTCATCGGGGGTGTCCGCGATGCGTATGTAGCTCAACACGGGGCCGAACTTTTGCGCGAATCCCATGAAGTCGAGCACGCTGGCGCCATGGCCTTCCAGGTGTGCAGCCATCGTGATCAGCGCTCCAACGGTGATGACACCGGTACCGCCCACGCCGGTGACCAGGAGATCGTATCCCTGGTCCAGTTTCGGCAGTGCCGGCGTAGCCAGAGTGGCGAGTCTGGCGTTCGGAAACTTCGCTTTCGGTTGTTGCTCTGCTGGCAGTTTCCGGGCGCCGGTGATTGTCACGAAGCTGGGACAGAAGCCGTTGAGGCAGGAAAAATCCTTGTTGCAGCTGTTCTGATCGATTTGCCGCTTGCGGCCGAATGGCGTTTCTTTCGGCACGACCGACAGGCAATTGGATTCGACTGAGCAGTCGCCACAGCCCTCACAGACAAGTTCGTTAATGACGACACGGCGATCGGGGTCGGCCAATGTCCCCCTTTTTCGCCGCCGCCGTTTTTCCGTCGCGCAGGTCTGCGCGTAAATAAGAATTGTCACGCCGGGGATATCGCGCAATTCGCGCTGGACTGCGTCCATATCCCGGCGGTGGGAAATGCTGGTGCCTGTCGGCAGCATTGCGGTCGTAAACAGTTCAGGCTCGTCGGAAACGACAGCAATAGTTTCGATACCCTCGGCGCGAACCGAATGCGCGATTTTTTCCACCGTTAGTGGTCCATCTACCGGCTGACCACCGGTCATTGCCACTGCGTCGTTGAACAGAATTTTGAAAGTGATATTCGTTCCGGCAGCAAAGGCCTGACGGATTGCGAGTGAGCCGGAGTGATAGAAGGTGCCGTCTCCCAGGTTCTGGAACACATGCTGGCCACCGTTAAACAGCGAGCGCGGTATCCAGTTAGCGCCTTCGCCACCCATGGGAATGAGCCCCTCTGTGTTTCGCCCCATCCAATTTGCCATGAAATGACAGCCGATCCCGGCTAAGGCTTTCGAACCAATGGGGACTTTTGTCGAAGAATTGTGCGGGCATCCGGAGCAGAAGTAAGGTGTACGACGTGCGCCGGCAATCTCGATCGGCAACTGACTGCGATCTGTCAAATACCTGGCCCGATCGCGCAGCCTGAGACCTGCAAACGCGGCATCCAGACGTGCTGCTACAACCTGTGCCACCTGTATCGGTGACAGTTCGCCGACCCACGGGACGAGGCGGTTGCCTTGTTCGTCTTCCTTGCCGACCATTCGCTCTGGCTTGCGGCCGGGGTAATCATAAAAATATTCCTTGAACTGGCTTTCGATAAGGCCGCGTTTTTCCTCAACGACCAGTACTTCGCGCTTGCCGCGCACAAAATCAAGCGCGGAGTCATGCGCGAGCGGCCAGACCATGCCTACCTTGTAGACATCGAGGCCGAGCCGGCGCGCTTCGCGACGGTCGACGCCGAGTAATCGAAGCGCCTCCATAAGATCAAGATGTGCCTTACCCGTCGTCACGATGCCGTAACGCGCGTCCCGGGTATCAAAGATTCGCCGGTCAATCGGATTGGCTTTTGCAAACGCGAGTACTGCTGCTTTCTTGTACTCCAGGCGTTCTTCGATCTGCGGTCCCGGAAAATCCGGCCAGCGAATGTGCAGTCCGCCCGGCGGTGATTCAAAGCCGTCCGGGCGCTGGAACATAGGGTAGGGCGGCAACTCGAATGACATTGCGGATTCAACTGACTCTGAGACGGCCTTGAAGCCGACCCACATGCCAGAAAAGCGGGACAGCGCGATGCCATAAAGACCGAAGTGGAGATACTCCGCCACGCTGGCAGGATTCAGGTTCGGCATCAGCCAGGCAAGGAACGCGACATCCGACTGATGCGGCATCGACGAAGAAACACAGCCGTGGTCATCACCTGCTACCACCAGTACGCCACCATGAGGCGAACTGCCGTAGGCGTTGCCATGTTTCAGGCTGTCACCTGCCCGATCAACGCCGGGACCTTTGCCGTACCAGATGCCAAACACGCCATCGACGTCGCTTGCCGGATCTGCCTCTACCTGCTGCGTCCCGAGCACGGCAGTCGCCGCCAGTTCCTCGTTAACTGCAGGCAGAAACCTGACATTGCTTTCTTCGAGAAAGCGGGCGGCACGCCATAACTCCAGATCGTAGCTGCCGAGCGGAGAGCCGCGATAGCCGCTGATAAATCCGGCCGTGTTGAGCCCCGCTGCCTTGTCGATATTGCGCTGCATCAACGGCAGGCGGACCAGTGCCTGGGTGCCCGTCAGGAAAACACGACCCGATTCGCGTCGGTAACGGTCATCCAGTTCGTAATTGTCCAAAGGATAACGAGGTGTCGGATGACGCATCACAAACTCCGTTTGGCGGCAGGACGAAGGGCAAGGCGTCCTCACTGAATGATGGCAGATATGGCCTGCAAGGCGATGCCGGATTTATCTCGAATGGCGCGTTTTTTCGAGAATATTTTCCGTATATGCTCTGTTATCGGTAGAATTTGCCGCTAATGAACGAAAAGGTGAATTCATGCTGGAATCCAGAGATCGCGCGATACTGTCCGAGCTGCAGCGCGACAGCCGCCAGACGACCCAGCAGCTTGCGGAGAAGGCGGGCATATCGGCTTCGGCCTGCTGGCGCCGGATCAAGCAGATGGAGTCATCCGGCGTCATCGATCGGTATACGGCGATCCTCGATCCGCGTAAATCTGGATTTTCCCTGTGCTCAATGACGCTCGTTACGCTAGTGCGCCATGAAAAAGCCAACGTTGAGAAATTCGTCAGCGCGGTCATGCGTCAGCCGGAAGTCCTTGAGTGTTTCGCGACCAGCGGCGAGGCTGATTTTCATCTCCGCGTGGTGGTGGAAGATATAGATGCCTACAACCGCTTCCTTGACGACTTCATCTTCCGTCTGCCCGGCGTCGCGCAGGTGCGCTCGGACATTGTGCTAAAGGAGATCAAAGTGGATACCGCGTTACCCTTTCGTGACTGAGCAAGGCGCTAAAGTTTGGCGTTCTGCCACATTACCCTTTCGTGACTAAGCAGGGCGTTAAAGTTTGGCGTTCTGCCACATTACCCTTTCGTGACTAAGCAAGGCGCTAAAGTTTGGCGTTCTGCCACATTACCCTTTCGCGACTGAGCAAGGCGCTAGTGTGTGACGTTTTGCCACGCTTCACGCGTAGCCACCATCGTTAGTACATCGTAGGTCGCAACGATGTCATCATTCTGGTTGGTGACTTCTGTGTCCCAGCGAACCTCGCCGTAGCCGGATCCCGCACGCAGCGTTTTCTGTTTGCAGGTGAGTCTGACTTTCATCGTGTCGCCGTGATTAAGCGGCTTCGCGAAACGCAGCTCATCTACGCCGTAGTTGGCCAGCACAGGGCCGAATTCCGGGTCGACAAACAGGCCGGCAGCAAACGAGACGATCAGGTAGCCGTGCGCCACGCGGCCGTCAAAAAACGGATTTTTACGGGCCGCCTGCTCATCCATATGCGCGTAGAAATGGTCGCCGGTAAAATCGGCGAAGTGCGCGATGTCATCGAGAGTCACTTTGCGTGGTCCGGCATTCACCGTATCGCCAATATCAAGTTCTTCAAACGTTTTGCGAAAAGGATGTTGGTCTGTCTGACACGCATTGGCACCACCTACCCAGCGATGGCCAATGGCTGTCAGCGTCTGCGGCGTTCCCTGAACCGCCGTTCGCTGCAGATAGTGCATTACGCCACGAATGCCGCCGAGTTCTTCACCCCCGCCTGCGCGTCCGGGCCCGCCATGGACGAGATGCGGCAGTGGCGATCCGTGTCCGGTGGACTCAGCAGCGCAGTGCCGGTTGATGACGACCGCCCGGCCATGCCATGGCGCCATGCCCAGCACCAGTTCGCGGATGGTTTCGTCGTCATTGCCAATGACGGATACGGCAAGGCTGCCGCCACCGAGACGCGCCAGTTCGATGGCCTCGTCCAGATTGTCGTAGGGAAGTACAGTACTGACAGGACCAAAGGCTTCGACCGAATGTACCGCCGTGGAGGACATCGGCCGCTGGCAGTGCAGCAAGGTGGGCATGAAGAATGCGCCGTCGCGTGAGTTCGCGTCTACGACCTGGAAATTATCGTCGTTGCCGAACACCACCTCCGCTTCTGCAGATAATTCGGCTACGCGTGTGCGAACTTCTGTCCGCTGCTTTTGACTCGCCAGCGCGCCCATGTCGATATCCTGATTAGCCGGATGGCCGATTCTGATGCCGGCCAGCGCTTTCGACAGGGCTGGCACCAGGTCTCCGATAATGGAGGACGGTGCGATGATGCGTCTGATCGCCGTGCATTTCTGGCCAGCTTTGCTGGTCATTTCACGCGTGACCTCCTTGACGAAGAGATCGAATTCCGGTGTTCCGGGCTTTGCATCCGGCGCAAGCACCGAAGCATTCAATGAATCCGTTTCTGCCGTGAAATGCACCGATTCCGAGATGATGCGTGGGTGCTGCTGCAGCATCTCTGCAGTTCGTTTGGAACCAGTGAATGCGACCAGGTCCTGGCACGTGAGATGATCGAACAGATCGCCGACGCTGCCACAAATCAACTGCAACGCGCCCTTTGGCAGCAACCCCGATTCGATAATGAGTCTAGCCAGGCGCTCAGCAAGATACGCGGTGCAGGACGCCGGCTTGATGATGACCGGGACGCCGGCGAGCAGGGCGGGCGCGACTTTTTCCAGCATGCCCCAGCAGGGAAAGTTGTACGCATTGATGTGTACCGCGGCGCCGTGCCGCGGGGTGCAGATATGCTGGCCAAAAAAGGTGCCGTTCTTCGACAGGGATTCTGCCGGACCGTCGAGAAAAACCTTGTCATTCGGCATTTCCCGGCGGCCCTTGCTGGAATAAACGAACAAGGTCGAGATGCCGCCGTCAATATCGATCCAGCTATCGTTGCGCGTTGCGCCGGTCTCGGTCGAGAGGGTGTAAAGCGCCTCCTTACGCTCATTCAGGTACAGCGCCAGATCTTTCAGCATAAACGCGCGTTCATGGAACGTATGCTGGCGAAGATTCGCACCACCGGTCCCGCGGGCAAACTCGAGCATGCCGCGGAAATCCAGCCCCTTGCTGCTGATCGTGGCAATTGGCCTGCCATCCACGGCGCTCAGGAGCTCCGTCCCGGTATCGCTGCCCGTCAGCCATTGTTGCTCGGCAAAATTTTGCAGGTTCATGTTGTCAAGGCGCTCACATTTCTGTCGGATAGGTTTCTTAAGATACACAAAACATGCCAAATTGAAATAATTCGTGTCGCAAGGTAACGTCGCTGCGATTCAACCGATACAGGTTCTGCAGACAATTGTCGCTGAAGAAATCTACCGAGCATCTGCTCCGCGATTTTAATTCGCGACCGACCCTGCGGGCGGGCTCGCTCATCATCACCGTGTTCGGCGATGCCATCAGTCCGCGCGGCGGCAGCGTATGGATTGGCAGCCTCATCCGCTCACTCGCCGCTTTCGGCATTAGCGAGCGGCTTGTTCGCACTTCAGTATTCCGTCATACCCGCGATGACTGGCTGGAAGCAACCCAGATCGGGCGCCGCAGTTACTACAGTCTATCGAACGAGGGCAGCAGAAAATTCGAACAGGCCACGCTGCGCATTTACGGTGACCCGCGCCAGTCCTGGTCAGGCGAGTGGTGTCTCGTACTACTTGCCGATTTGCCGGCGGAGCAGAAGGACGTGCTGCGCAAGGAGCTTGGCTGGATCGGGTTCGCCGCCATTTCAAGCGACGTGCTGGCGCATCCTGCTACCGAGTTGCCGGCCTTGCGTGCCGCGCTCAAGCGCCATGATGCGGAGCGACGACCGGTGGTTATGCAGGGAAGCACACTGGACGAGCGTGCCGGCGAAGCCATGCGCGATCTCGTTCACCGGCGCTGGAACCTCGAGGAAATTGATGCGCGTTACGGCGCATTTATCGCCCGGTTTCGTCCGGTGTATGCGGCGCTGCAGAAGTCCCGCAATGTTGACGAGCGCCTGGCATTCCAGATCCGCACCCTGCTGATACAGGAGTACCGGCGGATTTTGCTGCGCGACCCGCTGTTGCCGGCCGAATTACTGCCGGGCGGCTGGAACGGGACTGCTGCCTATCAGCTTTGTCGCAATCTTTATCGACGTGTATATCGTGCGGCCGACGTTTTCATGAGCAGCGAATTCGAAACGGTAGACGGGCCGCTTCCGCCGCCCGCCCCGGAATTTTACCTGCGCTTCGGCGGGCTTGAACAGGAATAAGCGGCAATCGCGCCGATGCGCGTTGCTGCGCAACACGAAGGACTGAGTCGCGGATCGAAAGCCGAGCCAGCAGTGGGTGACCTGGTTCCCCGGCCGTTCCTGCGCTGTCAGGGAGGCCATTCCAAACTGACACACAATTACTTGAACATCGAAATTTTCTGTGACACATTGGCGACGATCGCTGCTTTTAAGGAGCCGAAGATGTATACGCAGGGCCTCGATCAAAAATCCGGCGACGGCACTGCCAGGACAGATCGCGAGTCCGACGCTGCAACAGCAAGATTTCAGGCGCGTGTCGATGCGGAACGGAAGATCGAACCGCAGGACTGGATGCCTGAGGCGTATCGCCGCACGCTCGTCCGACAGATTTCTCAGCATGCGCACTCGGAGATCATCGGTATGCAGCCGGAGGGCAACTGGCTGACGCGGGCGCCAAGCCTCAGGCGAAAATCGATATTGCTTGCCAAAGTGCAGGATGAAGCCGGCCACGGGCTCTACCTCTACAGTGCCGCCGAGACGCTTGGCGTTTCCCGGGCACAGCTGGTCGACGAGTTGCTTGCAGGCAAGGCAAAGTATTCGAGCATTTTTAACTACCCGACGCTCACCTGGGCAGACATCGGTGCCATCGGCTGGCTCGTAGATGGCGCGGCTATCATGAATCAGATCCCGCTATGCCGCTGCTCTTATGGCCCTTACGCCAGGGCGATGGTGCGAGTGTGCAAGGAAGAGAGTTTTCATCAGCGCCAGGGCTACGAAATTATGCTCGCGCTCTGCGCCGGCAGCACTGAACAGAAAGAGATGGCACAGGATTCCTTGAACCGCTGGTGGTGGCCGTCGCTCATGATGTTTGGGCCCGGTGACGGCGATTCCACCCATTCCGCACAATCGATGGCGTGGAAGATCAAGCGCTTTTCGAACGATGAACTGCGGCAAAAGTTTGTGGACGTGACCGTCTCGCAGGCCGAACACCTCGGACTTAAAATTCCCGACGATGAACTTCAATATGACGAGGACAGCGGACACTACACTTTCGGCGACATCGACTGGTCGGAATTCATGGAGGTGCTGTCCGGCAATGGACGCTGCAACCGGGAGCGGCTGAATACCCGCCGCGCCGCGCACGAGGACGGCGCCTGGGTCCGAGAGGCGGCGTCGGCGTATGCCACGAAGCAATCTGCCCGGGCTGCGGCCTGAATGAGAAAATACCTCGCATGAAAAATTCTGACTGGCCACTTTACGAAGTTTTCATTCGGGCGAAGGCGGGCCTGAGTCACCGGCACGCCGGCAGCGTTCACGCGCCAGACGACCAGATGGCTCTGGACCACGCGCGCGATGTGTACACGCGGCGTAACGAAGGGATAAGCATCTGGGTGGTCCGGTCCAGCGAAATAGTGGCATCGAATCCGGATGACGCGGCCGCTTTTTTTGAGCCGGCGAAAGACAAGATCTATCGGCATCCGACGTTTTACGAAATGCCCGATGACGTCGAGAATATCTGACAGCCTATGGACAGCGGCGCGGTACTTTACAGGTATGTTCTAAGGTTAGGCGACAATGCGCTCATTCTCGCGCAGCGCCTTATAGAACTTGTCACGCACGGGCCGGAACTGGAAGAAGAACTGGCCAATGCCAACTTCGGACTGGATTACCTCGGTCAGGCACGAATGTTTTACAGCTATGCGGGAGAACTGGAAGGCAAAGGGCGGGCAGAAGACGATTTTGCCTTTCTGCGCGCGGAACGGGAGTTCTGCAATGTCCTGCTGCTGGAACAGCCGAATGGACATTTCGGCGACACCATCGCCAGGTCTGTTTTGTTTGAGGTGTTTTACCTGCGTTTGCTCGAACGGCTCACGGCCTGCAGCGATATACGGCTTGCAGAAATTGCCGCCTGCGGCGAGCGTGAGATTCGCTATCACAAACGGCACAACGTGCAGTGGCTGGTGCGGCTGGGTGATGGCACTGAGGAAAGTCACCGCCGCGTGCAGACATCAGTTGATAATCTTTGGCGCTACACGGGAGAACTTTTCGCCGCCGACGAAATTGATACTGCCATGCGCGATCTTTTCGACGGCCCGGATCTTGGCGAATTGCAGCTGGGGTGGCAGGACGACATGGCCGAAATTTTGCGCGAGGCAACACTCGATTTTCCCGAACGCCAGTGGATGGACGAAGGCGGCCGCAGGGGTCAGCATACGGAGCATTTCGGTCGACTAGTCGCAGAGATGCAGTACTTGCAGCGCAGCTATCCCGGATTGGACTGGTAGCCTGATCGTGCAGACGCGCAGCGATGAGGAACGCATCTGGCACTGGCTTGCCGAAGTGCCGGATCCTGAAGTGCCCGCGCTGAGCGTCGTCGATCTTGGCATGATTCGAAATATCCGCATTACCAACGACTCGGTAGAGATCGAGGTGTCGCCCACCTACACCGGATGCCCGGCTACCGAGGTCATCGAACACGATATCCTTGAAAAAATGTTCGCGGAGGGCGTGGCAACGGCGTCGGTAAAACGCGTATTGTCGCCGCCGTGGACAACGGACTGGATCAGTGACGAGGGCAAAAAGAAACTTCGCAGGTACGGCATTGCGCCGCCGGAACGCACCGCAGACAAACGTGCCCTTATCGGTAAAGCTGCCATCTGTTGTCCCCGCTGCCAGTCGGCAGCGACAACCCTGATCAGCGAATTCGGATCTACCGCATGCAAGGCATCTTATCGCTGCGATGAATGCCTGGAACCCTTCGAATACTTCAAGTGCATCTAGCCCGAACTGTGATGTATACGCTTTCGCCCTTGCTTGATACTTGTCTGCAAAGGACTTTTTCCTCGCTCTGTAATACGCCATGGTATTCCGCTCAGCCGGATAAACCCCTTTGCAAACACGTCTCTGCCCAATCATCGCGGCGATTTATGCATAGTCCGCGCTAGGCTAAACGAGATACTCGCAATGCGAAAGTTCCACCCGCTGAAAATTGTCGCACTGGAGCAGGAGGCGGAAGATGCCTTGTGCATATCGCTCGCTGTGCCCGCTACACTGCAGGAGGAGTTCGACTTTCTGCCAGGGCAGCACTTGCCGGTCCAGCTGGTACGCGGAGGAAAAACCGTGAGGCGGACTTACAGTATTTGTTCAGTCCCCGGCGAGCTGCCGCTCAGGATCGGTATCCGGATACAGCCTGGTGGACAATTCTCCGAGCTTGCCAGCAAACACCTCAACGTCGGCGATACGCTGGAAGTCATGCCACCTTTCGGGCAGTTTCATTCAAGCACCGATGCGGACAGCAGTAAGACATACCTGGCGTTTGCTGCGGGGAGTGGCATCACGCCGATTCTATCAATTTTGACGTCGGCGCTGACGACAGCGCCAAACTGCCGTTTTACGCTGTTCTACAGTAATCGAAGTCAACGTTCCGCGATGTTTATCGACGCGCTGTACGCACTGAAAAACCGCTTCGCTGAACGACTGCAGATTTTCTTTCTCTTCAGCCAGGAAGCGCAGGAGTTCGACATTTTTGACGGCCGGCTGGATGAAAAGAGCGTGCCCGCATTGATGGACGCATTTTGCAGCGGTGTGACGCCGGATGAGGCTTTTATCTGCGGTCCGGATACGATGAGTGAGACGGTACGCAATGCGCTTCTGCTGCGCGGACTGGAGGCAAAAGATATTCACATCGAACGCTTCGGTGTACCGCGTCAGGTCAGGGCCCGCAAGGAAAAACCCCAGGCAGAGGGAAAGTCGGCGAGGATCGAAATCGTCATGGACGGTCATCGGAAAACCTTCGACATGCTGATCGATGGCAGGAACATCGTCGACGCCGCGGCCGATCAGGGCATAGAGTTGCCGTTCTCGTGCAAAGGTGGCGTGTGTGCAAGCTGCCGGACATTTGTCAGTCAGGGAGCGGTGCAGATGGAAACGAATTATGCCCTTGAGTCATGGGAGGTCGAAAAAGGATTTGTACTCGCCTGTCAGTCGGTGCCGGTGACCGATGCCGTCACTATCGATTACGACAAGATCTAGCGCATTAACACGATCGCGGTTTCATGTCGCTTTCTGTAACGATTATTCGTGCTGTAGGAGCCCGCCCTGCGGGTGATTAGCGAAGCCGCTTACTGGACTTTGATTTTGAACAGTATGCGGAAGGCCGGATCGCCCGCGCCGGCGCTGCCGGCGAACGCTCCTTTTGGATTAATGCGCAGATGGGTGACAGCAGGGTCGGTTTGATCTGCACCCGGCACAGGCGTGTAGCTATAGCTGACGCCACCATCATTGGAAAACGACAAATCGTCGGATCCGTTGCCGAGCGATGTGAAGTTATAGCTCAGCGCGCTGCCAGGCGTTCCGTCGACAAATGCAAGCGGACCGGCTGTGCCTCCGTCAAAATCGGCAACCAGTAATGCGGCATTGGCGGGCACGATGTCAGTGACAACCAAAGTGTCGTTGTCCACCGCCCCCGCGCCGCTGTTGCTGATCTCGATTTCATACTGCACCGTCGCGCCTGGAATTGCCTTGGGGTTAGTTGCGCCGTTGAACGGATCGTTGATTGCAAGCGCATTCTTCACTATCAGAATGGTGGGCGATCCTGCCGGGGAAATGTCAACGCTCGCAATGTCATTGCCGGCGTTCGGATCTGTCTGACTGAGAAAATCAACCGTGACTGTATTGCTTATCGTCGTTCCGGCCGTCCCGGAATCGACGTTTACCTGCAACACGAGGTTTGCCGTTGCGCCCGCCGCGAGGTTACCGACAAACCAGTCCCCTGACAGCGGATCGTAGGTGCCCTGACCAGGATTCGCGCTGACGAAAGTGACACCGGCAGGAAGCAGGTCCATCAATTGCACGACCGTTGCTGCGGCTGGACCGGTATTCTGCACACCGACGGTATAGCTCACCGTGGCGCCTTCCGGCGGGGTGGCATCACTGACGATTTTTGACAGGGAAAGGTCAGCCGTCACCGTCGGCGAGAATGCATAGCAATCGATGGCCTCGTAATCACTGCCGTTGTCGATCTGCCGGCCATTCGAGCCAACGCCGCTTGTCTTGTCGATCTCGTAAAGTATGCCCTGCGTGCCGCTTGTTCCCCACAGCTGTCCTGAGGGATCCGTGCCCAGGCCCTCGATGTCGGGTACCGTGATAAACGCGACGCTGGTGGTCGCGCCGGTAAACTTATTGACGCGCACCAGGCGATCGGTACTGCCACCGCTGTTGGTCGACGCGTACATGATGCCGCTGGTTGGATCGACAGCAATGTCATCGACAATCGTGCCACCGGCGATGGATTGAATCTGTACATAGTCGACATTCGGCCCGAACGCATTGGCTACATGCGCACCGGTTGCCATATTGATCTGGAACAGGAGGTCGTTGCCACTTCTGGCGTGCGAGCCGTACATGACGCCGAGGGTGGCATCGTAGGTCAGGCCGTCCACATCGGAAAAACTGACACTGCCGGCAGAACCAAAGCCCGTACCGAAGGTTTGCGGCGACGGCTGAAACAGGCCGCTGCTCGTGTTCAGGGTGCCGAGGCGATTTCCATTCGCCGCGTACACGACACCGGACGCGCCATTGTAGGCAATGGCCTCGATAGACGAAGTGCCGGTCCCCGAGCCTATGCTCGTTTCATTGGTTGCCGGGTTAAAGTCTGCCGTGTCGATCAATGTGAACAAATCGTTGCCACCGGCCCCGCCGCCGGCATCTGCTACCAGATAACAGAGCTGGTTGACGTTGAGGTTCTGCACTACAGTATTTTCCGCAGAAACATTGTTACCCGGCGCGGGATCAGTTTCGTTGCCCGTCACCGTCGCAGTATTCGTGATTGTCCCGATTGCAAACGGTGCGGTAACGGTAACGTTCACGGTCGCGCTTGACCCTGCCGCAAGATTACCAATGTTGCAGGTCACGGTTCCTGCAATCTGAGAGCAACTGCCCTGCGACGCGGAAGCCGATTGAAAGTTGGTGCCGGCCGGCAAGACATCGCTCAAGGTCACGCCGGACGCAGCATCGGGACCGGCATTCATGACCGTCAATGAGTAGGCCAGTGGATTCACGACATTGACCGGATCGGGCGAATCTGTCTGCGTTACGGAAAGATCAGTGCCACTAAGGATGGCGGTATAGGCGATTTCCACGAAGTCCACACGGAAGGTTTCATTGCCGGCGCCGTATAAATTATTAACCCTGAAACGAATACGCGTATTGCTGCTGGCGAATGCGCTGATGTCATAGGCGCGCGAGCCTGAGTTGGCACCATTCAACCCGGTAAAGTCTTCAAGTGTTGACCAGGTGGCGCCACCGTTAGCCGATACCTCCACGACCAGCGAGTCACTCGGGTCGACACCATTGGTCGTGCGCCAGTTGAAACTGAAGGTTGCCGTGCTGGCGCCAAGCAGGTTAGCTTCGCGCGCCAGGCTGGGCTGGGTGCCTGTATTGGGAAAATCTTCGAGGCGAACTTCGCCGCCGTTCGTTATCCACACGTTACCGCGGGTAGGGCCGGCTGATGCCAGATCGTTTTCAATCCAGTCGCCGGACCAGTTAACGCTACCGTCGTTATTGCTGTAAAGCCGCGTACTGAAATCGTCTCGCACGGTTTGCCCGGCGACGATTGAACTCGCTAACAGGGATGCCACGACGATGATCGCACGGAGTGCACGTCGTCTTTTTGTAACGGCCGGTCGTTGGGCGGAATCATTTCCGGAACTTGTCATACTAGCTACTGCTCTGCCTAAAGCCCGCGACGGCTATCATTGCCATCCGGTTCAGGCTGCACTAATTACAGTAATACCTATCTAATTCAAGGGCATGAGGCGAGTACGGGCGCATGGCAGCCGGTATATTTGCGAGGGAGTGAATTGCATCACATTTTTGCCGCTTGTTGCGCTGCAGCAGACGAGTGCTGTTGTGCAAATGCTAAGCAGCCGCGCGCTCAGTCCGGTAAGATACGCGACCATTGAACGAGGCCTCCGCGTGATGCCTGATCCTCTGCAACCAGCGACGCGCCGGAGAGCGAATGACGCAGAAATCTGATTCAAAAGCGCCGGAAATTCTTCCTCCCGGACGCAAACATGCATACGGCTATGAAGAACTGCTGCAATGCGCACGCGGTGAGCTTTTCGATCCCGATAGCGCAAAACTGCCGCTACCGGACATGCTCATGACAGATCGCGTGACCCATATTTCGGGCGAAGGCGGCGAATACGGCAAGGGTGAAATCGTCGCCGAACTCGATATTCATCCCGACCTGTGGTTCTTCAAGTGCCATTTTAAGGGCGACCCGGTCATGCCTGGTTGCCTCGGTCTGGATGCGCTCTGGCAGCTCGTCGGATTTTTTCTTGTGTGGTCAGGCTGCAAGGGAAGGGGACGTGCACTTGGCGCAGGTAAGGTCAAGTTCACCGGCCAGGTTCTCCCGAGCGCCAAACTCGTAACGTTCAATCTGCAGGTCAAGCGCCTCATCACCCGCCGGCTGGTACTTGCCATTGCGGATGGCACGATGTCGGTCGATGGCCGAGAAATTTACAAGGCGGAAGACCTGCGGGTCGGCCTCTTTACCTCAACGGACAATTTCTAAGGAGACGATGTGCGTCGTGTAGTGATATCAGGACTCGGTGTCGTGTCATGCCTTGGCAACTCAAAGTCCGACGTACTCCAGTCCTTGCGCGCCGGTAAGTCCGGTATCAGTTTCAATGAGACATTCAGGGAAATGGGCCTGCGCAGCCAGGTAAGCGGACGTATCGATATCGATACCAAGTCACTCATTGATCGCAAGGTGCTGCGTTTCATGGGCGATGCAGCTGCATATTCTTATATCGCGATGCAGCAGGCAATCGACGACGCGGGACTGGATGACGCGGATATTTCCAACGCGCGCACCGGCCTCATCGCATCATCCGGCGGTGCCTCAAGTTCGAACATCGTGGCCAGTGCCGATATTTTGCGGGAAAAGGGCGTACGACGCATTGGGCCCTACATGGTGCCGCGCACCATGGGCAGTACCGTGTCGGCGTGCCTGGCGACGCCGTTCAAGATCAAAGGCGTGAATTACTCCATAACTTCCGCCTGCGCCACGAGTGCGCACTGTATCGGCGCAGCTATGGAGCAGATTCAATCAGGCAAACAGGATGTCGTGTTTGCCGGCGGCGGCGAAGAAGAAGACTGGACGCTTGCCAGTCTCTTCGATGCAATGGGCGCTCTCTCAACCCGCTACAACGACGCGCCGGAAACGGCATCACGACCCTACGATCAGAATCGTGACGGGTTCGTCATCGCGGCAGGTGCCGGCATGGTCGTTGTCGAAGAACTCGAACATGCGAAAGCGAGAGGCGCCCGCATTTATGCGGAGCTGGTTGGTTACGGCGCTACGTCGGATGGTTTCGATATGGTTGCGCCAAGTGGTGAGGGCGCGGTGCGCTGTATGCGGCTGGCGCGCTCGACAACTGATGCGCCCATCGACTATATCAACACGCACGGCACCAGCACACCGGTCGGCGATACCAAGGAAATTGAAGCGATCCGTGAAGTCTTCGGTAATGACATACCGAAGTTCGCGTCAACGAAATCCCTGTGCGGGCATTCGCTGGGGGCGACAGGTGCACAGGAAGTCATTTTTTCCTTGCTGATGCTCGAGAATGACTTCATTGCACCATCCATCAACGTCGTCGATCTGGATCCGGCCGCCGAGGGATTGCCGCTCGTCACAGAGGCGCTGGAGAACGCTGGCATCGAAACAGCAATGAGCAATAGTTTCGGCTTCGGTGGTACCAACGCCACAATCATCATGCAAAAGCTTTCCTGAAAACAACATCCCTGATAAGCGATACCTTCGATGACGAATCAACTTGAGAAACTGAGCGAGCATCGCTCGTTCGGCGGCACTGTAGGCGTCTACCAGCACGTGTCGGAGGTGAATCATTGCGACATGCGGTTTGCGTTGTTTCAGCCGCCGCAGGCGAAGCAACAGCACTTGCCGGTGCTGACCTGTCTTGCCGGTCTCACCTGTACAGAAGAAACGTTTATGGTCAAGTCGGGTGCGCAGCGGATTGCCGCCGAACTCGGCATCATCCTGCTTGCGCCGGATACCAGTCCGCGCGGCGAGGGCGTGCCGGATGATCCCGATGGCGCCTACGATTTCGGGCTTGGTGCCGGCTTCTATCTGAATGCCACGGAAGATCCGTGGAATGAGCACTATCATATGTATGACTACGTGACTCGCGAATTGCCAGCGCTGGTATTCGCATCATTTCCGGCGGATGCATCGCGTCAGGGCATCACAGGGCACTCGATGGGCGGCCACGGCGCCCTGACGCTTGGACTCAAAAATCCCGATATTTATCGGTCGATTTCTGCTTTTGCGCCGATCTGTAATCCGATCGAGTGCCCCTGGGGTCAGAAGGCGATGAGCAATTACCTGGGTGAGGGTACCTCTGCCTGGAAAGCTTACGATGCCACCGAGCTTGCGCGTACGGTGACGGATAAGCCGCAGCATAAAATACTTATCGATCAGGGTTTGGCAGATCAATATCTCGCTCAGGAACTTCGCCCGCACAAGTTCATGGCAGCCTGTGAAGAAAACGATATCGCGGTGGAGGTGCGTAATCATGAAGGTTATGACCATGGTTACTATTTCATCTCGACGTTCGTGGAGGATCACCTGCGGCATCACGCCCAAGCGTTGAACGCCGGACCTTAGTGTTAACTGGAATCGTCGCAGCTGGCAGTATGCAGTTAACCGCCAGGGTCGGCTGACGGACGGTGTCCACTCACTTGAGCGCCGACCTGCTGTCTGAAATCCTGAATGCCAGCAGCGACGCAATCGTCCTGGTCGACATGTCGGGGACGATCGTAATGACGAATCGAACAGCCGAGCTGCTGTTCGCTTACGAGCAGGGTGAGCTGAAAGGCAAGGCGCTGGAGCTTTTGGTTCCCGACAGTCTTCGGCACAGGCACATCGCCCAGCGACATCGCTACCTTCAGTCTCCGCGTGCCCGGCCGTTGGTATCCGGACTAGATCTCAGGGCATTGCGTAAGGACGGCAGTGAGTTCGATGCCGAAATTTCCCTGACCCCAATTAAAACAGCGGACGGATCGTTCGTTTGCAGCATCGTGCGGGATATATCGGGCGACAAATACTCAGAAGCCTACTTTCGCAATGTGCTCGAGTCCGCGCCGGATGCGATTGTCATCATCGACCATGGCGGAAAAATTGCGGTCATTAACGAGCAGGCGGAACGCATGTTCGGCTATTCACGGGCTGACCTCCTTGGCCGGAATATCGAAACCCTCGTTCCGACCACCGTTCGCGAGCGGCATATCAGCCATCGAAACAACTTTCTGAAAGATCCTAAATTGCGCCCGATGGGAACGGGCCTGGACCTTCGTGGTGTGCGAAGTGACGGGACTGAGTTTCCGGTCGAGATCAGCCTTAGTCCGCTTGAGACCGCATCCGGCAGATTCGTTTCGAGCGCGATCAGGGATGTGACCAGACGCAAGGAAATGGAGCACGACCTCATCTCGGCCCGTCAGGATGCCGAACGCGCGAACAAGGCCAACACGGCATTCCTCGCAGCTGCCAGTCACGATCTTCGCCAGCCGGTTCAGGCGCTCACTCTTCTGACAGGCGCATTGCGCAGAACAGTTGGCGAACACCCGCTGGCGCTGGAAATGATCGACAGCCAGCAGACCTCCCTCGATGCCATGACCAATTTGCTCAACTCGCTGCTAGATATCAGCCGACTGGATGCCGGCAAAGTGGCAGTGGAACTCCAGGATTTCAGGATTCAGCGGCTTATCGACAATCTGAGCACAGAATTTGCCCGCCAGGCACAGCATAAAGGCCTGACATTCGAAGCGGCTGGATGCGAGCAACTAAGCGTGCGCTCAGATCAGAATCTGCTGTCCGAGATTATCCAGAATCTCGTCGGCAATGCGATTCGATACACGGACCAGGGTCGAATCGCGGTTTCCTGTCATGACGACGGCGAACACCTGTGGATCGCCGTGAGCGATACCGGTGTGGGCATCGATAGCGCGCATTTCGACGAGATTTTTCAGGAGTTTCACCAGCTCAAGGTGCCAGGTCGGGAGAAAGAAGGATTCGGTCTGGGTCTCGCGATCGTCAGGCGGCTTGCCGATCTGCTGGTACATGAGGTTACTGTTACTTCGGAGAAAGGAAAAGGTTCGACGTTCTCGGTGCGCGTGCCGCTTGCGCCCAATCGCCGCTCAGCGCCGGTTAATGGCAAGGAGGAAAGCCGTGTCAGCGCTCTTGAAGATGTGCACGGCACGATTTTGCTCATCGAAGACGATGTGCAGGTCGCGAGGGCGTGGCTACTTCTTATGCGCGCAGAAGGTTTTCGCGTTTCGATGGCTGAGGCAGTCTCTGATCTCGATGCCATCATGGATGGCATGGATTCGCCGCCCGACCTCATCATCTCGGATTACCATCTGCAGGATGGCTCTAATGGAATTGACGCCATCGCCGTTGTTCGCGAGCGATACGGCCGCCTGATTCCTGCTTTGATCGTCACCGGGGACACCTCAAAACTGGTAGTCGGGGCCAGGCATACAGAAAACTGTCTGATTCTGAACAAGCCTGTGCACCCGGATCAACTGCTGTTGTACGCGACGAAAGCGGTAAAGACCGGCACGGTGGAAGGGGGCTAGTCCAAGGTTCGCCGTCGATCCACGCCGCGATCAATATGGCGATAGTTATCTTTCCTATACGCGCTGCCCGGTCCCGCGTAGGCATTGCTACGTATGGCGTTATTAAACCGCGATGGCATGGTGGTAGCTGTTCCACTTTGCCCATTTATTTGCGGGAGCGCCATGCGGGCCACAAGAAGCAATCTGTGCGGCGTCGTGTCGTCGGCCGCCATGGCAGTGTGTCTGCCGCTCGTCACGTCAGCCGCCAGCGATTCGACTCCCGACAGCGAAGTTTTAGATCAAATCGTCGTCGTTGCGCACAAAGCGGCACGCTCGGTGCGTGATGTCGCGGCAAACGTGACTGTCGTATCACGCGCGGACATCGATGCCAACCTCGCAGCATCCATGTCTGAAGCTTTTCGTTACCTGCCGGGGATCGACTATGAAGCCGCAGGCTCGCGTTTCGGCAGCGAGGGACTGAACATTCGCGGCATTGGTGGAAACAGGGTCGCCATGCTGATCGATGGCGTGCCGCTGAGCGACCAGTTTGACGTCGGCAGCTACTCAAACGCGACACGCGATTTTATCAATGCCGGCCTCATCAAAGACGCTGAGATACTCCATGGGCCGTCGTCCGCCCTTTATGGCAGTGCCGCGATCGGTGGTGTGCTTGCAGCGCGGACACCGGATCCACACGACATTGCTCCCGATGGCGCCACCGGCGGCAGGTTGAATGCAATGTGGCGCGGTGCGGACAATTCGGCACACGTGAATGGTCTTTTCGCGATCAATCACGACGCTACGGGCTTGCTCTTTGGCGGCAGCGTGCGCAGCGGCGACCAGGTGCAGTCTGCGGCTGTGCAGCGGCAGACAGACATACAGAACTACGAGCGGCGAAGCGCGCTCGTCAAACTGGTGACTGATGACAGTCGCGGCAATACCTGGCAAGCGCTCGCAATTCAGCAGACAGCGGACGTGTCGTCGGACTTGCACTCAATGCTTGGTTCGGGCCGTTATCGCACATCATCCGCCCTGACAGGTAATGACGGCTACGACATGGACCTTCTGGCCGCGACGATGCATTTCGGCGATCCCGAGTCGCTGATCGAAGCCGGCTATGTGCGCGCCTACTACCAGCGCGCCAACATTTTTCAACGCACTCTGGATGTACGCGCACTGGCAACGCAACCCGTCTCCATAGAGCGGGATTTCAGTTTTGAGCAAGCAATCCACGGTGTCGAACTGAATCTGCAGAAATCCCATGACTGGCACGGTGTTCAGCATTTGTTTGCGTTAGGCGCCGAGTTCAGGGAGCGACACACCGCCGAATATCGGGACGGCACATCGACCGGCATCCTGGACGGAATTGCCAGCAAAAACATCCTGGGTGAAGTATTTCCGCTGCGTGATTTTCCGCTAAGCCAGTCACGGGAGTGGGGTGTGTATCTGGAAGACACGATGCGTATCGGTGATTTCACACTGATCGCTGCATTGCGCGCGGACCGATTCAGTTTGCGGCCGGAGAGCGACGCCATGTACGCCGAGGACTATCCCTTTGCGACGCCAGTGTCGATTAATGAGGCTGATCTGTCGCCGAAGCTTGGCCTGGTCTACCGTCTCACCGACGCCGCCGAAGTCTACGTGCAGTATGCACACGGTTTTCGCGCACCACCCTATGCGGAAGCAAACATCGGTCTGGAAATTCCCTTCTTTAACTATCGTGCGGTACCCAATCCGGACTTGCGCTCCGAAACTTCTGACGGTTTGGACATCGGGCTTCGCTGGCAGTCTGATGCGGCGGCTTTTCATGTTTCTGCATTCCACACCCGCTACAGCGATTTCATCGCCTCGAAAGTTCGTATTGGCACTGATCCTCTGAGCGGCCGTGTCCTTTTCCAATCACAAAATATCAGCCAAACCGTCATCGAGGGTATTGAGCTTGGCGGGTCCGCACGCTTCACTCGCTGGGACCAGGACTTCAGTGTTGATGCATCGTTGTACAAGGCCCGCGGTGAAAACCGCGACAACGGGATGCCGTTGAACTCTGTCGGCCCTGCCCAGGCGGTCGCGGCACTCAACTGGACTTCGCCCGGACGTCTGCACGGGCTGCGATTGCAGGCACTGATTACTGATAACTGGGACTCGAGAGACGAGTCCGGTGGTACGCTTTACAAGCCGACTGCCTATACCGTCGTCGATCTTTACTACCGCTTTAAACTAAGCGACAGCATTGTCATGCGTGCCGGCGTCCGCAACCTGGGCGATCGTGTCTACTGGAACTGGGCCGGTGTTCGCGGACTTTCCGACGGTGACGCTGTCATTCCCTATCTCGCGGAACCCGGCCGCAATCTTTCTATCAGCATGAACTATCAGTGGCAATGACCTGCCCATGCCGACTTTCGTCGGAGGAGTAAATATGAATATCAATAATCGCTGCTATGTCGCTTTGTTAGTCATGATCATTACAACGACAAGCGTTTCTGCTCAGGAAGAGCAGGCAACACCGACCACCGCCACTGCAAGCGCCGAAGTACACGACGCGGAACGTGCCGCTGGCGATTTGGCAACGGTGATTGCACGTGGCGAAGCAATATATCTGGCCAACTGTGCTGCCTGTCATCGGCCTGACGGCACGGGGTTGAGAGGTGCATTTCCACCACTCGCCCGGTCGGATTTTCTGCAGGGCAATCGCCGCGAAGTCATGCGTGCTGCGTTATTCGGACTGAGCGGTCCGGTCACAGTGAATGGTGAAGAATACAATGGCGTCATGCCCAGCATGGGGTACTTGCCTGACCAGGATCTGGCCGATGTGCTGACCTACGTGTTCAGTTCATGGGGCAACGCGCAGGCGTCAGTGTCAGTGGACGAGGTGCTTGCGCTGCGCCAGGAACTGGGGGATGCAGGCACGCAGATTGCCGGCGAGCGCCATACCGGCACCACTGAGGCTGAGCTGCGCTACAAGGGTGCGCCTGTTGGCATCGAGCCCGGCTCCACGCAGCAACGGACCTCCCCAGGCGATCCGGTGTTAAGTGATGCTGAGTTTGAAATTGCGACCACCGTTTATTTCGAACGCTGCGCCGGCTGTCACGGCGTGTTGCGGAAGGGCGCAACCGGCAAGCCGCTCACGCCGGATATCACAAAGGCCAAGGGACATGAATATTTAGAAGCATTAATCACTTTCGGCTCCCCGGGAGGGATGCCGAACTGGGGAAGTTCGGGCGATCTGACGGCGACCGAGATCGACATCATGGCCCGCTTCCTTATGCAGGAGCCTCCCGCACCGCCGGAGTTTGGCATGGCTGACATGCTGGCGACCTGGAAGGTGCTGGTGGCGCCGGAAGACAGACCCGAGCGCCCGCAGCATGAGCGCAATATTCAGAACTATTTTGCAGTCACCCTTCGCGATTCCGGGCAGGTCGCCATTATCGATGGCGACTCCAAAAAGATCATGGCGATCCTGAAGACCGGCTATGCAGTCCACATCTCCCGCATGTCCGCGTCCGGCAGATACGTTTTTACCATCGGTCGCGATGGCAAAGTGGACATGATTGACCTGTGGATGGAGACCCCTGCCATCGTTGCCGAAATCAAGGTCGGCCTGGAAGCGCGTTCTGTTGAAACGTCGAAGTATCCTGGCTATGAAGACAAGTACGCCATCGCGGGTGCTTACTGGCCACCGCAGTACGTCATCATGGACGGTGACACGCTGGAGCCACTAAAGGTTGTCTCCACGCGCGGCATGACGGTCGATACACAGGAGTATCATCCTGAACCCAGGGTCGCGGCCATCGTGGCCTCCCACGAACACCCCGAGTTCATCGTTAACGTAAAGGAGACCGGACACATATTGCTGGTCAACTTTGAAGACATCGACAACCTGACTGTCACCGACATCGGTGCAGCACGGTTCCTGCATGACGGTGGCTGGGACAGTACCAAGCGATATTTCCTCACCGCTGCCAACCAGTCCGACAAGATCGCCGTCGTCGATTCCCGTGACAGGAAACTGGAGGCACTGGTCGACGTGGTTAAAATTCCGCATCCGGGTCGCGGGGCGAATATCGTGGATCCTGAACATGGCCCTGTCTGGGTGACCAGCGCATTGGGAAATGCTGACATTACTTTCCTTGGCACTGATCCCGAGGGTCATCCCGACAAGGCGTGGAAAGTGGTGAGGGTGCTGCAAGGCATGGGCGGTGGTTCACTGTTTGTGAAATCACATCCCACTTCAAGGAACCTCTGGGTCGATGCGCCCCTCAATCCGGATGAAACGGCCAGCCAGAGCGTGGCAGTTTTTGATATCGACAACCTGGCGGCGGGATTCGAGCGCCTGCCCATCGGCGAGTGGGCTGAACTGGGGCCGGGGCCAAAGCGGATCGTGCAGCCGGAATTCAACCAGGCAGGTGACGAAGTGTGGTTCTCTGTCTGGAGCGGCCAGGAAGAGGAATCCGCGATTGTTATCGTCGACGATCAGACCCGCAAACTGAAGCATGTCATCAAGGGTCCGGAAATTGTTACGCCGACGGGCAAATTCAATGTATACAATACCTTGCATGACGTTTATTGAGTCGCTACCGGCCGGACGCAATGTGCTCGCTGCCGTGGCAGCCGGCCTGTTACTGGCCTCAGGCGGTACAGCAGGTGCGCAGGCAGAAGCGGCGACCACGCTTGGTGAGGCAGTGACCGATGGCGATGTCGGAATCGATTTACGTTACCGCTACGAATTTGTCGACCAGGACGGGTTTGCTGATAATGCGCATGCGTCAACGGCGCGACTGCGGCTGAATTATCAGACCGGCACGTTTCAGAAATTCTCGGCGTTCGGCGAGTTCGACTACGTAGCAGAAGTGTTCCTCAACGACTTCAACAGTCTGAGTGGCAGTAGTCCCTCGAGAAACCGCTATCCGGCCGTCGCCGATGCCAAAGGCGCGGACCTGAATCAGCTTTACCTTCAGTTTGATTCCGGCGCCGAAGATGTGGTGAGAATCGGCCGGCAGAAGATTCTCTATGACAACCAGCGTTTCGTCGGTGCAGTAGGCTGGCGGCAGAATGAGCAGACTTATGACGGGTTAAGCCTCGACCTCCGGGCAGCCGGGGAAACGCGTTTCCGCTACGCCTACCTGACGGCGGTGCGGCGAATATTTGGCAGCGATGTGCCTGCGGGACGCAATGATGTCGACGCGCATTTGTTAAATGCCAATGTGATGGTCGCGAGCGGCTGGGACGTCACGCCGTACTATTACCGTATCGATAACAAGGATGTCGCCAGTTTCTCGACGGGAACCTTCGGCGTGCGGCTTAGTGGCAAGCTGCCGCTTCGGGAACACAGTTTGCAGCTTGCCGCAGAATTCGCGAATCAGACGGGTATCAGCAATAACCCGGTCAACTATGACGCTCGCTATTTTCATGTCGCTGCAACGTTGCTGACGGCAAAGGACATCTCGGCTGGAATCGCATTTGAGTCACTGGGTGGCGAACAGAATGACCCGACCGGCAGCATGTCGTTCAAAACGCCGCTCGCGACCCTGCATGGCTTCCAGGGCTGGGCAGATCAGTTCCTGACCACTCCCGGAGGCGGTGTCGACGATCTCTATTTGAGCGTTTCCGGGAAAGCGGGGAAGTGGACGTTGACCGGTGTCTACCATGACTTTTCTGCGGCGTCGGGAAGCGCAGACTGGGGCAGCGAACTGGATCTGTCGGCCGGTGCAGCGATCAGCGAGCGCTACAGCGTGTTGTTCAAAGCCGCGCTGTACGATGCCGACGCTTTCAGCCGCAATATCCGTAAATTCTGGATTATGTTCTCCGGCAGCTACTAAAAAATGCCGGTTCGTGGCGCACGACAAGCAGGATTTCGCCGCGGCATTTGAACCCGCGACTACTGGCCGGATCTGGCAGCCGAGATATCCGCAGGTTGTTGAAACCAGTCTGGTTTGACGATCAAAAGGTCACAAGGCAGATGCTCCAGCGTGCGTTCCGCCGTAGCGCCGATGAAAAGCCTTTTCCATCGATTGCGCGACACGGCGCCCATGACGACGACGTCGGCAGGCAGTTTGCGGGCCAGCTCAGGTAGCTCCTCGTGGGTCAGCCCTGAAATCAGGTGCGCGCGATCGTTGCTGATATCGTGGAAGGTGGTGATCTCCGCGAATCGCCTGCCATGCCGTTCCCGCATCTGCTGCTCTATCTCGTCAAACGGCAGTGACACAGGGATGTAGGCATTTGCACTGGCGGTCGCGACAGCAACGCGGGGATCGTAGGAGTGGAACGCGTGTAAGGTGCCGCCCGTCGCTGTGGCCAGCGCTTTCGACGTGACGATAATTTCGTCATCCAGCGCCGCCGGCTTGTCGTGGTCATTCATCGGGTCGATCGCGGCGAGAAACACGGGTGCCGCTGCAAAGTCTCGGGGTTTTACGAGCCATAGCAGACTCGCGCAGGCCCTGATCAGGTTCCAGTCGGTGTTCGTCAGGATGGCCCGCGACACGGCCGAGTAATGGTGCGTATCTTTAAATACAATGTCGGCACCTACAGCGGCCGCGTGGCGCACGATACCTTCATACAAGGGGTGATCCCAGACTGCCGTTGTGGCTACGCTGATGCCGGACGCGGCGAGGGGTTCGGCAAGATTCTGCAGATGCTGTTCGTGACCGTTCAGTATCTCCTGGCGTGTTTTCTCGAGCGATGGGGCGTCGAAGAGTCGCTCGCCGCTCAGATATTCGTTGTAGTAGCAGACGAAGAGTTCCAATGCCGCGCCAGATTCCCGGGCTAGCCAGGCCGCACGATCCAGCGCCGGCTGGTCAGCGGATGTGGGATCTATTACGCAGACGATCTGCCGCAAATTCTTCATCGTTTTATTCCCGCTATGCGAGGAGGCACAAGCATGCCTGTTGGAACACTGACGTTAACCTAATCCCGGCAATGCGAAAATAGGTCCTCATAGCTGTGGCCTAGGGGAAATTACCTATGCTATTGACGGTAATCAGCCGATGGTTGTTTCAGCTGCTGGCATCGCCCGACAAGAGCCGCATTCGGACGAGTTCCGCCAGCGACTTCGCCTGCATCTTTTCCATGACCCGGGCACGATGAATTTCAATGGTGCGCTGGCTCACGTTAAGCTCGTACGCTATGACTTTATTGGGCTTTCCCGTGACGACCAGATCGAGCACCTCGCGTTCCCGACTCGTGAGTTTCTGCATGCATGCCTCGATCCCTGCACGTGACTCACGGGCGGAACGCCGCTCTGAATCTGTTTCCAGAGCGATGTTAATCTGGTCGAGCAACTCCTGATCTCGAAACGGCTTTTGAATGAACCCCAGCGCACCCTGGCGCATCGCCTCCACGGCCATCGGGACGTCGCCATGGCCGGTAATAAAAATTACGGGGAGCGTGCAGCGCATTTGATTCAGTTTATGCTGGAGTTCAAGGCCACCAAGTCCCGGCATTCTGATGTCGAGTACCAGACAACCTGCTCTATTCTCCGTATGCGTCGCAAGAAATTCGTCTGCCGAGCCGAACAACTCGCATCTTTGTCCAACCGATCGCATGAGCATTTCCATGCCATGACGCACGTTCTGATCGTCATCAACAATATAGACCGCAGACTGGCTGGTGGACATCCGACTCAAACGTCTCTCTTGCGTTGCACGGCGCTATCTTAAACAGTTCGGCAACATACGGGTACTTTGCCGGACAAAAAGGCTTCTCAGTCCAGCCTTTTCGAGAAGCGAATTATCGCAGCTGTCATGGCAAGACCAGTGAAAACCGCGAGGGCGATCAGTTCAGGATATAGCTCGAACAGCGCCGCGTCGCGCAGCATGATGCCGCGCGTCAGCCGAATGAAATGAGTGTTCGGCAGGAGTTCACCTATATAGCGAATAAAGCGCGGCATACCATCAAAGGGAAAGACGAAGCCGGACAGCAGTATGGAGGGCAACAGGAACATGATGGCAACCTGAATTGCCTGGAATTGCGTCTTTACAACCGTCGATACGAAGAGCCCGAGCGCGAGATTGGCGGCGATAAATACCGACGCGGCGATATACAGTTCAAACACACTGCCACGGACAGGAACGTGGAACAGAAGTCCGCCGACTGCCAATATCAGCGCAAGCTGAATAAGTCCGATGAGAATGTATGGGATGACCTTGCCGATCATAAGCTGTACATTGCTGACCGGCGTGTTTATCAGCAGTTCAAGATTGCCATGCTCGCGTTCGCGGACCACAGAAACAGCCGTGAACATCATCATTGTCAGTGTCAGGATGATGCCGATGAGGCCGGGAATTACAAATACAGCGGACCGGCGTTCAGGATTGTAGTAGGGCCGAATTTCAATCTGTGTACTGGCCGATGGACGCGCTACGTCTGTCCTGAATCCGGCCGGAAAATTTCGCAGCTGATTGGCAACGCCGACGATGGTGGGGTCAACACCGTCGATCAGCAGATGCACCGCAGGTCGCTCCGGATCAAGGAGTCGCCGCTCGTAGTCAGCTGGTACGAATACGCCGATGGAGATCCTGCCAGTACGCAGCAGCTCCTCGAGCTCTGCCGCGCTGTCTACACGATAGCGTATGTCGACGACCTGAGTCTGAGTGAGATTGGCAATGAATTCGGTGGACATCGCGCTGCCAGCCTGATCGGCGACGCCGGTGGCCAGATTGCGCACATCGGTGTTAATCGCAAACCCGAAGAGCAACATCTGCATTACCGGTACGCCAATGATCATGCCGAACGTAAGGCGGTCACGGCGAAGCTGCAGTACTTCTTTTTTCATGATCGCCGTGATGCGGGCCAGGCTGTTCATGCAACCCTCTCTGCCGGCTGCTTCTTCTCTGTAACGGCGACGAACACGTCCTCAAGAGAGGGGGGAACGAGCGCGACCTCGGCCTCCAGGCCGCTACTTTCGAGCACACTGCTTACGAGCACTAATGGCTCGGGAACACGAGCGGGAATCAGGACGCGCAAGCGCACACCTAGCTGCGTAATACTGCTGACCTCCGGTGAAGCTTCCAGAAGTTCCAGGGCCCGCCGTGACTCAATGGCGACGACTTCGACTACCGACATCCCGGTTGCAGCCTGCAATTCTGCCGGTGTGCCATCAGCTACCTTGGTGCCGCGGTCAAGAATAGCCAGTCGATGACAGCGCTCGGCCTCATCCATGTAATGCGTCGATACCAAAATTGTCGTTCCTGCGTCCGCCAGCGCGAAAAGTTTTGCCCAGAAGTCACGCCGACTCTTTGGATCGACGGCACTGGTTGGCTCATCGAGTAGCAGCAGCTCAGGCTCGTTCAGGACCGCAGCGGCCAGTGCCAGGCGCTGCTTTTGTCCGCCACTCATTGTTCCGGCGAGCTGTTTTCGTTGCGCGTTCAAGTCGTAGCGCTCGATCAGTGCGTCTATACGATCTTTTCTCGCAGATTTCCGGTAGGCATAAATGTCGGCAATGAACTGCAGATTTTCGAGCACGGTGAGGTCGCTGTAGAGCGAGAATTTCTGCGTCATGTAACCGATACGCGATTTCAGCAGAGCCGCGTCTCCCGGCACTTCGTGACCCAGCACGGTGGCCGATCCGGCACTCGGCGTCAGCAAACCGCACAACAGGCGAATCGCGGTGGTTTTGCCGGAGCCGTTCGGACCCAGGAAGCCGTAAATGATAGCGCGCGGCACGTCGAGGTCCAAATGATTGACCGCAACCAGTTTGCCGAATCGCTTGGTCAGGCCGCGCGCCTGGATGACCAGCGGAGGCAGCTCGCGTGTCACTCTGACACGTTGCCCGGGAGCGGGATGTCGACCTCCACAGGGACGCCGTCCGGCAGCCGCTCGGCAGCGTCGAGAATGTCGACCTTTGCCGCAAAGCTGAGCCGCCCGCGGTCTTTCTCGGTTAGTGCGAAATAAGGTGTGAATGCAGCGTCTGTGGACACCCAGCGAACGCGGCCGGCGAATGGTTCTTCAATGCCATCGACAAAAACCCTGGCCTGCATACCGGGCTTTATATGGACGCGGATGTTTTCGGGTACATAGATGCGGGCATAACTCTGCTCGCCTGACAATAAAACGGCTAGCGGCCGCCCGCTGGCCGGCCGTTCACCAATTTCGAACAGCAACGTGTCCACCAGTCCGCCGACCGGCGCCCGCACAGCGTGCCGGTCACGGTCCACCTGTACCAATTCCAGACGAGCTTCGGTCTGTCGAAGGGATTGCTGAGCCTGGCGGATCTCTTCTCCGGTGGTGCCGCTCAGCAACTCATCCAGTCGCGCGCGCAGCGTGTCGAGCTTTGCCACCGCAGCATCTCTGGCGGCGACAGCGCGATCACGCGCTTCCGCCGATGACAGTTGCCTGTCATATATTTCCTGCGCTCTTCCAAGCTCTCCCTCGAGAAACTGCAGTTCTTTTTCTGCGCCACGAACGTTCGCCTGACCAGCGAGAATCAGTTCGCGACGCGGGCCGCGAATCATTTCATCCAGTTTCGCCTGCGACTGCTGCATGGCAGCTTCAGCTTCGCGTACCCTGGCGTCGCTTCGCGCCGTGTCCTGCTGAAACAGCAATTGGCCGGCTTCAACATTTTCGCCCTCAGCAACGGGTCGCGACAGTATTGCTTCAACAAACTCCGCGCTTATCTCGACGCGATCTGACTCCAGCTGGCCCACCAGCCGCTGATTGTTGTCGTCCGCGTCGCAGCCTGCCTGCAGAAATAGCAGTGACAGGCATGCAAAGAAGTTTGTGCGTGCCATCATCATGTCACCTTTATCGAGGCAATGAACTCGTTGATAAACGATTCTATAAACCTGTCGCTGTCCAGCTTTTCGTGGCGCTCGAAGAGCTGATTCCATAATACGGACACGATGACCGGGCTGATTAGTGTCTGCGGGAACTCCAGCAGTGCGGATTGGCGGAATTCGCCGTCGCTTACACCGCGTGCCAGCACCGAGCGAAGCGCGCCAAGTCCCTTGGAGACGACGTTGTCCCAATACCAACTGACAAGATCCGGATGCTTTGGCCCCTCCGCAATCATCAGGCGAAGCAGAATACGTGCAGGCGACTTCGGCACTGACTTTGCGAACACGAGAAATGGCCCGCGCAGGAAATTCTCAGCGCTCAGATCAGAAGTCTCGACGCTCTGTATCAAGGTATCGATCCGGGGGGAAATAAAATTGCGAACGACCGCTTTAAACAGGTCTTCCTTGGTCTTGAAGTAGAGGTACAGGAGTCCTTTGCTGACGCCGGCGCGTCGGGCAACATCATCGACTTTGGTTGCGGTGTAGCCGTTTTCGGCGAATGCGTCCAGGGCGGCGGAGGTGATTTCCGCCGGGCGCTCGTGCTTGCGACGCTTGAACTTGGGCTTAGCCATTAAATTCACTAACTGACCCTGGAGTCAGTTAGTGTAATAGATGACCCGACGGTCAGCAACAGAAATATTTTGCCGCCAGCGCGCTGCAGGCTCCTCGTCTCCAGCGGCCAATTGGAGTGTGGCAGGGGGGCTTTCGACGAGGCAGGTAAGTGATAGTCTCCCCGCATGTTTACCTACATCGATCCGGAAGTTCGCGAGCGCCTGATTGCAGAGGGCAAGCTGAAACGTATAGATGCGGCGGGGCGGCTTGCCGAAAGCGACACTCCGGGTGAGCCCGGCGCACGCGCGATCAGCATTCTCGGCCCTATTCCCCTGCCGCTGGACCGGGAAGGGAAACACTATGATGTCGAGTGGTACGCCAGCGTTCGGCATACTGAACTCAGCAAGGCAACAGAGCTTGCTGCAGAACTTCGCGAACGACATGGGCAGCAGTCTTTTGCCATCCTGGCTGATTCGATGGCCGTCAACAGCGTACTGACAATGGGTAACCCGGCCCGCTGGGTAGCGCCGTTAATTCGCATCCACTCGAGTTGCCTGACTGGTGATGTGTTCGGCTCCGGGCGTTGTGAATGCGGTCCACAGCTTACGGCTGCTCTCGAACGAATCGCCAACGAACCGCAGGGTGGCATGATTGTGTATATGTCGGGGCATGAAGGGCGCGGCATCGGACTGTGGGCCAAGGCTGCAACCTATCTCCTGCAGGACGCGGGTGAGAATACCTATCAGGCGAATCGGTCGCTGGGTCTGCCTGATGATTCGCGAGACTTCAGTGATGCCGCCGCGCTCATCCGGTATTTCGTTGGTGACAAGCCGATTCGCCTCATGACCAATAACCCGAAAAAAATAGCAGACCTTAAGTCAATGGGCATCGTCGACGTCACGCCGGTCAAGCACGTCTGTGGTGTGGGCGACGCGAACAAAAAATATCTGCGAGCAAAGCGGGAATGGGGCCACCGGCTGGATGACACCGATCTGGGCTGAGATTTCGCGACGCTTTTAGGCTATTGGCGCCACAGGCGCAGATTGTCGGCAGACTCCTCGAAGTCTGAACGGAACGGATTGATATCGATACCACCGCGCCGGTTATAGCGGGCATACACGGTCAGTCTCTCCGGCGCGCAGCGCGCTTTGATATCAACGAATATTCTCTCCACGCAGGCTTCGTGAAAGTCATTGTGGTTGCGGTAAGACACAACATAGGCAAGCAGCGATTCGGCAACGATTTTTTTGCCACTGTAACGTATCAGTATGCTACCGGTATCGGGCTGGTCAGTTACCGGGCAGTTACTTCGCAAAAGGTGCGAATGCAATTCTTCGAATGTGACGTATTGACATTCACACTGCAGTAGCTCCGCCGAAACGCCATCCGCCGTCGGCATGAATATAATGCCGTCAAGGCATGTTCCGGGGAGTTGCCCGATAGTGTCCGAAGTCGATTGACTGGACGGCAGAATATCCACCAGCACTGCCGACTCTGTTACCGATGACAGATCGGCTGCGACGGTATTCTGCAGCTCGTCCGTCGATGCAAATCGGCACATCGCGAAGGCATTCAGATAAAGTTTAAGTGATTTCGATTCGACGAGACTGGGCGACCCGGCATCCACCGTAATAGTCGCCGTGCCGACCACGGGTTTGCCCCGCTCGTCCTGCCACGTCAGTTCCCACGCATTCCAAAGATCCTGGCCACGAAAGGGAAGCGCGTCGCCGACCCCAATATGAGATCTCGAGGACGATCGCGGCAGCGCCTGCAGAATTTCTGGTGAATACGTCCGCGGATAGCGACTGTTTTCGCCTAAAACCGAGGCATTCATGAAAAGTGGCAGACAGCTGCCGCTAATTCACGAGTCGCAGGCAGGAAATGCTTCGCAGGCCAAATCCACGAGGCTGGCGTTTCCGGCAACACGCTCACTAACGCGCGGCGGCGAGTGTAATATCTGCCTCTGCCCACACGGCATCAAAGCGTTGCTGTACCTCGGTGGCATCCTTGTCCTGCGCTTCCAATGCCTGAATAAGGCCGTGCATCGCCCAGCCGTTCCTTGGGTATTGTTCCAGATCAGCACGATAGACTGCTTCTGCACCGGCAGCGTCGCCGCCTGCCAGCAATGCTTTGCCAAGGCTATGGCGTGTCGGGTAATACCAGAACGGCGGCTCGGTGTACGGCAATTCATCCTGGGTATCGACCGCGATGCGATAGTACCCGATCGCCTCGTCATAGCGTTCCTCCGCCATGGCGATTTCCCCCTGGATCAGCGCATCTGCAATGGTCAGCAACATCGTCGCCGGATAATAGATCGAGTCCAGAAATACGACGTCCGTTTCATCCAGCAAAGGCAGGAACTTGTCGTACTCGGCGCGGGCTGCCTCGACATCCCCGAGGTTGGCGTGGGCTGTCGCGCGGACGTAATGCCAGATGGCATTCGAATATTCCAGATTGGCCGGCGGCTGCGGTTCGGCAAGAATTTCGTCCCAGCGCCCGAACTGCGTCAGCGCCAGCAGCGGAATCGTATGAAAGAATTCGACCCCCGGAAACTCATTGATCATTTCCAGTCGGACATTCGCTGCTACCTTGCGAGCAGCTTCTATGGCGACCTTGCTGCGACCTTCCATGCTGGATGCCGCCCACAGGAAGTGAATGTTGTGCGGGTAGTACGCGGCAGGATAAAAACCCTGGGCGTTGCAGGCAGCAATGTAGGCTTCGTCTACGGCTGCCGCGTTCACATTGGCTGCCGACGCGTCGGCATAACGGCCCACGCGCCAGTAAATATGCGATGGCATATGCACCAGGTGCCCGGCACCGGGTACCAGGTCAGCGAGCATGTCGGCACCGGCTTCAGCCCGCTCCGGCGCTGATGACGCTTCTACGGCATGAATGTAGAGATGAATGGCCAGCGGGTGTTCCGGGGAGCGCGCGAGCACGGTTTCCAGGGCATCCAGAACGTCGACGGTCAATGGCTTCGGGTTCTCCGGATCCAGCCAGTAGTCCCAAGGCATGGTGTTCATCATGGATTCTGCATACAGGCTCGCCGCGTCATCGTCCTCCGGATACTTCTCATAGAGTTTGCCCATCGACTCCGCGTAAGCCGCATCGAGTGGTTCACGGGGCGTGGCGGGATCGCCGTTATAGCGTACCGAAAGCGCTTCGATATAGTCCTTTTCCGCCTCAGTCACAGAATTTTTCAATGCCACCGCCTTCTGCACGGCGGCATAGGCTGCGACGCGGTCATCGTCACTCATCACGACCTTGCCGTCGCTGGTGACATTGATATTCGGGCCGAGCGCAAGTGCTTCGCCCCAGTAGCACATCGCACACTGCGGATCGAGTTTCTGCGCCGCCCGGAATGAGCGGGCCGATTCTGCGTGATTGAATGCAAAATCGATGATCAGTCCCTGATCAAAATAGCGCTGGGCATCGGGGTCGCTGGTCGTGATCGGGTGATGGTGATTTCCCATGCCGTCAAAGAGTGGTGCGCCGGCACGCGTGGCGAGGTCCCCAGGGTCGCTGACCACCTCGGCGGTGCCCGGGGCATCCTGATTCGAGCATGCCGATACGCCTAAAAACAGCGCCAGGATCGAAAATCTTAACGTTTTCATAATGAATTCCCCTGAGTGTCTTTGTTAGTCATTTTCATACGCCGTGCTATTCCAGGCTGAGAATGACGTCCCTGTGTTTGCGACTCACCGGAAAAACGGACAATCTGTTGCCACGCTGCGTGAGTCGAAATTCACTTAATGCAGGTTGTTCCTTCAGTTCCGCGAGCGGCACAGGCCGCTTCAGCTTCCGTGTGAAGGCTATGTCCACGAGGATCCAGCGTGGCTCTTCTTCAGTACTTTTTTCGTCGTAGTACTTGCTGCGTCGGTCAAATTGAGTTGGGTCAGGATAAGGGCCGCTTGCGACCTTCGCAAGCCCGACAACAGCCGGAACCTTGCAGCTTGAGTGATAAAACAGGACTTCGTCGCCGATCTCCATGTCGTCTCGCATCATATTGCGCGCCTGATAGTTGCGAATGCCGTCCCACGGCTCGGTACCGTCGCGTTCCAGGTCATCGATGCTGTATGCATCGGGTTCAGATTTAAATAGCCAGATCGACACCGCCGTCTCCCACACCATTGCCCGGTCAAAGGCGTCTGAGTCTAGCATGTGTGACTTGCAAGGCAGCGTGTTGGAAGCAGCGCCGGGGAGCGCTTTGCGGCGAAAATTGCTGTGCTAATATGCGCGCTCCGCAAGGTCGCCGCGACGTGCCGCAGCCGGCCGGGCACAGGTAATCAGGAGTTTGGCTTTGGCAAATTTGCTCGCAAGTATTTTTGGCTCATCCCCTGTACAGCCACTCGAGAAACACGTAGGCATCGCATTCAAGTGTGTGAAGGAATTGACGCCGTTTGTTTCCGCGGCGATCGCCGGCGACTGGGAGTCAGCTGAAGTCTCGCGGCAGAAAATTATCGATTTTGAACACGAAGCCGACGACCTGAAAAAAGAAATACGAAAGCACCTGCCAAAGAGCCTGTTCATGCCCGTTCCCCGCGAGGATTTACTTGAGCTTCTGCTCGTGCAGGACAAGATGGCAAATCGTGCGAAAGACGTCTCCGGAATCGTGTTGGGCAGGAAGATCCAGATTCCTGCCGCCATCGCTGACGAATTCCTCGAGTTTGTGCAACGCAATGTTGACGCCGCCAAACAGGCACGGAAAAGCGTCCGTGAACTCGACGAGTTATTCACCAGTGGATTCCGTGGTGCGGAAGCGATGCTGGTTGAGTCAATGGTTGAAGAACTTGACCGCATCGAGACCGATACCGACGACCGCCAGGCAATGTTGCGTGCCTCGGTATTTAAACTGGAGAAAGAGTTGAATCCGGTGGACGTCATCTTCCTGTACAAAGTCATCGAAACGACTGGCGACATTGCCGACATGGCAGAGAGGGTGGGTAGACGACTGGAACTTCTGCTCTCTCACTGAAAAACGACAGACTCGGCCCGCGTCACGAGAATGAAATTAACAACAGCTGACGCCGGGCCCGTTCCGACCATGCCAGACGGGGATTGCTAAATGGAAGCAGAGTACATCTACATTGGCCTGGCGGCCCTGTTCGGTATTTTTATGGCCTGGGGCATCGGTGCCAATGACGTTGCCAATGCGATGGCAACCTCGGTCGGATCCAAAGCGCTTACCATCAAACAGGCGATTTTCGTTGCTGCAGTGTTCGAATTCCTTGGTGCGGTCCTCGCCGGCGGAGCAGTAACGTCAACGATCCGCAAAGGAATTGTCGACGCCGAATTGCTTAGCGGCTCGCCGGAATTACTGATCTACGGCATGCTGGCATCGCTTCTCGCTGCAGGGACGTGGCTCCTGGTGGCTTCAAGAAACGGCTGGCCAGTCTCTACGACGCACTCGATCGTCGGCGCCATCGTGGGCTTTGCTGCAGTAGGTATTGGCATCGACGCCGTTCAATGGGGGCAGGTGGGCACCATTGTTATGAGCTGGGTGGTTTCTCCCCTGACGGCAGGCTTCATCGCTTATCTCATCTACGTCAGCGTGCAAAAACTGATCTTGAGCCAGGACGATCCCCTGGCGCGGGCCAAGCGCTATGTGCCTGTATACATTTTCTTCGCTGCTTTCACTATCACCCTGGTAACGATTCTGAAGGGCCTTAGCCATGTGGGGCTGGAGATCAGTCTTGCCAGCAGTTATCTGCTGGCAACGGCGATTGCTTTTGCTATTGCCATCGTGGGCATGTTCGCCATACGCCGGATCAAGCCGGATCCGAAGCTTGACAAGAAACAGCACTTTTACACCGTGGAGCGCGTCTTCGCTGTGCTGATGGTAGTAACGGCCTGCTCCATGGCATTTGCTCATGGATCAAACGATGTGGCCAACGCGATCGGGCCACTCGCCGCTGTCATCAGCGTAGCGCAGACCGGTATCGTCGGCGCCCAGTCGGCACTGCCGGTGTGGGTGCTGCTCGTCGGCGGCGCAGGCATTGTGGTCGGCCTGGCGACCTATGGCGTACATGTTATTGCAACGGTCGGCGAGAAGATTACACAGCTGACGCCGAGTCGCGGCTTCGCGGCAGAGCTTGCTGCTGCAACTACGATAGTCATTGCGTCAGGTACCGGCATACCTATCTCCACGACACATACGCTCGTCGGTGCGGTACTCGGCGTCGGGCTGGCGCGGGGCATCGATGCAATCGATCTGCGCGTCGTTGGACGCATTTTCGTATCCTGGGTTGTGACCATACCCGCCGGCGCGTTTCTGTCCGTGGTTTTCTTTTTCATCTTCAAAACTGTTTTGCCCTGAGCTTGCGGTCCAGCTCACGGCTGCCATTCAAACGGCGCGCATGTACCAGTCGAAATCGACATTGCTCACTGCATTGTGGAAGCGGCGCGCTTCGTCGCGACGGTGGATGGCGTAAATGCGGCAGTATTCTTCGCCCAGATATTGAGGAAAGATCTTGCTGCGGGCGAATTTGTCAATCGCAGCATCCCAGCGATTAGGAATTTTTCTTTTCAGCGTGATCACTTCACCTTCTTCAATCATGCGGCCAGGGTCGCACTTGTTCTTCAGTCCGTAATGAACGCCAGCCAGTATGGCAGCGGTGACCAGGTAGGGATTCGCGTCTGCACCGGATGTGCGGTGCTCGAAACGCAGATTGTTCTCATCTGATACCGGCACGCGCAGGGATACATTGCGGTGGTTCGCGCCCCAGTTCGGTTCGACGGGCGCAAACGTTTCCGGGCGAAGTCGCCGGTAAGAATTTGCATTGGGCGCAAATATCGCCGTGCCCTCCGACATCGTTTTTGCCAGCCCGCCAATTGCATGCCGCAGGCGTGCGGAATAGGGCGGAGTCGCCATGCGTTCTTTACCCTGCGAAAAATAGTTTTTGCCGTCGCGATCAACCAGGCTCATGTGTATATGCATACCGGATCCTGAGTCGTTCTCAAATGGCTTGGCCATAAAACAGGCGACAAAGCCATGTTGCCGCGCGATCGCTTTTATTGCGCGTTTCAGGAGCACACCGTGATCGCAGGCAAGTGCCGGGTCATTCACATGCTGCAGATTGATTTCGAACTGTCCCGCGGCAAACTCTGACGTCGTTGTGCCGGCGGGGATGTTTTGCAGTGCACATGTCTCGTTCAGATCGTCCAGAAAGTTCTCGATATCCCATAGATCATCCGGGTGATAAACCTGCGGGCCGGGCTGCGGGCGGCCGATACCGGGTATTCTCGACACCCGGGCAGTCGGCCTGTCGGTTTTTGCGTCAAGCAGATAGAACTCCAGTTCAGTCGCCATAACGATGTTCAAACCCATTTTTCGCAATGGACTCGCAGCCCGTTCGACGACCTGGCGCGGATCTGCAAAAAACGGCTCACCGTCCCGAGTGTAAAAACGGAACATGGCCTGCGCAGTTGGTTTCTTTGCCCAGGGCACCGGTGCCAGGCTGCCCGGCACGATGCGCGCGTCAACGTCCGGATCACCATCGCCCGCAGACCAGGGAATGCCGTCGACGACGTCCCCGCTGGTATCCATCAACACGGTTCCGCCGGGAAGATTGAAGCCGTCACGAAAGACCTTCTCGAATTCACTGCCGCGAATGCGTTTGCACCGCATGACGCCCGGCAAATCTGCGATGAGCAGTTCCATGACATCGGTTTTGGGATATTTCGTCAGGAAGCGGTTGAGTTCATCCTGCAAGGGGGTGTTCTTTTGCCTGGCCATGCTGCGGGTTCCTGCTCTTTTCGGCGCTAGTTAAGCACGATTGCGATATTTCGCACCAGACCCACCGGTGTGCAGCCGGCGTTTGGCCGCCGCCCCGGCGCTTTCAGGGACGCTCGCGTTCCGCCGAGCTTACCTCCATAATATGAAACCTTCTGCCATATTATGACGCCACTTCCATGAATAGCACCCGACCGCCGCAAGGAGCACAGGCGGCTTTACGCGCGGTACGACTACTCAAGATTTTTACCATTGAGCGTCCCGAAATGTCGCTCGCCGAACTGTCTCGCGCTTCCGGTTTGAACAAGACCACAACGCATCGGCTGCTTCGTGCGCTGCAAAGCGAATCTCTTATTGATCGCAATCCGGCGACCAGCGCTTACAGCCTCGGCGCTGGCCTGATGGCGCTCGGCGTGCAGGCGCTCGCGAGCAGCGACCTCCGACGCCGGGTACGACCGGTGCTGCGTAATCTTGCCAGAGAAACCGGTGAAACAGCGACGCTCGAAATACCCTTCGAAGACAGCATGCTGATCCTGGATGAGGTGGCGGGCAGTCATGTGCTCGGCTCGGCTGGCAACATTGGCACCCGCTGGCCCATCTATGCGACCTCAACCGGCAAAGTGTGGCTGGCGTACGACGAGGCGGGCACCGCGCGACTAAGCAAAAAACTCAAGGCCCTGACATCACGAACGGTGACCGATCTGGACACACTGGACACGCAGCTGGCCGAGATTCGGCGGCGCACCTATGCGGTTACGATTGATGAGCTTGAGGAAGGTTTCTCGGCGGTAGCGACAATCATCCGCGGCGCGTTGGGCGACGTGCAGGGCGCGCTGTCGATCGGCGGACCGACGCAAAGGCTGACCGCGCCACGTCGCGCAGAGTTGGGCCGGTTGCTGTGCAAGGCTGCAAAGCGATTGAATCCCGAATTCTAGCGGCATGCTGACGAATCGACTCATCCGCGTTGCATGTCCCTTTATTGACTGCGGCGGAAGTGTGATGGCGGAGAGCCTTCGCCGGCCGCGTCCTCGCCAATTCACTATATAGTGTCGTGCTACCATGCGCGCCATATTTACTTCAGGGCAATGCGGGTCAGAGCCCGATGTTGCCCCACTGAAATGCGGGGAGTGCAGGTGGCGATCAAAAAACGGGCTCTGCGTCCACTTTATTCCTGCTTGTTGCTGCCGTTTTTTCTGCTGCTGTCTTTCCCATCGCTCGGCTTCGAGATTGAAGCGCCGCTCGTCGCTTTACGCAATGTCCCTGCCGACATCCGCGTCGTCGATGTAGCTCCGGGTATAACCGTAGAACTGCAGGCTGGCAGCACGGCATACGTTGTTGTTGCTGATGAAAACGGCACGGCACGTTTTGCGAATGTTGTTATTGCTGAAAGCGGCCTCGCAAACTTGACGGCCACGCTGGCAGGGGGTGAGTCGTCTTCTGCGACACTCAGGACCTTGCCCGGGTGGGTCTCGATCTCTCCACCGCTTATCGCAATTTTCATCGCACTCATTTTGCGCAACGTAATTCCTGCGCTGCTGATCGGCGTCTGGATCGGGGCAACGGCGCTTCGCTCCTTTACGCCACAGGGCATCTTCGCGGGTCTGCTGGACGGTTTCGAAGTCTATGTCGTCAGGGCTTTGGCAGATGTTGAGCACGCGGAGATCATCCTGTTCTCGCTGATGATCGGCGGCATGGTCGGAATCATCACACGCAACGGCGGGATGGCCTGTATCGTCAGTATGATCGTCAGTCGAGCCAAGACTGCAGTCAGTGGCCAGGTCGCTGTCTGGGGGATGGGTCTGATGATTTTTTTCGACGACTACAGCAATACCCTGGTCGTTGGCAATACGGCTAGACCGATCACCGACCATCTCAGGATATCGCGAGAAAAACTGGCGTACATCGTAGACTCAACGGCGGCGCCGGTGGTGTGCCTCGCGCTCATTACGACGTGGATTGGCTACGAGGTAGGCTTGATTGGCGATGCGATGAGCAACATTGAGGGATTGAACGAGCCTGCCTATACCGTTTTCCTAAAGTCTATTCCGTATAGCTTTTATCCGATCCTGGCGGTGTCATTCGTGCTGATGGTGGCGGCTACCGGCAGGGATGCGGGGCCCATGCTGAAGGCGGAAGTGCGCGCGCGGCGTGGTGAGGTCAGTTCCGTTAGCGCAGACGAGATGCCGGCGATGAACAGCGACCAGCTGGAGCCAAAACCCGGTGTGCCGCTACGCGCAATCAATGCTTTCTTGCCGCTCATCGTATTGATTGCCTCACTGGTCATAGGACTTTACATCACCGGCAGCGGTGACACTTTAACTGACATTATTGGCTCCGCGGATGCCTACAAGGCGATGCTATGGGCGTCGTTGCTCGGCGCTGTGACGGCCGCGGTAATGACAGTCAGCCAGGGCATCCTCTCCGGCCATGAAACCGTGGACGCCTGGTTCGGCGGTGTAAAAGCCATGCTGTTTGCCATGATCGTTCTGGTACTCGCATGGGCCCTGTCGGCGATCACCGCTGATCTCAACACGGCTGGTTACCTGGTGTCGATACTGGCAGATTCATTACCGCCACCGCTCGTTCCCGTCACCGTCTTCGTGCTTTCTGCCATCACCGCGTTCACGACCGGCACCAGCTGGGGGACGCTCGGTATCCTGATGCCTCTGGTCGTGCCACTCACCTGGGCCGTGCTGGGCACGAACGGCATGGCCGATGCGGAGCACATGCACATTCTGTACTCCGCTATCGCCTGCAATCTGGCCGGCGCCGTATGGGGCGATCACTGTTCGCCCATATCAGATACGACGGTGCTGTCGTCGATGGCATCCGGCTGCGACCATATCGAGCATGTGCGAACGCAGATGCCTTATGCAATTTTTGTTGGCGTCGTCGGAATCGCGATAGGTACCATTCCCGGCGGTTATGGATTTCCTCCGGCGCTGTCGATCGTTTTCGGTATGATGTTTCTTTTTGCCGCGCTTAGATTCTTTGGCCGCCGTGCCGATGATGTGGCATCCGTTTAACTCAACAAGGTGAATTCAATGCGTTTTATTCTCTCAACAGCTCTCCTCCTGTCCAGTACTTTTGCCTGGGCGCAGGACAGTGAAGTGGAACAACGGATAGCGGCTGCCATGGCCGCCGATATCCGTAGCACCGAAGAAGTCGCTCGCGACGACAATCGCATGCCGCTGGAGACGCTGTCATTTTTCGGTCTGAAGGAAGATATGCGGGTACTTGAAATGTTGCCGGGCGGCGGCTGGTATACAAAAATTCTGGCGCCCGTGCTGCGCGACGATGGCGAACTTTACGTGGCGATCGGCACCAACAATGTTCGCGACAATCTGCTTAAGGAACCAGGCTTCGATCAGGTCAAGGTGCTTGAGATCGACAGGCAATTGACGGCGGATGGACCATTCGGCACGCGAAGCATTGCCGAATTTGACTTCGGTGTTGAGAATCTTGACATGGCGCTGACATTTCGCAACATGCATAACTTCACCGAAGCGGGTCGCATGAATATCAACAAGGCTGTGTATGCGGCGCTGCGATCCGGTGGGCTGTACGGCATCATCGACCATTCACGGCGCCACATGGAAGCAATGACGGACGAAAACCAGCGTCGTGCCGACGTCGTCCAGATCATGAAAGAAGTTCTCGCCTCAGGGTTCGAGTTTGTCGACTACAGCGACCTGCACTACAGGCCCGACGATGAACTGCGATACGAAGTCGGTCGGCGGACTGTGACCGGCAACACGGACCGCTTCACGTTGCTGTTCAGAAAGCCCTGAATCCGGTTAATGTAACGCCCGGGATGTGAAACTGTCGTATACAGGATTGCGGCTGATCGCGTATATTGGCCGGCAAAAGAATCAAGGAGTCGGAGGCCGTTCCCGGGCCGCGCATGTCTAGAAAGCCGCTAATCGGCGTTCCCTCGGATCGCCGGATGCTGGATCCACACCCGTTTCACATGGTCGGTGAGAAATATGTGACCGCGTTGCGAGACGGATCGGATGCCATCCCGATACTCATTCCCGCACTGGGTGATACCGTTTCTGCTGATGCGCTGCTGCAGCGCATCGACGGCCTGTTATTGACCGGCAGTCCGTCCAATGTGGAGCCGCACCGCTACCAGGGCGAAGCGAGTCGGCCGGGGACCTTGCATGATCCGCATCGCGACGAAACCACGTTTCCGCTAATCGCCAGGGCGCTCGAACTCGGCGTGCCGCTGTTCGCCATCTGTCGAGGCTATCAGGAACTGAATGTCGCCCTTGGCGGAACACTCCATCAATATGTGCACGAACAGACCGGCTATCATTTGCACAAGGAAGATCCGGATGATCCCCCGGATGTGCAGTATGGAGAGAGCCATGCAGTTCACCTGGTGGAAGGCGGTCTGTTGCATAAGCTCGCGGCGAGCGATGTCGTTCGCGTTAATTCCCTGCATTCGCAGGGTGTCGCACGACTGGCTGACGGCGTAACAGTAGAAGCAGTTGCGGATGATGGATTGATCGAGGCTTTTGCGGTCCACGGCGTGAAAAATTTCGCCCTTGCCGTGCAATGGCATCCCGAATGGAAAGTCACCGAGAACAAATTCTCGATGGCCATATTCAAGGCTTTCGGCGACGCATGTCGTGCGTACGCTAGCCAAAATCAATAGAGGTATCTCGTGAGTGAAAAAGATGTTATCCAAACCTGGCTGAAGAAACACGGCATCGAAGATGTCGAAGCATTCGTACCCGATATGGCGGGTGCGGCACGCGGCAAGGTCCTGCCGGCGGCCAAGCTAGGCAGCGGCGAACTGAAGTTACCCGAGGGCATATTCGCGCAGACAATTTCCGGCAACTATGCGGTCAACAAGCAAAACGTCGAAGACCGGGACATGCTGCTGCGTCCCGATCCTGACACGCTTCGGCCTGTACCGTGGGCAAGTGACCCATCGGCCTCAATTTTCCTGGACTGCACACATCGGGACGGTTCCGCAGTGGAAACTGCCCCACGACACGTGCTGCGGAAAGTACTGGCTCTCTACGAGGCGAAAGGCTGGTATCCGGTAGTCGCCCCCGAGGTGGAGTTTTACCTGCTTAGTCCACATTCAGATTCCAACGAAGAGGTGGAACCACCACAAGGCAGACTGGGGCGCACCGACTTTTCGAAGCAGCCTTATAGCATCGATACCATGAACGATTTTGATCCGTTTATTAACGATGTTTATAAATATTGCGAAGAACAGGACATCAAGATCGATACGCTGTCGGCGGAAATGGGTCCGGCTCAGCTTGAACTCAACTTCCTGCATGGCAATGCGCTTGCCCTTGCCGACCAGGTGTTTCTGTTCAAGCGAACGGTCCGGGAAGTGGCCATTGCACACGAAATGCATGCGACCTTTCTTGCACGGCCTATATCTGGCGAAGCAGGCAGCGCGCTGCACATACACCAGAGTGTCGTCGATGCAAAAGGAAACAATATCTTCTCGAAAGCCGACGGTTCGTGGAGCGATCTGTTTGAGTCTTACATCGGCGGACTGCAGAAGTACATGCCGCAGGCATTGCTCGTTTTCGCCCCTTATCCCAATTCATTCCGCCGTTTCCTGAGCTACTGGGATTCGCCGGTCAATCTGAGCTGGGCTGTTGACAACAGGACTGTAGGTTTGCGAGTCCCGGACTCTGCCCCCGACGCGAGGCGGGTTGAAAATCGCATCGCCGGCTCAGACGTCAACCCCTACCTGGCTCTCGCAGGCACGCTCGCCTGCGGCTATCTCGGCATGGTGGAGAGTCTCAAGCCGGATGATCCTGTCGAGGGCAGCGCCTACGACCTGCCTTTCAGTTTGCATCGCTACATGTATGAGGCCATCGACGCTTTTTCCGAAAGCGAAGCGATGAAGGAGACCCTGGGTGCCAGTTTCGTTAAGCTGTATGCCGAGGTGAAGAAGTGCGAGCTGCTGGAGTTTCAGGAAATCGTCACGCCGTGGGAGCGTGAAATATTGATGTTCAATGTCTAGCAGCTGGTTGAACAGGCCATTGATGAAATGTTCAACTTCGCGAATCCAAGCGCGGTTTTAGAAGGGCTGCCGTTTATTTCAGGATATGGAGCGCAGATGACGTTCCGCCGTCCCTCAGCTAGCATGAACGACTAATTTTCACGGCTTGCAGCCGTGTGGGGAAATTCAATGGCAATGGTCGAAAACCGCTCGCGATCGGAGTGGCAGGAGCTGGACAGTCAACATTACCTGCACCCGTTCACCGATCACAAGGATCTGAAACAGAAAAAGAGCCGCATCATCACGCGTGCCGACGGAGTCTATATTTACGACGCTGACGGCAACAAAATACTGGACGGCATGTCGGGCTTGTGGTGCGTCAATGCTGGCTACGGCAGGGATGAACTGGTCGACGCTGCTGCAAAGCAGTTGCGAGAACTGCCCTATTACAATAGTTTTTTCCAGTGTGCTCATCCACCATCAATCGAGCTTTCGCGGGTGCTGGGTGAAGTCACCCAGCCGCAGTTTCGGCAGGTGTTCTATACCGGCTCGGGTTCGGAATCGATCGATACTATGATCCGCATGGTGTGGCGCTACTGGGATCTGCTCGGACAGCCTGAGCGAAAAATTATCGTATCCAGAAAAAATGCCTATCACGGCTCCACAGTGGCCGGCGCCAGCCTCGGCGGTATGGGCCCGATGCACAAGCAGGGCGGCGTGCTGCCTTACATAGAACACATTGACCAGCCGTACTGGTTTGGCAGCGACCGAACACTGGACCCGGAAGAATTCGGGCGGCAGCGGGCGGCGGAACTCGAAAAGCTGATCGAACAACTGGGTGCGGACAAGATCGCTGCATTCGTCGCTGAGCCGGTGCAGGGCGCTGGCGGCGTCATCATTCCGCCGGACAGTTATTGGCCGGAGATTCAGCGCATCTGCAGCGAGCACGGCATCCTCCTCGTGACTGACGAAGTCATTTGCGGTTTCGGCAGGCTGGGAGAGTGGTTCGGTGCGGATTACTACGGCGTCAAGCCGGATCTTATGACGTTTGCGAAAGGCGTTACGTCCGGCTATCTGCCGCTCGGTGGTGTTATGGTCGGGGATCGCGTCAGCGAAACCTTGATCGATAAAGGGGGCGAATTTTTCCACGGCTTCACGTATTCAGGACATCCGGCTTCCTGCGCGGTCGCCATCGAGAACGTCGCCATTCTGAAGCGGGAAAATCTGGTAGCGCGCGTGCGTGATGATATTGGTCCTTACCTGCAGAAAAAATGGGCGAGCCTTGCTGACCATCCGCTGGTTGGCGAAACACGCATGGTAGGACTGATGGGGGCACTGGAACTCGTCCGCGACAAACAGTCCCTGGAAAGATTCGATGAGAAAGTTGGCGCCGGCACCATTTGCCGCGACTTCCTGGTTAACAATGGGCTTGTGATGCGGGCAGTCGGTGACTCGATTGTAACGGCGCCGCCGCTGACGCTTTCCTACGCAGAGGCAGATGAGCTGGTTGAGAAAGCTTGGAAGTGCCTGGACCTGACTCGGGACGCAATCAACCAGAGGTCGTTATGACAGTCAAAAAAGAAGGCGACCTCGCCATAAGCCGGGACAATCTTTACGGCACGCGCAGCGAACCGACCTATGCCGGTGCCGTCTCCTTCATGCGCCGCAAGTACACGCATGATCTTGATGGGGTCGACCTTGTGGTGACTGGCGTGCCGCTCGATACGGCAACGACCAACCGACCGGGTGCACGCTTCGGGCCGCGAGCCATACGCGCCGCGTCGACCGTTATTTCCTGGATGCGCCCATACGGCAGCAAAACCGATCCGTTCGACAAGTTGGCTGTGGTTGACTATGGCGACTGTTTTTTTGATTTCGGCAGACCGGAAACCATACCTGACAGTATTGAAAAACATGCCTCGCACATCATCAGCCAGGGACCCGGTTTGCTTTCGCTCGGCGGAGATCACTTCGTCGCCTACCCGTTGCTGAAGGCGCACGCTCTCAAACATGGCAAGCCACTTGCCTTGCTGCATTTCGACGCCCACAGCGACACCTGGGCTGACGAGGATGGCAGGGTCGATCATGGCACGATGTTCTGGCATGCCGCTCGCGAGGGCCTCGTTGACCCTGCACGCTCTGTGCAGATCGGTTTGCGCACGACCAACGACGATACCTTGGGCTTCAACATTTTCGACGGGCCTTACGTGCATCGAATGGGCGTGGAGGCTGTCATTCGAGAAACGCGGAAGATACTTGCCGATCATCCGGTCTACCTGAGTTTCGATATTGATTGCCTCGATCCGAGCTACGCACCGGGCACCGGTACGCCGGTCTGCGGCGGGCTAAGCTCGCATCAGGCGCTTGCTATTCTCCGCGGCATGCTGGGAATTAATATCGTCGGCATGGACATTGTTGAAGTGGCGCCAGCGTATGACGTCGGGGAAATTACAGCGCTGGCCGGCGCGACGCTTGCCATGGAAATGATTCATATCTACGCCAACAAGCCGGCTTAGGATTTTTATCTGTAACGCCTGGATTGCTTATGATTGCATTGACGGAACCGCCTGCCAGCAGTCCACGTACATTTCTGGAGTTTCCTTACGCCGCAGATCTTGACAAGCTGAATGCGGACATCGCTATTCTTGGCATTCCCTTCGGTAAGCCCTACCAGTCCGGAAGTAAAGCGAATGAACAAAGCCGGGCACCGGACGCGATTCGCCGGGCATCAATGGATATCGATTACACCCTGGGTCACTACGACTGGGATCTCGGCGGCCCGTTACTGGACAATCGGCCGCTGCGGGTAGTCGACTGCGGCAATGTTACTGCCGATGCGTCGGACCATGATGCGCACTACCGACGAGCGGAGGAAGCGGCTCGCAAAATTTTTAGCGCGAACGCCACGCTACTGTCGCTCGGCGGTGACCACGGTATCCCCATTCCTGTTTTTCGCGCACTGGAGGTGTGCGGATCTCCGGTCACGCTGATCCACATCGATGCACATCTGGACTGGCGGCATGAGATAAACGGCGAAACTGAAGGCTATTCGAGTCCAATACGACGTGCTGCGGAGTTGGCGTGGGTAGGCGACATTATTCAAATAGGAATGCGCGGCATAGGCAGCGCAAGACTTGAGGAAGTTGACGACGCTCGCAAATACGGTGCAAAGATCGTTACGGCTTACGAACTGCATGCAATTGGCATGCAGGCCGTTCTTGAACAGATACCCGACGGTGGTCCCTATTATCTGAGTATCGATGCAGACGGCGTCGACCCCACGATCATGCCGGCGGTCGTCGCTCAGACGCCTGGCGGACTAAACTGGTTCGATCTGCATACACTGATACATGGCCTGAGTCGTAAGGGGCGCTTGCTCGGGATGGATCTGGTGGAGATTGCACCGGCGCAGGATGTGGCGAATATCACGATGATCCATGCGGAACGGTTAATGTGCAATTTCATTGGGGCCGTTGCCCGATCCGGTGTGTACGATTGATCGTATTTCGACTATCGCGGTCAAAAACTCGGTGGCGTGCAGGCCGAGACGACCACACACTCCGCGGTGCCTGTGTTGCGAAAACGGTGCGGGAGGCGGCTGTCGAAGCGGTACGCTTCTCCAGCTGAGAGTGTGCTGACCTGCTCGCCGACGGTGACTTCCAGGCGACCTTCCAAAACGATGCCACCTTCTTCGGCGACGTGGCTTAGCATTGATTGGCCGGTGTCAGCGCCTGGCTGATAACGCTCATAAAGAATCTGCAACTGACTGGTGCTGAGATCGCTGCCAACCTGTAAATAGGAGATAGGCCCGGTGCTGATGACACTCAGTTCATTCCGGCGGTAGAAAAATTTGTCATCCACAACGGCATGCGAAGAAAAGAATTCGGCAAAGGAAACGCCCAGCGCATCCAGAATTTTTTTCAATAGTCCCATCGACGGGTCGGTACGGTCATGCTCAATGAGTGACACCGTGGCGTTAGACACACCCGCCTTGAGTGCCAGGCGTCGCTGCGACAAGCCGCGGGCGCGGCGCAGGCTGTGCAATCTCTGACCGAGTTTGTCCATTGTCAGGCGATCCTGTTGAATTGTTAAATTTAATAAACGTTTGAGGAGCAGAGTTTAATAAAAACAGCGACTTAAAATCAATTGTTTAAATATTGTTAACTTTCGTGCCTTGCAGTACCCTGATCGGCTATGCAAGACACTGCCGAACACGCGCCTTCTTATTACGCCGCGACCGCTAACTGGAAAACCGACTATCCGGTCCTCCGCGGCGAGCATCGCTGCGACGTTGCTGTTGTAGGCGCCGGATTCACCGGCGTATCTACGGCACTTCATCTGGCGGAACGAGGCTATGACGTTGTGCTCCTCGAGGCACGCCGGGTTGGCTGGGGCGCATCCGGTCGTAACGGCGGCCAGCTAATCGACGGTATTGTCGAAGGTGAGAAAATCAACGAGATTGAATTGAAGTATGGTCGTGCTGCAGCTGACACCGTGCGCCAGATAGGCATCGATTGCCGCGACGTTGTTCTCAATCGCATCAGCAAGTACTCGATCGATTGCGATCTGAAATTTGGTTTCCTGGATGTCGCCCTGAATCAGGCGGACATTGACTATTTCAGCTCGGAGCTCGAACGCAAGCGCGCAGCTAACTACCCGCACAAGATGGAACTGGTGTCGCATGCAGACATGCCGTCGGTCGTCGGTTCGCCCCGTTACATCGGCGGTCTTATCCATCACGGCAACGGCCATTTGCATCCGCTGAATCTTTGTATTGGTGAAGCACGCGCAGCCGAGGGGCAGGGCGCCAGAATCTTCGAACAGTCGCCTGTGACGCGCGTTATTCACGGCTCGTCGCCGCGTGTAGAAACTGCCGAGGGTACTGTGCATGCTGACAAAGTCGTTCTCGCCGGCAACGCCTACCTTGGTCGGACGGAACCGCGGATTTACGGACAGGTGATTCCCGCCGGCAGCTTCGTCATCGCAACCGAACCCCTGGGTGATGCTTTGGCGAGCGAGCTGCTGCCGCGCGACATGGCGGTGTGTGATCAGCGCATTGGCCTGGATTATTTTCGGCTGTCTGCCGACAAGCGACTTTTATTTGGCGGACTGTGCAACTATTCGGGACGCAACCCGAAGAGCATCAGTGCAGTACTTCAACCGAATATGGTGCGCGTTTTTCCACAGCTCAAAGACGCCCGGATCGATTTCGAGTGGGGTGGCTATATTGCCATCAGCATCAAGCGCATCCCGCAGTTCGGACGCATCGAGGGAAATACCTGGTACGCGCAGGGCTATTCCGGACATGGCTTGGCACCGACGCACATTGCCGGCCAGATACTGGCCGATGCCATCAGCGGCGATCTTACGCGCTTCGATGTGATGGAAAAGATTCGTCACTGGAAGCTGCCTGGCGGAAAATGGTTCGCGAACCCCGCGCTGGCGCTAGGAATGCTTTATTACCGCATGAAAGAAATATTGTGAAATCTGACGGAGTGGAGTTATGAAAGACAATACAGTTCGACAGCTGCAAACGGCGACGCCGGACATGGAAGCATACTGGATGCCTTTCACCGGCAACCGCTACTTCAAGCAGAATCCCCGCATGATATCGCGGGCCGAAGGCATGCACTGCTATACGCCCGACAACCGCAAGCTGCTTGACGCAGTCGCCGGCCTCTGGTGCTGTAACGCGGGCCACTGTCATCCAAAAATTGTGGAGGCTATAAAAGCGCAGGCCGAAGTCCTCGACTACGCGATGGCATTTCAACTCGGTCATCCGAAAGCTTTTGAATTGGCGAACAAGCTGACCGCTATTGCGCCTGAAGGCATTGACTATGCGTTCTTCGTAAATTCGGGGTCGGAGGCGGTCGACACGGCGCTGAAGATGGCGCTCGCTTACCATCGCATTCGTGGACAGGGTGAGCGTACCCGGTTTATTGGCCGCGAAAAGGGTTACCACGGCGTTGGCTTCGGCGGTATTTCCGTGGGTGGAATGTCTCCGAATCGCAAGATGTTCGGCGCGATGCTGCCCGGCGTTGATCATCTGCCGCATACGCACAATATCGAGAAAAACGCATTTTCGAAGGGCCTTCCGAAGTGGGGTGCGCACCTCGCAGACGGGCTTGAAGATATTGTTGCCCTGCATGACCCATCCACTATTGCGGCAGTCATCATCGAGCCTATTGCGGGTTCGGCGGGCGTCATTCTGCCGCCGGAAGGTTATCTGCAACGCATGCGTGAAATATGCGACAAACACGGCATTCTGCTCATCTTCGACGAAGTGATCTGCGGCTTCGGCCGGACCGGTGATGCGTTCGGCGCAAGTCGATTCGAAGTGACGCCCGATCTGATGACGTTGGCCAAAGGGCTTACCAGCGGCACCGTGCCTATGGGGGCGGTTCTTGCAGCGAAAGCTATTTACGAAACGTTTATGACCGGACCGGATGGCGCAATTGAGTTTTTTCATGGCTACACCTATTCCGGCCACCCACTGGCTGCAGCCGCAGCATGTGCCACGCTTGATGTGTACCAGGAAGAGGGGATGTTTGAACGCGCCCGTTCAATGGAAAATCGATTCGGCGATGCGCTGCATACGCTGAAGGGTGAGCCCAATGTCATTGACGTTCGTAACTTCGGACTGATCGGTGCGGTCGAGCTTGAGGCAGTTCCGGGCAAACCGACGCTTCGCGCGATGAACATATTTCGCGACTGTTTTGACAAAGGGGTCATCATCAGGACGACGGGTGACACGTTGGCCTTTTCTCCGCCGCTCATTATCGACAATGAGCAAATCGACATTGTGGTGGAAGCAGTCCGGACGTCCTTGCGGGCGCACAGGGATCAGAAATAGACGGGAATTGAACATGGCAGAAAAAGCGGAAAAGCTGAGTACCATTCGTACCGTATCCAACTGGATCAACGGCAACGTGCAGGAATCCTCTTCAGATCGCTGGGGCGAGGTGTTTGACTCTGCTACGGGCAAGCAATGCGCGCAGGTAAGGATGTCCAACGAAGCGGATGTCGATGCCGCACTGACAGCGGCACGGGCCGCGTTGCCGGCGTGGTCGAAAACCCCGGTGTTGCGGCGCGCGCGAGTGATGTTCAGATTGAAAGAACTTATCGAGCGTGACCGTGCCGAGATCGCGGCGCTGATCACACAGGAGCACGGCAAAGTTCTGCACGATGCGGACGGCTCGATCCAGCGAGGCCTGGAAGTGGTGGAGTTTGCCTGCGGCATTCCACACCTCATCAAAGGTGAATTCAACGATCAGGTCGGCACCGGCGTGGACTGCTACTCGATGCGGCAGCCGGTAGGCGTCTGCGTCGGTATAACCCCTTTCAATTTTCCGGCGATGGTTCCGATGTGGATGTTCCCGCTGGCTATTGCCTGTGGTAACACATTTGTGCTGAAACCTTCCGAGAAAGATCCCGGTTGTTCTTTGAAGTGGGCGGAACTGCTGCAGGAAGCCGGCCTGCCACCAGGCGTATTCAATGTCATTCAGGGTGACCACGTCGCGGTCAACTCACTGCTCAACGATGAACGGGTGGCTGCGGTCAGTTTCGTTGGCTCAACGCCGGTTGCAGAGCACGTTTATCGGACTGCATCGGAAAACGGCAAACGGGTGCAGGCGCTCGGTGGGGCGAAAAATCATCTGTTGGTGTTACCCGATGCCGATATGGATCAGGCAGCCGACGCGCTCGTGGGCGCAGGGTATGGTTCGGCCGGCGAACGCTGCATGGCGATTTCCGCCATCGTCACCGTGGGTAATGCCGCAGAACCGTTGCTGGAAAAACTTCTGCCGAAGATTGCAGCGCTGAAGATTGGCACCGGCATGGACAATAGCAACGAAATGGGGCCGCTGATTACTGCGGAACACCGCGACAAAGTTCGCTCTTACATTGATCTTGGTGAGCAGGAAGGCGCGCAGTTGCTGGTCGATGGCCGCAGCCATGACATTACGCAATCGCCCGGATATTTTCTGGGGCCGACGCTTTTCGACCATGCCACGCCGGACATGCGGGTTTACCAGGAAGAGATTTTTGGGCCCGTGCTGACCATGGTGCGGGTGGACACCTTCGATGAAGCGATTGAGCTGATTAACAAGCACGAATATGGCAACGGCACCTCGGTATTTACCCGAGACGGAGATGCTGCAAGAGAATTCGCCAACCGCATCGAGGTTGGCATGGTGGGTGTCAACGTGCCCATTCCTGTGCCGCTCGCGTTTCACAGCTTCGGTGGCTGGAAGCGATCGCTGTTCGGTGACACGTCGATCTATGGCATGGAAGGGGTTCGCTTCTATACGCGACTGAAAACAGTCACCTCCCGCTGGCCGACGGGTATCCGCCAGGGCGCTGACTTCTCTATGCCGGTGATGTAATCGGTCGCAGCATGCACGTTACAATACGGCTTTTGGTTAGGCCGCAATGATCGTCAGTAAGCTTACGGAAGCTTTTGCCAACTGGACCCGTGACGGGGCATCGCTGGTACTCGCGAGTGTGTACGAAACCGCCGGGTCGACCTATAGCAAGGCGGGTGCGCAAATGATTATCCGCGATGACGGTCACTTTCAGGGGATGCTGTCAGGCGGCTGCCTCGAAGGCGATCTGGCGGAAAGGGCGGCCGAGGCTATTGCCACCGGTAAGCCGCAGACCGTCACCTACGATCTTGGACCCAATGATGACGAGTTGTGGGGACTTGGCGTAGGTTGCGACGGTCTCATGCGCATCTTCCTGCAGCCTGTCTGCCAAAGTGCCGGCTATGAGCCGCTAAAGGCCATCACCACGGCCCTCGCCGGAGAGTGTCGGGAAGCGTCGGCGACTATCGTTGCCTCAGACATTCCCGCACTCGTGCCGGGAGCTTCGATGGTGACGCGTGCCGATGGCACCGCTTTCTGCGATATCGACGAGGCGCACATTGCCGATGTCAGAAAACTGATTGACGACGCAGGCGACAGGGGAATGTCTGCAAGCTACTCCCTCCGCACAGTGAAGAGCGAGGCTACGGTCCTCGTTACCCTGTTGGCACCGCCGCCTGAAATTCTGGTACTTGGCGCCGGCCTGGACGCGGAGCCTGTGGTCAGACTGGCCAATGAGATCGGCTGGCGAATCACAGTGCTCGATCACCGGCCGGCGTATCTTGACGCCGGTCATTTTGCGACGGCAAGAGAGCGACTGTGCGTACCGGTAGCAGAAATGTCCGCATCACTGGACTTAAGTCGCTTCGCCGCCGCCATCGTGATGAGTCATCATCTTGACAGTGATCGCGCCTATCTTGCACAACTTGCGAAAAGTACTGTGGCTTACGTGGGATTGCTTGGTCCGGTCAACCGTCGGGAGCGATTGCTGTCTGAGCTTGGGGCTGCAGGCGATGCGCTCGAGGGCAGACTGTTCGGTCCGGCCGGCATCGACATTGGCGGCCGCGGGCCGGCAGCGATCGCGCTGTCCATCATTGCTGAAATACATCGCACGTTGTACGGGCCGGCAGCGAGTTGACGCCACATGCAGCAGGCCGCGCTGCAAAGGCCGGGAGGTGCCCCGGGCAGAATCTGGACGGCCATGCGCTTTGCTTCGATCCATCGTGACCGGGAATAGATTGGCCGGCATCGAGTTGCCTGCCTGGCGGTTGCAGGAGAGGCAATAAGGCCGCTAACCGTTCGCTTTGTGCGGTGCCTATTCCAGGTCGAAGGCGAGGCGAACGGCACTCCGTTTTTCGACAGGCGAACCGTTTTCGATGACGGGCTCGAATCGCCACTGCTGCACTGCCGTCATTGCGGCCTCATCGAAGGTGTCACCAGGCTCAGATCGCAGCACCTCCACGTTGCTGACTTCGCCGGATATCGACACGGTGAACATAAGCTCCACCGCGCCCGTGACGTTTCTACGTCGTGCGGTACGTGGATATTCCGGGCCGACATAATTGACGCGCGATAGGTCACTAATGGCGACAAGCTCCGGCTCGCGATTTTGCGCTGCCGGCGCGGGCGCCGGGGTTGCGCTGGCCACGTTGACCGCGTTGGCCGACTGCCTCTGCACTTCAGGCTTCCGTGTCGCGGGTGGTGTTGTGACCGCTGCCACGGCGGGCGCTTCTGCAGCGGCCGCCGGCGGGCGATCAGCGGTACCAAAGGTTGCCGCGCCAGTGACAGGCGGCGAAGTTGATGCAACCGGTGAAGGTACCGGTGCCGTGTTTGTCTGTTGCTGAATCTCGGGCGCCGCATTCCTCACAGCCGCTGGTGTCGGCGAAGGCCGGGCCGGCGCTGCTGCCCCAACGCCCAGCGGTGAAGCTGTGGCGATTTGGCCGGCCTCCTGCTCGGAGCGTTGTCGCGCGACCTCCGGACTGAGTTTGGGCGCAGGTGTCGGGGCGGTCTTTGCAGCGACAGTGGTCGACGTGCCTGCCGGGCTTGCCGGTTCTGCCGGTGCCGTCGTCTCCCGGCTGGCGGCTTCACGCCTGGCAATGGCAGCTTCGCGCTGCGCGACTGCCGCCTTCTCGGCGTCCTGTTGCCGCAGAGCCTCTGCCTGCCTGTCATTCAGTGCGTTTCTGGCGTTTATTAGGGCGGCGCTGGACGCACTCAGGTCGCTGCTAGCCGGATCAAGGCGCCGTGCATTGGTCAGCAGGCCCTCGGCCTGGTCGAAGCGTCCAATGTCGATGGCTTCACGGGCCTGTAGTACCAGTCGGCTGGCAACCGTGTTGAGTCCTTGCCTGGCAGCCTGGTTATCCGGTTCCGTGGCCAAAACCAGTTCGAAGTAATAGCGCGCATTGTCGTTCGCAGGCGTTACGAGGCTGCCAACCGCCAGTCTTTCGTTCGCGATTGTTATCGTTGCGCCAATTTCCTGCTGGTTTCTCGCTGTCGCCAGCTCATCGGCGAGAAGCTCGACGTCCACTGAATCTGGGCCGGCAACGGAACGAGCTTCCGCAACCAGTCTGCCAGCGTCTTCGAAGCGGCGTTCGCGGATAGCAATACGTGCTTCTGCAGTTCGTTCCCGCAGCTGTAATTCATTGAGCTGGGCGCCGAGGAAGGTCAGCCTTGCATTGCCGGGATCCGCGAGGCGCACCATTTGCAGTGCTGTTTCAGCGTCGCCGGCAGCGCGCGCAAGAATGGCATCTTCTGCGAGACCCAGTACGTCATTGACTACCGCCGTCATCTCAGCAACAACTCGCTCATCCCCGCCGGACAGCGAAATGACAGAAAGATAACGCTCGACGGCATTGTCTCCGGCCGGAGCGATCAGATTTCCTGCATCGTGCGCAGCGCGAGCCGCATTCAGATCTTCCGCCCAGCTCACCGCCGACAAATCAATCTCGGCGAGCGGTAACGGCTCAGCGCTGACTTCGCTGCCGGCCGCAGAGCCTGTCGGCACAGCAAGCTGACTGCCGGCACTGCTGGCAACAGAGGGAGTAATCACCCGTTTCTGAGTTTCGGCGCCGCCGCTTAGCGCGAACCATGCGATCGCAGCAATGACCGCAGTCGCGCTTGCGCCAATTGTCAGCGTCTTTGCATTCAGGCGGGAGAATAACGAGGGATCATCTGTCAGAGACAGATCAAGTTCGCCGCCGCCGGGGATGTCACGGACTGCAGTAAACGAACTGCTGACCGAAGCCGCAAATCCGGTCATGGTATCGACAAAGCTTTGGTCTTCGCCGAAGGCGTCGTCCAGGTCACTTTCAGGCTCATCAAAAATTCTGGGCTCAATGCGATCGCCATGCTCCCATGTGCGGTCTTTGCCTGAGGCTGCAGCCGCGGCTGTTACAGCTGCCGCCTCGGCCTTGGCAAGTGCAGCTGCTTCCTTCCGCTCCCTGGCAGCCGCCTTTTTCTTCGCTTTGGCCTCGGCTTTTTCCCGTGCCTTCTGTTCCTTGCGTGCTTTGGCTTCAGCATCAGCCCGGGCTTTTTCTTCCGCTCTTGCTGCTGCTGCAGCTTCCTCGCGCGCCTTCTTTTCCGCATCCGCTTTTCGTTTTGCTTCGGCTGCCGCTTGTGCCCTGGCTTCCTCTTCCGCCTTTAATTTCGCATCCGCCGCCGCCTTCGCCGCCGCCGCTTTCTGGCGGGCTTCTTCGTCGGCCTTAGCTCTCGCTCTGGCTTCTTCTTTCTCGCGTGCCTCGGCTTCTGCTTTTGCTTTGGCCTCAGCTTCAGCCTTCTTTCTGGCTTCCGCCTCTGACTTGGCTTTCGCCGCAGCTTCTTCCCGCGCCTTTGCTTCCGCCGCAGCGCGCGCTGCGGCTTCTTCCTTCGCTCTGGCGTCAGCTTCTTCCTTTGCCTTCGCTTCGGCTTTTGCGCGCTCTTCTGCTTCGGCACGCGCCTTGGCTTCGGCTTCTGCCTTTGCCACTCTGGCGGCCTGAGCTGCCTTGGCTTTGGCCGCAGCGTCTGCCTCTGCCTTCGCTTTTGCCCGTGCTTTCGCCTCGGCATCGGCCTTTGCTTTCGCTCGTGCCTCTGCCTGAGGGTCGCGTATCGGCCCACCCGGTTTCGGCTTGAAGGCTTCCTCGGGCGCTTCCATGTGATGTTTGACTGATGCCTCTATCGCCAGCCGTGCACGGCCGGGCGAGACGGGTTTCAGCAGGAATCGGTATACGTGACCTCGATTGATCAGGTCCATCAGTAACTCGCCATCGTCGCGGCGGCCGGCAACGATGGCCACGATTCTCGGCCTGTTCTTGCGCAGCTTTTTCGTGATCACCTCAATGTTCGAACCCACCATCGCTGCATCGGTGACCAATACGCCAATCTTGTGCTTCTGCACGAACACTTCTGCCTGAACTGGTGTCGTCGCGTGAAACACATTGTGCAGTCCGCGCGATGAATCCTTGATCGTGCCGAGGAACTCCTCGTCCTTGGTAAGCACAAGCACATCGACTTCGCGCCCGCCGACGCCAGGTCCAAGGGCAAACGTCGATGACTTTAAAGTCGGCAATGTGCCGGTTCCATCGCTGATGATGACCGCGCCGTTCTCCGACGTTTCCATAACGATGTGCTCGCCTACGGGTTCGTCGACGTTCGCTTTGTGGTCGTTCGCCGACTCTGCAAGAGCCAGCAGGCGCACCCGTTTGTTGGCGGATTCGATCAGGGAAATGAGTGCAGCCGGCGTAATTTCGCCGCGCACGATCTGGAATACTTCCTGCGCACCGACGAGTGCTTCCAGTCCGTCCTGCTTGTCGGTTCCTGCCAGCAGTATACCAATCGTGTCCGGCGAACGTTTCTTGGCTTCCCGCAGTGCTTCAAGGCCGCTCATGCCCGGCAGCTTCTGTGCGGAAACGATGACGTGGATCGGTGTTTCGCCGAGTGTGTGCAACGCTTCTGTGCCGCTGGTTGCACAATGCACGGAATATTTGTCGGTAAAGCCTGCACTCAGTCTGTCGAGCGTGCTCTGCTGGCTGTGCAGCAGCAGAACCTGGGTTTTGAATTGCTCAAGCGGCACCGGGCGTCCTCCGTGGCGGCTTATGTCCAATCGCAGACAGGATCGTCGCGATCAGGAAGTATATCCTTGTGATTAAAGTGTTGTGTGGCCTCGGGCCGACGAGAGCCCGAATTTGTGAAGTGGTGCACAGTGAGAGTGCAGGGGGCGTCACGTTTGGCCGCGAACGTCCAGTGAGCGCTCCTCGGGCAGGCAGATTTGCGCAGAAGATGGGATGCGGGAACGCGATTGAGCCTCAAACTGCCAGTTTTTTCAGTCGGCCCTGCCCCGGTTGCGGATTTCTGCCGCCAGGGTGCTGATGGCATCGGCCAGTGGCACGACTTTCTGCTGCTTCGAGCCCAGCCGCCGCAGTGCGACCGTGCGCTGCTCTATTTCGCGCAGGCCTAAGGCCATGATGACCGGCACTTTCGCCACACTGTGCTCACGCACTTTGTATGAAATTTTCTCATTTCGCAGATCAGCTTCGGCAACGATGCCGGCGTCCTGCAGTTCGTCGACGACCGATGTTGCGTAGTCGTCTGCGTCGGAGGTAATCGTGACCACTTTCACCTGAACGGGTGCCAGCCACAGTGGCAAATTTCCCGCATGGTGTTCCAGTAAGATACCAATGAAGCGTTCGAGCGAGCCAAACATTGCCCTGTGCAGTAACACAGGCGTGTGCTTCTGGCCGTCTTCCCCTACGTAAGTCGCACCGAGGCGACCCGGAAGATTCAGATCGACCTGATGGGTGCCACACTGCCAGTCGCGGCCGATAGCATCGCGCAAAACGAACTCCAGCTTCGGCCCGTAAAATGCGCCTTCACCGGGATTGTAGGTGTACTCAAGACCGGACGATTCGAGCGCCGTGCGGAGTGCCGCCTCGGCCTGATCCCAGACGGCATCGTCGCCAACACGCACCTCCGGACGGTCGGCAAACTTGATAGCGACATCGCTAAAACCGAAATCGTGGTAGATGCCGAGAATGAGATTACAGACAGCAATGGTTTCAGCCGTGATTTGCTCGGGCGTGCAAAAAATATGCGCGTCATCCTGGGTGAAAGCCCGGACACGGAGCATGCCGTGAAGTGCGCCGGAGGGTTCGTAACGGTGTACCTTGCCGAATTCCGCAATGCGGTAGGGCAGGTCACGATAGCTCTGAATTCCTTGCTTGAATACCTGCACATGGCCAGGGCAGTTCATTGGTTTGATGGCGAAATTGCGGCCGTCTTCGGTCTCGCTGGTGAACATGTGTTCGCCGAAGGACTCCCAGTGGCCCGACGCCTCCCACAAAGAGCGATCCATGAGTTCAGGTGTGTTGACTTCACGATAGCCCGCCGCTTCCTGGCGCTCTCGCATGTAGGCAATCAGATTCTGAAAAAGGCGCCAGCCGTTCGGGTGCCAGAATACGGCGCCTGGAGCTTCCTCCTGAAAATGAAACAGATTCATCTGCTTGCCTAGGCGGCGATGATCGCGCTTTTCCGCTTCTTCCAACTGCAGAAGATATTTCCGCAACTGCTTCTCGTTTGCCCACGCAGTGCCATAAATACGTTGCAACATGGCGTTTTTTGAATCGCCTCGCCAGTAAGCACCGGAAACTCTTGTCAAATGAAACGCTTTACCCAGTTTGCCGGTGGACGGGAGATGCGGCCCGCGGCAGAGATCGATAAATTTCCCCTGGCGATACAGAGTAATTGTCTCTTCTCCCGGTATATCCTCGATGATCTTTGCCTTGTATTCCTCACCCTGGGCGCGAAAAAACGCGACCGCCTTGTCTCTTTCCCAAACCTCGCGTTCGATAACCTCGTCGCGATCGACAATAGCCTTCATGCGCGCCTCGATGACCTCGAGGTCGTCAGGCGTAAACGCTTCTTCCCGGGCGAAGTCATAATAAAAGCCGTTCTCGATGGCCGGGCCGATCGTTACCTGCGTGTCGGGCCAAAGTTCTTTCACTGCCTCGGCCAGGACATGCGCCGCGTCGTGGCGCAGAAGCTCGAGGCCGTCGTCCGAATCACGGGTGACGATGTCAATTTTCGCATCTGCGTCGATTTTCCGGTTGAGATCGCGTAACTCGCCGTCCACGCGTACAGCGACGGCATCTCTCAGCAGGCTTTTGCCAATATCGCTGGCAATCTGAAGGCCGCTCACGGCAGCATCGAAGCGACGCTCTGAGCCGTCAGGCAATTGAAATGTTGGCATTTTTTCCTGCAATGATGGGGAAGTTTAAGGGCCGCGCTATTGTACAGAATACTTTGCTGCAACCAAACGCAGCGCAAGCTCTATCCTGGTCCGGAGAGGGTACAATCATCGCCTTTGCCTAAATCTGGCCTGAAAATGAGCAAAGTATCCTCAACCGATTCGAATCCTGTTCAGCCCCACGATCATGCCAACTGTGTGCAGGCGGCTGTCAGCGCAGCGGAGCGAATCTGCCGGGAAAGAAAGCTGCGGCTGACTGCACAGCGAAAGCAGATTCTCGAGCTTGTCTGGAACAGCCACAAACCTGTCGGCGCCTACGACATCCTGGATAGCTTGCAGAAGAGCGGTAAAAGAGCGGCCCCGCCGACTGTGTATCGTGCACTGGAATTTCTGATCGAGGCCGACCTCGTCCACCGGCTCGATTCCATTAACGCGTTTGTAGGATGCCCGGATCCTGAGAATCCACACGCCGGACAATTTCTGATTTGTGAACGCTGCCGCTCGGTCACTGAACTGGATGATCCCGAAATCAATTCGCTTGTGGCAACGAAAGCAGGGCAGCAGGGATTCACTGCAACTCGCCAGACGCTTGAGATCCAGGGACTTTGCCGTTCCTGTGTAGAGGATGGCAATGATTGACATAGCGCGTACAATCGCGTTGCCAATCAGGCGGTGTACCCCCGGAAAAATATGAGCGATCAGGAATCCAGAGACTTTATACGTCAGCTTATTCGTGATGACGTAAGCAAAGGGCTGCACGACGGCAATGTCGTGACCCGGTTTCCGCCCGAACCGAACGGCTTTCTGCACATTGGCCATGCCAAGTCCATATGTCTTAATTTCGGTGTCGCCGCGGAACACGATGGCAAGACCTACCTGCGCTTTGACGACACCAATCCTGGCAAGGAAAGCGAGGAATACGTCCGCGCTATCAAGGCCGACGTCAGGTGGCTGGGATACGACTGGCAGGATTGCCTGACGCATGCCTCCGATTACTTCGACCGATTGTATGCGGCAGCAGTGCGTCTTATTGAGATGGACAAAGCGTACGTCGATAGTCTGAGTGCAGATGATATTCGACAATATCGTGGCACCTTGACGGAGCCCGGCCGCGACAGTCCGCACCGCAATCGCAGTACAGAAGAGAATCTGGACCTGTTCCGCCGCATGCAGGCCGGAGAGTTTGCCGATGGCGAACATGTCCTGCGAGCAAAGATCAATATGTCATCGCCGAATATTAATCTGCGCGACCCAACCCTTTATCGGATCCGCAACGTCAGTCATCAGAACACGGGTGACAAATGGCACATTTATCCAATGTACGATTTCGCGCACGGTCTATCGGATGCGTTTGAGGGCATTACCCACTCGCTGTGTACTCTGGAATTCGAGGATCATCGCCCTCTGTACGACTGGTTTCTAGAGCAGCTGGATCCGCCTAACCGGCCGCGTCAGATCGAGTTTTCCAGGCTAAACCTCGCCTATGCGCTTACCAGCAAGCGCAAAGTGGCGACTTTGGTTGACGAAGGCATAGTTAACGGCTGGGATGATCCGCGCCTGGCGACGCTTGCCGGAATGCGCCGCCGAGGTTATCCAGCGGCGGCGCTGCGCGACTTCATCAGTCGTATCGGCGTCACCAAAAAGGAAAACCTGATCCAGATGGGTGTGCTGGAAAATTCCGTGCGTGAACACCTTGATACTGCGGCGGAGCGACGCATGGCAGTGTTACAGCCATTGAAGGTTGTGATCAGCAACTATCCGCAAGGTCAGGTCGAGAATATGGTGGCGATGAATCATCCGCAGCAAGCGGAAGCGGGCACGCGCGAGGTGCCGTTTTGCCGGGAAATCTACATTGAACGCGATGATTTCATGGAAGATGCACCCAAGAAGTTTTTTCGGCTGAAGCCGGGCGGGGAAGTGCGGCTGCGATTCGCCTACATCATTCGTTGTGACGAAGTCATCAAAAATGCGGCGGGTGAAGTGACCGAGCTGCGGTGCAGCTATGATGCCGATACGCGCAGCGGCAGCGGATCAAGTGATCGTAAAGTGAAAGGAACCATCCACTGGGTCTCCGCGCAACATGCAATGGAGGCGGAAGTCCGCTTGTACGATCGCCTGTTCACGGTGCCCGATCCGGGAGCAGCCACAGACATTCATGCGGTGCTAAATCCCGATTCGCTACACGTTGTGACGGCTATGCTTGAGCCGGCATTGCAAGCTGTTCACGAACCCGTGCAGTTCGAAAGGCTAGGTTACTTTTGCGCGGATGCCATCGACCACAAGCCAGACAACCCGGTGATCAACAGAATTGTCACGTTGCGAGACGGCTGGGCCAAGATTGAAAAACAGGCCATTGCCGGTAGATGATTCTGCGAAGAATTCGCATAAATCCTAGACTGACCGCGTAATGCCGCCGTCGACCCGGAGATTCTGACCGGTGATGTAGGCGGCGCCATCGGCTGCCAGAAAGGCAATAATTTCAGCAATTTCGGTGGTCTTGCCGTAACGCTGCAACGGAATTCGATTTTTTATTTCCTTAACTTCCGGGAAACTGTCGATAAATCCTGGCAGGACATTGTTCATGCGGATGTTGTCTGCCGCATATTTATCGGCAAAGAGTTTGGCGAATGCCGCGAGTCCTGCGCGGAACACGGCGGACGTTGGAAACGCCGGGTCAGGCTCGAACGCCGCGAACGTTGAAATATTGACGATGACACCCGATTTCTGCTGTTGCATGATCGGCGTCACGAGTCGGGTGGGGCGCACAACGTTCAGGAAATAGATGTTGAGGCCTGTGTGCCAGTCCTCATCCGACAGCTCGAGAATCGGTGCTCTTGGCCCATGGCCCGCGCTGTTGACGAGAACATCAATTCTGGACCACTTGTCCATTGTCAGGGCGGTTAGTCTTTCGAGGTCGTCAATCGACTGGTTCGATCCGGTAATACCGACGCCTCCCAGTTCTTCCGCCAGTGCCTCTCCCTTGCCGGAGGATGACAAAATCGCAACCTTAAAACCGTCTTCGGCGAGTTTGCGCGCCGCTGCTGCCCCCATGCCGCTGCCGCCCGCTGTAACAATGGCGACTTTTTTGTTATTCATATCAGATCCGTCGCTCAGCATTCTTTCGCGTCATTAAAATCGGATGCGTCGCCGCGATACTTTGCGGCCCGCAGCATTTTACCGTCAGCTGGTCGCGCTCTTTGCGTCGCTGACCACGACGGGTGCGCCCCGGTCACATCCCAGCCCTTCTGCCGCATTGCCTTCGGCGCGGGCAACCTCGACGACACCGAAGGAATTGATCAGCGCCAGGTAGTCGCCAGGCCTGGCGCGGCCATAGGTTGATTTCATTGCGACCTGGTGACCTGCGATATCGACCAGCGGATGCTTGAAGCGGCTGACCAGTGTGGCGTCGATGTTGCTGATCAGATTGCCGAATGCATCCACGGTAACGACGATGCCACTGACTTTGCTCGCGTGTACCTGAGGTTCTTCCAGCCACCCCGGTGTCCATTGAGACGTCGTGTCTCCCAGATCGCCGATAGCAATCCGGCCCGAGGCAAGCTCCGCCGCGAGCGGCGCAAAGATGTCCCTGCCGTGAAACGTCTGACTGGGCATCTCAATCGCAAAACGCGAGAGTCGTGCATTATCGAGTTTCACGATAAGGTCAGCTACCTCCAGAATGGGTGCCAGTAATCCATTGTCCGGCGCCATGAATAAATGCTCGTCTTTCCGCACGATCAGAATTTCCCGTTCCGTACCGACGCCAGGATCGACAATCGCAACGTGCACGGTGCCATCGGGAAAATAGGGGTAGGCACGACTCAGCCAGAATCCGGCTTCCGGCGGCCAGTGCGCCGGAATATCGTGGGCAAGATCAATGACGCGGGCGCCTTTAAATCGCGTGACGATGACGCCTGTCATGACCGCGGCAAACGGACCCTTATGACCGAAATCAGTCGTGATCGTTATTACGCCAGAAGGGTGCCAGTCAGTCATTGCCGCCGATCATACCGCAACGAACATTGTCACGTTGACTGTACGACAGGGTGTACCGCCTTGCGGTGAACGGCCCTCGCCCAATAGATGAAGCCCGTGTCGATCAACGCAATAATCATCTTAAAGCCTATCTTCGCAACGCCGAGTTTTACCGCTGTTGAAAGGTCTACCAGGCCCCACCACACAACTACTGTGAATATGGCGGTGTCCAGCAGTTGCGAACACAGGGTAGAGATGTTGTTACGCATCCAAAGCCATTTTTCGCCGGTCAGCTGCCTGATGCGGTGGAAAAGCCAGACATCGAAACTCTGGCTGATGAGATAGGCAAGCAGCGAACCTGCCACGAAACGGGGAGTGAAATTGAGTATCGTGCCGAAGGCGTTGTGGACGTCTATTGCGAACGCGCGCTCTGACGGTTGATACAGCATCGACAGGCTGAGCATTACAAGAACAATGACGCTGACTGTGAAACCCATACGGACGGCTTTACTGGCTTCAGCGCGCCCATAGTTTTCGCTGAGAACGTCTGTCGCAAAAAAAATACTGGAGTAAAAAATGACGCCAATGGTCGTTTCAAAGCCGAAAATCACGGTCAGTTTCGGCCCCTGCAGATTAGCGAGGATGATGGCGGTCGCTATGGCCACCTGCAGCCCGGTTTTGCCGAACAGGCGATACAGGAGCAATGTGCCGGACAGATCCAGCAGTATGGTCAGAAGCCAGAGCAGTTCCTGATTGCTGGCGAAAAACGTGGCGATGCCTGCAGGAATCATGCTAAGTGTTATGCGGCGTTATGCAGAAAGTGACGCGAACCGGTCAAGATGATAATCGCTGTTGCCGAACAGCACATCAATCGCCGAAATACGTTTGAAATAATGTGCAATGTCCAGCTCCCAGGTGACGCCCATCCCGCCATGCAGCTGTACAGCTTCGCGAGCAATATGGATGCCCGCCGTGCCGACCTGGTACTTCAGTGCACTCACTGCTTTTTGCAGGTCTTCGTCAGCTGCCAGCATCAGGCACCAGTAAAGTAACGAACGGCTTTGCTCGCAGGCAATCATCATGTCGACCATGCGGTGCTGCAATGCCTGGAAACTGCCGACAGGCACACCGAACTGGACGCGGCTTTTGCTGTACTCCACGGTCTTTGCGTGCATCGTCTGCATGATACCGATGGCTTCTGATGACACCGCGAGCGTTGCTTCGTCTATGACCTGTTGTAATGTGCCGAATGCTCCCCCGGCCTGACCAAGCAACTGGTCTTTGTCAATTCGCGCATCGACAAATTCCACTTCGGCGGCGCGATGCGCATCGACGGTTTGATAAGGTCGTCGACTGATACCCGGTGTCTCCGCGTCAATTGCCAGAAGCGATATCCCGTCGTGGTCTGTTTGTGCGCCGGACGTGCGGGCGGAAATTATGATCGTCTGTGCGGCATCCCCGTTGAACACCAGCGCCTTGCTGCCATTCAGTAGATAGCTGTCGCCATCCCGGGTTGCCGTTAGCGCTACGTTGGCAATGTCGAAGCGACTCTGCGGTTCAAGGTAGCCAAAAGCGAGCTGACGTTCGCCCGTTATCATCGGGGTGAGCCAGGCGCTTTTCTGCGCTTCGCTTGCAACACGCTTCAGCACGCCGCCAGCCAGTACGACGTTGGCGAGAAAAGGTTCGATCACCAGGCCTCTGCCGAACTGTTCCATCAAAAGGGCCAGTTCCACAGGTCCGCCGTCAAGGCCACCATCGGCTTCTGCAAACAGTACTGCCGTCCAGCCAAGCTCCGCAAACGTTTGCCACATGCTTTCGCTACGACGGGCATCCATACCAGCGTTTTTTTGCCGGGTCTCAAAGTCGTAGGCCGTATCGATAAAACGCGAGACGCTGTCCTTAAGCATTGTCTGATCGTCGGTCAGGGAGAAATTCATTGTCTGGCTCCCGTAAGCACTAGAGGCCCAGCACGTGTTTGGCGATGATGTTTTTCTGAATCTCGTTGGAGCCGCCATAGATCGACGCTTTGCGATTGTTGAAATACCTGAGTGAAGTATTGGTGTCATTCCCCGTGCCGATGCGCTGGTCGAGCGGTACATCGACGTCATACTGCTCAGGTACGAATGGCAACGCGTAGCAACCGGCCGCCTCCATCGACAGGGCGTCCAGCTCCTGTTGCAGTTCCGAGCCGCGAATCTTCAAAAGCGAGCTTTCGGGACCCGGCGCTTTGCCGACTGCGACGGATGCAAGCGTGCGCAGCTCGGTAAATTCCAGTGCCTTGAGCGCGATCTCGACGCGCGCGATCTTGCGTCTGAAACTGCTGTCGTCGATGAGTGCCGAGCCACCATCGATGCTTTGTCGCGAGCGCTTTTGCAACTGGCCAAGGCGATACTTCGAAACGGCTACGCCAGCGATGCTGGTACGTTCATGCTGCAGCAGCACTTTGCCGTAGGTCCACCCTTTGCCTTCTTCTCCTACGAGTTGATCGCAAGGCACCCGTACATTGTCAAAGTGCACTTCATTCACTTCGTGCTCACCCTCGATGGTAATGATGGGTTTGACGGACACACCAGGCGTTGTCATGTCGATCAACAAAAAACTAATGCCTTCCTGTTTTCGGGCAACGTCAGCGCGGGTTCGGACAAGGCAAAATATCCAGTCCGCGTACTGACCGAGGGTCGTCCAGGTTTTTGTCCCGTTCACGACATAGTGGTCACCATCAAGGTCCGCGCGGGTTTTCAGAGAGGCGAGGTCCGAGCCGGCGCCGGGTTCCGAATAGCCCTGGCACCACCACACCCTGCTCTCGAGAATATCCGGCAGGAACCGTTCTTTTTGTGCCTCGCTGCCAAAGGTATAGATAATCGGCGCGACCATTTTTACGCCAAAAACCACCAGCGGAGGCGCATTTACCGCCGCCATTTCAGTGTCAAACAGGTATTTCTGCACCGGGCTCCAGCCGGTACCTCCGTACTCCACCGGCCAGTTCACGGCAAAATAGCCCGCCTGATTCAGGATCCTTTGCCAGCGGACCATGTCGTCCTTTGATAGCGTGATCCCGGCGTCGCGCTTCTGCCGAATATCCTGTGGATACTTCTCGCTGAAAAATTGTCTTATTACGTCACGAAACTGGCGCTCTTCGCGGGTTAGGTCGATATTCATGCCGGTTCCCTGATCTGCTGGTGCTGAATGGTTCTGGATATGTCGGCGGACGGCGGCTGCCGGCCGGGCTTTTGTTCGCGTCGAAGCGGAGATGGCAGGCAATAAATACCGCAGAAGCCTGTACGCCGGGGAGTATAGCCAGCGTGACAAAGTGGCTCAACATAATGAATTGCTGCGGCAAATGGTCCTGCCGCTCTCCGCGCTGCAGGCAGCAACGCTTACAGCGCGTCTCAATATCGTGCAGAATTCGCGGGATGGTGATGGAAATATGAACATTGGTGCGACGGCTCCTACCGACAAGCTCGGCCGGCCGATGCAGGATCTGCGGATCTCGCTGCTGGATCGCTGCAACTTCCGTTGCCCTTACTGCATGCCTGAAGCCGAATTCAACGAAGATTACCGTTTCCTGACCCGGGCGGCTCGCTTGAGTCACGACGAGATCGTGCGCGTCGCAGGTATTGCGGCCGGCCTCGGAGTCAACAAACTGCGCCTGACGGGCGGCGAGCCGTTGCTCGACAAGGGTGTGGTGCGCCTGGTGGAACGCCTTGCCGTGTTGCCCGGCATCGACGATCTCGCACTGACCACCAACGGTGTTTTACTCGCGCCGCTGGCCGCGCCGCTTGCGGCTGCGGGTCTTCACAGGGTAACCATCAGTCTCGATAGTCTCGACAGGGCGGTGTTCAGAGCGATGTCCGGCAATCGCGGTGACATCGACAAAGTGCTGTCCGGCATTGCGGCCGCAGAAGAGGCCGGGCTTTCTCCGATCAAGCTCAATGTCGTCGTGCAGCGAGGCATAAACGATCACACTGTGCTCGACGTTCTCGAGCACTTTCGCGGCACGCCACATATTGTTCGTATGATCGAATTCATGGACGTCGGCAATCGCAATGGCTGGGAACTGGAGCAGGTTGTGCCATCGCGCGATCTGCTGAAGTCCATTCACTCGCGCTGGCCGGTGCGTGCCGTCGGTCAGAATTATCCGGGTGAAGTCGCGCGGCGTTATCAGTATCTGGATGGTGAGGGCGAACTCGGCTTCATCTCTTCAGTTACGGAACCATTCTGTGGCTCATGCAGCCGTGCCCGGCTTTCCGCCGATGGTACTGTTTACACCTGCCTTTTCGCCACCGACGGCGTCAGTCTCAAGCCCGCTCTGCGCGACGGCTCCGATGACGATGCTATTGGCGCGATCCTCAGCAAAGTCTGGTTCGGGAGGTCAGATCGATACAGTGAACTACGAGGACCGCAGACGACCGAGCGGCCGCTGCTGAACAAGGTAGAAATGTACAGGATGGGTGGATGAGCAAGCTTAGTCACATCGACAGCAGCAATCAGCCAACCATGGTTGATGTCAGCCACAAGTCGACGACCAGTCGGGAAGCACATGCCCGTGCCCTGGTCGAATTTCCGGACGCGGTTGCTGCACGCTTTGAGAACGGCGATATCGCTACCGCCAAGGGTCCCGTGTTTGTGACTGCGATTATCGCCGGCGTCATGGCGGCCAAGCGCACGCACGAGCTCATCCCGTTTTGTCACCCGCTGGGCCTCGATAACTGCAAAATTACGATCGAAATGGACGCTGCCAGGCACGCGGTCATTGATTGTTACTGCAAGGTCCAGCACCGCACCGGTGTGGAAATGGAGGCGTTGACCGGCGCAAGCATCGCTGCGCTGACGGTTTATGACATGTGCAAGGCGTTGTCACACGACATCGTCATTCGCGAAACACGGCTGATCGCCAAGCGTGGTGGCAAAGAGGATTTCCAGCATGTCACGTCCTGAGCGTCTGCGAGGTCTGGTGCTCGCGGGCGGCATTAGCCGCCGCATGGGCAGCGACAAGGCTTCACTGCGGCAGGCGGATGGCGAGCCGCAACTGCAGCGCGCCGTTCGCTGCCTTGAGCGGCATATCGATGACGTTTACGTGTCGACCCGGCAAGCCCAGTCAAACGATCCGCTGCGTCAGGAGTTTAGCCAGATCATGGATACCTATGACGACATGGGCCCTGTCGCCGGCATCTTGTCGGCGCTGGATACCGATCCGACGGCGACCTGGCTGGTTGTTGCCTGCGATCTGCCGAACCTTGACGATTCGACCATCAGTTACCTGCTGGACCATGCCTCGCCCGAGCACGCCTTCACCGCCTATCGCAGTGTGCATGACGAGCTGCCCGAGCCGCTGTGTGCGATTTACACGCCGGCTTCGCGCGCTATCATCAAAGGATTCGTCGCCGACGGCATCAAGTGTCCCCGGAAAATGCTGATCAACGCGCCCACACTACTGCTGAGTCAGCCCAGTCCGGGCGCGTTGCACAACGTCAATACGCCGGACGATCTGGAAGGTACAGATATTCGGGTCGCCACATGAACAAGCAAATTACGGTGAAGTATTTTGCCGGCTTCCGTGAGCATGCAGGCCTCGATAAAGAAACGCTGAGCGCTGATGTGGAAACAGCCGCTGATGTCTTTGCGAGCCTTAAACATCGACACGGTTCTGCGGAGCCGCTGGGCCACTGCAAGGTTGCTATTAACGACGAGATGGTGGACTGGGATACCAAAGTGAATGACGGCGATACCGTGCTGCTGTTTCCGCCGGTTGCCGGAGGCTGAGCCATGTGGATTGCAAGCGACAGAATCGAACCCGATCAATTGCGAGACGAATTGCTGGACCCTGCGGCAGGCGCCTATGTGTCGTTTGAGGGGTGGATCCGCAATCACAACGATGGCGAAGACGTGCTGCGACTTGAGTACGAGGTGTACACGCCGGTGGCGCTTGCAGAAGGCGACAAAGTGCTGGAGGAAGCGAAAGCGCAGTTTCCGGTGCTGCACGCCGAATGCGTACACCGCGAGGGTCTGTTAGAGATTGGTGAGTGCGCGGTGTGGGTAGGTGTAACGGCCGCGCATCGTGACGAAGCTTTCGCTGCCTGCCGCTTTATTATCGATCAGGTCAAAGTGCGTCTGCCCATCTGGAAGAAAGAACACTACGTGAAGGGTCACTCAGGCTGGGTCAATTGTGAACGATGCGCGGTACACGGCCACGAACATCCGGTTCGTGAAGCATCCTGACGACGCCGTATTATTTGTCTGCCTGGCGCACGCAGGCTGACAATTTTTCCAGATCCTCCGGCCGATCGATATCTGCTGCAGCGGCCGGGCAAGCTACCGTGATGACGGCCAGGGGATTACGCGTCAGCACAGATCGCGCGCCCTGGTCGCCCGTGAGCCTGGTCAGTTCTGCGAAAAATCGATGCGGAAAGATAATTGGCGGCCCGTTTACACCGGCGTAGGCACTGGCAACGATCTTTTCGGGATTGTTCGCCGCCGTTTCTTTCAAATTGTGTAAATGCGTTGCGTCGACCAGCGGCTGATCCGCGAGCAGTAGCAGTACCGCTCGTGCAATGGGAGTCAGTGTCAGGACGGCCAGACGAATCGAGCTCGCCATGCCGCTAGCGAACGCCTCGTTCAATAAGATAAATCCGCGCATGTCGTGACAGGCCGTCAGCACACGTTGCCAGTCGCTGCCGAGCACGATCACGCTGTCAGCGCCGCAAGCTGTTTCAGCGGCGCTTAGCGCATGTGCGACCAGCGGACGCCCGGCAAAACACGCTAACTGCTTGGTACTACCGAAACGACGGGCGCTGCCGGCGGCAAGGATAACGCTGAAGAGTGCAGGCGGGTCGATCATCAGGCCTCCCGAGCATGAGTCCGTCGAACCTAGCATCTTGCAAACCTATCGAAAACTTGCTCTGGCGGGCGGTTCTGTGTATTTCTTGCACCGCAGCATTCGAACAATTCAAGGAATCAGCTTTGCACACTATCAAGTCAGTCGAAGATGCGAAAGCACTGGAAGGGCACGAAGTCGGCGTGTCGGACTGGGTAACTATCGATCAGGTCAGGATTGATAAATTTGCAGATGCGACGGGCGACTTCCAGTGGATTCATGTCGATAAAGAGCGTGCAGCCACGGAATTGCCTGACGGTAAGACGATCGCTCACGGATACCTCACCTTGTCCCTGATTCCCGCCTTGACGGGGGAGTTTGTACGCGTCGAGAATCTTGCACGCGCGCTGAATTTTGGTTGCAACAAGGTGCGATTTTATACGATGGTGCCGGTAGGCAGCCGCGTGCGCGGCAGAGCCACGGTTCTGCAGGCAAGGCGCCGAGGCGGCGCTTTGCATCTGCTTTCCGAGGTCAGAATTGAAGTTGAGGGGGAGCGCAAGCCGGCTTGCGTTGCAGAAACCCTTGGCATGTACTTCTTTGCAGAAGACGAACAAGAATAAAGAAGCTATCGAGGAGAGGAACATGGAATATTCAGGCTTATTGGGATTGATCATACTCATCGCTGATATCTGGGCGGTGCTGAAAATATTTCAGAGCTCGGCGAGTAACGGCAAGAAGGCGCTCTGGATCGCCATTGTTCTGGTGCTGCCAGTACTCGGGCTAATCATCTGGTTCCTGATGGGCCCCGGCAGGCGCGGCTGATCACATCCCTTATTGACAGGCTGCCGGTTGCGACGGGGACGGCAATTACTGTTAAATGTTGCCATCCGGCCCACCCGCAATTCAGCGAGGACACTGCATGCACGGCTTGATGATGGACACCCAGCTGCTCGTGTCATCGATCCTCCGGCACGCCGATCGCAATTATCCCAACCGGGAAATTGTGTCAGTAACGGCTGATAATCCGCGCCATCGTTATGTCTATGCTGACTGCTTCCGTCGCACACGTCAGCTGGCGAATGCGCTGCAAAAACTGGAACTTGAGTCCGGCGACCGGGTTGCAACGATCGCCTGGAACGACTATCGCCATCTCGAGCTTTACTACGCCATCGCCGGCGCTGGTTACGTTTGCCATACGGTCAATCCGCGGCTGTTTCCCGAGCAAATTTCCTACATTATCCAGCACGCCGAGGACCGTTGGGTTTTCGTCGATCTGCTGGTTCTTCCATTGCTGGAGAAACTTGCGGTGAGCCTGACAGGCGTTCGCGGTTATGTGGTAATGACGGACGCGGCGCACATGCCGGAGACCAGTCTGCCAAATGCACTCTGCTACGAAACGTTGATTGCCGGCGAAAGTGAGGACTTTGACTGGCCTGACTTCGACGAAAACAGGGCGGCGGCTTTGTGCTACACATCCGGCACAACCGGCAATCCGAAAGGCGTGCTGTATTCGAACCGATCATCCGTTTTGCATGCATACGCCTCGATAGCACCTGACGCGATGAGTCTGTCGAATCTCGATTGCGTTTTACCGGTCGTCCCGCTGTTTCACGTCAACGCCTGGGGCATTCCCTATTCCGCAGTGATGGTTGGCAGCAAACTCGTATTGCCCGGGCCGAAAATGGGCGACGGAGAAACTTTGTGCGATCTGATGAACGAAGAGAAGGTCACCATCAGTCTTGGCGTACCGACGGTCTGGACGGCGTTGCTGCAATATGCAGAAACCGCCGGTAAAAAACTCGAATCACTGCAGCGCACGGTCATCGGCGGCGCGGCGGTGCCCGAATCGATGATCAGGGCGTTTCACGAAAAGCACGACGTGACCGTGCTGCAGGGCTGGGGGATGACTGAAATGAGTCCGCTCGGAACGGTCAATTCACCGAAATCTGGCATGGAATCAATGTCATCCGATGAGATGTTCAAGCTGAAAGTCAAAGCGGGCCGCGCCCTGTTCGGTGTCGAAATGCGTATCGTCGACGACCAGGGCACGGAGTTGCAGTGGGACGGCATCGCCTACGGTGCCCTGCAAGTCCGTGGTCCGTGGATTTGCAGCACCTATTTCCGCCCGGACGAAGCGGTGGTATCGCATTCGGCCGACGGCTGGTTCGAGACAGGTGATGTCGCGACTATCGACCCGCGGGGCTACATGGCCATTACGGACCGAACCAAAGATGTGATCAAGTCCGGTGGCGAGTGGATAAGTTCAATCGAGGTAGAGAACGTCGCGTCGGGATACCCGGGCGTTGCTGAGGCAGCAGTTATCGGCGTTAGTCATCCGAAATGGAGCGAGCGCCCGTTGCTGATCGTCGTGTGTGCGGAAGGCAAGACGGTCGAAAGAGAGGCGCTGATGGCGTGGCTGGATGGCAAGATTGCCAAGTGGTGGATACCGGATGACGTCGTATTCGTCGACGAAATACCGCATACCGCGACTGGAAAAGTCAAAAAACTCGATTTGCGAAAGCAATTCTCGGACTATCAGTTGCCAACTTGATAGTATCTCGCGCGGTTTAGGTGCTTAGGACTGGCTATGGCTGACGCAATGCGTCTCTTCGGAATGAGGGCGGTGGTGACCAGTGCCGCCAGTGGTATCGGTGAAGCAATCGTACGCACCCTGGTAAAGCAGGGGGCCGAAGTGCTGGCAGTAGATTCGCAGAACAGTGGCATCGATTCGCACTTCAAATCGGTTCGGGGTGTACGCGGCGCGAGTCTTGATATCCACTCCCCGGACGCAGCGACGAGCCTTGCTGAACTGGCGGCGAGCGAACTTGGCGTTGTGGACATCGTGATCTGCAACCTGAGTCTGCGCGCAGAGGCGCCGCTCGATGATACCGAGACCGAAGCGCTGGATCGCCTGCTGTCGCGCAAGGCGGCGCTGGTGCAAAGTTTATGCGATGAGTTGCTGCCAATGATGAAAAGCAGCCCTGCCGGGCGTATCGTCCTGCTCGGGTTCAACCGCAGCGTGTTTGGCGAGGCCGGGTCTTCCGCCTTCGAGCGGGCGGAGGCGGAACTGGCAACACAGACCCGCCAGCTCGCTGCTGCGACGGGAGAATTTGGCATCAACGTTAACTACATTCAGCCGGGCGCAGTGATGACACCCGACAGCCGTCGGGTATTCAAAAACAACACGGCGTTGCGCGATTATTGCATCGCACAATCTGCGGCGAAACGCCTCGGTGAACCTGTTGATGTGGCGAAAGTGGCGCTGTTTCTGGCCACCGATGACTCCGTGTTTGTCAGCGGTACCGGGGTCAGGGTGGATGGCGGCGCGGCCGCGACCTCAGCTTAATTCGATGGTTCGCCCACCCGTTCGACGCGTGCATTGAATCCGGTTCTGACAGATCTACTCACACTCCTTGATCTGGAGCGTATCGAGGAAAATATCTTTCGCGGTGAGAGCCGTGATATCGGCAGCGCTCAGGTGTTTGGCGGGCAGGTGCTGGGCCAGGCTCTGGCCGCAGCTTATCGTACGGTCGAAGGGCGACGTGCGCACTCACTGCATGCTTATTTTCTACGCCGTGGCGACGTCACGGCGCCGATCATTTACGATGTTGACAGATCCCGTGACGGTGGCAGCTTCTCCGTTCGGCGGGTAGTAGCCATTCAGCATGGCCGGCCGATTTTTAACTTCGCCGCGTCGTTTCAGAAATCGGAAGACGGCCTTGAGCACCACGCGGCGATGCCCGAGGTCGATGGACCGGACGGCTTGAAGGACCTGACAGAAATTGCGCCGCATATCTTCGACAAGATGCCGCAGAAACTGCGGCGCTATCTTACGGAGGAGCGACCGTTTGATTTCCGGCCGGTCGAGGCCAATGACTACATCACTACCGAACCGCGTGAAGCGAAAAAGCACGTGTGGATCAGAACGGTTAATGCTTTGCCGGAGACGCAATCGATACACCAGATCCTGCTGGCATACGTGTCCGACTACGAGTTGCTGGGTACCAGTACGCTGCCGCATGGACTGCAGTTCGGACAGGGTCGAATCATGATGGCAAGCCTGGATCATGCGCTGTGGTTTCACCGCAACGTACGCCTGGACGACTGGTTGCTGTACGCCATGGACAGCCCGAATTCCTCCGGTGCCCGAGGATTCTCCCGCGGTCAGTTTTTCACGCGCGACGGGCTGCTCGTCGCATCCACGAGTCAGGAGGGCCTGGTACGAATTCGGGACAATGCCCCGGTTGACGTTGTCAGGTCCGATCCACGCTCGCAAACGTAGTCGTCGGTATCCGTTGCGGTTGCGGACCTACTTTGCGCTGGCCTGATTCGCAACGGCTGCGGCTGCGGCAGCGATGGATTCAGGATCGCCGAGAAACGCTCGCGACCGGGGTTTCAGGTTGTCATCCAGTTCGTAGGCGAGCGGCACACCCGTCGGAATGTTGAATCCTGTAATTTCATCCTCGGAAACCTGATCCAGCATCTTCACCAGCGCGCGCAGACTGTTGCCGTGCGCTGCGATGAGGACGTTCCGTCCTTTCCTGAGCTCGGGCGCGATGCTGTCGTTCCAGCACGGCAGTACCCGCTCCAGGGTGGTCGCCAGCGATTCTGTGTCCGGCAGATTTGCAATACCGGCGTAGCGCAGGTCATGTGACGGATGTCGCTCGTCGTCTGCCTCGAGTGCCGGCGGTGCCGTGGCATAGCTTCGACGCCAGACGTGTACCTGTTCTTCGCCGTACTTCGCCGTCGTCTCTGCCTTGTTCAGGCCCTGCAGGGCGCCGTAATGCCGTTCGTTCAGCCGCCAGTCGCGATGTACCGGAATCCATACCCGGTCCATTTCCTCGAGCATGATCCAGAGCGTTCGAATGGCGCGCTTCAATACAGAAGTAAAGGCCACGTCAATGTCGTAGTCTAGCGCCGCCAGTAACTTGCCGGCTTCCCTGGCTTCCTCGATGCCTTTCTCGGTGAGATCGACATCCGTCCAGCCGGTGAACAGATTTTTCAGATTCCAGTCACTCTGGCCGTGACGGCAGAGTACGAGTTTTCCCGTCATGAATGCTCCGTATTGGTCGTTGATGCTACAGGCTGTCAGTCAGCTTGCGCAGTTCCTGTGCTGCCACCGAAAGCGTGGCGAAGTCCACGTCCTGGCGCAAGCGCATCTCCGCCAGCACCGTATCGAACTTTCTGAGTGGCGTGACGTTTTTCTCCATCCAGGCCTGAAAAACCTGATCGGGTTTTTTGCGGCCACGGCCGCCCAGTAGCAGCACCGCGAACTCGCGTCGGATACGATAAAAATCATCGCGAAGGTTACTGCGGGCTCGAGCCTGCCAGCGGCCTTCCACTTCCAGGCTTTCGGCACCGCGATTCAGCCAGACGATGCCGAGCCGGTCGCTAAGCGCCGAGTACATTTGCGCTGTTTCGAGAACGTCTGTGCCGAAGCGATTGGACAGGTCAGCAATGTCCAGACCGCCCCTGGTCAGAAGCAGCGACGCCATTTTACGGGCCAGTTTCTCCGGCACATCATTTTTCATGTAGTCAGCCGCGGACTGTTGCTGGCGTTCCTTGGCGGGGCCAATCACGATACTGAGCGCGCGCGAGTAAATAACGCCCATGGGCTTTTTCAGTTGCTCGACCGCCGAGACGATGTCCAGTTCGTCACCATATCTCTCGACCAGCCAGTAACAGGCATGTCGTAAAAGCCGGCTGACGTCAAACAGGAAACTCTGCTGCAAGGTCGCTGGAACCTTGTTATCCAGCGACTCGATCGTCAGCCAGATCTCGGCGGCGTCACAAATCTCGCGGGCGACAGTATAGGCGCGGGCAATCGTAACGACGTTTGCCCCGGTATCTGCCTGCATTCGTTTGACGAAGGACGGTCCCATTCGATTGACGATATTGTTAGCGATAAGAGTTGCCAGAATCTCGCGACTCAGACGGTGTTCGGGAATCAGATCGCCGAATCGCTTTCTTAATACCGCCGGAAAATATCGTTGAGGATCCGTCGTGAGGAAGTCTTCCAGGCTTTGCTTCGAACATTCCAGGCCATTGTACAAATCGATTTTGGCGTAACTCTGGATGACGGCCAGCTCAGGCCGTGTCAGACCCTGGTTTTTCTGCCGTCTTTCCTCGATTTCAACCTCATCCGGCAGGAATTCGAGACTGCGATTAAGGAGGCCAGACTTCTCGAGGTCGGCAATGATGCGCGCCGTCTCCGAAAGGCGCTCACGCGCGCGGGCTTCCATCATGCTGATCAGCTGCGTTTGCAGATAATTGCTGCGCAGAACGAAACGGGCTACCTCGTCGGTCATTTCCGCGAGCAGCTTGTTGCGTTTGGCCCGTGTCAGTCTGCCGTCCTTTTCCGCACCACTCAGCAGTATCTTGATGTTGACCTCACGATCCGAACTGTCGACACCGGCAGAATTGTCGATAAAGTCAGTGTTTATCCGGCCGCCCTGCAGGCTGTATTCGATACGTGCAAACTGGGTCAATCCAAGGTTGCCGCCTTCTCCGATGACCTTGCAGCGCAAGTCATCCGCGTCAACCCGAACGCTGTCATTGCTCCGGTCACCGACGTCAGAATGACTTTCAAAACTTGCTTTGACGTAGGTGCCGATGCCGCCATTCCATAGCAGGTCAACTTCCATCCGCAGTATCGCGCGGATAAGTTCCAGCGGCTGCATGGACGTTTCTGTCACGTTCAGCAGCCGACGAATTTCGGGACTCAGTTTGATCTGCTTGGCCTGACGAGACCAGACGCCGCCCCCTTTCGAAATCAACTTCTCGTCATAGTCAGTCCAGCCCGAGCGACTGAGTTTGAAGAGTCGCTGCCGTTCGCGATAACTGCTCGCCATATCCGGGTCCGGATCAAGAAAGATGTGCATGTGATTGAAGGCAGCGACCAGCTTAATCTTTCGCGACAGCAGCATACCGTTACCAAAGACATCGCCGCTCATATCGCCAATGCCTGCGACCGTAAACGGGTCTTTCTGTACATTCACGCCTTTCTCGCGGAAATGTCGCATGACTGCTTCCCACGCACCGCGTGCGGTTATGCCCATCTTCTTGTGGTCATAGCCAGCCGAGCCGCCCGATGCGAAAGCATCGTCCAGCCAGAATCCATAGTCTGCAGAAATGCCGTTGGCAATGTCCGAAAATGTCGCTGTGCCCTTGTCCGCCGCCACCACCAGGTAGGGGTCGTCGCCGTCCCGTCTTACGACGTTTTTGGGTGGCACCACCTTGTCGCCGATGACATTATCCGTGATGTCGAGCATGCCAGAGATGAAGATCCGGTAGCAGGCAATGCCCTCTGCGAGAATGGCTTCGCGATCAGTCGTCGGCAACTTCTTTGGAAAAAAACCGCCTTTGGCACCGGTTGGAACGATAACCGTGTTTTTAACCACCTGTGCTTTCATCAGGCCGAGAACTTCTGTTCTGAAATCTTCCCGACGGTCTGACCAGCGAATACCGCCACGGGCGATATCGCCGCCGCGCAGGTGCAGCCCCTCAACCCGCGGCGAATACACAAAAATTTCGAACTTGGGTTTGGGTAAAGGCGCTTCACGAATTTCTGCCGGTTTGAGCTTGATAGAAATACAGGCATTGGGCCGACCATCATCGCCTTCCTGGAAATAGTTCGTGCGCTGCGTGGCCTTAACGGCGCCGGCAAACGCACTTAGTATTCTGTCCTCATCAAGATTGTTTGCACCCGCAACACCCCGCGCGATAGCGGCAGTTTTGCGCTTCATTTCTTCTTCGCGTTTTTTCTTGCTGAGCGCCGGATCGAACTGAACTTCGAACAGCTGCACAAGTGCTGACGCGAATTCTGCGTGGCTGACAAGAACCTGTTCCATCAGGTTCTGACTGAAAGGCAGGCCGAGTTGCAATATGTACTTGGCATAACAGCGAATCAGTGCGGTTTGCCGAACATCGAGTCCTGCAGCCAGAATTAATTCGTTAAAGTTGTCGCTCTCTGCTTCGCCGGACAACGCCTGACGGAACCCTTCCTGGAATCTCCCGGCCACAACGTCGATATCGACGTCTTCCGACCGCAGGTATGCGAGCTGAAAGTCCTGGATCCAGAACAGATCCCCGTTTTTCAGTCGGACCTTGTAGGGGCGCTCGCTATAGACTTTATTGCCCAGATCTTCCAGCAGGGGCAGCACATTCGACAGTGCCAGTGGCTTGTCCTTGCGGAAGGTGCGGAAATGCAGAATGCCGTCGGTGGCAGTGGCCGGTCTGTGCAGCAACAGGAAGTCGTCGTGGTCGCCTTTTAGCAGGCCGTCGATACGTTTGACGTCAAGGCACGCAATTCGCGGTTCTGTATCGCCTTCGTAAGCAGGCGAGAAACTTTCGCCATATTCGCGGAACAGCAACGGGCCTTCTTCCGGACCGAAGCGTTCCAGCAGTCGCTCCTTAAGATGATCGCGCCAGCTGACGACCGCATCTTCAATTCGCTTTTCGATGCGCCTGATGCTGATACGCGGCCGCGAATCAACCGAGGTGCGAACAATTGTGTGCAGACGCGCGAGCGGTGAGTCCGTGATCTGCACGCTCGAGTCGACGCTTACCCCCTGAAATTCCTCCAGCAGTATTTCCTCGACTCGCTGACGGACTGCAGTCGTGTACTTCTCTCTTGGCACGTACACGATGCAGGAGAAAAATCGCCGAAACGTATCCCGCCGCAGGAAAAATTTGACGCGTTTACGTTCCTGAAGATTGAGAATCCCTGTGATCGTGCGAACGAGGTCCGGCACGGAGCTCTGGAACAGCTCGTCACGGGGGTAGGAATCGATGATGTGCAGCAGCGCTTTGCCGCGATGCCCGGAAGGATCTACGTGCGCAGCTTTCAGAACACGCTGAACTTTAAGGCGCAGCAGCGGGATGTTGCGCGGGTTTTCGCTGTATGCCACCGACGTAAACAACCCAATAAAGCGCTTTTCGCCAATGGCCTGTCCTTTGCGGTTGTACGTCTTGACGCCAACGTAATCGAGAAAACTGTGGCGGTGAATTGTCGAGCGGGAGTTGGCCTTGGTGATGATGAGCCAGTCTTTGGTGCGTACATGGCGGCGCATTTCCTTGCTGAGTTCGACCGCCCGGCCACCGCGATCGTCGCTGGCCAAAACGCCGAGACCGGAGCCCTTAACGGGGGCGAGTATCAGTTTGTCGCCAGATTTACGCAGCTTGTATTCACGATAGCCCAGGAACGTGAAGTGGTCGTCCGCCATCCACTGGAGAAAGGCGTCGGTTTCCATTCTCACCGCGGAATCGACACCGGTCGGACCGTTGTCGAGGCGCGCTGCCGCGTCCAGCATCTTGTCGCGCATCTTGCGCCAGTCCCGTACTGCAACGCGCACATCGGCGAGTACTTTCGTTATCTCGTGCTCTAGAATCTTCAGTTGTCGAACATCAGCCTCACGGTCTACAGCGAAACGAACAAAGGACTCGACCTGGCCGCCATCGTCGCTCATGGAAGAAATCGACTGCAGTGCGCCGCGACCATCGCGGTGCACACGCAAGACCGGATGCACAGTCATGTGGATCGCCAGCCCGTGGCGATTGATAGCCGCCGATACCGAATCCACGAGAAACGGCATATTGTCATTGACCATCTCGATGATCGTATAGGCGGACTGATAGCCGTGCTTCGCGTCGCTCGGATTGAATATTCTTAGCAGCGCGCAATCAGCCTTGCGAACACGGGCGAAATCCAGATGCGATGCGGCAGCCTGGCCCATGATTTCTGCCGAACGTCCCTGCATGTCTTCATAGGGCACATCGGCAAAATATTTGCGCAGGAAGTGTTCCGTCTCCTTTTGGTTTCCAAGCGCTTGCGACTTGGGTTTGGTAGCGACTATTTCGTCAATGACATTGTCTGAAATATCGCTGGCGCGACGTTGCTGGTTTTTTGGCACTGCGGGCACTCCGTGCGGGCGTTTGCAGGATCCTGCGAAAGCAATTCAAAGGGTGTCTCTGTCGGCTGGCAAGATTAGACCTCTGAACCGCCGATTGCCACCTGCCGCGCGGCAATCTTGCAGGAAATAACTGCGCTACGGTGCCGAAATGAGACGTGCTCGCGCCAGCAGCCTCTCAATGACGGTATGCAGGGTCGCGATCTGCTCGTCGCTGAGCCCATGAAGCAGATCTTCCTCCATCTCCAGGGCCAGGGGTGCAATTTCATCGTGCACTTTTCGACCTTCCGCGGAGAGGGTGAGAATGGACCTGCGGCGGTCCGCATCAGCGAACTCCCGGTCAATGCGCTCCGCCTTGATGAGCTTGGTGACCGCGCGGCTGACGGCAACCTTGTCGAGCATGGTCCGCTCAGCCACCTCCACGGCCGACAGGCCCGGAAAGCGGCCGACGATGGCGATGACGCGCCATTCCGGGATTGTCAGATCGAAACGCTTGTCGTAAACGTGGGCAATCAGACTGGATACCGTGTGCGAAAGAATTGCCAGCTGATATGGCAGGAAATCCTCCAGGATCAACTCTCTGCCGGTTTCACTGTCCACTATGTCCACTCCCTTTCAATTACACGCGACGAAACGGCGATGTTACTGCCTTGACGCGGCATGTGAAACCGGGATTTTTCAGGCGAGGTGTTCGGCGTGCAGATATTCGCGGGTTTGCATTTCTGTCAGTCGGCTGGCGGTGCGCTGGTACTCGAACTCCAGCCGGGTGCCGCGGTAGAGACTGGCTGGCGGAGCAGCAGCAGAGAGCAATAGTTTTACCTTGCGGTCGTAAAATTCATCGACCAGGGCGATGAAGCGTCGCGTGGCGTCGTCCAGCTCAGGGGTGAGGACGGGCACGCCGGAAATGATGACACTCGGGTACCAGCGCGAAATCTCGATATAGTCTTCCTGGCTGCGCGGACCGTCACAAATTGCCATAAAATCGAACCAGACAATCCCCTTGGCCACGCGGCAGGTCGGCACAGTCCGTCCGAGGACTTCTATCGAGTCGTCGTTCATAAGTTCGCCAGACGCAATCTCGGTAAAGTAGTGGTCAAGTTTGCGTAACGCATCAGGGTCGTCGGCGAAATACGTGCCGGCCGTCTGCAGCAGCTGCAGTCGGTAATCAGCATCACCGTCGAGCTCGATCACCTCGGTAAACGTTTCGAGCGCAATTATTGCCGGCAAAAATTGCTGCCGTTGCAGTCCGTCCCGGTAGAGATCACGCGGGTGCGCATTTGATGTCGCAACGAGCGTTACACCGCGACGAAAAAGTCCTTCCAGTAAACGGCCAAGCAGCATCGCATCAGCAATGTCATTGACAAAAAACTCATCGAAGCACAGTACCTGCGTCTCCTTCGCGATATCCGCTGCGACGGCATCCAGCGGGTCTTCCTGATGTTCCAGTCGACCGAGGCGTGCATGCACATCGTGCATCATTCGATGGAAATGAATACGCTTCTTTTGCGGTACGGCGAGCGTCGCAAAGAACAGATCCATCAGAAACGTCTTGCCGCGCCCGACGCCGCCCCAAAGATAAATTCCGCGGGGCTGAGCTGCTGCTTCCTGGCCCGGCAGCAGCCCCCGCAGGCGCTGCCAGACGTCAGGCCGAGTCGTCAGGCAACGCTGCAACTCCTCCAGTTTCGCAACGACGCGGCGCTGCGCATCATCGGCAGAGAGCCCTTGCGTCGCCACGGCCGCTTCATAGGCGTCCCGTATCGTCATTTTGCGGCATTCATTACTGAAGAATCGTTCCCGTTGCTTGCCCTGGGCGGAGTAGCGAACTTTAACAGCCGTGGGCACGTTCAGCTGTGACCATCGCGTGCGCCGGGCAGGCTGCTAGAATAGAGCTTCCTGAGCAATCGCTGAAGAAAAAGATGTCTGAAGAAGTTCAACGCGAATCCATGGAATTTGACGTCGTTATCATAGGCGGGGGGCCGGCGGGTCTTGCCGCGGCGTGCCGGCTTGCGCAACTTGCGGCGAAAGCGGGCAGGGAACTGTCTGTTGTTGTGGTCGAAAAAGGTTCTGAAATCGGCGCTCACATACTGTCTGGAAACGTTTTCGAAACCCGCGCGCTTGATGAGCTTTTTCCGGACTGGCGTGACGATGGCGCGCCGGTGAAGACGAAAGTCTGCGGTGACGTTGTGCACTACCTGACGAGTGAGTCTGGCGGAATTCGCCTGCCGGCATTTTTATTGCCGAAGCCGTTGCACAACGAAGGGAATTTCATAATCAGCCTCGGCCGTCTGTGCCAGTGGCTGGGGGACAAAGCTGAAGCGCTGGGTATCAACGTGTTCCCGGGCTTCGCGGCCGCGGAGGTTTTATACGACGATAGCGGTCGGGTTCGCGGCGTCACGACCAGCGACATGGGAATCGCGAAGGATGGCCACAGGAAAGCAGCCTACCAGCCTGGGTATGAATTACTCGGCAAGTACACGATTTTCGCGGAGGGCGTGCGGGGCAATCTTGGCCGGGATCTGATGCAAAAATTTGCGCTCAGAAAGAACGCTGATCCGCAGCACTACGGCATCGGTATTAAAGAAATCTGGGAAGTCAGCCCGGAGAAACACGACGAAGGACGCGTCGTCCATACGCTAGGCTGGCCGCTGGACAACCGCACCGAAGGCGGAGGCTTTCTCTATCACGCCGCAGACAATCAGGTGTTCGCTGGTTTTATCATCGCATTGAATTACCGCAATCCCAATCTTGCGCCTTTTCAGGAGTTTCAGCGCTGGAAGTTGCATCCGCGCGTACGCGAATGCCTGGAAGGGGGCAAGCGCATTGCTTACGGGTCCAGGGCGGTCAACAAAGGCGGTCTGCAGAGCCTGCCCAAGCTTACTTTTCCCGGCGGCGTGCTTGTCGGTTGCGACGCAGGGTTTCTTAATGGTGCAAAAATCAAGGGCACACACACCGCTATGAAGACTGGCATGCTAGCTGCCGAAGCGGTCTACAAGGCGCTGGAACAGTCGGACGACGCGCCGGCAAGCCTGGATGGCTATGAAGTCGCGGTCAGACGTTCCTGGGTTTATGACGAGCTGTATCGGGCACGGAACTTCGGCCCCGCGCTGCACAAGTTCGGCACCTTGCTGGGTGCCGCGTTTACCTGGATGGACCAGAATATTTTTCGCGGCAAGCTGCCGTTTACGCTCAGAAACACTGAGCCGGATCACAAAAGTCTGCAGAAATTTGCAGACGCCGCCCCGATTGAATATCCGAAGCCTGATGGCGTCTTGACGTTCGACCGCTTGTCGTCAGTTTTCTTCTCGAGTACCAATCACGAAGAGGATCAGCCGTCACATCTGAAGTTGATCGACGAGTCGGTTCCGGTGGATTACAACCTGCCCGAATACGATGAGCCGGCGCAACGTTACTGTCCTGCGGGGGTTTATGAAATCGTCATGGAAAACAATGAACCGCGTTTCCAGATCAATGCACAGAACTGTGTGCACTGTAAAACCTGCGACATCAAGGACCCGACGCAGAACATAGTCTGGACCGTCCCGGAGGGCGGCGGTGGGCCAAATTACAGCGGCATGTAACCGTAGCCGGTTGCCATGCCGACTACTTGGGTTGCATGCGTATGGCGCCGTCCAGGCGGATCGTTTCCCCATTGATCATTGCGTTTTCGTAAATGCTGGCGACCAGCATGGCGTACTCTTCCGGCCTGCCGAGCCGCGACGGAAATGGCACCTGCGCACCGAGTGACTCCTGCAGCTCCGGCTTCATGCCGGCGACCATGGGCGTCATGAATATACCGGGTGCGATAACGTTGACGCGGATACCCAGACGCGCGAACTCGCGAGCCAGCGGCAAAGTCATGCCCACCACGCCCCCTTTAGAGGCTGAATAGGCAACCTGCCCGATTTGTCCTTCGAACGCAGCGATTGACGCGGTGCTGATAATTACGCCCCGTTCGCCGTCGGCGTTGGGCTCGTTGTGCTGCATGACATTGGCAGATTCCTTGGCAATCAGAAATGAGCCAATGAGATTGACTGCTACCGTCTGCGCAAAGATTTCTCGCGGCATGGGGGCTTCACGACCCAGCGCTCGCGCGGCGCCGATGATGCCGGCGCAGTTAACGGCGAGTGTAATTCCCTGCATGAATTCGCCGGATTGCCTGATAGCGGCCTGCACGCTGGCCTCATCGCTAACATCCGTGCGAATGAAGGTTGCGCGCTCTCCCAGTCCTGCGGCGCTGCGCTTCCCTTCTTCCTCGTTGACATCAAGCAGTACCGCCCATCCACCCGCGTCGACGATCTTTTTTGCACTCGCGTACCCGAGCCCGTTGGTAGATGCGGCGCCTGTTACAACGGCTTTGGCTTTTTTCAAATCCATGACACTTTTCCTCTGGAATTTCTTGGCATCGTTCGCGCTGATGTCACACTTCGATAGCGATAGCCACGGCTTCGCCACCGCCAATGCACAGTGAAGCGATCCCAGTGCCGCCACCACTGTTTCTTAGCGCGTGTATCAAGGTAACGATAATACGTGCGCCGGACGCGCCAATTGGATGACCGAGCGCGCAGGCACCGCCATTCACATTCACCTGCTCGTGCGAAATGCCTACGTCGTGCATCGCGGCCATGGTGACGCAGGCGAACGCTTCATTGATTTCATACAAATCGACAGTGTTGGCGTCCCAGCCCAGTTTTTCGTGAAGTGCACGAATGGCGAAAACGGGTGCCGTCGTGAACCATTCCGGTTCATGGGCAAAGCCTGTATGACCGCGAATCACTGCCAGCGCAGTGATGCCGCGCCTCTCTGCCTCGCTGGCACGCATCAGGATCAAGCTTGCAGCGCCGTCCGATATGGACGATGAACTTGCCGCGGTTACAGTCCCATCCTTGCTGAAGGCGGGGCGAAGCTGCGGGATTTTCTCGACGTTCGCCGCGACCGGGCCTTCGTCTACCTGCACCGTTTTTTCGCCTTTCCGGTTTTTCACTGTGACCGGCGCAATTTCGTCGGCAAAACGGCCACTCTCTGTTGCAGCACGGGCGCGATTCACCGAGGCGATGGCAAACGCATCCTGATCCTCCCTGCTGAAGCCGTAGCGGACGGCCGTTAACTCCGCAAAATGCCCCATCATGTGGCCATCATAAGGATTCTGCAGGCCGTCGAAAAACATGTGATCAAGCACTTCCTGATGCCCCATGCGATACCCGGCGCGGGCTTTCGGCATAAGGTAAGGCGCATTGCTCATCGACTCCATGCCGCCCGCCAGCACGATGCCGGCACTGCCGGCAACAATAAGATCATGGCCAAGCATCACCGACTTCATGCCGGATCCGCATACCTTGTTAATCGTCGAACAGGGCACACCTTGCGGAATGTCTGCTGCCAGCGATGCCTGCCGTGCCGGCGCCTGTCCCAGCCCTGCCGGCAACACGCAGCCGAGCAGCACCTCGTCGACATCCGCGCCATCAAGACCAGAGGCTGCAAGCGCCGCACGGTTTGCAGTGGCAGACAACTCGGTAGCACTGGCCGCATGCAGCACGCCCTGGAATGCTCCCAGCGGCGTGCGTTTCGCGGCGACGATGACGATCGGATCTTCTTTCATTGTGTCGATTGAGCCTCTAACGAAATTCAGGGTGCGCTACTTTCCCGTACTTCGGATCATCCTGCAATACAGGTCCCCCGGCATATGCCGTAAGTGGGCCGAATTCACGCTGACGGGTCACGGACGAGATCCGGTTCGTTAAGAACGTCAAGAATGCGCTGTCGCGCGAGGCCCGCCAGGGCCTTGTTGTCCGAATATTGCGCATTGTTGCCGTTGATAGGCCGGAGGATGTCGACAGCGACGTGTCCATGGCGCGGGAGAAGTCTGCTTGCAGGCAGTATGTGGCGCGTTCCCGAAATGACCAGTGGCACAACCGGCAGGCCGGCTCTGGTCGCCGCTGCAAAGGCGCCCGCACGGAAGGGCGCCAGACCAGGCGACTTAACAAACGTGCCTTCCGGGAACACGACCAGTGATTCGCCGTTGCCAGCCGCTTTCAGCAAGCGTCGCGCATCGCGCGCACTGCCCGACTTGTCGAAACGTTCCACAAAACGGGCACCAACGCGTCGCAGCAGGAAGCCTATTACCGGAATCCTCTGCATCTCGCCTTTGATGACGAACGAGAATTGCGGCGGCAGAACGGCCTGCAGCAAAACACCGTCGACGTAACTGGCATGGTTCGCCACGACTACCGCGCCGCCGCGGGGCAGTTGTTCCAGGCCTCGCACGACCGTTTTGACGCCCGCAAGTCGCAACGGCTGACGTGCACAAATGCTGACCCATCGCCGCCGACGGCGCAGTCCCGGAATAAGCAACACGCCCAGGAGTGCAGCAACAGCGAACAGCAGGAAAACGAGCCAGGCATAAACGCCGTAGGCTAAGCGAGCGATGGCGATCAACACAGGCATACTGTCCGCTGTCTCGTTGTCAAAATCCTGCAGCGTGGCGCGACGGTGTTATCAGAGCGGAATGTGACGCAGATCATTTTATGTTAATGCCTTGATGAATCTGTGACAGCGGTCACGCCGGTCGGAAGGTCCGCTACGCATACTCAATTCCTTGCAAAATCCGTTGCTTGGCGATGGGTCTATTGGGAGTTCCGGCACCGGGTTGCCAGGTGACAATATGTTACCAGCCCCGCCCTTCCATAGTGCCGCCGCAAGCCTCGGTATCGCCAAGGATGGCCCGAATCTGATGGAAAATATGACGAGCAGCCAGTCTGACAAGCCCGAAAAGTCCCGCAGCAGTTCGGAAGAACTGGTCGACCGTTTTCTCGATGCCATCTGGATGGAGCGCGGTCTTTCCGCGAACACCCTGGGTGCCTATCGCGCAGACCTGATGACCCTTCGACGCAGCCTGTTGGAACAGGATATTCACATCGAAAAGGCTGAAAAGTCCGATTTACTGGACTTCATCGCCGGTCGTGTGGAAAGCGGTGCCAAACCGCGCTCCACGGCACGGCAGCTATCCAGTTTTCGCCGTTTCTTCCGCTACATCATGCGCGAAGGGCTGCGCGATTCCGATCCGACGGCGGATATCGAAATGCCACGCATAGGCCGCACGCTGCCGAAAACGCTTACCGAGGACGAAGTGGACTCCCTGCTGCAGGCGCCCAATACCGATGAGCCATTGGGCCACCGCGACAGGGCGATGCTCGAATTGCTGTATGCGACCGGCCTGCGGGTTTCCGAACTAATCAATCTCAAGCAGTCACAGGTCAACTTCAATCAGGGCGTGTTGCGCATTGTCGGCAAGGGCGATCGCGAACGGCTGATTCCGCTGGGCGATGAAGCACAGCGCTGGCTGCGGGACTTTATCGACGGACCGCGCATGGAAATCCTGCTGGAACGGCAGACGGACTATCTGTTTCCAACCCGTCGGGGCGACCGTATGACGCGCCAGGCTTTCTGGCACATCATCAAGCGCTATGCGCAAAAAGCCGGGATCCAGAAAAAACTGTCGCCGCACAGCCTGAGGCACGCATTTGCGACCCACCTGCTGAATCGTGGCGCAGATTTACGAGTCGTTCAGTTGCTGCTGGGCCACAGTGACCTGTCGACCACCCAGATTTACACGCATGTCGCCCGCGAGCGCCTGAAGGATTTGCACGGCGAGCATCATCCGCGCGGCTAGCGGCGCTTGACGAAGGCTCAGCCGGCCACTGCTGGCGCCGCTGACGGTCGCGAAATGCGCGTGGACTCGCACTTGCACCACTGTCGCAACCACGCCGCCGACGCATCGTCCCGGACTCGTCCGGGCTGCCGGCATGAAGGCGCCAGGCGTTGCGGATAGCGATATTGGCCGTATTCCTTTGCTACAATCCCGTCACTTTGAGTTGGACGGAACCGCCGCCAGGTAGCCTAGTCTCAGCTTAGTACTTACTGTGGAATCATCCGCTGCCGCCTGCGGGCACAGCCGAAGGACTATTTGATGAAATTTTTTCCGATGCGAACGGGCCTGTTGCTGACAGCGTTGAGCCTGGTCACCCTGCCGGCCGCGGCTGCGGACGACTCTGCGGAACTCGAAAAAGTTCGGGCAACGGTGTCCGGTTTGTTTTCCGGCATTGAAGCCGATGACATTTTTGCGAGCGAGATCGACGGCTGGTACACCGTTCGCAAGGGCGCCATCATCGCCTACATCTCCGGGGACGGTCGCTATTTGTTGCAGGGCGATCTGATTGATCTGCAGGAAAAGACCAACCTGTCGGAGAAAGAGCGCAACAACGCGCGGGCCAAGATGATGGAAGCCGTTCCGGATGATCAGCTCATTGTCTTCAAGCCGGAAAACGTACGGCACACCGTTTCTGTTTTCACCGATATTGACTGCACTTTCTGTCGCCGGCTGCACAACCAGATCGACGAATACATGGCGGAAGGCATCGAGGTGCGATATTTCCTGTATCCCCGTAGCGGACCGGCGACGGAGTCCTGGTCAAAGGCGGAACACGTCTGGTGTGCCAGCGACCGAAACGCCGCACTGACGCTTGCGAAACAGGACAAGAGTTTCGCTTTTGACGATTGCGATTCGTCCGCAATCAGCCAGCAGTACGCTGTGGGCCAAGATGTAGGCTTGCGCGGTACGCCAGCGATTGTGCTGGAGGACGGCACCCTGTTCAGCGGCTATTTGCCACCGAAGCAGTTGACTGAGGCTATTGCCAACGCCGAAGGCAGCTAGCTGCACGTTGATGCAGCCTCATGCGGCACGATACGGCGTTAACAGCGACCTCAAAAGCCTCATGTACCGGTTTGTACACTCCGTTTTTTCGGCCGCTGTTGCCTTGTCTCGCACTCGCCTGAGACTGCTTCAATATTGCACGTAGGAACCGCGCCTCATGCGCCACGATACGGTATTAACGAGGGCGTTCGGGCCTGCCTAGTTGCGGCCTTTACCGAGCGCAATTTCGTGGATGTGGACGCCGTTGTTCTGGCCGGCGTCGGCAAAGTACTTCCTGAGTGCGAATAGTCCACTGCGAAACGCAATCTCGTCCCAGGGAATGTCGGCTTCGCTGAACATCGCCACCTCCAATGACTCATCGCCGGCGGCGAAATCCCCGTTAAAGGTCGCCGTAAAAAACAGGTGCAGCTGACCGGCCTCGACCACGTCGACGGAGGCGAAAAGGTGCCCGATGCTAACGTTCGCACAGGCTTCTTCCAGTGTTTCCCTGGCGGCGCCTTGTGCGATCGATTCGCCAAGCTCCATAAAACCTGCCGGGACCGTCCAGTAGCCGTGGCGCGGCTCGATAGCGCGTTTGCACAAGAGAATCTTGCCGTCGTGCTCCGGCACGCAGCCGACCACAATTTTCGGATTCTGGTAGTGGACGATGTTGCAGCTGGGGCAAATCACACGCTCGCGCGTGTCACCGTCAGGAACGCGTCGCGCGGCCTTGCCGCCACAGTTCGAGCAATATTTCATGTTGTCTGGTTCATCAGGAGTCTGACCCGTGGCGGATGCGATTGGTGCCGAGGGCGAGAATCGAACTCGCACTCTGTTGCCAGAACCGGATTTTGAATCCGGCGCGTCTACCAGTTCCGCCACCCCGGCCAAATCGCATTCGCCGAAACCGCCTGGCGACAGGGGCTCGGGCTGAAAGCAGGTAAGTATATGCGGCTGCCCGGACGCCTGCCAGTAGGCAAGGTCTGCGACCTTTTCAATGCGGGGCGCATCTAACGGTTTGTTGCAGAAAGTAACCGAAGCGGGCTTAAGATCACGCATGAGTAAGTTTGCCGACATTCTGATCGACCCGGCGATCGTCCAGCGGGCGAGCCGCGGCGACGCCAAAGCGCTGGAAATTCTGTATCGCGCCTTTGGCCCGCCGGTGTATTCGATTTGTCTGCGATTCACCCGCGTGCCTGCGCAAGCCGAAGACCTGCTGCAGGACACTTTTATTGAAGTGATGCGCAGCATCGGCCAGTTTCGGGGCGAAGCGCCGATTGGCATCTGGATACGACGGGTGGCAGTTTCCAAGGCATTAATGTTTCTTCGCTCGGCCTGGCACGCCCGGGGCCAGAGCCTGGACGATGACTGGGACCCTCTGGCCCTGGAGTCGGACCGCCACGGCAGCCACTGGGCGCAGCGCCAGGAACAGGCGATCGATCTCGATGCTGCCATAGGCAGCCTGCCACCGGTCGCGCGCGCCGTCGTCTGGCTGCACGATGTCGAGGGTTTCACCCACAAGGAAATCGGCGCAATGATGGGCAAGACGGAAAGTTTTTCTAAATCACAGTTAGCGCGCGCCTATCAGCGGCTCCGACCGTTGCTGGATAAAGAGACCGATGCGACCAACGTGGCCGTGCAGGCATCAGTACTGGGTAGTTGCTAAGCCATTGACATGAGTGAACGACATGCAGGAACAGGATCACACATTATCGAATGACCAGGACAGTCACGGCTTGAGCCGCGAGGCTCGGTCGCGTTTGCTGGATGGCCTGCAGAGGCTTGACGACACGGTCCCGCCGAGTGAAGTCTGGCAGCGCATTGCTACTCAGGCTCGTGCGGAAGGATTGATCGCGAATCCTGACGCCGCCAGGATCAGGTGGCTGGCTGGCGCCGCGATTGCAGCAGCGGTGGTGCTGACGGTTCTCAATGTGCCACTGCTGTCTCCGCCGCCTGCTGATACACCGGTGACCTACACGACGCCCGCGGTGGCAACGGCTGCGCCATTGACGACGGCATCTGCCGACGACGCGACGACCCTTAATGCACTCATGGTGCAGTCGCGGCAGATTGAAAGCGACCTGCGAGCGTTGCCCGGGCAACCAAGCCTCGTTCGCGTCAGCACTGCAGCAACGTTGACTGAACTCGAAGATCGTATCGCGGCCGTCGACTACCGGCTTAACCATCCGGATATGCGCCTGAGCCCCGCTGAAGAATCGCAGTACTGGCAAGAGCGCGTGCGCCTGATGAACCTGTTGCTGAACCTGCGGCGGGCGCAGTCGCTGCGGACGGCATTTTGATCGAATTCCGGCAAGCGGAAGACTGTATTTCCCGGAGCGGAAAAGGAGACCTGAACATGAAATTGATATCCAGATTGGCACTATTGGTCGGGCTGCAGGCCCTTGCGTTGCCGTTGCTCGCGCAGGAGGCAATCGAACAACCCGCCGAAATACGAAAAGAAGTTCGCGTAATCAGGGACGGCGTGCAGGAGACTGTCGAAGTCGACACAGACGTGCGCATGCGTGAGGCCGAACAGAAACTGGCGGAAGCCGCGCGGCAGGTCGCTGACCTGTCGATGTCGCAACTGCCGAGAGTGGAAAGAATTGAACGAATCATTCATTCCGGCAGCGGGCCGGTACTGGGCGTGACCATTGGCGCGGGGCAAGAGGCCGGTCCCGTGGAAGGTGTAAAAATTGTCGGTGTTTCGCCCGGTGGCGCGGCGGAAGATGCAGGATTGCGTAGCGATGATGTTATTACCGCGATCAACGGCGAAACTCTGAGCGCAGAAGACGGTGAGGCGGCGGGCAGGAAGCTCCTGGATTTTATGCGGGGTGTTAATGAGGGAGACGTGCTGGCAATTGAATTTCTGCGCAACGGCAAAACCGATACAACGGAAGTTGCGCCGCGTGAAATGGCGCAGGCGTTCGCGCTCGGCTTCGGGGAACGGGATTTTCCCTTTCCGCCGGGGGCACCGCGAGCGCCAGGTGCACCGCTGGTCGAAAACTTTGCCTGGGTCTCCCACGCCGGAACCTTCGGCGAGATGGAGCTGGCCGAGCTGACGGAGGGCCTTGGGCGCTATTTCGGCACCAGCGAAGGCCTGCTGGTGGTTCGCGCGCCAGCAGGTGATGAGCTGAAACTGCAGGATGGCGATGTCATTCTGAGTGTGGATGGTCGCAAACCGCAGACCGTTTCGCATGCGATGCGCATTTTGGGCAGCTATCAGCGCGGTGAAACGCTGAAGATCGAGATCATGCGCGACAAACGGAAAGCGACCATCGAGATAGAGGTGCCAGACAACCGGCAAAGCCGGCTTCGGCCCGGACGGGCACCGCTGGCGATCGTCGAGTAACGCGAGCTCAATCGAGCAACAGTCGGGCGCGCGTGGGTTACCATGCGCGCCCATGTTACTGACCGATTTTGACTTCGAGCTGCCGCCAGAGCTCATCGCCCGCTACCCGGCGAAAGCGCGACCTGGCAGCCGCCTGCTGGTCGTTGCCGAGCGGCTTTCGGATCACGGTTTCACAGACTTTCCGACATTCCTGGCTGCCGGCGACCTGCTGGTTTTCAACGATACCCGCGTCATACCCGCGCGTTTGCGCGGCACCAAGGGTAGCGGCGGGAAAGTCGAAGTGCTGGTGGAGCGGATTACTGGCCGGACCACTGCAATCGCCCAGGTACGGGCCAGCAAGTCGCCGAAACCAGGTTCTCGCATCCTGTTTGACGAGCGCTGTGTTGCGACCGTCGCCGGGAGGGCAGGTGGCATGTACACGCTGACCTTTTCCGAGCCGGTAATGACCTGTCTGGAGCGGCAGGGCGAGGTACCGTTGCCGCCTTACCTCGATCGCGATGCCGAAGCAGCGGACGATGAGCGTTACCAGACCATCTACGCCCGGACGCCAGGTGCCGTCGCCGCGCCGACCGCGGGACTGCATTTCGATCAACAGATGATGCAGCAAACACTGGAACTCGGGGTGCAGCACGCGTTCGTGACCTTGCACGTGGGCGCCGGCACCTTTCAGCCGCTGCGCGAGCCCGAAGTGAGTGCTAACCGACTGCACGCGGAACGTATTGTGGTCAGCGAAGCCGTCTGCCAGCAGGTCGAACAGACGCGTGCAGGCGGCGGTCGGGTTATCGCCGTTGGCACCACCTCCGTACGCGCACTCGAAGCGGCTTCAGGAGACGGCGCTATCGCGCCTTACGACGGCGAAACGGATATCTTCATCTGGCCGGGTTACAGCTTCCGGAGCGTGGACATTCTGCTGACCAATTTTCATCTGCCACAATCATCGCTGCTGATGCTGGTGGCGGCATTCGCTGGCCGGCAGCGGACGCTTGCTGCTTACCAGCACGCGGTTGCTGAGCGCTACCGCTTTTTTAGCTATGGTGACGCCATGCTGTTGTACCCGGATCGCGAATGAAGTTTGTTGTCGAGAAACAGGCGGATCGCGCCCGCACGGGCAGAATCACGTTTCGGCGCGGTGAGGTGCGGACACCGGCCTTCATGCCGGTCGGCACGTACGGGTCGGTCAAGAGTGTCACGCCGGAGGAAGTTCGCGAGGCGGGCGCAGACATCATCCTGGGGAATACTTTCCACCTGATGCTGCGACCGGGAACCGACATCATTAGACAGCACGGCGGGTTACACGAATTCATCAACTGGCACGGACCTGTGCTGACAGACTCCGGCGGTTTCCAGGTGTTTTCACTGGCGGAAATGCGCAAACTGAGCGAAGAGGGCGTGCGCTTTCGCTCCCCTGTCAACGGCGATGAGGTGTTTTTGACGCCGGAGAAATCGATGCAGGTGCAGCACGACCTGGACGCCGATGTCACCATGATCTTCGATGAATGCACGCCTTACCCCGCGACGGCGGACGAAGCGCGTGAGTCCATGGCATTGTCGCTGCGCTGGGCTCAGCGCAGCCGCCGAGCGTTCGATCAGCTGCGCTCGGCTGACCCGGGCCGAGGGGAGGCGCTGTTCGGCATCGTGCAGGGTGGCGTGTATGACGACTTGCGGCAGGCATCTCTTGCCGGGCTTATAAGGATAGGCTTTGACGGCTATGCCGTCGGCGGACTCGCGGTGGGTGAGCCGGAGGCGGAACGGAACGCAGTGCTTGACGCACTTGAGCCTCACCTGCCCGCGGACAAACCCCGCTATCTGATGGGTGTCGGTACGCCGGTCGACATCGCCGAGGGCGTTAGCCGCGGCATCGACATGTTCGACTGCGTCATGCCCACACGCCACGCGCGCACCGGGCAGCTGTTTACCTCCCAGGGAATTGTGAAAATTCGCAATGCCCGCTATGCCAGCGATACTGCGCCGCCGGACCCGGCGTGCGACTGCTACACCTGCACGCACTACAGCCTGGCGTATCTGCGTCATCTCGAGAAGTGCGGAGAAATCCTGGGAGCGCGCCTGAATACTATACATAATCTGTATTATTATCAACGACTTATGGACGATATTAGAACGGCGATCGAAGCTCAGAATCTGCCCGGTTTCCTTGCCGACCTGCGCCAGCGCTATGCGCTCTGACCTGACACTAGCGCGTCCGGCAAGGCAGCGCCGACGCTGCCGTTGAATACCGGCGGCGTGTCCCCATAGTTTCTGGATGGTGTGCCATAATGGCGCGCATTTTTTGGCCCCGCGCGATGCCGGGCATTTTAGGAATACTCATATGGATTTCTTGATTAGTCCCGCGTTTGCACAGGATACCGGCGGCGGCGATCCGCTTGGCATGTTCCTGCCAATGATCATTATATTTGTCGCCTTTTATTTTCTCCTGATCCGCCCGCAGCAGAAACGGGCTAAAGCACACACTGAACTCGTTAAAGCACTGGCAACCGGAGATGAAGTCCTCACCGCCGGTGGCGTGCTTGGCAAGGTGACGGCGGTGAGCGAGCACTACGCCACGCTCGAAATCGCGAACAACGTCGAAATCAAGGTGCAGAAAGCAACGGTTTCCGCCGTCGTGCCGAAGGGCACGATCGACGCTGCCTGAATAAGAGCCGCAACGTGAATCGTTACCCCGCTTGGCTAAATGCGCTGGTCCTGGTCCTCCTGCTCGCAGGTCTTGTCATAGCGATGCCAAATCTTTATGGCACTGCACCCGCCGTGCAGCTGGCGAGTATGGATGGCAGTCCGTTCTCCGAAAATCGCATGGAGCGGACGGAGCAGTTGCTGGCAATGTCTGACATCACGCCCGAGGCAATGTACTTCCAGGATGGCCGCATTGTCGTCCGCTTTGACAGCAACGAAGATCAGGCAACGGCGCTGGAGCTGTTCCGCGATCGCTTCGCATCGGATACCAATGTGGCGCTTACCGACGCGCCAAAGCTGCCGGCCTGGGTCCGAAAGCTGGGGCTTAATCCAATGAGCCTCGGGCTCGATCTTCGTGGCGGCGTGTATGTCCTTCTGGAAGTGGACATGGACAGTGCCATACAGAGCCGGCTCAACTCCTACGAACAGGACTTTGCTGACCGCCTGCGCGATGCCCGTATTCGCAGCAGGCCGGAACTGGAAGGCACGATTATCAATGTGCCGTTTCGCAGCGAAGAAGACATGGAGGCGGGCAGGCGGATTATCGAGACTGCCGATCCCGAACTGCTGGTCAGCGAAGGTGCCGATGGCCGCTCACTGCGGGTACGCATGAGCGAAGCACAGATCAAGGCGCGCCAGGATTTTGCCATCGATCAGAACATCATTACCTTGCGCAATCGTGTTGATCAGCTAGGAGTGGCCGAACCGCTGGTGCAGAGACAGGGCGTCAATCGTATCGTGGTGCAGCTGCCGGGCGTGCAGGATCCGAACGAGCTCGACAAAATTCTGACCGCCACGGCGACGCTGGAATTCCGGCTGGTCGATACCGACAACGACCCTTCCTCGCGTTTCTACGAAGGTCGCGGCGTACCCGGACAACGGCTGAAACGCGACGTTATCGCCTCGGGCGATCAGATCATTAACGCGGAGTCGGGATTCAGTGAAGGCTCACCGGCGGTGTTCATTACACTGGACGCGGCGGGCGGCGACAAGATGCTCGCAACCACCAGGGCGAACCTGAAAAAGCCGATGTCGACCGTGTTCATCGAATCGCGTCGCGTGCCGGTCACGCATGCCGACGGTACGGTGACCTATGATATTGACAAGACAGAAGAGATCATCAACACCGCGACTATACAGGGCATTTTCAAGGACCGCTTTCAGACGACCGGCCTGACGCCGGGCGAAGCGCGCGATCTCGCGCTGTTGTTGCGCGCAGGCGCGCTGGCGGCACCGGTCTTTAAAGTCGAGGACCGGACGATCGGCCCGACGCTGGGTGCACTCAACATCGAACGAGGTTTCCAGGCGGTGCAAATCGGTTTCCTCGCCGTGATCGTTTTTATGGCGGTCTATTATCGTGGATTCGGCATGATCGCGAATGTTGCCCTTTTGACTAATCTTGTATTCATCGTCGCGCTGCTGTCACTGCTGCAGGCTTCACTGACCTTACCCGGCATTGCGGGCATCGTGCTGACCGTCGGTATGGCAGTGGATGCCAACGTACTGATCTTCGAGCGTATTCGTGAAGAACTGAATAGCGGCAGCACGATCCAGAACAGCATCTACTCTGGGTACGAGAAGGCGTTCTCGTCTATCGCTGACGCCAATATCACGACCTTGATCGCGGCCGTCGTGCTGTTCGCGTTTGGTACCGGACCGATCAAAGGCTTCGCGGTAACCTTGTCGCTGGGCATCATTACGTCCATGTTCACGTCGATTGTCGGTACCCGGATGATCGTCAATCTGTTGTATGGAGGACGACGGCTGAAATCGCTGTCGATCGGGAACTAAGCGCATGCGCCTGATAAAAGACAAACCAAGCATCGATTTCCTTGGTCGCAAGCCACGCACGATCGCAATCAGTATTTCCGTTCTCGCGATCCTGATTTCCATCGTCTCGTTGGCCACTCGCGGCCTGAATCTCGGCATCGACTTCACGGGCGGCATTCTGCTGGAAGTGCACTATCCCCAGTCGGCCGATCTCGTCAGCATTCGCGATAAATTAACGGCGTCAGGTTTTGCGCAGCACGTCGTGCAGGAATTCGGTTCCAGCGATGAGGTAATGGTGCGTCTGCCGCCGCAACCGGGGCAGGATTCGAATGCCATCCGGGATTCGCTGTTTGCCATCCTCGCAGAGGACGAACCGGACATTGAGATGCGGCGCGTCGAACTCGTCAGTGCCCAGGTGGGTGAAGAGTTGACGGAGCAGGGCGGTCTCGCCCTGATCTTTGCGCTGGTGATGATATTTGCTTACGTGATGTTCCGCTTTCAGTGGAAGTTCGCAGCCGGTGCGGTAGTGGCGCTCGTGCATGATGTCATCATCACAATTGGATTCTTTTCACTGACCGGCATCACCTTCGATCTGTCGGTCGTTGCCGCTGTGCTTGCTGTCATCGGTTACTCGCTTAACGATACCGTCGTTGCGTTCGACAGAATCCGCGAAAACTTTCTGAAACTGCGCGGCATGTCCTCGGAGGAGTCCATGAATGTGTCGCTGAACGAAATGCTTGCGCGCACCATCATCACTGGCCTGACGACATTGCTGGTGCTGGTCGTTTTGCTAATGCTTGGCGGAGAGTCGGTAGGACCGTTCTCTATTGCGCTGATCGTCGGCATCATCGTCGGTACCTATTCGTCCATTTACGCCGCCAGTGCGACGGCGTTGTTGCTTAACATCAGCCCGCAGGACCTGTTACCGCCGGAAATCGATTCGGACGCCATCGACGATCTGCCCTAGCCGCAATGGCTTTTCGTGCTGTAATAGCCCGCCCCGCGGGCGATCGCGTTGCAAGAGCGGAACATGGTTGTTTCCGCGATGGCACTGAATATCAATCCGCGGTTGCCATACGGTCACTGTGGTAATCGCGGGCGGATTGGCGGCGCTACTCGCGTTTGCGTCGGCACAGTGTCAGTCGAACATCTTACTGATGTCAGGTGCGAACAGTTTTGCCAGGCCGGCGTATATCTTCGGTGAGCCGCAAAGGACGTGACCGGTGTCGAGGAAATTTTCTTTGCCATCGAGCGCACTGATGATGCCGCCCGCTTCCCGAATGATCAGTGACCCTGCCGCCAGGTCCCAGGGCATGAGCCCCGTCTCCCAGAATGCATCCAGCCGGCCCGCGGCGACGTAGCAAAGATCGAGGGCAGCGGCGCCCGCACGTCGGATGCCACTGGTGTTTTTCATCGCCGACACCAGCATGTTCATGTACGGCTCGAATGATTCATTCGATTCGCGGTAGGGAAAACCGGTGCCGATCAGGGCATTCGACAGCTCTGTGCGTCCGGAGACGCGAATTTTTCTGCCTTCGAGCTGCGCGCCCTGACCGCGGGTGGCGGTGAAAAACTCCTGACGCAAAGGGTCATACACGGCGCCATGTTCCACTCTGCCGTTGTGCGCCAGCGCCACAGAAACACAGAACACCGGAAAGCCATGCAAATAGTTGGTCGTGCCATCCAGCGGATCGATGATCCATTCGAACTCGGATTCGCCCGAAGAGCCGCTTTCCTCAGCTTTAATCGCGTGGTCGGGATAATGTCGGCGGATGGTTTCGATCACCGCACGCTCAGCCACGTAGTCGGCATCGCTGACGAAATCATTACGCCCCTTTTGTTCAACATTCAGTTTGCTGATCTTGTTCATGTTGCGGATCAGCGTGTCGCCACCGCGCCGGGCTGCCATTACGGCCACATTAAGCATTGCGTCCATCAGAATGATTCCGCCAGATTGTTAAACAACAGTGGCCAGACGTTTCCGCCGGGCGGCGGTAGAATAGCAGACCTTGCTACTCAGGGATTCAATCTACAGTGACGGTACGTGTCGTATTGGTGGGTACTACGCACCCGGGAAACATCGGGGCGACTGCACGCGCCATGAAGAACATGGGGCTCAGCGAGCTTTTTCTCGTGAGTCCGCGCTATTTTCCGCATGCCGAGGCGACGGCACGGGCATCCGGGGCGGAAGACCTGCTGGCGGCGGCAAAGGTCACGTCGTCACTGGACGAAGCGCTTTGTGACTGTGTGTTTGTGGCTGGCGCAAGCGCGCGTGTCCGTTCGATAGACTGGCCGAGCCTTGCGCCCCGTGAGTGCGCCCACAAGCTGGTTACTGAAAATCAGCTCGGCAACGTTGCCGTTGTGTTTGGACCGGAGAAATCCGGGCTGACAAACGAAGACCTGGATCGCTGTCAGGCACTGTTAACGATTCCGACTGATCCCGAATTCAGTTCGCTGAACATCGCGATGGCCGTGCAGATCGTCAGCTATGAGCTGCGCCTTGCGTTGGCGGCAGACGCGGAGCGTAAAGCCCCAGTGCCTGAGTCGCCAGCGGCTACTGCGGCTGAGATGGAGCATTTTTTTCGACATCTGGAAGCGGTCCTGATCCGCAGCCAGTTTCTGGATCCGGACAACCCACGCATGCTCATGCGCCGGCTGCGAAGACTTTTCGTCAAGGCGCGGCCGGACAAGAATGAGATCAACATTCTGCGCGGCATCCTCACTGCTGTCGCGCCTGACTGAGCCCGGACGTATGAGTGCTGATGCTATCTATCTCGACTACGCGGCCGCGACGCCACCTGCCCCTGAAGTGCAGGAGTTCATGCAGGCGCTACTGATGAGTACCGGCGGGACGGCAAACGCTGCCGCCACGCACCTGGCTGGCCGCCAGGCCGCCCGGAGCATCGAAATCGCCCGCGGACAGCTTGCCGAGCTGCTGCATACGACACCGGGCCGGCTCGTGTTCACCTCCGGCGCCACCGAGTCGGACAACCTGGCTATTCAGGGTGCCGCACACGCCCGGGCGCACCGGGGCCGGCATCTTGTGACGATGCAGACCGAACACAAGGCAGTCTCCGACACTTTCCGGGCGCTGGAAAAAGCCGGCTTTGAAGTAAGCTGGCTGCCCCCTGACGCGAACGGGCGGCTGGACGAGCGGCAGCTCACCGCCGCGCTTAGGGCGGATACCCAGCTGGTATCGGTCATGCACGTCAACAACGAGACGGGGGCGATTCAGGACCTTGCCGCCATTGGCGCAATCTGCCGTGACCGCGACGTCCTGTTTCACACCGACGCCGCGCAGTCCGTCGGCAAAATGGACATCGATCTCTCCGCTGTCCCGGTCGATTTACTATCGCTGACAGCGCACAAGTTTTACGGGCCGCAGGGCATTGGCGCCCTGTACATTGCTGACCGGCCCGGCTGCCAGATACTGCCGCTGATGCATGGTGGCGGGCAGGAGCGGCGCTTGCGGCCGGGCACGCTCCCGGTCCACCTTGTCGCCGGGCTGGGCGCCGCCGCGTCGCTTGCGCGACAAAAGATGGATGATGACCATGCCCATGTAAGCAGTTTGCGCGCGCGCCTGTGGGAGGGCATTCGACGGGTCGAGGGTGTCCGTGAAACCTTGCCAGAGAGCGTTTGCTATCCGGGTATACTGAATGTCAGCGTTGCGGGAGTTGAGGGGGAAAGTTTACTGCTTGCGCTGGAGCCTTTGTGCGTGGCGAGCGGCTCCGCCTGCAATTCACAAAGTGGAGAACCATCGCATGTTCTGCGCGCGTTGGGACTTGACGACATCAGCATACAAAGCGCCATTCGTTTCAGCTTTGGACGTGGTACCACCGCGGAACATATAGAGGAAGCAGTTCGCCGCTACATGCAGGCTGTAGCACGTCTGCGCGACATTGCCGGAGACGCGCGTGCGGCCTGACGATCCTTACAGTCCTGAAGTGCGCCTGCGGTTTGCGAACCCGGTCAATGCATTGCCGCTAAAAGGGGCATACCCTGTAGCGCTAAGCGCTGCGGCATCCATGCCGGGTGAGATTTGCGAGATACAATTCTCGGCGGGCATCGAGCATGGCAGGATTGCAGAGATTGGCTTCCGGGCACTGGCCTGTCCGCATGTCATCGCCGCCGCGGATTTCCTTTGCAGTGAGCTAAGGGGCCTGGCAGTCAGCGCTTTCGCGACCGTGTGGACGAACAAGCTGATGGCAGCGTTGTCTATACCTGAAGAGAAAACCGGCAGGATCTTTCTGTTGGAAGATGCATTGACAAGCCTCGGCGAGCAATACGCCGCCGAACACGAAATGGGTTGATAAGCATGGCAATTTCACTCACAGCGCCCGCCGCCGAGCGGGTCAGGACACACCTCAGGAACCGGGGCAGCGGCGTCGGATTACGTTTGGGGGTCAAGAAAACCGGCTGTAACGGTTTCGCCTATGTCGTTAATTATGCGGACGATATCGCCGCCGACGACCGGGTTTTCGAAGACCGGGGCGTTACGGTCGTCGTTGATGAAACGAGTCTGGCGCTCATCGATGGCACCGAGGTCGATTTCGTCAAGGAAGGTCTGAACGAAGCCTTTAAGTTCCGCAATCCCAATATCTCAGGGGAATGTGGCTGTGGCGAGAGCTTTAGCATCTAGACTGGCGTCCGGCGCGGCCTGTTGGCTACGCTGATTGCCTGACCACAGATATCCGAGTAAAATCGCGGGTTTACGTAAGGCCGGCCTCGGGCCCGGAAGTGCCACAGGCCTGTTGTGCTCTCGCCTGGTCTTTGCTCACCTCGAGTATTTCCTGCATCGGAACCAGTGGCATCGTGCTGCTCGCCAGGGAATCCCAGGAGGTTGTCGGCATGTTGATCAGGACGAGACCGCAGGCAAGTGATCAATCCGGGTGTGACGCCGGCTTTTTTTAACATTTACTCTGGTAGTTAACGATTAAAGGAATGGACATGGCAGTTGAGCAGACGCTCTCCATCATCAAGCCTGACGGCGTTGAAAAAAACCTGATCGGCGAGATCCTGGGCCGCTTCGAGAAGGCGGGACTCGAGATCATCGCCTGTCGTATGTTGCAGCTTTCGAGGGAGCAGGCGGAACAATTTTATGCCGTGCACAAAGCGCGACCGTTCTATAAGGACCTGGTCAGCTATATGATGTCCGGTCCCGTGGTTGTGTCGGCGTTGCAGGGCGAATCGGCGATCGACAGGAATCGTGACATCATGGGCGCGACCAATCCGGCGGACGCCGCTCTCGATACAATCCGCAAAGATTACGCGGCGAGCATTGAGGAGAACGTCGTTCACGGCTCCGACGGGCCGGATACAGCTCGTGAAGAGATCAATTTCTTTTTTGGCGACGGTGGAGTTTGTCCGCGCAAGCGTTGACTCTCATGCAGACTGAGCTGAAAAAACCGGAAGTTGCAAGCAGGCACGTGGCACCACTGAATCTGCTGGGCCAGCCGGAAGCGGCGCTCACGGACTTCTTCAGCAGGCTGGGCCAGAAACCGTTTCGGGCGCGCCAGGTGTTGCAATGGATACACCAGCGCAACGTATCGCGATTCGAAGAGATGACGGATTTGTCTAAGGATCTGCGCGCTGAGCTCGCTTCAGTCGCCTCGATCCGGCTGCCCGAAGTCTGTGGCGAAGAACGGTCGACAGACGGCACGATCAAATGGCTTTTTGACTCTGGTGTCGGGCAGGCGGTGGAGACCGTTTTCATCCCGGAGCCTGGCCGCGGAACGTTGTGTATTTCATCGCAGGTGGGCTGCGCTCTGGACTGCTCCTTTTGCGCGACGGGTGCACAGGGCTTCAATCGAAATTTGCAGGTTGACGAGATCATTGGCCAGGTGACACACGCGAATCGTCATCTCCCGGTGCGTGACAATGGCGAACCTGCGATTACGAACGTGGTGTTTATGGGCATGGGAGAGCCGCTGGCAAATTATCGCAACGTGCTGGCTGCGCTCGATTTGCTGCTGTCCGACTTCGCCTACGGCCTGTCCCGGCGCCGCATCACCGTCAGCACGTCCGGCATCGTGCCGCATATCCGCAAGCTGGGTGACGATTGCAACGTTTCTCTGGCGGTATCGCTGCACGCCGCCAATGATGCGTTGCGCAATGAACTCGTGCCGATTAACCGTCTGCACCCCATCGCTGAATTACTGGCTGCATGCTGGGAATATGCGGCGAAGCGGGCCAACCGCTTTATTACGTTCGAATACGTCATGCTGCGCGGCGTTAATGATTCATTGCAGGATGCCGATCAGCTGGCCGCGTTGCTCCTGCAACGCCCGGCCAAGGTCAATCTGATACCGTTCAATCCGTTCCCTGGCAACGAATTCAAGCGTTCACATGATGAGACCATAATGCACTTCCAGAAGCGCCTGCGGGATCACGGACTCGTCGCGACTACACGCCGGACGCGCGGCGACGATATCGATGCAGCCTGCGGCCAGCTGGCTGGTAGAGTAAACGACCGGGTACGCGTCCGGCTGAGCGACAAAGGCAGGAAAACGGCATGAGCAAAATTGGCTTTAATCGTTTAAAGCGTGGCCTGACCGCGACCCTTATATCCGTTCTTGCTGCCGCTTGTATTTCATCGCAATCCGGTACGCAAAAATCGGAACCCAGTGACGACGCCTCGGATCAGAACTATCGACTGGGTGCGCAGTACTATCGCAATGAAAAGTACAACCTGGCGCGCAGCCGGTTTGAGCGCGCGATCGAACTTGATGGACGAAATGCCGATGCACATTCTTTGCTGGCGCTCACTTTGGCAAAAATTGGCAACAACCGGCTCGCGACGGAATCGTTTGCACGCTCGGTCCGACTGGCGCCGAACAATAAGGACATTCGCAATAATTTTGCGATTTACCTTTGCCAGCAGAGCCGTTTCGATGAAGCGCTGGAACAGTTCGATCGGGCAATTGGCATTACCGAGAACGACAGCTCCTGGATAGAGATGACGAATGCTGGCGTTTGCGTTGCCAAAAAGCCCGATCTGGATCGGGCGGAGCAGTATTTTCGGTCCGCGCTCAACCTGCGGCCCGCCTTTGGCGAGGCATTGCTGCAAATGTCGGCGCTGAAGCATCGCACCGACGACAATCTGGCGGCGCGGGCATTCATGCAGCGCTTTCTGGCGACTCACCCGTCAACGCCGGCAGTACTTTATCTCGCTGTGCAAATCGAGACTCAGCTCGACGACGAGCGCGCTGCCACCGATTATATGAACCAGCTGCTAACTTCCTTCCCTGAATCCGCGGAAGCGCGACTTTTGCTGCAGCAGGGCTAGAGAGCGTTTGGCGGCGCAATGAACGAGAAATCAAAACAGAACGGAAGTGAAGCGGGCCCGGTCGGTGGTGAGAAACTACGTGCCGCCCGTCGCGCAAATGACATCTCCGTGCGCGATGTCGCAAAGGAATTGCACATCGACGAAACGAAGGTCCGGGCGCTGGAGAGAAACGAATTCGACATACTGGGCGCTCCGGTTTTTGCCAAAGGGCACCTTAAGAAGTATGCGGAGATTGTCGATGCACCGGTCGACGACATCATCGCGGATTATTATTTGCTGACCCGCTCAGCCGGCGGAGCCGGATCGCCGCCGCTGGTGGCGCGGATCAGCAAGCCTGTGCGGGACATCAATATCGGACCGTGGATTGGCGGCGTCCTGCTTCTGACGCTCGTCGCCGGAGGGCTTTACTGGTGGTTCGAGATTCGCGACGATACGCCGACGCCTGTCGCAGACCCCGGCACGCTCGCACCGTTTTCATCGACCCGTGAGCGCGTGCTAGCACCGGCCGCACAGCCCGCGACACCGCCGCCTGAAATAGTACCTCTGAATACGGCGGAGCCGCCGTTACCGGCAACGTCATTGCCGGCCGCAAGTGTTGCTGCCGCGTCCCCGGCTGAGGACGACGCGAGCAGCACACAGCCGGCATCGGCAGCACCCGCCACCGGCGGCAGCGACGTATCTCTGGTGCTGACCTTTTCAGGCGATTGCTGGACGGAAATCTCGGACGCTACCGGACGGCAGCTCTTTTACAATCTTGCAGCAGCGGGTCGGGTACTGACGTTGCGCGGCGAACCCCCGTTGCGCGTCATTTTGGGCAATGCCGGCAATGTCAGCATCACGGTGGACGGTGCAGCGTGGCCGATACCCGCTGCGGCGAGAAGCGGCCGTCTCGCCAGGCTCACGATCAACGCACCATGATTCACAGGCGATGAAACCGAAATCCATTCGCGGTATGAACGACATCCTTCCCGAAGCCACCGCCACCTGGCGGTATGTGGAGGAGATTGTTCGCGAGGTCATTGAATCTTACGGTTATCGCGAGATCCGCTTGCCCATACTGGAATACACGGACGTGTTCGCGCGCGCGATCGGGGAAGCAACGGACATTGTCGAAAAAGAAATGTATACCTTTCGCGATCGCAATGACGAAAGCCTGACGCTGCGTCCGGAGGCGACTGCAGGCATGGTACGGGCTGGCATCACCAACGGGCTGTTTCACAATCAACGGCAGAAATTCTGGACCATGGGTCCCATGTTTCGCTACGAAAAGCCGCAGAAAGGCCGCTACCGGCAGTTTCATCAGTTCGACGTGGAAGCAATGGGCTTTGCAGGACCTGATATCGATGCCGAGCTTATTGTCATGTGCGCGCGCATGTGGGAGCGGCTTGGACTGTCACGCCTCCGCCTCGAAATCAATACGCTGGGTTCTCCGGAGACCCGCAAACGCTATCGGCAGGAACTGGTCGAGCATTTTTCAGCCGTGAAAAGTCAGCTGGATGAGGATAGTATTCGCCGCCTCGGAAAGAACCCGCTCAGAATCCTGGACAGCAAGAATCCGGACATGCAGGCAATCATCGCGGCTGCACCGGTGATGCTCGACTATCTGGACCCGGCCTCTCGCGATCATTTTGAGGGTCTGCAGGCATTGCTCGACGCTGCCGATATTGCGTATGAGATCAACCCGCGGTTGGTGCGCGGGCTCGATTATTACAATCTCACGGTGTTCGAGTGGATCACCGACGCGCTTGGCGCTCAGGGCGCCGTCTGCGCGGGCGGTCGCTACGACGGGCTCGCGGAAAAAATTGGCGGCAAGCCGACGCCGGCGATTGGCTGGGCGATGGGTGTCGAGCGGCTGGTCGGTGTTTACGAAGCCTGTGGCGGCGCGCCAGGGGCAGGGTCACCGCACGTCTACCTGGTTGCAGTCGGTGATGCAGCTGCGGAGAGTGGCTTTGCGCTCGCCGAACGGCTCAGGGATGGTGTCGGGGGGTTGCGCGTCGAGCTGAATCTGGATGGCGGCAGCTTCAAGTCCCAGTTGAAAAGAGCGGACAAGAGTGGCGCCGAATATGCGCTCGTCCTGGGTGACGATGAACTGGCGAGAAATGAAGTGGGCGTGAAACCGTTGAGAAGTAACAATGAACAACAAAGCGTGTCGCGAGACGTCCTCACGACATTCCTGGCCGAAAGGCTGAACACGACAATCGATAACCCAGCGTAAGGGCGGATCCGTGAACGATTTATCCGAAAAAGAGCAACTGGAGGCGCTGCGCGCCTGGTGGGCCGAGTACCGTACCGTGATCCTTTCCGGAATCGCCATCGGGGTCATTTTCATCGTTGGCCTCAATCTGTATCGCAGCAACGTTGAGGAGAATGCGATTGCATCGTCGGTCCTCTTCGAGGATGTGATGGAGGCGACCGCACGGGGCAATCTGGATGCCGCCGAAGTCGCTGCAGAGCAATTGTTCAGCGAGCATGAATCCACGGTTTACGCTGCCGAGGCGCGTCTCGCGCTGGCGAGGCTCTACATGGATTTTGGCCGTGACGAGGACGCCGCAGCAGTGCTCCGCGTGTTGGTAGACAGGTCGGCGAAGGATGAGATCAGTTTGCTTGCACGCTTGCGTCTCGCAAAGATACTGCTGTACCAGGCGAAAGCACAGGAGGCGGTGGATCTGGTAAAGGGCCAGACGGATTCGGCTTTCAAGTCGCGATTTAACGAGGTGCTGGGTGACGCTTATGTCACGCTGGGTTCCTACGCAGACGCCGAAGCGGCCTACCAGGCTGCCCTGGAGGACAATCCCAGCGCTCGAACCGTCGATCTCAACCTTGTGCAACTCAAGATCAACGATCTCCCCGGCGTGAACGATTCTTCCGACAGTGAGTCGGAAGCGACGGTGAGTATAGACCTTGACTCGCAGCCGGCTGTTGCAACACCGGCGGGCGAAACGGAGGCGAGCGATACCGGTGTCGAGGATGCCGCTCCGGCAGAAAATGACGACAGCGAACCGCAATGATGAAGTACAAGCAGTTAACTTTGCCAAGCTCTGAGCCGGGATTGCCGCGTAAAATTTTTTCGCTGGCCTTGCTGACCCTGCTCGTGAGCGGTTGCGGCATTTTCGGTGATGACGAAAAGAAGGCCCTGGAGCCGCTGGAACTCGTCAGTATCAAGGAGTCTCTGGATGTAAGACGCCTGTGGTCGACCAAAGTCGGTGGTGGCACTGAGCTGCTGCGCATCGCGCTCAGCCCTGCCAGTGACGGCGACCGCGTTTTTGCCGCCAGTTACGATGGCAACGTGGTCGCGCTGGATGCAGAGAGCGGCAACCGTATCTGGCGTACTGAGACCGATGTGTTGCTGTCTGCCGGGCCGGGCGTTGGTGACGGTATCGTCGTCGTCGCCGGTTACGACGGTGATCTCATTGCGCTGAACAGTGCGGACGGCAGGGAAATCTGGCGACAGGATATCGCAGGCGAATCCCTGGCACGGCCGATAATCCAGGAAAAATCCGTCATCGTTTATTCCATCGATGGACGGCTGCGCGTCTTTTCCAGTTTTGACGGGCGTGAGCAGTGGACTCTTCAGCAGGAGCTACCGGCGCTGACGCAACGTGGCTCGGCAACGCCCATCGTCGTTGGCACCTCAGTCATTGCCGGATTCGACAATGGCCGCCTGGCCGCCATCAATTTGCTGGACGGCACGCAGCTGTGGGAAGCGGTGTTGACGCCGCCATCGGGACGATCTGACCTGGATCGACTGGCAGACGTCGACGGCGCGCTTGCAGTTGTCGGCCAGGATGTTTATGCCGCCAGTTATAACGGGCGCATCGCCGCGATTGCCGCGGAGTCCGGACAGGTGCTGTGGACCCGCGAGATCTCGTCGCCCGCCGGCGTTTCAGCCGACTGGGCAAACGTTTACACAATTGGCAACAACGGCGAAGTCATTGCACTGCTGCGTCGAAACGGCAACGACGCGTGGCAGCAGGAAAGCTTGCTGCGCCGCGAACCAACCACGCCGGTCCCTTTCGGCACCAGCGTGGTGGTCGGTGACTACGACGGTTATGTGCATTTCTTTTCCAATGTCGACGGTCGGCCGGTGGCGCGGCGGCGAGTCGGCAAGGGAATGATCTCCGGTACGCCGACCGTTGTCGGCGACCGCCTGCTGGTGCAAAGTGAAAACGGCACGGTCACCGCGTTCCGCGTGCGTCTGCCGGAAGGCGCGCCCGCGCCTGCAACGGCGCCCGTCGAACCGGACCCTAGCTGAAGCGGCGCCGGCGTCGACCTGTAAGCTGGTCGCACCATGATTCCTGTCATCGCACTCATCGGCCGACCCAACGTAGGAAAGTCGACGCTCTTTAATCGTCTAACCCGGTCACGAGACGCCATCGTTGCGGACTATCCCGGCCTGACGCGCGACCGCCAGTACGGTTTCGGCAAGTTGGGTCCATGCCCCTACATCGTCATCGATACCGGGGGGGTCGCCGGCGGCGAGTCGGGGATCGAGGAACTGATGGTTGACCAGAGCATTCGTGCGCTGAAAGAAGCGGACGTTTCGATAGTGTTGGTCGATGGTCGAAGTGGCGTCACCCCTGCGGACCAGCACGTCGTGGAACTGGCGCGCAAGCACGCCAAACGCGCGTGGCTGGTAATTAACAAAGCCGAAGGTCTCGATCCGGATATCGTTTCAGGAGAGTTTTTTGCGCTGGGTCTTGGGGACCCGGTGGCCATTTCCGCGGCACACGGCGATCGTGTCAGCAGCCTCATGGACGAGGTCCTCAAGCCCTTTGTCAGCGACGAGGCCGCGGGCGACGAGGATGATGGCGATCTGCAGAACGGCACTCACCAGGAACTTCGTATCGCCGTCATTGGCCGGCCAAACGTAGGCAAATCAACCTTGATCAACCGGCTGATTGGCGAAGACCGACTGGTTGTTTTTGATCAGCCAGGTACCACCCGTGACAGTGTATCGGTACCGTTCGAACGCGATGGACGCCACTACCTGCTGATCGACACCGCAGGCGTGCGGCGCAAGGCGCGCGTTCATGAAACGGTGGAAAAATTCAGCATCGTCAAAGCCTTGCAGGCAATGGAGCGGGCCGAGGTGGTCATTGCCGTTCTCGATGCAAGTGAGGGAGTCACCGATCAGGATGTCAGCCTAATGGGCCTGTCGGTTCAGCGGGGCAGGGCGCTGGTGGTGGTCGCCAACAAGTGGGACGGTCTCAGCAACGATCAGCGCCGCCAGCTCAAAGTCGACTTCGAGCGAAAGTTGCCGTTTCTTGATTTCGCCGAGCGAATGAAGATTTCGGCGCTGCATGGCACGGCGGTCGGCGACGTGCTCCCCGCCGCCGAGCGCGCCTATAAAGCGGCGACCCGGGACATGTCCACGAATGACCTGAATCGGGAACTGGAGGCAGCTATCGAAGCGCATGCGCCGCCGCTCGTTCGTGGCCGGCGGATCAAGCTACGCTACGCTCACCAGGGGGGACGCAATCCGCCCGTCATCGTCATTCACGGTAACCAGACGGAGCGCGTCCCGGACGCCTACCGCCGCTACCTGATCAATTATTTTCGCAAGGCCTTTAAGCTGAAAGGCACCCCGGTACGTCTGGCATTCAAGACTGGCGACAACCCTTTTAAAGGCAGGCGTAATACACTGACGCCACGGCAGGAAAGAAAGCGCAAACGACTGATGAAAAAGGTCAAGAAGTAGCCGGGCAGCCGCAACTTTCAGAGGGCGTTATGGCAGTGGAAAGTAAAACAATTGATATCGACGGCCGGTTTGCCATGCACCGTGGCGAATATCTGGAGTCACCCACGATTGCCTACGAGACCTGGGGCACACTGAATGATCATGGCGATAATGCGATCGTCATTTTTACCGGCCTCTCGCCCTCCGCGCATGCCGCATCTTCGCCGCTTAACCGCACCTCTGGCTGGTGGGAGGAAATGATTGGTTCCGGTCGCCCCTTCGATTCGGATCGCTACTACATCATTTGTATCAATTCGCTCGGCAGCTGTTTCGGCTCGACAGGGCCGGCCTCTGTGGATCCGCAAACCGGCAAACGTTACCGGGTCCGGTTTCCGGTTCTGACACTTGAAGACGTGGCGGAAGGCGGCTACCAGGTCATCAAAGCGCTGGGTCTCGAGAAAATTCATACCACGGTCGGGTGCTCGATGGGCGGCATGACCGCACTGGCGTTCTGCGTGGCGCATCCGGAACTCGGCGGCGGGATGATCTCGATTTCGTCTGCAACTCGCGCGTTGCCGTTTTCAATTGCTATCCGTTCGTTGCAGCGCGAAATGATCGTCAAGGATCCGAAATGGAAAGGTGGCAACTACGATCCTGATGATCCGCCGGTTGTGGGTCAGAGGCAGGCACGGAAACTTGGCATGATGACGTATCGTTCGCCGCGTGAATGGGAGCTGCGTTTTGGCCGCGAACGAGTTTCCATGGAGCAGCACTCGAACGAACAATTTTTTGGCGATTTTGCGGTGGAGAGCTATCTGGAGAATCACGCCAACCGGTTTACTGGCCAGTTTGATGCCAATTGCTATCTTTACCTGTCACGCGCATCAGATCTGTTTGACCTTGCCGAACACGGCGGCTCGCTTGATGCGGGTTTCAGAAAAATGAAAATCGACAGAGCACTGGTTATCGGCGTGGAGACGGATCTGCTGTTTCCGCTTCGGCAGCAGCGAGAGCTTGCGGCCGGGTTGATGGCGGCCGACGTTGACACCAAATTTGTCGCGCTGAACTGCATCAAGGGACACGATTCTTTTCTCGTGGAAATGGATGCGTTCCGGCCTGTGATCTGCAGCTATTTCGACAACCAGTAGTCGCAAAGCAATCGCCCGCAGGGCGGGCCAATCCTCCTGTGATGATGAAATTTGTGTTGCCGTCTGGGGAGGATTGATCTTTAGCATCAAGATTGGAAATGCGTATCGCCCGCGGGGCGGGCTCCTACACCGGTAGCAATATCCGGTGCCAAACCACTGCGTAGGAGCCCGCCCCGCGGGCGATGCATTTCCACAACCATCGCGCTAAAGGTCTTCAGGCTCCAGCAACAAGCCGGGGTCGACGGCCGTCCCGTTCAGGTAGGTTGCAAAATGCAGGTGTGCACCGGTGACCCTGCCGGTCGCACCGACCTCGCCGAGCTTGTCACCCGCTGCCACGGCCAGCCCCTCATGTGCGTCAATTTGGCTGAGGTGGCAGTAAAGGCTGATGAGTCCCTGACCATGATCGACGATCACTGTGTTGCCATTGAAGTAGAAATTGCCCGTGGTTGCGACAATGCCGTCCAGCGGCGTAACGATCGGCGTGCCCTCTGCGGCGCTGATGTCCATGCCCTTGTGTGGTGAACGCGGCTGATCATTGAAAATGCGCCGCGAGCCAAAACTCGAACTGCGCGCGCCGGGCGACGGTGGCTGTAATGCAACGCGCTCGATCTCTCCTGGACGAAAATTGTTCAGCGCCTTGTCGATAATTTTGCGTTCCGCAAATATTCTGTCGAGCGCTGACTGCCCCGGATCGACATATTTCTGCTCGACGGTCAGGCGCTGTACGCGATAGTCTGCGTCCTCAAGCGGCACAGCGATTTCCCGGTCTCCGGCGCCGCTGGTCCTGACAATAAGCTGCAGGGGTTCGCCAGGATCGGCATCCAGTGAAATACCTGCGACCGCTGTCCACTGTTGACCGTTTTTCAATACCAGGACCTGCCTGCCGTCCAGCGTTACCGAAGGCTGCGCCTCACCGTCTATGTCCACCACGGCAATGCCGCCGGGCCATGGCGCATGGCGCGGTGCTGCGGCCACGACGAGGCAAAGGAAAAGCAAACAGACGCACACGCTAATTCGGCAATTCATGCTCGTTCTCACTGCTGGTTGAAGTGACAGTGGCCTCGAACGTGCCGGTAGCCAGCCTGGCCGTGATCGCTGCGCCTGGCTTGACCTGCTTTGCATTCGTCAGAATCGCGCCGCTGTCTGCCGCGCTGACGATAGCGTAACCGCGCTCGAGGGTGGCGAGCGGGCTAACCGAGGCCAGGGCACGCTGTGCGAGCCCGAGTTCATTTTTCAACTGGCCCAGTTGCGCCTTATTTGCCGCTAACAGGCGACCTTGCAGGTTCTGCAGTGTGCCGGCGCGGCGTTGCAGCCTGAGTACCGGTGAGCACTGCAGAAGTCGTCCACGAGTCTTTTCAAGCCGCCGCGCACGTGCCGAAAGGTCGTGGCGCACGGCGCCTGCCAGGATCTGGCGCAGATTCTTAAGCCAGTCGCGCTGCCGGGCGACCTGCACTGCGGGACTGCATTGCAGTAATCGTCGTGACAGCCAGTCGAATGCCTGCTGCCTGTCCTGCAGCAAGCGACTGCCCAGCATCGTAATGCGCAGTGACATCGCGGCCAGCCGCCGCTGCCAGTCCGCCTGGTCCGGTACGACGATTTCCGCCGCTCCGGAAGGCGTCGGCGCCCGCAGGTCTGCCACGAAATCCGCAATCGTCACGTCCACCTCGTGGCCGACACCGCTGACGATGGGTAACGGGCATTCGGCGATCGCCCGCGCCACCATTTCTTCGTTAAACGGCCACAGGTCTTCCAGCGAACCGCCGCCACGCGCAACGATAAGCACATCGCATTCATTGCGTCGCGCGGCAACAGCAATGGCAGCGGCAATCTGCCCGGCGGCTGCCTCACCCTGAACCGTGGTCGGATAAATAATGACGGGTATAGCCGGGAAGCGCCGCTTGAGTACGCTCATGATGTCGCGGATGGCCGCGCCGGTAGGTGAAGTAATCACCCCCACGCACGCGGGCAGCGACGGAAGATCGCGTTTGCGTTCGGTATCGAAAAGACCTTCCGCCTGCAGCCGCTGCTTCAGCGCCTCAAATCGTCGCCTCAGTTCACCGTCGCCGGCGTCCTGAAGCTGCTCCACGATCATCTGGTAATCACCGCGCGCTTCATAAAGGCTGACTTTGCCGAACACGAGCACCTGGTCACCATTTTTCAGATTGATCGTGGGGCCGCGTTGCCGCTGCCGGAACCAGGCACAGCGAACCTGCGCAGCGCTGTCCTTCAGACTGAAATAAACGTGCCCGGACGCAGGTCGCGACAAATTCGAGATCTCGCCCTCGACCCAGATACGGGCAATGCCGTCCTCCAGGAGTGTGCGCGCGAGACGGTTCAGTTCCGAGACGCTGATTGCGCGCTGTGCCGGGTTCTGGGTGCTGAGATCGTCCACGCGATGAGTATACGTGGGCAGCCAGTACGGCGCAGTGCGCTTTAATTTCCAGGTCCGGCGTTTACCCGCAATTGGGGTACGCGTACAATTGCCGGTTTTATTTACCGCCATCACCGGCCAGCGGGTATCAGCATGCGGATCTCCAAGGAAGCACTTACATTCGACGACGTCTTGCTGCAGCCAGATTATTCGGATGTGCTTCCGCGGGAAGTCGATCTTTCTACCCAGCTCACCACCGGCATCAAGCTCAATATTCCGATCGTCTCGGCAGCCATGGATACGGTCACCGAGGCCGGTCTGGCCATCGCGCTGGCACAGGAAGGCGGTCTGGGCGTCATCCATAAGAATATGTTGCCCGAGAGGCAGGCCCGTGAAGTGCTCAAGGTCAAGAAATTCGAGAGCGGCATCGTGCGCGACCCGATCACGGTATCTCCCGAAATGACGATTCGCGAAGTTATCGAACTGACGAAATCCATGGGCATCTCAGGGGTGCCGGTCGTGCAGGAAAAGCAGACTATCGGCATTGTCACCCATCGCGATCTGCGCTTTGAAACCAAGCTTGACGCGCCAGTGTCAACGGTAATGACGCCGCAGGATCGGCTCATCACAGTGCGCGAAGGTGCGGACGATGATGAGGTGCTGTCTTTGCTGCACAAGCACCGCATCGAAAAAGTGCTGGTCATCAATGACAGTTTCGAACTGCGCGGCATGATTACTGCCAAGGACTTCCAGAAAGCGAGTGACTATCCGCGAGCTTGTAAAGATGACCGCGGTGCGTTGCGGGTCGGTGCTGCCGTTGGCACCGGATACGACACGGATGAACGCGTTGCTGCGCTGGTCGATGCCGGCGTTGACGTCGTCGTTGTTGATACCTCACACGGATTTTCCAAAGGGGTGCTCGAACGCGTCAGCAAAATCAGGAAGCAGTACCCGGACCTGCAGATCATCGCCGGCAATATCGTCACCGCCGATGCTGCGCTGGCACTCGTTAAAGCCGGCGCGGATGGCATTAAAGTTGGCATCGGGCCGGGCTCGATTTGCACAACCAGAGTCGTCGCTGGCGTTGGTGTGCCACAGATATCTGCAGTTGCAGAAGTCGCGGAAGCGCTGGCCAAAGCGGGCGTGCCGCTAATTGCCGATGGCGGAATCCGGTATTCGGGCGACATCGCCAAAGCGCTGGTGGCCGGTGCTTACTCTGTCATGATTGGCGGCCTCTTTGCTGGCACTGAAGAATCGCCCGGAGAAGTCGAGCTTTACCAGGGCCGCTCTTACAAATCCTACCGGGGCATGGGCTCTATTGGCGCCATGGGACAGAAACACGGCTCATCGGATCGCTATTTTCAGGATACGACCGAGGAGTTGGAGAAACTGGTGCCGGAAGGCATTGAAGGCCGTGTCGCTTACAAGGGCACAGTAGTTGCGATCGTGCATCAGCTTATCGGTGGCGTGCGGGCCGCAATGGGCTACACGGGCAGTCATACGGTTGATGAAATGCGCAGCCGGCCCAAGTTTGTGAAAATTACTGCAGCAGGCATGCGTGAGAGCCACGTGCACGACGTCACGATCACGAAAGAAGCTCCGAACTACCGTACCAACAGCTAGTGACACAGTTGCAGGAAAATCCGTCTGTGCCACTAACTGACATACACGCACACCGTGTCCTGATTCTGGATTTTGGCAGTCAGTACACACAGCTCATCGCGCGACGTGTTCGCGAGTGCGGTGTTTATTCTGAAATACACCCCTGGGACATGGACGAGGCGGCAATCCGGCAATTTGCACCGGCAGGCGTCGTGCTTTCCGGCGGGCCGGAATCGGTAAATCTGGACACGCCGCCGCGCGTGTCGCGTGCGATTTTCGAACTTGGCGTCCCGGTGCTTGGTATATGTTATGGCATGCAGGCCATGGCGGCCCAGCTGGGTGGTCGAGTGGAAGCATCCAGCCATCGGGAGTTTGGTTATGCAGAAATTTCCCCGCTGGCATCGAGGCTGCTGGATGGCCTGAATGATGGTGATACCGAGCCACGTACGCTCAAGGTCTGGATGAGTCATGGCGATCGCGTGACGGCTCTGCCGGGCGGTTTCAAGGTCGCCGGGAAAAGCAGCAATTCGCCGCTGGCGGCCATGGAAGATTCCGAGCGCAACTACTACGGTGTGCAGTTTCATCCGGAAGTCACGCACACCTTGCAGGGCCAGGCCATCCTGCAACGTTTCATTCGCGATATCTGCGACTGCCCCGGTGACTGGACGCCCGGCAATATTGTCTCGGACGCTATCGCGCAGGTTCGCGACACAGTGGGTGAGGGCAAAGTTCTGCTCGGACTGTCGGGCGGCGTTGATTCTTCCGTCGTGGCGGCGCTGCTGCATGAGGCCATCGGTGATCAGCTGACCTGCGTTTTTGTCGATCATGGTTTGCTGCGTCATCACGAAGGTGATCAGGTGATGGCAACGTTTGCAGAGCATATGAAAATTCGCGTGGTTCGCGTTAACGCAGCGGAGCGATTCTTCAAGGCGCTTGAAGGCGTCATCGATCCGGAGGAGAAGCGCAAAATCATCGGCGGGCTGTTTATTGACGTGTTCGAGGAACAGGCGAACGAGCTGGCACCCGTAGACTGGCTGGCGCAGGGGACCATTTATCCTGACGTCATAGAGTCCGCCGGCGCGAAAACCGGTAAGGCTCACGTCATTAAATCGCATCACAACGTCGGCGGTCTGCCGGATACCATGCGCATGAAGCTCGTCGAGCCGCTGCGTGAGCTCTTCAAGGACGAGGTCCGAAAAATTGGTCTGGAACTCGGATTACCACGTGACATGGTGTATCGACATCCATTTCCGGGTCCGGGTCTCGGCGTTCGAATTCTCGGCGAGGTGCGTCCGGAATTTGCGGCGCTGCTCCAACAGGCCGATGACATTTTTATTTCGGAACTGCGCCGGCATGATCTTTACGATAAGACCAGTCAGGCTTTTGCGGTATTCCTGCCCGTGAAATCTGTAGGCGTGATGGGTGACGGCCGCCGTTACGATTACGTGGTGGCGCTACGCGCGGTCGAAACGATAGATTTCATGACGGCACGTTGGGCGCGCCTGCCCTATGAGTTTCTCGAGCTGGTGTCACTGCGCATCATCAATGAAGTCGATGGCATATCACGAGTTACCTACGATATTTCGGGAAAGCCGCCCGCCACGATTGAGTGGGAATGAGTTTCAGCGATGCCGATCGTCAGCTCATGGCGGCCGCGCTGGAGGAAAGCCGGGTCGCCGCTTCCAACGAAGAAGTGCCGGTGGGTGCAGTCGTCGTGCAGGGCGGAGAAATTATCGGACGTGGGTACAACCGGCCACTGCGGGACTGCGATCCGACGGCTCACGCCGAAATCGTAGCCCTTCGCGATGCTGCCCGGCAGGTAAAAAATTATCGCCTCAGCGGTGCATCACTTTACGTCACGCTCGAGCCATGCGCGATGTGCGTGGGGGCAATGATTCACGCGAGAATCGGCCGCCTCGTTTTTGGCGCCTACGATGAAAAGTCGGGCGCGGCCGGTACGGTCATCGACCTGTGCGATAACCGCAAGCTGAATCACCGGATGGAAGTGAATGGCGGACTGCTGCAGGAGCAATGTGCCGGGATGTTGCAGACGTTCTTCGCGCGCCGTCGTGGCGGCAGCTAGACCGCGTCGAGTTCTGACAAAGCGGCAATGAGGTCGTTTTTCTTCTCGTCTTCCGTGTCGTCGGGCTCAGGCGAATCCGCGTTTTCCGTCAGCCATTTTACGATGTTGTAGTAGGCGCGAATGTTATTCACATACAGCACCGGTTCCCAGCCACGCGCGTAGCCGTAGGGCACGCGGGAGTACCATTTCTTCTGCGACAGCAAAGGCAGGACTTCGCTGAGATCGACCCATTTGTCGGGATCGCCGCCTTGCCATTCGACGATCTGTCTCGCGTCTTTGATGTGGTTAAAGCCAACGTTGTAAGCCGCCAGCGCCATCCAGGTGCGATCCGGTTCACTGACGCTGTCGGGCAGCCGTTCCGTCTGACGTGCGAAAAATTGCGCGCCACCGAAAATACTGGTCTCGGGATCCATGCGGTCTTCAATGTCGAGATAGTCAGCCGTTGCCCGGGTGAGCATCATGATGCCGCGGACACCTGTCGGCGACACCGCGTGTGACCGCCAGTGTGATTCCTGATAGCCGATAGCCGCCAGCAGACGCCAGTCGACATCGCTCTCTTCGCCGGCGTCTTCAAATAATTGCCGATAACGAGGCAGGCGTGACTCGAAGTGGCGAATAAACGCCCGCGTGCCTACATAATCAAACTTCTCCGTATGCCCGAAATAGCGATCGTTCACCTGAGCCAGGTAGCCGCTACGGTCAGTAGCAATCAAATATTGATCGGCGCGGGTGAGAAGGCTGGCGTCGTTGTCCTTGGGGAAAGCCCAGGCAATGGGATCGCCGATCATCAGGTCTAGGGCAACGCGTAAATCCGGATAGAAATGGCGCTGGATATTAAAAGAGGTGCTGTCGGCGATCGTAAAGTCGATTTCACCAAGTGCCACTTTTTTCAGCAGATCCGCAATTTCAAGTTCGCCATTTTCCGACCATGACAACGCGGGATAAATATCGCCCAGTGATCGCATCATGTCTGAATGGCTGCTGCTGGCAGCGACTTCGATAGGGCGGCCGATAATGTCGTCAATCGATCGGGGCTTGCCGGTGCCAAGCTTGTAAATCAAGTGCATGTCAACGGTGTTATACGCGTGGCCAAAATCCAGCAGCTCGCGACGGGAGTCGGTCATGGATAAACCGGCCGCCGCCATGTGCGATTTCCCGTTCGCCAGATGCGGCAGGATCTCGGAAACGGAATCGACGGTGTCTATGACCAATTCGACGCCAAGTTCGTCGGCAAAGCCGCGTACGAGATCATATTCGGGACCGGCCGGGCCATTCGGTCCCACAAAATAGGTCGTCGGCGTCGTCCGGGTTACGACACGCAGCACACCTAGCTCGAGCACCTGCTCGAGCGTCGTGGGGGGCGCGGAACAGGTGCCGAGAAGTGCCGCGCAAATTGCGATGAACGTTAATCGCAAAATCTGATCTCCGGTTTATTCGCCGCAATTCACCGTTAAATCGGGCGTCAATCAGCCTGACCGCGCGCGGCGGGAAAATTCTCCGCGCCAGAACATGCGAAAATCACGGTCTAAGCGGGTTACTTATAAATATCAATGACTTACTTATTTTCCCGCTGGAGCTACCGTAACGTTACCTGATAGCACTTCGCAATGCAGCGGCCAGCGCACAGCGGCCAGCGGAACCGGTTCACGAAATTTGCTCCTGCGGGGACCGCATTTTATTGCAAGCACGCCGGGCGCTAACGGACGCTGGGTAAACCCCTGATCCGGCAAAAAGCTTTTCGAGCTGGCACGCATCTTGATGTTGTAGTCGCAGGGGAAACCATAGCTGCTGGTGTGTTCCTGACTAGCGAAAAATGTGACATTTTCCGGCCTGCCAAGGCCCAAATTTGCCGGGATTCGCGCGATTGCCGCGACACTTTGCCCGTTACGTAAAGTCCGTATACAGAATGCGCGGTCTAAACGTAGTGCGCCTGGCTGGGAGGTGAGGACAATACGGCGCAGCTTCGCACCCTGCAGGGTTTCAGGATTGCCGTGCATCATGGAAGCGGTGATGGGATACCACGCTTAGAACACAATATGCTTTGTCAATGGGACCCGTGTAGTATTTGTCGGCGAATAAAAATAATAAAGGGGTTAAACGCAATGAATCAGAACAAGATAATCGGCCTGGTCCTGCTGGTCGTCGGGGTAGGTGCACTTCTCTTTGGTTTCAACGCGACCAACGCGCCGACGGAAGAACTAACGGAAGCATTTACCGGGCAATATTCAGATCAAACCATGATCTACCTGATCGGCGGTGCCGCCGCCGCTGCCGTTGGCGCTTTCATGTTCTTCCGCAAGTAGTTGAGACAAACGTACGGCGGCGAAACGGCGGGCTGGCAGCGGGGGAATTAAGAAGTCGAAAGAGCCTGATTCGACAAAACGCGCGAGCGTTTCGGACGCACGCAGTGCGCCCCAGAGGGGTGAGGAACGCCCCAAGGCGATTCGAATCCAATCAGGTGTTCAATGTTTAAGTTTGGAGAGGTGTCTGAGTGGTCGAAAGAGCCTGATTCGAAATCAGGTGTACGGTTCTCCCGTACCGTGGGTTCGAATCCCACCCTCTCCGCCACCACCCAAGCCTGCCCGCCGAACTAGTCCGCCGACGAAATTAACCTAATCAACCAGCCGCTCAAGCAAAGGCTGATACGGACGCAACGAGTCGCCGAACAACTCCAGGTTCAGATCCAGCAGGTCATGCTGACCTTTGAATATTGCCCGATACAGCGGATCCCCGGCGCAATGGGTGAATCGCGACGTCAACTTGTCCGGTTTCAGCTCCGCGGTCGTGTCTCCGAACGAACTGCCGCCGCCTTCCGCCGTCATCTTGCTGGGCAGTCCGCTTGAAACGTCCAATTGCCTGGCAATGTCCGTCTGATATTCGATATCAGTAATGAGCTGGTTGTAGTTAACCCTGATCAACGGTTCGAGCGCCGTTTCCGGACGGGTAAATAGACGAGCATGTTCCCGCCACACGTCCAGCACGGAATGCGAGATCCGGGCCGGCTTGGGAAATCTCCCTAAGCCCGTCAGTCGGCTCGCGAATAAACTGAAGATGTCCCGCAGCAGCAGCACATTCTGCTTCTGCCGCGAGTGGCCAATAAACTGATGAACGTCATAGACCTGATCCAGGAGCGGATCTTCGTAATTAAAAACGAGCAGGGACTTCGGCAAGATGCGCCCGAACGTCGTCGGGAACCGCTCGAAAATGGCGCTGTTGGATTTATGGGGGATGTTGCCGAATGTACAAAGATACGGATCACGATTAATGACGACATCGTTCAGATACAGGTATTTTCCCTTGCAGTCGTCGAGCAGCCAGTTTGCCAGCATATGCTGGCCACTGCGTTTCATAGCAAAAATCGCGACCGAGCGGTCCTGTCCGCGTGATAGTCGTTTGAGTATTTTGAGCGTTCGAGATCCCATGCGGCGGAGCATAGCAGCCCTTGACCGATGCAAATACGCAGGCGTCCATTGGCTTATCGGGATCAGTGCGACAGAGAAGGCAATCGAACGTTAAACTCGATAGCGTCCAGTTGCGACGGACCCTTTCCCAGCGACTCTAAAAACGGCAGCCAGCGCCTGTCCGTACGCAGATTCTTGAATAAGGGCTCGGCAACAATATCTGCCAGGCCAGGATCGCCAAACGTCACTGCTTTTCCAAGCCAGTCGAAGGCTTCATCGATTTCCCCTCGGTACGCCATCATAAAAGCAATGTTATAAGCGGCATCCTCCGCAAACCTGTCAATCAGCTCGCTTTGCAAACGATCAGCTTCGACCCGCTCGTCGAGTGCATGCAAGGTCATCACTTGCCCCAGCAGTTGCAGCACTTCGAGAGACTCGCGCCGCATCGAAATCAACGCTTCTGCCGGACTGGCGCCAAGCAGCTGCGCGATGCCAAGCTGATAATATCCACCGATGCGATCGGGGCTTAATTGCAGTGCCGTGCGAATGGCACTGATCGCGTCTTCATAGCGGCCGGCGAACAGGTAACTGCCGCTCAGATTAAAGTAGCCGACAGCGTTTACCGGGTCATGCGCCACGACATACTCGTCCAGTAATATACAGTCGTCTATGCGGCCGAGGCTCTTCAACAACGCCGCCGCATCGCCAATCGTGCGGACATTCGTTGGCGCAAGTTGCAGCGCCTTTTCGTAATGGCGCGCGGCCAACGCGACGTTGTTGTCCCGTAGTAGTGCTACCCATGCAAGGCGCGAATAAGCGGGTGCATAGTTCGGGTCAATTGCGCTTGCACGGCGCGCCGCATCCTCTGCAAGCCTGAATCCTTCCTCCCAGGGTCGCAGACCCTTGCCTGCCTGGTTCAGATAATTACCTGCCAGAGCGTCCCAGGCATCCGCATAATTCGGGTCCACGCTGACAACCCGCTCCAGCGAAGTAATCGCTTGCACATAACCTGCGGCGTTACCCTGGTGGCTGAGGAATCTCGCCTGCAGGTAAAGCGCGTACATTTGCGGATCCGTGGTCCGCAAGCGGGGAAGGTTGTCAAGAAGACTTAGTTTGAGGCGCTCCGCGACGGCTGAAGCAATTTCTTCCTGGATGGCGAATATGTCGCCGAGCTGGCGATCAAACGTTTCCGACCAGAGGTGGGTATCGCTCTGTGCGTCAATCAACTGAGCCGTAATGCGCACGCGGTCGCCGGACTTGCGTACTGAGCCTTCGAGGACGTGTGCCACATTAAGGTCGGCGACGATCTGGGCAATCTTGATGTCCTTGCCCTTGTAGAAGAACGCCGATGAGCGGGAGATGACCCGCAGTTCCGGAATCTTCGCGAGCAGATTGAGCAATTCCTCTGATATGCCGTCCGAGAAGAACTCGTTGCCGGCGTCATCGCTCATGTTAACGAATGGCAGGACAGCAATGGACTTGTTGCCATATGCATCGAGTAGCGCCTCGGTCCGTCCCTGCCGACGGGCATCCGCAAGCTGGCTTGCGATTTGTACCTGACGGGCAGCATCCCGTTGCGGTCCCAGCACAAAATGATCGAAAGCGAAAACACAAAGGGCAAGTGTGAGCACGACGATAATCACGCGATCCAGACGTCTGCAATCCTGTGCTGAGCGCGGCGCGTCGATGTCCGCTTCCTTTTGCAGCCCGTCCGGGGTTATACGAAACACCCAGGTAAGCACCAGCGTGGGAATGAAACCAATCGCCAGCAGTATGACAACGATCTGAGCAGGTTTTTCGGTAAAGCCAAAAAGCGAGAACAAGGTTTCGGCCACCTGTACGAGCAGCCATGCCACGACCAGGTAGGCCGCACCCACCCGGAACACGTTTCTCTTGGAGAATTCTGCGACGATGGACATAGTCGGGCGCTACCAACGCATCTAGCGCGCAAATTTAAGCTTTTGGAGTGCCCTTGTATAGCCGTGTAGTCGGCCCATTTCGCAATCAGGTAAAGTAGCGGCAATGAACACGGAGAGCAGAAAAACCGTTGCCGCGGATAGCCCCGGCCGAACACCGGCAGCCCTTGGATACGCGATGCCCGCTGAGTGGGAGCCCCACCAGTGCACCTGGATATCCTGGCCACACAAGCAGGATAGCTGGCCAGGCAAATTTGCCCCTGTCGAGCCAGTCATGGCCGAGTTTGTTGCGGCCTTATCGGCGACCGAACTGGTGCGCATCAACGTGCTGAATGCGGCGCACGAGCAGCACGTACAGCAGATACTGGAGGGCAGGGCGACCGCCAGCAACGTCCGCTTTCATCGTTTTGCCACGAATGACGCCTGGTGCCGGGATCACGGCGCTATATTCGTAAAGCGAAGTGCGGCTGAGGATCCATTGCTCGCGCTCAATTTTCGCTTCAACGCCTGGGGCGGAAAATACCCGCCCTACGATCTCGACGATGCCATCCCGCAGCAAATGGCGGCGGCCCTGAAAGTACCAACTTTCACTCATCCCATGGTGCTGGAGGGCGGCTCTGTCGATGTGAACGGTGCCGGCGCTTTGTTGACGACGGAACAGTGTCTGCTGCATCCAAACCGCAATCCATCCATGCCACGCGAGGCGATCGAAGTAGCGCTCTGCGATACCCTCGGCGTCAGTCAGATTGTCTGGCTGGGAGATGGCATTGTCGGCGACGACACCGATGGCCATGTTGACGACCTGACCCGCTTCGTCGCACCGGATGTCGTCGTCACCGTGGTCGAGCAGAACTCGCGTGACGAGAACTACGAGGCACTCGCCGACAATCGCGAACGCCTGGACAGTGTGCGGCTTGCGGGAGATCGGAAACTGACCGTTTTGGAAATGCAGATGCCCGCACCCGTCGAGTTTGAGGGCGACCGCCTGCCGGCGAGCTACGCCAACTTCTATATCGGCAATCGGGTAGTATTAATGCCGACATTTGGCGATCCTGCCGACGAGCCCAATCGTCAGATTCTGCAACGCTGCTTCCCGGGACGAAACGTCGTCGGCATCGATTGTCAGGATCTGGTACTCGGCCTCGGGACCTTCCATTGTCTGACTCAGCAGGTTCCCAAAGTCTGAATTTCGTTTGATAAAGGAAGTACTTCAGCATGACCAGCATTAGCGATTTCGTACACCATCACTATCGCCACTTCAACGCGGCGGCAATGATCGACGCGGCCGATGCCTACAAGCGGCATTTGGAGGACGGTGGCACAATGTTCATGACTCTGGCGGGCGCCATGAGCACCGCCGAACTGGGCCTGTCCCTGGCAGAAATGATTCGGCAGAAGAAAGTGCACGCGATCTGCTGCACAGGGGCGAACCTGGAAGAAGACATGTTCAACCTGGTCGCCCACGATCACTACGTGCGCGTGCCGCAGTATCGCGAGCTGACGGCTGCCGATGAAGAAGATTTGCTCAGTCGGCATCTGAACCGGGTGACCGATACCTGCATACCCGAGGAGGAAGCCATTCGCCGCATCGAGCGCATTATTCTCGATGTATGGACCGCCGCTGATAAGGACAACAAGCAATATTTTCCGCACGAGTTTCTGTACCAGGTTTTGCGCTCAGGACATCTTGAGCAGCACTATCAGATTGATCCCAAAGACAGCTGGCTGGTGGCGGCATGCGAGCAGAATCTGCCGATTATCGTGCCGGGCTGGGAAGATTCGACGCTTGGCAATATCTTCGCCTCGCATTGCATCACCGGGGAAATTAAAAACGTGCATACGGTCCGGACCGGCATTGAATACATGATGATGCTGACTACCTGGTACGAGGAAACCAGTGCTGATTCTTCCATTGGTTTCTTTCAGATTGGCGGTGGCATCGCCGGAGACTTTCCGATTTGTGTCGTGCCGATGCTGCAACAGGATCTGCAAAAGGCAGATACGCCGCGGTGGGGTTATTTCTGCCAGATCAGCGACTCGACGACGAGCTACGGTTCGTATTCGGGCGCGGTGCCAAATGAAAAGATAACCTGGGGCAAGTTGTCGGCCGACACGCCTAAATTCATCATCGAATCGGACGCGACGATCGTCGCGCCGCTAATCTTCGCCTGCGTGCTAGACCAGTAATGTCAAAAGGTAAACAGCAGGGCGGCGAGCACGCCGGGACGGCCACTAAAGACTGGAGCACCGAAGATGCCGCCGAGCTCTATCGGGTGGCCTCCTGGAGCGATGGCTTCTTTCACGTGAACGAGCTTGGGCACATGGCCGTGCGCCCGCTCGAAGATACATCGCTCAGTATCGACATCATGGATGTCGTTGCTGATCTGCGCCAGAGGGGCGTGCGTTTCCCCGCACTGCTGCGCTTCCAGGATGTGCTTCGGGCACGCGTACGGCGATTGAATCTGGCGTTCGCCGCAGCCATCAGTGACGCCGGCTACGAGAGCGAGTACCGTGGCGTTTATCCGATAAAAGTCAATCAGTTGCACGAAGTTGTTGAGGAAGTTCTGGATGCTGGAAAGCCGTTCGGCCTCGGACTGGAGTGTGGTTCGAAGGCGGAACTGGTCGCGACAGTTGCCCACCTCACAGACGACGAGACGCTGTTGGTCTGCAATGGCGTCAAAGACCGGTCAATGCTTTCGCTGATCCTGTCCTCGCAGCGGCTGGGCAAGAACGTGATTCCGGTCATGGAAAAATTCGCGGAGTTTGAAGATCTCATCGCGTTGGCTGATGCGGCGGATGTGACCACGCAGTTTGGCATTCGCGTGCGACTCCGTACCGCGGGCGCTGGCAAGTGGGCCGACTCCGGCGGCTACCAGTCCAAGTTCGGCATCTCACTTCCTGAATTAATGCAGATTGTCGACGCACTGAAACAGAACCAGAGCGAGCATCGTCTGACACTGCTGCATTTTCATCTTGGCAGCCAGATTTCGCAGATCACACAGCTGAAACAGGCAGCCAAGGAACTCGCACAAATTTACGCCGAACTCATCAACGCCGGACTGCCCGTGCGCTATATCGATGTCGGCGGCGGACTGGGTGTCAACTATACCGGCGCGTTCGAGGAGGGGGGTATCCAGTACAGCCTCCAGGAATATGCGAACGCGGTCGTCACGGCAATCAAGGATGTGTGTGATACGCGGAAAGTGCCGCACCCTGTGCTGATTTCTGAAAGTGGCAGGGCGATGACCGCACATCATTCGGTACTGATTGTCGAGACTTTGGGAGCTTTCAGGAAAGATAATGCGGAAAAGGACCAGACGATTCCGGATGATGCGCATCGCATTACTCGCAATCTCAATGAAATCCTGACCTGGCTAAGAGACACGCCGGCGACGGACTGCAGCCTGAACGAACTGGTCGAGGCGTATCACGATGTCATCGAGATTCACCAGGAAGCGGCGACGATGTTCGCGATGGGCTTGCTGCCACTGGAACAGAATGCATTGATAGAACGGATGTACTGGAGCAGTTGCTCAGCTCTGCTGCAGGGCTTGCGCACGGCGGACCCCGAACCGGTGCCGCACGAGTTATACGAGCTGCAGGATTTGCTGGTCGATCAATACCTGATGGATTTTTCGGTGTTTCAATCAGTACTCGATCACTGGGCTATTCAGCAGCCATTTCCCATCGTGCCCCTGCACCGGCTGGGCGAGCAGCCGACCCGCCGAGCGTTGCTCGTTGACCTTACCTGTGACTCCGATGGCAAGATTTCCCAGTACGTATCAGCGAATGAAGACAAGAAATTCCTGGAACTGCACCCATTGAACCCGGGCGAGCCTTATTGTCTTGGCATTTTCCTGATGGGTGCCTACCAGGACATCATGGGTGATGCCCACAACCTGTTCGGCCGTGTCACAGAAGCGCACGTGTATGGTGATGCGTCGGAAGACGGTAATTTCTGGATCGAAAAAGTCATTTCAGGGGCGAAAGTGCAGGACATGCTCGCGCAGGTGCAATATTTTCCGAACGATTTGCAGCGACGTATGCAGGATCAAATCAAAGAGAAAATTGCTGCCGGCGTTATAAGGCCGAAGCGCGGCATGGAAATCCTGGAACAATACCGGGCATGTTTCGACGACGAAACCTACCTTATCAACCATCGAACGACGGAGCCTGAAGCGAAATGACTGCAACGAGTCGCGATCGCAGTGTGAAAGTCGGCATTGTGCAGATGCAGTGCGGCGATAATCCTGACGACAACATGGCGAAAGCTTTGAAAATGACGCGCGAGGCTATTGAAGCCGGTGCCGAGGTGGTCTGCCTGCCGGAATTGTTTCGTTCTCGTTACTTTTGTCAGTCGGAAGACGACAGTCACTACGCGCTGGCCGAAAAAATTCCCGGTTCGAGCACCGACGCATTCGCCGAACTTGCCCGGGAAAAAGACACGGTGATTTTAGTCAGTCTGTTTGAGCGGCGCGCGCCAGGCCTTTATCACAATACGACGGCTGTTATCGACGGCCACCGCGGCTACGTCGGTATGTACCGCAAGATGCACATTCCCGATGACCCCAGGTACTACGAAAAATATTATTTCACCCCCGGTGACCTGGGCTTCAAAAACTTTTCAACAGATCGCGGTGAATTGGGCGTACTGATCTGCTGGGACCAGTGGTACCCGGAGGCCGCTCGCCTGACGGCGCTGAAAGGTGCGGAGATTCTGTTCTACCCCACGGCCATTGGCTGGCATCCGGAAGAAAAGCAGGTGGTAGGCGTTGCACAGCACCAGGCCTGGCAAACCATGCAGCGCTCGCATGCCATTGCCAACGGTTGCTATGTCGTGGCCGTCAACCGGATCGGCTTCGAGCCCGATCCTGCCGGCGACGGCGGCCTGGAGTTCTGGGGCCAGAGCTTTATTGCCGCGCCGGATGGCAGTCTCGTTGTCGAGGCGCCGGTTAACGAAGAATGCGTACTGCTGGCTGAGCTGGATCTGCACGCCGTTGCCAGACAACGCCACGGCTGGCCTTTTTTCCGGGACCGCCGCATCGACAACTATGGCGAGCTTACCAGCCGCTTCCTCAACGATTAACGAAGCGCGATTTTTTGATCAACCGATGGTGTCCGCGTAGATTCGACGGACATTTGCGCCCATGATTTTTTCCACGTCGGCATCTGACAGGCCGCGACCCTTCAGCCCGTCCCATATGGTTTCCATACGTCGCGGTCCATTGAGTTCGACCATGAACCAGGGCAGGTCTTCTTCCTTTAGATTTGCCCCCTGTTCGCGGCGTAACTCGTCGAGATATTCCGGTGTCAGATCGATGTAGCGATGATCCCGGTCGCTGCCGATGCCAACGTGATCGATACCGCAGACTTTTACAGCATGCTGCAGGTGGTCCAGGTAGTGCTGCAGCGCGCCGTCCCGCAAGGTCGTAATGTGCGGCCGGATCTGATCGATGCCGACGACGCCACCGTGCTCTGCCAGCAAGCGCAGGTTTTCATCGCTGGTGTTACGCACATTCTGATGCACAGCCAGGCAGCCGGTGTGCGACACAATAACAGGTGTGCTGGAAGCACGAATCGTATCCGCCATCGTTTGCATGTTCGCGTGCGAGCAGTCGATAAGCATCTTGCGTACGTTCAACTTTTCGACGAGTTCCAGGCCGAACACCGACAAACCTGCATTAGTGCGCTCCTGGCAGCCGGCGCCTGCCCAGTTTTGAAAGTTGTAGGTCATCTGCACGGACCGCAGACCTAGACCGTAGAAGGTGTCTACCATGTCCAGATCTTTACCAAACGGTGTCGAATTCTGAATCAGGTAAAACACGGCGATTTTTCCGTCGCGCTGCGCTCGGTCAAGATCCGCAACGCTGGTCGCCTTAAGCACTTGCCCCGAGTTCGCCGCTATCCAGGCGTCGAACGAGCGAATACCCTCAAGTGCGACGTCCAATGCCTCGCGCTCATAGGTTTTGGGGTCACACATGGTCTTGGTGATCGCATTCAGCCCGCTATCGAGCATCTCCTGAAGCAGGTTTGCGTCGTAGACTTCCCGAATCTCGCCCATGGCATCGAACACCAGTGTCGACTGCGTCGACGATGCGGCAAAAGCGGAGCCTGCCCAGGAAGAAGTGCCAATCGCCGCACCCGCCGCCATGGACTGCTTCAAGAAAGTTCGCCTGTCGTTCATTATCTCCCCCCGATATCAATTTTCTGGAATTCTAGCAGCTAAGCTTACGTTGCGAGGTATTCTAATCGGTTAAGGTGACGTTACATGAGCAGCCTGTGGAAAAAACAGACGGACAACGAACTGCGCACGCGGATTTTCGCCGCGCTCGGGCGAAACGTTAACTATCAGGAACAGACGGTATTCGGTGTGCCGGCATCGCAGCTCGACGAAAAAGTATTTTATCGGGATGCGACGTTTCTGAAAGACGCGCCTTATCTTTCCACACTAATGGAAAATCCGAACCACATCGGCTGTCACACGCTGGGTCACTCGGAGCCGTTTTTTGCTGGCACTCAGGAGATCGAACGCGAGTTAGTCGACATATGTGCAACCGACATCCTGCAGGGCCAACCCGGCGAGCATGACGGCTATGTTGCCTCCGGCGGCACAGAAGCCAATCTGCAGGCCATCTGGGTTTATCGAAACCATTTCAGGACGCGCGGCGCCGCGCTTGATGAGATCTGTATCCTCTGCAGCAGTGACAGTCATTACTGCGTTGACAAGGCAGCAAATATTCTCGGCATCGGCATTGCCAAGGTCGCCGTCGACGAACGGACACGTGGTGCCAATGCGCAGGAAATCGCTGCTGTCATTGATGGGATGCTGGCTAAAGGCAAAAAGCACTTTATTGTTGTGCTCAACATGATGACGACAATGTTCGGCTCGGTTGACAAAATCGATGACTGGACCGGCGTGTTAAATGCGCGGTCAATCGATTTTCGCATTCACGTCGACGCGGCATTTGGCGGTTTCTACTATCCTTTCACCGAGCACGCTGATGCTCTGAATTTTTCGCACCCGGATGTCAGTTCAGTAACGCTCGATGCGCACAAAATGCTGCAGGCCCCTTATGGCACAGGCTTATTCCTGATTCGGAAAGGACTGCTCCAACATGTGCTGACGGAGACGGCCAGCTATGTCGAGGGCCAGGATTACACGCTTATCGGTAGCAGGTCCGGTGCCAACGCGATCTCGGTCTGGATGATTCTCATGCGTTACGGACCGCATGGCTGGCGGGAGAAAATCTTCGTGTTGCAGAAGCGAACGCAGTGGCTTTGCGACCAGTTGGACGGCGCAGGCGTGGCGTACTATCGTCATCCGAATGCGAATATCGTCACACTTAAAGCAAGTGCCATCAGCGCCGAACTGGCGGCACAGTACTGGCTGGTTCCCGATGACAGACACAACCCGCGGTGGTTCAAGATCGTCGTTATGGACCATGTGACGATTGATAAACTGGAACCGTTCATCGGCGCTATGCAGGGAGAGTGACGATCCGCCAGGCAAATACGCGGCCCGATCACGGGAACTTGCCAATCCTTACGCAGTCGATGACACTTTGTTTGCAGAATTGAAGCAAGTCCGTTGTCCGGATGACGGATGCTTACAGGAGAAAGCAATGCTCACGCGTCGAAATTATCTGAAGTACTCAGCGCTTCTCGGCACCGCCTGTGCGGTGCCAGGCGGACTGTTGCGGGCCATGGAGTCCGGCGATCTGATCACACGCGCCATCCCCGGGACGTCGGAAAAACTGCCGATTGTCGGGCTGGGCAGCTCGGCGACCTTCAGTGCCGTGGCGCGGACAGAGGACATCTCCGCGCTGGAGGGCGTGTTACAGACGATGGTGGACAATGGCGGTTCTGTATTCGATACCGCACCGTCCTACGGCGCGTCCGAGGAAGTAGCCGGCCAGATCGTTCAGGATCTGAACCTGACCGACGACGTCTTCTGGGCGACCAAGGTCAACGCCGCCGGACGTGGCAGTGGCAACGCCGCCGAGGCGGATGTGCGGGCTCAGATCGCGCGTTCTTTCGCGCATGTCGGCAAGGATCCCATCGATCTCATTCAGGTGCACAACCTGGCAGACATTCCAACGCAGCTCGGCATTCTGAAAGAGCTAAGGGAGGACGGCAGAGTCCGTTACATCGGTGTCACCTCAACCAGCGAAAATCGCTATGCGGACCTGGCGAAAGTCATGCGTGAGGAGCCCATCGACTTCATCGGTGTCGATTACGCCGTCGACAATCGCGAATCTGCAGAGATGATCCTGCCGCTCGCAGCGGAGCGCGGCATTGGTGTGCTCGTTTATGTGCCATTCGGCCGAACCCGGCTATGGTCCCGCGTCCGTGGACGCGACGTTCCGTCATGGGCGGCGGATTTTGGTGCTGAATCCTGGGCGCAATTTTTCATTAAATATGCGGCGGCCCACCCCGCAGTGACCTGTGTGACGCCTGCGACCAGCAAACCAGACAACATGCTCGATAATATCGGCGCTGCTTACGGCGAACTGCCGGACGAGCGCACGCAAAAGCGGATGGCGGAGCTGGTGGACGCGTTGCCCTCAGCCTGAGGAAGATTGCCATTAGACGCCCGCGCTGGTGACAGGGCGGGCGTTTTCTTATGATGCAGTATCAATCCGCAGCGGACCGGCATCATGGCAGGACTTTTTTACGAGGAATTCACGGTCGGCCAGACCTTCAGGCACGACATTACACGGACGATCACAGAGACTGATAACGTCTGGTTCAGCGCGCTGACGCATAACCCCGCTCCCCTGCACCTGGACGCGGAATACATGAAAAACACCGAATATGGCAAACCCATCGTAAACAGCTGCCTGACGCTCGCGTTCATGGTCGGTATTTCTGTCGGTGATACAACCTTGGGGACGACGGTCGCCAATCTCGGCTGGGACGACGTTCGTTTTCCTGCACCGCTCTTTCATGGCGATACCATTCACATAGAATCCGAGGTTCTGGAACTCAGGGACAGCCGCTCGCGACCCGCCAACGGCATCGTCACGTTCGCGCACCGTGCTTACAATCAGCACAACGTCCTGGTCGGCAAGTGCCGGCGTTCCGCATTGATGCTGCGTAAACCTGCATGAGCCGAAGTTTTCTTTTCGTACCTGCAGACAGTGAGCGCAAACTGGCAAAAGCAGCGAGCGCCGGTGCGGATGCGCTGATCATTGATCTGGAAGATTCGGTGGCCAGCGCGGCAAGACCAGCTGCCCGGCAACGTGCTGTGGAATTTCTGCAAACTGACCGACCGGCCGAAACCTGGGTCCGCATTAATCCGCTGCATTCAGCGGATGCCGGAAAAGATCTGCAGCAGATCATGCCTGGCGCTCCATTTGGCATTGTGTTGCCGAAACCGACCGGAGCGCAGGCGGCTATCGAGCTTGGAAAAATGCTGGATGTCCTGGAAAAGGACAATTGCCTCGCACAGGGCAGTACTCGCATTCTGCCGATTGCCACCGAGACGCCTGCGGCAATCTTCCATCTGCATGAATACGCCGGCGCGACGGAAAGACTGGCGGGCATTACCTGGGGCGCAGAGGATCTTAGCGCGGCTGTCGGCGCCAGCAGTATTCGCGACGCCGATGGTCGATGGCTTCCGCCCTATGAACTCGCTCGAACCTTATGTCTGTTCGCGGCCTCGGCCGCCGGCGTCGCTGCCATCGATACGGTGTTTACCGATTTTCGCAAGCTCGACGCACTGGCGGAATATGCTGCACAAAGCAGACGTGATGGCTTCGCCGGCATGCTGGCAATCCATCCTGATCAGGTCGCCGTCATTAATGAAGCCTTTGTTCCCACTGCGGCAGAGCTGCAGCGGGCACGTCAGATCGTCGCGCTTTTCGAAGAAAGTCCCGGCTCAGGAGCGCTGTCAATTGATGGCGAGATGATCGATCGACCCCACTTCGAACAGGCTAGAAAAATACTTGAACACGCCACGCGCCCGAAGCATACGCGCCAATAAACCCAGGAAAAAATGATGACAAAAATTTATCCGGTTGCAGAACACGTCAAGAAGCGCACTTTGGTCGACGCCGACACCTACGATCGGGTGTACCGTCAATCGATCGACGATAGCGCCGGTTACTGGGCCGAGCAGGCGAAGCGCATCGACTGGATAAAGCCATTCAAGGAAGTACGAGACGTATCATTTGCGAGCGATGATCTGCGAATTCGCTGGTTTTACGACGGTACCCTGAACGCGTGCTTCAACTGTCTCGACCGCCATTTGGACAAGCGCGGCGACGACGTCGCGATTATCTGGGAAGGTGACGACCCTTCAGTCGAAGAGAAGATTACCTATCGCCAATTGCATGAGCGCGTATGTCGCTTCGCGAATGTATTGAAAGAACTCGGCGCCAAGAAAGGCGACCGCATCACGATCTATATGCCCATGATCCCGGATGCCGCAGTCGCGATGCTGGCGTGTGCTCGCATCGGCGCCGTCCACTCGGTCGTATTCGGCGGCTTCTCTCCTGACGCGCTTGCTGGCCGGATCCATGACTGCGAATCCAATATTGTGATTACTGCAGACCAGGGCGTACGCGGTGGAAAGGCGATCCCGCTAAAAACAAATGTCGATAAAGCCGCCGAAAATCCGTCGGTAACGACGCTTGAAAAGGTCCTGGTTATCCGGCACACCGGTGCCGACATCGATTGGTCGAAAGATCGCGACGTATGGCTGCATGAGGCCCTGGAGAACGTTGACGCCGACTGCCCGTGTGAGGAAATGAGTGCCGAAGATCCCTTGTTTATTCTTTATACATCGGGATCGACCGGAAAACCGAAGGGCGTATTGCATACGACCGGTGGATACATGGTCTATACCTCGCTGACCCATGAACTGATATTCGACTACCGTCCCGGCGAAATTTTCTGGTGTACGGCAGATGTCGGCTGGGTCACGGGTCACAGCTATATTGTCTACGGACCGCTGGCCAATGGCGCCACCACTCTGATGTTTGAAGGAGTACCAAATTATCCGACTGCTTCGCGTTTCTGGGAGGTGTGTGACAAACACGAGGTAAATATCTGCTACACCGCGCCGACGGCCATTCGCGCGCTGATGCGGGAGGGTGACGAGCCGGTCAAGCGAACTTCACGAAAGAGCCTGCGACTGCTGGGTTCCGTCGGAGAGCCGATCAATCCGGAGGCGTGGGAATGGTATTACCATGTGGTCGGTGAGGGCCGCTGTCCGATCGTCGATACCTGGTGGCAGACGGAAACGGGCGGCGTTCTGATCAGCCCGCTGCCGGGCGCGACGGCACTAAAGCCGGGTTCCGCGTCGATTCCGTTTTTTGGCATTCAGCCGGCGATTGTCGATGCAGAAGGCAAGTTGCTTGATGGTCCGGCAACCGGCAACCTCGTGCGCTCGACAGCTGGCCGGCACAGATGCGCACGGTTTATGGTGATCACCAGCGTTTTATCGATACCTATTTCTCGACCCACGAAGGCATGTATTTTGCGGGTGACGGCGTTAATCGTGACGCGGATGGCTATTACTGGATCACGGGCCGTGTGGATGATGTGCTAAACGTTTCAGGGCATCGCATGGGCACCGCCGAAGTCGAGAGCGCGCTTGTTGCCCATTCCCAAGTCGCGGAAGCCGCGGTCGTTGGCTGTCCCCACGAAATCAAGGGGCAGGGCATCTACGCGTACGTCACGCTCATGGACGGAGTTGAGCCCAGCGATGAACTGCTTGCAGAGTTGCGCCAATGGGTAAGAAAGGAAATCGGCCCGATTGCGACACCTGACTTTATCCAGTGGGCGCCAGGCCTGCCGAAGACGCGCTCCGGCAAAATCATGCGACGAATTTTGCGCAAAGTGGCGGAAAACGATTTCGACAACCTGGGCGACACCTCCACGCTTGCCGACCCGGGTGTCGTCAACGATCTCGTCGATAACCGCCGCAATCGCTGACTCAGAACTGGTCGGCGTAGCTTGCCTCGTCGGTCTGATCAACGATCTCGTCGTTAGCCGGAGAAGCCGGCTTTTGCTTTTTCGCGCCAGCGTCAAATTTCTGCGTGTCGCCCAGAGGTTCCGTGCGCTTGTACTCCGCGATCTGCTTCTCGTATGAACGGACGAATTCTTCGCTGAACTGGTGCGGAAACTTGCCCGAGCCGGACTGAGTCATGATGGGATAGAGGTCGCAATACAGCTGCCAGTACTTCAGCTGATTCATTTTGCGGAACATCGGTTTGCCTTCCAGCGTGCGGTCGAAATTCTGCTGCAGTTCGTCCGGATCAAAGCGGTCCGCGAATTCCTGGTACGCGCTGATCATGGCATCCAGCATCGCGTCGTTATGAAATTTGAGATCGCGGCAAACCTCGCGTACCGCATCGACAGGGGCCAGGTACTCACCCTCACGGCCGACGAGCAGCTGCATTATCGAGTCGTGCGTGTTCTCTGCCAGTTTCAGGGGATTGTTGTTGCGCGGCAAAACCGTCGTCTGATCAAGGCGAAACATGCTTTTCAGCGCTGCCCGGCTTGCGAGCAGGCTACTCGTCCCTTGTACAAATTCCTTCAGGACGCGGCCGGCGTTTTCGAGGAGTTCCGCAGGGTCGGTGGCGGCATGAATCTCGTTGCGACGGACACCAAGACCGGACAGAAATGCATCGATCAGTTCCGCTGTTTCATTCACCGCCTGTTGTTCTTCGGTGGGCGGCGGGGTGAACGGATTCGCCTGGACATCCATCTGGGCAATTTTCTTCGGCGCCTTTTCTTCGCTGGAAGCATTCCCGAATAGAGCGGCCTGAAATGCATCGCCGCCGGTGATTGCTTCCTCGTCGAGCAGCTGTATTCCGCTCCGTAGAGACTCCTCGTCGACAAGCTGTTCGATATGATCCGGTACCACCGTCATCGGCGAGGGCGGCGGCATTTCGAGATCCTCACCTTCATCGAGCCCGACTAAAAACTCGAAGTCGCCCATACGGAGCCGGTCGCCATTAAACAGGCGGCGCGGGTTTCCCTTGCCGAGCGGTTCGTGCTCTTCATTGACGTACACACCGTTGGTGCTGACGTCCGCAAGATAGTACGCACCACTTTGATAATCGATAGTGGCGTGCTGGCCGGAAATATAACGGTCGGGATCAGGCAAAATCCAGTCGTTCGACAGCGATCGACCGATGGTTCCACCATTCTCGCGAAACGCCCGCACCTGGTCGTCGCCAAGCATTTCTTTGTGTTCGCTAACGATTGTGAGTTCCAGCGTCATCTTCATCCTCGACACAGACCATCTTCCGGAGGTGCTCGTCGGCACGCGCAGGCCCCGGTATTTCGGCTACCTTGCCATAGTGCCGCCGGCAGGTGAAACAACGCTGCCTAACAGTTCACATAAATCGCCATCCCGGCGCAACAAATTATGACAGATCAAGGACCTGCCTCAAAACCGGCCGAGGCGGTTAATGCTGAAGAGCGACTTTTGGCGGTTTGACTTATCCGCTCGCCTGTCGGTCAAGGTCCCGGAATTTGGGTACACTAAGCAGCCTTTCGGCATATTCGCAACCGCGCAATCACGGACATCACATGGCTCCCAATCACATTTACAAAGTCGTCTTCATGAACCAGGGTCAGATTTATGAAATCTATGCCCGCAGCGTAGGGCACGGTTCGCTGTTCGGATTCGTGGAAGTCGAGGAATTGATATTCGGTGAGCGAAGTTCGGTCGTTGTTGATCCCTCCGAAGAAAAGATTAAGACGGAATTCAGCGGGGTGAAACGAACGTATCTGCCAATGCATTCCATCGTCCGTATCGATGAAGTCGAGAAACAGGGCACTTGCAAGATTTCGAAGGTGGAGGGTGGCAACATCGCCCAGTTTCCAGTTCCCGTGTACACGCCAAGGGAAACAAAGTAAGGCGTATCGAGCTGGCCGGTACGAGCGCGCTCCGGTATTATCTCGGCCAGTCCGAACGTCACCGCAGCCCACCCAGGAATCAGCTTGTCCACACCCGCCACTGACCTGCCGGCAGACTCGACACTTTCGATTCTTGAGTTGCCGGGTCAAGCGGCACTGTCATCCTTCCGGCTCGAAAAAAAGCTCTTGGATCTGCAGAAATGTGATCCGCGTGTCGTCGGGCTGGATGCACGCTTTACCTATTTCGTCCGCATTCGGGAGTCGCTCACAAGCGATGAAGCGCAGATCATGGATGCCTTGTTGCTATCCGGTCTGCCCGTTCCCCGGTTTCCTCCGGCACGCAGTCTGATTTATACCGCGCCGAGGCCCGGAACCGTCTCCCCCTGGTCCAGCAAAGCGACCGATATTGCCCAGGCCTGCCACCTGGATAAAATCGTCCGCATGGAGCGTGGTACCTGTTACGCGTTGCAGCATGAGGGCACACCTGATACCGGCACCCTGGCGCGACTTGGCGCGACGCTTTGCGATCGTATGACGGAATGGTGTTTTACCGAAGCTGGCGCTGCCGCAGCGCTGTTTACCGAGCACCTACCTGCACCCATGCAACGTGTCGACCTGCTCGTTGGCGGTGCAGAGGCATTGCACCGCGCCAACAGGGAACTCGGGCTCGCGCTCTCGGATGACGAGGTTGTTTATCTCCTGGAAAATTATCGCAGGCTTGAACGCAATCCCAGCGATGCAGAACTGATGATGTTCGCCCAGGCCAATTCGGAACACTGCCGCCACAAGATCTTTAATGCGGAATGGATTATCGACGGCGAGCCTCAGGCTGAAAAACTGTTCGCGATGATTCGCAGTACAACAGAGGCGCATCCTGCGGGCGTCGTCTCCGCTTACTCGGACAACGCTGCGGTGATGGACGGGTGGCGAGGCCAGCGACTGCAACCGCGAGCTGAAGACAAGCAGTTTGAGTATACCGAGGAGCCTATCCAGATTCTCCTCAAGGTAGAAACGCACAATCATCCCACAGCAATTTCCCCTTTTCCGGGCGCCGCGACAGGCTCGGGCGGCGAAATCCGCGATGAGGGGGCGACAGGCCTTGGCGCCAGACCAAAGGCGGGTCTGACGGGGTATTCAGTATCCCACTTGCGCATTCCGGGCTTCGAGCAAGCCTGGGAAACCGATTTTCCGCACCCGGAACGACTGGCCACGCCGCTGCAAATCATGCTGGAAGGACCGATTGGTGGTGCCGCATTCAACAACGAGTTCGGCAGGCCAAACCTGCTCGGCTATTTCCGCACCTATGAAAGCCGGCCGCCAGGCTTGGCGGACAATGAAATTCGCGGCTATCACAAGCCCATCATGATTGCGGGCGGCGTCGGCAACGTACGTGCCATACACGCCTGTAAAAAAGACGTTCCTTCGAGCGCCAATATTATCGTGCTCGGTGGGCCCGCCATGCTGATTGGACTTGGCGGGGGCGCAGCTTCCAGCGTCGCGAGCGGTGCCAGCAGCGAAGACCTGGAGTTCGCGTCCGTACAACGGGGCAACCCGGAAATGCAACGCCGCGCCCAGGAAGTGATCGACCGCTGCACTGCGATGGGCGAGGACAATCCGATTCTGCTGATCCATGACGTCGGTGCCGGCGGACTCTCCAATGCTGTGCCCGAGGTTGTTGATCACAGCGGACACGGCGCGGATGTGGCGCTGCGAAATATCCCGAATGCCGAGCGCGGCATGTCGCCGATGGCTATCTGGTGCAACGAGGCGCAAGAGCGTTACGTACTCGTTGTCGCCAGCGACCGTTGCGAGGAATTCGCCGCACTATGCCTGCGAGAGAACTGCCCGCACGCGGTCATTGGGTCGCTGACGACGACCGGGCAGCTCGTGGTCTCTGACGAGGAGTTCGCCAACCGCGTCATCGATATGCCCATGGAAATGCTGCTCGGCAAACTGCCGGGTATGGTTCGCGATGTCAGTCGTGTCGCGCAACAGTCAGTGCCGTTGAATCTTGAAGATATTGAACTCGAAGAGGCGATCTATCGCGTCCTTCGCTTTCCCGCCGTCGCAGACAAGACTTTTCTCATACATATTGGCGACCGCACCGTGGGCGGTCTGTCGGTTCGTGACCAGTTTGTCGGTCCCTGGCAGGTACCCGTAAGCGATGTTGCGATCACCGCAAGCGGCTTTGAAAGCACGACCGGTGAAGCGATGGCGATGGGAGAACGCACGCCGCTTGCGACCCTCAACGCGCCGGCGTCCGGGCGCATGGCCGTCGGTGAGGCCGTCACCAATATCGCTGCGGCTGCGATTGATGCCATCGGCGACATTAAACTTTCTGCAAACTGGATGGCCGCTGCGGGGCATCCTGGAGAAGATGCAAAGTTGTTCGATACCGTCAAGGCCGTTGGTGCCGAACTTTGTAGAGAAATTGGTATCGCAATACCGGTTGGCAAGGACTCACTGTCCATGCGGGCGCGCTGGCAGGAAGGCGACGATGAATATCAGGTGGTCGCGCCGGTTTCTCTGATTGTCTCTGCGTTTGCGCCGGTGCAGGACATCCGGCGACATCTGACGCCGCAACTTCAGCGAACGGCAGAATCCAGTCATCTTCTGCTACTCGATATTGGTGGGGGTGCCAATCGCCTGGGCGCGTCTTGCGTCGCGCAGGCGTATAACCGCCATGGCGGCGATACGCCCGATGTCGATGTCCCGGACCGTCTGGTCTGCTATTTCAACGCTATCCAGCAATTGCGCAGGCAGGGTCTATTGCAGGCCTATCATGATCGTTCCGATGGCGGGCTGCTGGCCACTGTTGCGGAAATGATGTTTGCCGGTCATTTGGGCGCTTCCATCCAGGTATCGGGCTCCAACGAAGATGTACTGGGGCAGCTATTCAGCGAAGAGCTGGGTGGCGTGATTCAGGTGCTGGAACGTGATCTTGGCCAGGTGCGCGACGTGCTGGATGTCTGCGGCGCGGGCTGGGTGGATATCGGCAGCGTTGAACACCACGACGAGCTCGTCATTTACCACGAGGATGCGGTGCTATTGCGCCTGTCGCGAAGCGACATGCATCGCGCGTGGTCAGAGCTCAGTTTCAGAATGCAGTCGCTGCGCGATAATCCGGCGACAGCGCAGCAGGAATATGACCGCCTGCTCGATGGTGACGATCCGGGATTGAACGTCAAACTGACTTTTGATGCGCACGACAATATCGCGCTGCCGTTTGCCGGCGGCATGCAGCCAAGTGTGGCGATACTGCGCGAACAGGGCGTCAACAGCCAGTACGAGATGGCTGCTGCTTTCATGCGCGCAGGCTTCCGCGCCGTGGACGTTCATATGAGCGACCTGCTCGCGGGTCGCGATACGCTTGCCGATTACCAGGGACTGGTCGCCTGCGGTGGTTTCTCCTTTGGTGACGTACTGGGCGCGGGCGGCGGTTGGGCGAAATCGATACTTTTTCACGCCGCGCTCAGGGACCAGTTCGCCGCATTCTTTGCGCGTGAAGACACCTTTACGCTCGGTGTTTGTAATGGCTGTCAGATGCTCGCCTGGCTTCGCGATCTGATACCAGGCGCTGCGCACTGGCCTGCCTTCATGCGGAATGAGTCAGAACAGTTCGAGGCACGTTTCAGTCTGGTCGAAGTATTGCCCTCGCCCTCAGTTTTTCTCAGCGGGATGGCGGGATCGCGTCTGCCGATCGCAAGCTCGCATGGCGAAGGTCGGGTTCCTGCCTCTTATGCAGCGTCACTTCAAGGGAGTGTCGCACTGCGCTATGTCGATAACTACGGCCAGATAGCGGATCGTTACCCGCTGAATCCCAACGGTTCGACGGGCGGTATTTGCGGACTTGCAAGCCTGGATGGACGGGCAACAATCATGATGCCGCATCCGGAACGCGTGGTGCAGACGACGCAGAATTCGTGGCATCCGGCAGAGTGGGGCAGCGACGGTCCATGGATGCGCATGTTCAGAAATGCGAGAGTGGCAATTGGCTGACCGTCAATTGAGGAATGATTCATGCGAGTAATGTTACTGATGTGCATCTCGGTCCTCGCGTCTTGCGAGTCCGACAATCGCGGCGCAACGGCTGAGCAAAGTCTTGCAGTATCTTTCAGCGAGAGCGTTTCGGATGCATCAGTCGACGGCCGCCTGATTGTCATTCTGTCCCGCAACGACGATGAAGAGCCACGCTACCAGGTGCGGCCGGGCGTCAATGCCGTGCAGATTTTCGGCGTCAACGTCGATGGGGTACAGGCGGGTGAAGAGATGCTGATTGACGAGTCAGTATTCGGTTACCCGACAAACAGTATTGCCGATTTGCCTGCCGGGGATTATTTCGTGCAGGCGGTATTGCACAAGTACGATACCTTCAAGCTGAAGAACGGCAAAACGGTGAAGTTACCGATGGATCAGGGTGAAGGGCAGCAATGGGCCGATTCACCCGGCAACCTCTTCAGCGAGCCCAGGATGATCTCGATCGGAGAAGGCAGATCCCGCGTCGTCATGGAGCGCGAAATGCCGCCCATCGTCCCACCGGCCGATACCCGTTTCGTCAGGCACGTAAAAATAAAAAGCGAGTTATTGAGCGATTTCTGGGGTCGGGACATGTTTCTCGGCGCGCATGTGCTGCTGCCCGAAGGCTTTGATGAACATCCCGAAGCAAGCTATCCCCTGGCAGTTTTTCACGGCCATTTTCCGGCTGATTTCGCAGGCTTCAGAACCGAGCCGCCGGACAGTAAGCTCGAGTGCGAGCGCAGCGAGCGCGATGACGTCGACTGCTACAACCGCATCAGGCAGCAGGAGGCCTACGATTTTTATCAGACCTGGGTCGGGCCCGACTTTCCCCGCATGCTGATCATTCAGGTACAGCATCCGAACCCCTATTACGATGACAGCTACGCCGTCAATTCTGCCAATCTTGGTCCCTACGGTGACGCGATAACCTATGAACTCATTCCTGCCATCGAGGAACAATTTCGCGGCATTGGCGAAGGCTGGGCGCGGTTTTTGTACGGCGGTTCGACCGGCGGCTGGGAAGCGTTTGCTGTGCAGGTGCTCTACCCGGACGAATTCAACGGTACTTTTGCCGCCTGCCCTGATTCACTCGATTTCCGGCACTACTCCGCGGTAAATATCTACGCTGACGATAATGCCTATCGTATGCAGGGTGACTTCAACACCGTAGAGCGACCTGCCTACCGCGACTACCTGGGCAATATCAGCGTCACCATGGAAGACGAGAATCATATGGAGCTCGTCATCGGCGATAAAAGCCGCTCTGGCGGACAGTGGGACGCCTGGGAGGCCGTCTACTCTCCGATGGGAGAAGATGGTTATCCATTGCGACTATGGGACAAGAACAGTGGCGAGATCGATCACGACGTTGCCCGTCACTGGCGCGACAACTACGACATGCGCTACATCCTTGAGCGAGACTGGGCAACGCTGGGGCCGAAGCTCGAGGGCAAGCTGCATGTGTTCGTTGGCGACATGGACAACTTTTACCTGAACAATGCCGTGTATTTGCTCGAGGAATTCCTCGAAAGCACTGAAAACCCGTATTACAACGGCGTGGTTGACTACGGCGACCGCCAGGAGCACTGCTGGAACGGTGATCAGCAGAACCCGAACTACATCTCAAGGTTGCGATATAACTCCATGTATATTCCAAAAATTCTGGAGCGCTTACTGACGACAGCGCCGCCGGGTGCGGATACCAGCAGCTGGCGCTATTAAAACCTGAGCACCAAAAGCGCGCGCATCGCCCGCAGGGCGGGCTCCTACAGTACGAATTAGCATTACAGGAGCGACCCCATCCGCCTGCATTGCCAAAAGTGTCGCGGTTGGCGAAGGCGGATTGATCTTTAGTGACGGGCCGATAATCCTGCTTTTCCGCTCTTGCACCGCGATTGCCCGCAGAGCGGGCACTTGCAGCACGCTACGCGTTGCAGGAGCGGACGCAATTCGGCAATAGCCTGCACTATTCGTCCGTCAGTCAGAGCGCCGGGACAACAACTTTCAATACAGGTTCCCAACATTCGTTTGCTGGTACATGGCGCATTTCGGTTATAATTTGGCAATAAAAGCAAAAATGAGACGTCCCATGAACAAACTCATTCCACTTGTGGCGCTGGCCACGGTGTCGTCGTTAAGCTTTGCAGAAGAGACGGACAACAGCCTGTGCACCCTGGCAGATAAATCGCGACGCGTGCAGATTGTCCGTGACGCCGGCGTATCGGTCCCCTGTGAAGTGCTGTACGACCGCGACACCTATGCGCCGGGTGATCCGAAAGTGCTGTGGCAAGCAAAACACGAAAAGGGTTTCTGTGAGGCACGGGCAGCAGAACTCATCGCCAAGCTGAGATCGCGGGGCTGGGATTGCAGAGAGGACACGAGCAAACCTGGGGACATTGATTCAGCCGAGGTCGCGCCGGTCGGGGATATCGAAATTTCCGGCACGGATACGCGGTAGCGAAACTCAAATGCGCAGATGGCAGCCTGATTGGTTCGCCTGGGTACGACCCCGACGCGATCAGGCGGACGACTGCAGGGCGCCGTTTCCTTCCTGAACGAAAAATCGTCTCACCTTGATCGCTCTCGTCAGCTTGCCACGTCGGACAAAGCACTGATAGAACATATCCTTCAGTATTTCGAGCAGTATGCCTGCCTGCGCGCGACTCAGTATCGGGATGTCGTTCGCGTCGCCGCTATCGAATATGACCTGCTTGATTGGCCCGAAACTATCGTCGTCGATTTCAGCAATGTCCTTCGCTGTCATGACGGCATCAAACGCGCGTAGCTTGCCGTTTTCCCCAAGCGAGGGAAACGAACTGGCGGCCGCTCGCCGGCACATTGACGCAAATGCATTAAAATTGTTTGTCGAATAACAGGCGAGCGCCTCGCGGAAAAAAATTTCAGTGTGTTTCGGCAGGTAGGAGAATTCAAAACGCTCTTTCGGCCGTTCCAGTTCTATAAAGTTCTGGTAAAGCTCAATGTCGTTTTCGCCGTACTTTTTGACGGCGAAGCGCAGAAATACCGGCGCTTTGCACGCGTCGCACTGGTAAACAATGCCGATGTGTTTCGGCCGGGTTTCCGCGAGCAGGTCAAAGCCAGGAATCGAGGTAGGGGTCATGTGCGCGTAAACACCGCAATAAGGGCATTCGAGCCCGAACTGCTCCGCTTCGTGACGATGAATTCCGTAGTCCCGCTCTATGGTGATTGCCATCGCATCCTTCCAGCGCTGCTTTGTTGTTAGTTTTTAGATCAGTTAAGACAGCGCCTTAGCAGTATATCCTCAGGTGGGTTCTCTAAACTTCATTGCTTGGACATAATGCAAATATCCGCATCCCGCGTCACGGCCGATTTGTCCAGTTACCCACAGCTGTTCTTGCGGCGTCGTTTTCCGGCCTTGCGATCAGCGCATCACGACTCAAGGTCACGGCATATCTTGCACCGTCCGCCATTGGTACGTAGGTAGCCGTTCCATAATGCGCGTCGACCCCTGGGAGCAATAAGGGGAAACGCCGCGCCACTCGCCACAGGTCCACCGGCATATCAGGGCTGATCGCATGCACGGTGCGCGGCGCCTCGCGTTCGAGGGCGATGTCCGAATAGCGACCGCTCAGGCGCTCGAGACGGTACAACGGGTCCAGCCCGAGAATGGTTAAGGGAGGCTCCCATGTGATGATTTTTGCGTCCATCTGCCACTCGTCGCCGCGCAAGGTATACAAACGGTCTTGTTGGCCATCGATCATCACGCGGGCCTGGTATGCGTCTCCGTCGAGCTTCTCGAACGAGATTCTGGATACGGGCTGTTCTGCAATCAATCGCCCATAGCTCAGGTAACTGAATACGAGCATGACGCCAATAGCTGCCAGTGCGGCGGAAACCACACACGCAACTGAAGACGTCCCCGCCCGAACGACGCGCCTGTGTCGGACACAATAAAAAGTCCGATACAGGTAATAAAATGCAAAGAATGCGAAGAGCAGACTAAAGAGCGCGATAATTAACATCAGGCATCCAGTTTGCGGTACTTGATTCGGTGCGGGTTGTCTGCGTCGGCGCCCAGGCGTTTCCTGCGATCCTCTTCATATTCGCTGTAGTTGCCAGCAAACCACGTTACCTGACTATCTCCTTCAAAGGCCAGAATGTGGGTGGCGATGCGATCGAGAAACCAGCGATCATGAGAAATGACTACCGCCGAACCTGGAAATTCGAGGAGCGCCTGTTCCAGGGCGCGTAAGGTTTCAACGTCCAGATCGTTGGTGGGTTAGTCCAGCAGAAGTACATTGCCGCCCGCTTTGAGCATCTTCGCCAGATGCACGCGGTTGCGCTCGCCGCCTGAGAGCAGGCCGATCTTTTTCTGTTGGTCCACGCCGCGAAAATTAAACCGGCCCACGTAAGCGCGCGACGGCGTCTCGTATTTACCGACTGTGATCAGGTCCTGCCCATCCGAAATTTCCTCCCAGATGGTTTTGTCGTCATCGAGGCTCTCACGCGACTGGTCGACACTGGCGATCTGTACGCTCTCCCCGATTCGAATGCTGCCAGCATCGGGTTTTTCGCTGCCCAGGATCATGCGGAAGAGCGTTGTTTTGCCGGCACCGTTTGGACCGATAATGCCGGCAATCGCACCGGCAGGTAGCGAAAAGCTGAGCGACTCCATGAGCAATTTGTCGCCAAATGCCTTTTCGACGTTCGTCGCTTCGACGACGACGTCGCCAAGCCTTCCACCCGGCGGGATGTAGATTTCGTTGGTCTCATTGCGCTTTTGATACGCGGGCGAGGAGATTTCCTCGAACTGCCTGAGGCGAGCTTTTGACTTGGCCTGCCGGCCCTTGGGATTGGACCGCACCCACTGAAGCTCTGCTTGCATCGCCTTTTGGCGTGCCTTCTCCGAGGATTCCTCCTGTTGCAGTCGATTCTGTTTCTGCTCCAGCCAGGACGAATAGTTCCCTTCCCAGGGAATGCCGTGGCCGCGATCAAGTTCCAGAATCCAACCGGCAACATTATCGAGAAAGTAACGATCGTGAGTGACGGCGATGACTGTGCCTGGATACTCCTCGAGAAAGCGCTCAAGCCAGGCTACGGATTGTGCGTCCAGATGGTTGGTGGGTTCATCGAGCAGCAGCATGTCGGGTTCCGACAGCAGCAAACGGCAAAGGGCCACGCGCCGCCGTTCGCCTCCGGACAATTTGCTAACGTCTGCATCCCAGGGTGGCAGACGCAAGGCATCCGCAGCGACATCAAGCTTACGATCCAGCTCCCATGCGCCTGCCGACTCTATTGCGTCCTGCAGCTTGCCCTGTTCTTCCAGCAGGGCATTCATCTCATCGTCGTCCATGGGCTCAGCAAATCGCATGCTGATTGCATTGAATCTGTCCAGCAGCGCTTTCGTTTCTGCAACACCTTCTTCGACATTGCCACGAACGTCCTTTTCCGGATCTAGCGCCGGCTCCTGCGGCAGATAACCGATATTGATGCCCGGCTGAGGACGCGCCTCGCCCTCAATCTCCGTGTCAATACCGGCCATGATGCGAAGCAGTGTCGACTTGCCGGAACCGTTCAGCCCGAGCACACCAATCTTGGCGCCGGGGAAAAAACTGAGTGATATGTCTCGAAGGATGAAGCGTTTTGGTGGCACAACTTTGGCCACCCGGTTCATTGTGTAAATGTACTGCGCCATAGGAATCCGAATCGGGAAAAGCAAGCGCGCATTATAAAGCGATTTATCCGGTATGCTCCTCTTGTTCCCATACCGGCAGGGGTGATCGTTAAGCGTGACAGGCGAGCAGAGCAGAAGCAGTGCGCAGGTTTTTGTGTACCGAGGGTCCGCGCTCGCTGACTACGGTTTCGGTGCGGACCACCCGTTCGGTTCCGATCGTCACGACGTATTTCAGCAGGCCCTGTTGCGGCTCTCGCTCGGTGACGCAATCTGCTACGCGGCGCCGCGCCGCGCAACCAGAGCGGAACTGGCTCTTTTTCACACCAGCGAGTATCTCGAATTCGTCGCCCGCCGGTCAGCCGAAGGCCATGGTTTTCTCGATGGCGGTGATACGCCGGTATTTCCGGGCATGTTTGAAATTGCGTCCGACGTCGCAGGCACGACGCTTGCGGCCGTGGATGCCGTGATGTCGGGAGCAGCGGCGCGCGCGTTCGTGCCAATTGCCGGACTGCATCATGCCGGCCGCGGACATGCCGCAGGGTTTTGCGTTTTCAACGATTGCGGCGTCGCTGTCGAGTATTTGCGCAAGCGCCACGGCGTACGACGAATTGCCTACGTGGACATCGATGCACATCATGGTGATGGCGTGTTCTATGGTTTCGAGAATGATCCGGACTTATTTTTCGCCGATATCCACGAGGACGGCCGGTTCCTTTATCCGGGTACCGGTGCGGAGAGTGAGACCGGCAAGGGGGAAGCCGCCGGCACGAAACTCAACGTCCCGCTAGCGCCTGGCGCAGGGGACGAGGAATTTGCGGCAGTGTGGCCGCGCGTGCGGGCCTTTATTGACGATGCAAGACCGGAATTCATACTGCTGCAATGCGGTGCTGACAGCCTGGCCGGCGATCCTATAACCCACCTTCGATACTCCGCAGACGTCCATGGCGGCGTGGCACGCGACCTCGCCGCGCTTGCTGACCGGCATTGCAGCGGCCGCATCGTGGCGACTGGCGGCGGTGGCTATAATCGCGCCAATATTGCGCTGGCCTGGCCGCGCGTTGTGCAGGCTTTCACTCTGTAAGTTCACGGAAACGGGGCGCCTATGTCCTGACCAGCCGCCTCAGGTACAATGCCGCCACTTTTTCACCCTCCAAAGCTTCCACCGCTGTGCAGGCGCCGACCCGTCAGGCGATTGCGTGGTGACCTGACCAACATTCAGGCCTTTACCAACCGGGCCTGGCAGACCCTCGGAGTACTCGCAGCATATGTTTGCCGAAATGACATCAATAGAGACCTTTGACAGCGAATTGTTTCGCGCCATCGTCGACGAATCGCGCCGACAGGAAGAGCATGTCGAGCTGATTGCGTCCGAAAATTACGCCAGTCCGCGCGTCATGGAAGCGCAGGGATCCGTCCTGACCAACAAGTACGCTGAGGGATATCCGGGAAAGCGCTACTACGGCGGCTGCGAGTTCGTGGACATTGCCGAGAAACTGGCCATTGAGCGGGCGATGAAGCTGTTCGGTGCGGACTATGCCAACGTGCAACCGCATTCCGGGTCGCAGGCGAACGCCGCGGTGTTCCACGCTCTACTGGCACCTGGCGATCGTATACTCGGCATGAGTCTCGCAGATGGAGGCCATCTGACGCATGGCTCGTCAGTGAATTTCTCGGGCAAACTATTTGATGCAGCTCAATACGGCGTCGATGCCAGCACGGGGCTTATTGATTATGAGCAGGTGAAAACGCTGGCAATGCAGCATAAACCGAAGCTTATCGTCGCCGGCTTTTCGGCATACTCGAGAGTTATCGATTGGCAGATCTTCCGTGACATAGCGGACTCGGTGGGGGCCTATCTGATGGTCGATATGGCACATGTTGCGGGGCTGGTTGCCACGGGTCATTACCCGAGCCCGATTGGCGTTGCCGATGTCGTCACTACCACGACCCACAAAACGCTTCGCGGTCCGCGGGGTGGCATGATCCTCGCGCGGAAGAATGACGAGCTGACAAAGAAATTTAACTCACTCGTGTTTCCGGGTACCCAGGGTGGCCCTCTTATGCATGTGATCGCCGCCAAAGCGGTGTCATTTCTCGAAGCGATGCAACCGGAATTCAAGGAATACCAGGGCAGGGTCGTCGAAAATGCGGACGTTATGGCAAGCGCGTTCATCGAGCGTGGCTATGACATCGTGTCCGGGGGGACTGATAATCATCTGATGTTACTCAGCCTGCTCAACAGCGAGGTCAGTGGCAAAGACGCAGATGCCGCCCTGGGCCGGGCCAACATCACGGTCAACAAGAATGCGGTACCGAACGATCCGCGTTCACCTTTTGTTACCAGCGGGCTTCGACTGGGAACGCCTGCGATTACGACCAGAGGATTCGACACGGCTGCTACTCGCGAGCTCAGTAACTGGATTTGCGACATACTTGAGGATATTCACGACGAGGTCATGATTCAGCGCGTGCGGGCTCAGGTGCTTGAACTCTGCAAGCGGCATCCGGTTTACGTCTAAGCGGCCACAACTGTTTAAAGCCGATGTCTGAGTGCTATTCTGACGCCAACCCATCCCGGTAGCGCCCCATGCACTGTCCTTTTTGCAGTCACGAAGAAACCAAGGTTATCGATTCGCGCCTGGCCGGTGATGGCCGCCAGATTCGCCGCCGACGCCAGTGCATGGACTGCAACGAACGATTCACCACGTTCGAGAGTGCCGAACTGGTGATGCCGCGACTGGTGAAAAGCGATGACAGCCGCCAGCCGTTCGACGAGGCTAAACTCAGAAACAGTATGGTGCGTGCGCTGGAGAAACGGCCGGTGCCGGCAGATAATCTCGAACAGGCGATCGGGCGACTGATTCACAAACTGCGGACGATGGGAGAGCGTGAGGTTCCGTCACGCCTCATCGGCGAGCTCGTCATGGAAGAGCTGCGTGAACTGGACGAGGTGGCTTACGTCAGATTCGCCTCTGTTTATCGCAGTTTTCAGGACGTCACTGAGTTTCAGGATGAGATCCGGCGCCTGCAGGAAATTTCGGATGCCAGTGCATCGCGTGAACAGATGTCACTGCTGCCCGAACTCCTCGGCAAAAATAAGTAGCGGCAAGATGACTGCCTTCACAGCAATTGAACATTCCCTGATGGCGCGGGCATTGCGACTCGCGCAAAAAGGCTTGACGACGGCGCACCCCAATCCGCGCGTTGGCTGCGTTCTAAGCAAAAACGGTGTGATCATCGGCGAGGGCTGGCACGAAAAAACCGGCTCGGCACATGCTGAGATCAACGCATTGCAGAAGGCCGGCAGCGCTGCCGCGGATTGCTCGGCCTTCGTTACACTGGAACCTTGCTCGCACCAGGGCAGGACACCACCCTGTACTGACGCATTGATTGACGCGCGCGTGGCAGAAGTCATATGCGCCATGCAAGATCCCAATCCCGCTGTATCCGGCAGCGGACTGGACGCATTGCGCAATGCCGGCATCCGGGTACGTGCAGGATTAATGGAATCGGCAGCGTTGGCAGTTAACGAAGGATTCGTCAGCCGCATGCGTCGCGGGCGGCCGTTCGTCAGGCTGAAAACGGCACTTGGTCTCGACGGCGGGACGGCCATGCGGGATGGCGAAAGTCAGTGGATCACCGGTTCGGATGCACGCCGCGACGTGCAGCGGCTGCGCGCGACGTCCGGAGCACTGATGACCGGCGTGGCTACGGCGTTGGCGGATAATCCCAGGCTGACGGTTCGCGATGCGGCCGGGCCTGCAACGATGCAGCCGATCAGGGTCGTACTCGACAGCCGCTTAAGGCTGCCACCAGATACCCGCATGCTTGCTGAGCCGGGACGTACTATCGTCATGTGTATTGACGACACCCGACATAAAGCACTGCTGGACGCCGGGGCGGAAGTGGTCCGGATCGCAGACAGCGATGGCCGCCCGAATCTGCTTGCCGTGCTTGAAACGTTGGCAGATTACGGCGTCAACGATCTGCTGGTCGAGGCCGGACCGACCCTGACGGGCAGCCTGCTCTCGGCACAACTCGTTGACGAGCTTGTTATTTATCAGGCGCCGCATATCATGGGGAGCCAGACACGGCGGATGGCCGACACCCCGGAATGGCAGACCTTGGGGCAAAAAATGACTCTGGACATTGTCGATGTCCGACGGATCGGAACTGACATGCGAATTACCGCCCGGCCGGTACGCTGAACGATGTTTACCGGCATCATCAAAACGGTAGGAAGTATCTCTCGCATAGAACGGCGCGGGGGAGATCTGCGTATGACGGTGGTGTCGGACGAGCTGCCATGGCAACGATTCGAGACCGGTGAGAGCATCGCCGTCAATGGCGTCTGTCTCACCGCCGTCGCATTCCAGGCGGACGGCTTCAGTTCCGACGTTTCCCGTGAAACCATGGCGACAACGTCACTTCAGTCGCTGGAAAGTGGCAGCCGGGTCAACCTTGAACCCGCGTTGGCGCTCGGCGAGCGCCTTGGCGGACACCTCGTCAGTGGTCATGTCGATTGTGTTGCCACCGTCAGGGTTCGCGAAGATGCAGCGCGTTCGGTTAAGCTGGGACTTGAGGTGCCCGCCGAATTTCGGCGTTACATCGCGCGAAAAGGCTCGGTCACCGTCGATGGTGTTAGTCTGACCGTCAACGATGTTGACGAGTCGCAGTTTTTCGTCAACATCATTCCGCACACCGCCTCAAGCACAATTATTCGTCATTACAAAGTTGGTACGACAGTCAACATCGAAGTCGATCTGCTGGCACGATACATCGAACGCCTACTGACAGCGGATGCTCATGCCGGTGTCAGCAAAGACTTCTTGCGAGCTCACGGATATGTCTGAAAAAACAACTTTGCACCCCAGCGCAACCGCGTTCAGTCCTATAGAAGAGATCATTGCGGACATTCGCGATGGCAAAATGGTCATCATGGTCGATGATGAAGCCCGCGAGAACGAGGGCGATTTGCTGATGGCCGCACAAAAAGTACGCCCGGAAGATATCAACTACATGGCCCGCTATGGTCGCGGACTGATCTGTCTGACCATAACGCGCGAGCGCTGTGCACAGTTGCACTTGCCATTAATGGTTGCTGAAACCGATCAGCGCCATGCCACCAACTTTACGATTTCTATCGAAGCGGCAGACGGCATAACGACCGGCATCTCTGCGCATGATCGCGCCAAAACAGTGCAGGTTGCGGTCGCACCCGATGCCGTGGCTGAACATCTCTGCCAACCGGGGCACATATTTCCTGTCATGGCCCAGCCGGGTGGCGTCCTGACGCGTGCGGGACATACTGAAGCAGGCTGTGATCTCGCCCGCCTCGCCGGGCTCGAGCCGGCGGCGACGATCGTTGAAATTCTGAATGAAGACGGCAGCATGGCGCGCCGCCCCGATCTGGAACGATTTTCCAGAGATCATGGCATCAAAATTGGCACGATTGCCGACCTCATCGCCTATCGCCTCGAGAAAGAGCGAAATGTCGAACGCATCGCTGAACAGCAGGTCGAGACGGCACATGGTCCGTTCACGCTTTACTGCTATGACGATCACGTCAACCAGACGGTGCACGTTGCGCTTGCCAAAGGGGAACTGCACACCGCCAAGGATCCGCTGGTTCGCGTTCACATTCAGGATACGCTCGGTGATGCGCTGCGTGTGCAAAATGCGGGTCTTGGCTGGCCGATTGATGATGCTATTTCCCGCATCGCCAAAGAAGAGGCCGGCGTTATCGTCGTATTGCGCGAACAGGAAACCTCCCGGGAGTTGGTCGAAGTGGTCGAGGCACTGTCAAAAAGTAAAGACGAGCTGCGCGAGAGGCGGGAGGGTCAGTCCGTCCTGCGCACCTACGGTATCGGCGCCCAGATATTGCGAGACCTGGGAATCCAGAAAATGCGGGTATTGTCGGCACCCAAACAGATGTATGGTATTTCCGGCTTCGATCTGGAAGTTACAGAATATGTTGAGCGTTAATGCATAAAATTACGACGACGGAAGGCGAATTGAATGCGCGCGATATGCGCATCACTATCGTCGCTGCGCGCTTTAACGATTTCATCGTGGAGGCATTGATCAAGGGCGCACTGAGTTGCCTGCGCCGCCACGGCGCGGCCGACTCCGCGATCGAAATTGTGCGCGTTCCCGGCGCCTATGAGATGCCGCTGGCCGTAGAGAAAGTGGCGGCGCTGCGCAAAGCCGACGGAATCGTCGCTTTGGCAGCGGTCATTCGCGGCGCCACGCCGCATTTCGACTATGTCTCCGGCGAATGCATGCGTGGTATGGCGGCAGCGAGCAGGCAGCACGGCGTGCCAATCGGTATGGGCGTATTGACGACTGATTCGATTGAGCAGGCGATAGAACGTGCCGGCACCAAGGCAGGCAACAAAGGTGAAGAAGCGGCGCTGGCCGTTATCGAGATGGTTAACCTCCTGCGCAAGCTGGATTAATGGCCAAATCCGATTCCGCCGGCGCACGCAGCCGCGCTCGCGATCTCATTGTGCAAACCCTGTATCAGATGCAGATTGCCGGACACGATGAAAAAGAGCTGCTGCGACAATTCCACGAACGGCAGGACTACCTGCGCGTGGACCAGTCCTACTACGATGAAATGCTGCCGGCTATTCTGCAGAACACCGTGGCTATCGAAGAAAGCATCCAGGAAATTGCTGATCGACCGCTGGCTCATCTTGATCCGGTCGAGCGCGCTATCCTGTTGCTCGGCTTTCATGAAATCAAATCCCGGCCGGATATTCCATATCGGGTTGTCATCAACGAGTCGGTCAATCTGGCCAAGCGTTTCGGCGCACTTGACGGCCACAAATACATCAATGCTTTGCTTGATCGCGCGGTAAAAACTTTTCGTGCCGAGAGCTGAGTGTCGTGGACGAATTCGAAGTCATTCGACGATACTTTCAGCGCCCCGTTGAAGACGGACGGGTCATCGTCGGAATTGGTGACGATGGCGCAGTAGTTCGGCCCGATTCGACACGGGACCTTGTCATGGTTGCCGACACGATGGTTGCGGGGGTGCACTTTCCGCATGCGCTTGCTCCTGATGACGTTGGCTACCGGGCGCTGGCCGTCAACCTTTCGGACATCGCGGCAATGGGCGCAAACCCGCGATGGATGACCCTCATGTTGACTTTGCCGGCTGCGGACCAAAGCTGGCTGCAGTCTTTCGCAACGGGACTGTTTGCTGCGGCCGGTCAGTTCAATGTTGCTTTAATCGGTGGTGATACGACCAGCGGCGCTGAACTTGTCATCAGTATCCAGCTTACGGGAGAAGTTGCGATCGACGGCGCGACGCTTCGTAACGGCGCGCGATCGGGTGATGCCATTTACGTCACCGGCACACCAGGCGATGCTGCTGCCGGGCTCTCGCTGATGCAGGGCAATGACAAGGATGATGGCGACGCAGCGCATTACCTCAGGCGCCGCTTTGCGCGCCCGGAACCTCGCGTCGCGACCGGCAAGCGTATTGCCGGATTGGCCAGTGCTGCCATCGATTTGTCGGATGGCTTGTACTCTGATCTTGAGAAGTTAGTGAACGCCAGCGACGTAGGCGCAACACTTGAGCTGGATGCCATCCCGCGATCTCCCGCATTACTCGGCATGTATTCACCGGAGACCGCGCTTAATTTTGCGCTGGCGGGCGGCGACGACTACGAACTTTGCTTCACTGCAACTGAAGGGCACCTGCCAGCCGAACTCTTTACGTCAGAAGTGCCCGTTACGCGGATAGGCCGTGTACAGGACGGAGCCGGCTTGCGCTGCACCTTAAATGGCAAGCCGTTTACCTACCGCCACGAAGGGTACAGGCACTTCCAGTGACCGGTATTCCTGAACGAAGCAACCCGCGGCAGGCCGTTTTTCGCGACCCGGTGCAGTTTCTTGCGTTCGGGTTTGGTACGGGTCTTGCGCCGCGCGCGCCCGGCACATTCGGCACGTTGCCGGGACTGCTGCTGGGCTGGCTTTGTGCCTCCCTGGAACTTGAATGGCGGCTGGCTATCGGTGCCTTCCTGATTATCGCAGGGGTGTGGATTTGCGGCGAAGCCGCCAGGCGGATCGGCGTTCACGACCATCCCGGCATCGTCTGGGATGAAATTGCCGGCATGTACATGACTGTCCAGATGCTGCCAGCAGAAATCGGGCCGTATGCCATGGCATTCATTGCGTTCAGGGTATTCGACATCTGGAAACCCTGGCCGATTCGGGACCTGGATCACAGACTGGCCGGAGGAACGGGAATTATGCTGGATGACCTCGTCGCCGCCCTTTATGCCGTCGCTTTTTTAAGCGCCTGGGGGTGGGTTACCGGATAAATGGAAGCGCAACGAATGGCACGGAATGTCACCGAACTGAAACGGCCTGCTGATGTGCCCGACAAAATTGGTAAGTACGTCATTATCAACAAAGTAGGGCAGGGCAGTACCGGCGGTGTCTACCTTTCCCACGATCCGTACTATCGGCGCGATGTCGCCATCAAGGTCTACAACATTGAAGAGGATGCCGACGCCGAGCGCGCGCGGGTTTCCCGCAAGATGTTTTTTAATGAAGCGCACATGGTTGGCATGCTGCAGCACCCGAACATCATGCCGATTTACGATGCCGGTGAGGAAGCTGGCAAGTATTACGTCGTAACGGAACATGTTCAGGGCGCGCGAACGCTCGCAGCCTATTGCCGGCCAGATAATCTTCTGCGGATCGACGACGTGGTCGAGATTATCTACAAATGTGCGAAGGCGCTGCACTACGCACATGGGCGCGGCGTTATCCATCGCGACATCAAGCCCTCCAACGTTATGCTGACGATCGACAACGACGTGCGCATTATCGATTTCGGTATTGCAATCTGTGCCGACGCAGACATCTCTCGAATTGAAGGAATTGCCGGCTCACCAAGCTATATGTCGCCGGAGCAGGTGCAGTCTGAAGAGCTGACATCAACGTCCGATATCTATTCGCTGGGCGCTGTATTGTATGAACTGCTGACCGGCTTCAGACCTTTCCGCGCGGACAATCTTTCGAAGCTGCTGCACCAGATCGTGTATGCAACGCCGCCGCCAGTTCACACGTTCCGCGACGACATACCCGAGGAACTGGAGCAGGTCGTCGCCATGACCATGCAAAAAGACCCGGCCAAGCGTTGTCCCAGCGGCAATGCCATGGCCGCCGATTTGACGCGTGTCTACCAGGATCTGAGAACCAAGTACGACAATCTGGACAATCAGGAGCATTTCGATCTGCTTCGCGGCCTGACTTTCTTTCATGAGTTTTCACATGGCGAAATCTGGGAAGTGCTGCGCGCATCTGACTGGCATGAATATCAGGATGGCGACGACATCGTCCGTGAGGGTGAAATGGATGACCGCTTCTATATCATTGTCTCAGGTCAGTGCGACGTAGAGGCGAACGGCAAGAAGCTCGGTAGCCTGTCGAATGGCTCCTGTTTTGGTGAAACGAGTTATGTACGCGGCGCGAAGCGCACTGCTTCCATACGGGCCGCCGGACCGATCACGATCCTGCGCGTCAGCTCGACCCTGATGGAGCAGGTATCACAGGCCTGCCAGCTGCGTTTTAACAAGGTATTCCTGCGGGCGCTGATCACCCGCCTGCAGGGGGCTGGCAGCGCTCAGACCTGAAGAAAACCCCGCTTTTCCTGGTTGTGTGACATAGGTAGAAATACAGAGATAATGCTATTGCGAATCATTCGCATTTCTGTAAACTGGGCACCAGAGCAGTATTCAGGAACCTATCGTCATGACTCTCGCAAAACTCCAGCGCGGCCGTAAGTACGTAATCAACGGTGTTAACGCCAGCGATCCCGTCGTGCAGCGCCTGATGGTGTTAGGGCTTGTCGAAGGCGCCGAGGTTGAACTCGCAAGCAGCGCTATCGGTGGCGATCCTATTGAGTTCCGCATGTTCGGCAACGCCATCTCTCTGCGTCGCGAACAAGCGGAGCATTTCGCGGTGTCGCTAACCAGCGAAGGTGAGTAAGCTCGCCGTCACCCGAGTCGCGGCTGACCAAATTCCCGTTCGGCGGCACCCGTCGCAGAATATCGCTGTCGTCGGCAATCCAAACTCCGGTAAAAGCACGCTCTTCAATCGCCTGACCGGGATGCGGCAAAAGACCGGAAACTATCCCGGCGTCACGGTTGAAAAACATGCCGGCGTCACCCGGGTGGGTGATCAGGTCATTGGCCTCATTGATTTGCCTGGCATGTTCGCTTTGTCATCGCACTCACTCGAAGAGCGTATCGCTTCGGACGTCGTGCTTGGTCGCATTGACGGGATGGACAAACCTGCCGGTATTCTCGCGGTTGTCGATACCACACATCTTTACCAGGGCCTTTACCTGGTCCAGCAGCTTATCGAGATTGGTTTGCCGATTATGGTTGCATTAACCATGACCGATGCTGCCGAAGCCGGTGGAATTCGCGTGGACACGGAAGCATTGCGCCGGCGGCTGGGCGGAATCGGTGTTTATCCGGTGGTCGCGACCACCGGCCAGGGTATCGACGTCCTGAAACACGCGCTGGCCACGCTTGCGGAGTCTCCGCCACCAACGATGCCTAAACTCTGGGTGGAACTGGATGCCGCCTCCGAAGCGCTGGCACGAGACCTGCCCGCAACGGTGCCGCGCATCGAAATAGAACGGGCGTTAATCGACAGGGACAGCGAACTTGCAGCCGAGGTCGAGAGATCCCTCGGACCTGACGGCCATGAACGCATGGAAGAATGGCGCACTCGTTTGTTTGGCTCGGAACCCCCTTTAGCTAACGAGGCGCGGCGACGCTACGGCTGGGTGCGCGAGGTGATGGACGAAGTTCAGGTTCGCGCACCGGTGATCGCCACCCTAAGCTCGCGCGTGACCCGGTTTTTGAATCAGCCATTGCCTGGCACAATCGGACTGTTCGTCGTGATGGCAATTGTTTTCCAGGCGGTTTTCGCCTGGGCAACGCCGGTTATGGATCTCATTGATGCCAGTGCCTCGGCGCTCGGGAGCGCGGTGGCTGCAGCGCTGCCCGCCGGCGCTTTTGCCAGTTTTATTTCTGACGGTGTCATCGCGGGCGTGGGCAGTGTCATCATATTTTTACCGCAGATACTCATCTTGTTCCTGTTCATCATTCTGCTTGAAGATTCCGGATATCTTGCCCGCGCTGCCTATCTGATGGACCGGACGATGCGTTCGGTTGGTCTGTCCGGCCAGTCGATTATTCCGATGATTTCGAGTTTTGCCTGCGCTGTCCCCGGCATCATGGCAACGCGAGTCATACCAAACCGCCGCGATCGCATTGCCACCATTCTGGCGGCGCCCTTCATGACCTGCTCGGCCCGACTGCCCGTATACGCCCTGATGATTGCCGCCTTTGTGCCCTCGACGAGGGTCGGTTTCATGAACCTGCAGGGGCTGGTGCTCTTCGGTCTCTACATGCTGGGAATTATCGGTGGGCTGGGCACCGCACTGCTGTTGCGCAAGACGGCCCTGAGCGGTCCGAAGCCGTCGTTTGCGCTCATGCTGCCCGAGTTTCGCCTTCCGAACCTGCAAACTGTGTTTATGCAGCTTGCAGGGAGAGCCATGATTTTCCTGAAGCGTGCCGGCACCATCGTTTTCGTTGTCGCCGTCGTGGTCTGGGCACTGGCCTACTATCCGCGATCCGATGAACTTGCCGCGACCCGCGCCGACCGTCAGGCCGTGATCGACATGACGACAACAGGCGACGCGGCTGAAGCAGCGCTGCGACAACTGGATAACGAATCTGCTGCGGCGCAGCTTGAGCAGAGTTATCTTGGTCGGGCGGGAAAACTAATAGAGCCGGCGTTCGCTCCACTGGGATGGGACTGGAAAGTCTCGGCCGCCGTAATTGCTGGTTTTCCGGCGCGCGAGGTTGTCGTTGCCGTCCTCGGTACGGTCTACGCAGTCGGTGATGAAGCCGACGAAGCGACGTTGGCGGCACGCTTAAAGGGCGCAACCAGAGCCGATGGCAGCAAGGTGTTTACGGTACCCATGGTGATTGGGCTGCTTATCTTCTACGCGTTGTGCCTGCAGTGTGCCGCGACGATTGCCGTCATTCGGCGGGAAACAAATAGCTGGCGCTGGCCCGCCTTCGCCTGGATTTATATGACGACGCTGGGTTATCTCGGCGCACTGACCGCCTACCAGCTGGGTTAGTCTTCGGGCGCGAAGTTTTCCAGACGTTCGGAACCTGCCGCACTCTGCAGAAGAATTTCGACTTTCTGTTCGGCGTCTTTGAGCGCAGCCTGACAACCGCGCGTCAGTTTGATGCCCTCCTCAAATTTCTTCATTGCCTTGTCGAGCGGGAGATCGCCACTTTCGAGTTCTTCAACGAGTGCTTCAAGATCGCCCAGCGATTTCTCGAGATTGAAATTTTTTTTGTTGCTCAATTTTTATTCCGCATAGGATGCAAGGAAGGCAGGAACGCTACCGCGCGACTGCAGCACCGTCAACGCCTGCGGCGCTGATTGACAAGTTTGGCAGTGCAGCATAGAGTGCCGCATAAGCTTTAGACTCAGTCTAAACGGCAATCAGACGCATCCACGAGGAACCAACATGTCACTGAAAGGCAGCAAGACAGAAGACAACCTTAAAGAAGCATTTGCGGGCGAATCGCAGGCGAACCGGCGCTACCTGTATTTTGCAGCCAAGGCGGATGTCGAGGGCTATAACGACGTTGCCGCCGTGTTCCGTTCGACCGCCGAGGGCGAAACCGGCCATGCGCATGGGCACCTGGAGTATCTGGAGCAAACCGGCGATCCAGCAACCGGTCTGCCAATCGGACCGACGTCGGACAATCTTGCAGCCGCGATAGCAGGCGAAACGCATGAATACACCGATATGTACCCGGGCATGGCGAAAACGGCCCGCGACGAGGATTTCGAGGAAATAGCTGACTGGTTCGAGACCTTGGCCAAGGCCGAGCGATCCCATGCGAACCGGTTCCAGAAAGCGCTCGATACGCTAGACGATTAGTAAGGCGCGCCGGAATGAGACCGGCCACCGCTTTCTAAATGAGTGCACCGACAGATAAACGCGAGGGCAGCCTTGAGGCGCCGACTCGGCACGCGATCGACTGGAAGTCAGCGGAATTTTATGACGAACCTGCGCTGACCAAAGAACTGGAACGCGTCTTCGATATTTGTCATGGCTGCCGCCGCTGCTTCAATCTGTGCCATTCGTTCCCGACCCTGTTCGACGCCATTGACGAGTCGGAAAGCATGGAAATTGATAGCGTCCCGAAGTCGGTTTACTGGGACGTGGTTGATCACTGCTACCTGTGCGACATGTGCTACATGACGAAGTGCCCCTATGTTCCGCCACACGAATGGAACGTGGACTTTCCACATCTGATGTTGCGCGCCAAGGCCACGCGCTTCAAAAAAGAGGGGGCGAAGGTCCGCGACCGCCTGCTGACGTCGACGGATAAGGTAGGGCGGATTGCCGGCATTCCAGTCGTGACCCAGGCGGTGAATGCCTTCAACAAGAGTCAGAGTGGTCGCGCCGTGCTGGAACGCACCCTTGGCGTTCATCGCGATGCACCGATTCCCACCTATCATTCAGACACGGCACGCAAACGTCTTCGCGGATTGTCAGCAAGCCGCAACAATTCAGTCACGGTTGCCGAATCTGCAGGACCGAAGGTCGTCTTGTTCACTACCTGTTATGGAAACTACAACCTGCCATCCGTCGCCGAAGACCTTGCGGCAATTTATGCCCACAACGACATCTCGGTGACGCTTGTTAACAAAGAAGTGTGTTGCGGTATGCCGAAGCTCGAACTCGGCGATCTGGATGCGGTGCAGAAAGCGAAGGATGTCAATATTCCGGAGTTATTGCCATGGGTGGAGGCGGGGTACGACATCGTCACGCCCGTCCCTTCATGTACATTGATGTTCAAGCAGGAACTGCCGTTGATGTTTCCACATGACTCTGCCGTCAAACGCGTTCGCGACGCGATGTTCGATCCCTTCGAGTACCTGATGTTGCAGCACAAGTCAGGGCAGCTTAAGACCGATTTTCATAACAGCCTTGGCAAAATTGCCTACCAGATACCCTGCCATCTGCGAGTTCAGAATATGGGTTTGAAGACCCGTGACCTGCTGCAACTCGTACCGGGGACTGAAATCGAGGTCATAGAGCGCTGTTCCGGGCATGACGGTACCTATGCGGTCAAAAAAGAAACCCACGATATAGCCCTCAAGATAGCCAAACCGGTGGTGCAACGCGTAACAAAGGCCGACGCGGCACATTTTGTCAGCGACTGCCCCATGGCCGCACAGCAGATATCCCGCGGTCTGAATCAGACGGTGCCCGGCAATCCGCTCGCGCTTCTTCGACATGCGTACGGAATCTGACCTTGGACAAACTCACACGCGAAACTTTATATAGTCTGGAACAGTATGCGGAACACCGGGAGGGTTTTCGTGAAGCGGTTATGGCGCACAAACGTGATCGCAGACTTGCGCTGGGAACAAATGCAACGCTTTACTTCGAAGACAGAATGACAATGCAGTACCAGGTGCAGGAAATGCTGCGCATCGAGCGAATTTTCGAAGCTGATGGCATTCAGGAAGAACTGAATGCATACAATCCGCTGATTCCGGACGGCACTAACTGGAAAGCGACTTTCATGGTCGAATTTCCAGACGCCGAAGAGCGCAAAGGCATGCTTGAGCGTCTGGTTGGCGTCGAACATAAAGTTTGGATGCAAATCGGCGATCTGCCGCGGATAAGCCCGATTGCTGATGAAGACCTCGATCGATCAGATGAACACAAGACATCGGCTGTGCACTTTCTTCGCTTCGAACTCGACGACGAGCAGATTACCCTGCTAAAAAATGGCGCAACGCTTTCCGCCGGCATTGCCCATGACAACTATCAGGTGGAAATTAATCCGGTTGAGGAAAGGATTCGGCGTGCGTTGCTCAATGATCTGGATTGATTTTTCCACAACCTGCTAGAATCGCAGCCGGCAAAATCTTGCTGACATGCTGGGGCAACAGAACAGATGGGCAAACGTTATGACGCGGCCGATATCGAGGTCCTCAGTGGCCTCGATCCTGTACGTCGCAGACCGGGCATGTATACCGATACCTCCCGTCCGAACCATCTCGCCCATGAGGTGGTTGACAACAGTGTCGACGAGGCACTTGCAGGCCACTGCAAGAAGATCGACGTCAAGTTGTACAAGGACGGTTCAATAGAGGTGTCGGATGACGGTCGCGGTATGCCCGTCGATCTCCATCCAAAAGAAAAAATCCCCGGCGTAGAGTTGATTCTCACCAGACTTCACGCAGGCGGAAAGTTCAACAAGGATAACTATCAGTATTCGGGCGGCCTGCATGGCGTCGGCGTATCTGTCGTCAACGCACTGTCGAAAAATCTCGAAGTCTGGATCAGGCGTAACAGCAAAGAGTACAACCTGAGTTTTGCGGGCGGCAAAAAACGCGGCAAGCTGGCCGTGGTCGGAAAAGTAGGCAAAGCAAATACCGGTACGACGATACGTTTCTGGCCTGACCCGCAGTACTTTGATTCACCGAAAATTTCGGTGTCAAAGTTGATGCACGCCTTGAAAGCAAAAGCCGTTCTTTGCCCGGGATTGGCGGTTAAGCTTACCGTCGAAAAGACCAAAGAAACGGTTGAGTGGTGTTACACGGGTGGTCTTGAGGAATACCTGCTGGAAGCGATCGGCAATAGCGATGTCCTGCCGGCCGAGCCGTTTTCAGGATCGATGAGTGGCACCCATGAGGCGGTGGACTGGGCTTTGGCCTGGCAACCCGACGGCGGACAGCTAGTTGCGGAAAGTTACGTAAACCTGGTGCCGACCGCCCAGGGCGGCACGCACGTAAATGGTCTGCGGACAGGCTTGACGAATGCCATTCGGGAATTCTGCGATTTCAGAAGTCTGCTGCCACGTGGTTTGCAAATCGCGCCGGAAGACGTCTGGGATGGGTTGAATTTTGTGCTTAGCGTGAAACTCGAGGACCCGCAGTTTTCGGGCCAGACCAAGGAGAGACTGTCATCCCGGGAGTCGGCCGCGTTTGTCTCCGGCATCATCAAGGACAGCTTTGCGTTGTGGCTCAACCAGCATCCGGAAAGCGGGGATGCCATCGCACAGCTTGCGATCAGCAAGGCACAAAAGCGTTTGAAGGCAGCGAAGAAAGTGATTCGGAAGAAAATTGTGTCCGGGCCGGCGCTGCCAGGAAAACTGGCAGATTGCACCTCGCAGCAGCCGGAGATGTGCGAGCTTTTTCTGGTCGAAGGTGATTCGGCCGGCGGTTCTGCCAAACAAGCCAGGGATAGAAACACGCAGGCGATCATGCCGCTTAGAGGAAAGATCCTGAATACCTGGGAAGTCGATGCAGGAGAAATTCTCGCCTCTCAGGAAGTTCACGATATCAGCGTCGCAATCGGCGTGGATCCAGGCAGTCCCGATGTCGGCAATTTGCGGTATCACAAGATCTGTATTCTGGCCGATGCTGATTCCGACGGCCTGCACATTGCGACCTTGCTGTGCGCGTTATTTCTGCGTCATTTTCGTGAACTCGTGCTCGCCGGGCACGTCTACGTCGCAATGCCGCCGCTGTATCGGATCGACGTTGGCAAACAGGTGTTCTACGCGCTTGATGAAAGTGAACGTCAGGGTGTGCTGGATCGCATTGACGCTGAGAACGTGCGAGGGAAGATCTCAGTAACAAGATTCAAGGGCCTCGGTGAAATGAGTCCTGGCCAGCTGCGCGAGACTACGATGCATCGCGATACGCGCAGGCTGGTTCAGCTCACGGTAGATGCCATCGACAAGACAGACCAGCTTCTGGACATGCTGCTGGCAAAGAAACGCTCGGGCGACCGTCGCAAGTGGCTCGAAGAAAACGGCAATCTCGCAGACGTCTGAGCGGGCAGGGAGATAACGTGCAAAACCAGCTCAACCTGGAAGGTGTGGAACGGCAGGCTCTCCGGGAGTACGCCGAGAAAGCCTATCTCGACTATTCTATGTACGTCATCCTTGATCGAGCGTTGCCGCAGATCGGTGATGGCCTGAAGCCAGTGCAGCGACGAATCGTGTATGCAATGAGTGAGCTGGGTTTGTCAGCCGGGCAGAAGCACAAGAAATCCGCGCGGACGGTTGGCGACGTCATCGGCAAGTTCCACCCGCATGGAGATTCCGCGTGCTATGAGGCAATGGTGCTCATGGCGCAGCCGTTTTCCTACCGCTACCCGCTTATCGACGGACAGGGCAACTGGGGTTCTACGGATGATCCCAAGTCATTCGCTGCCATGCGCTATACGGAATCGCGATTGCACCCTTATGCGAAAAGTCTGCTGGCCGAGCTCGGCCAGGGAACGGTCGACTGGGCGCCCAATTTTGACGGTACGCTCGACGAACCGATGGTGCTTCCGGCGCGGCTGCCGAACCTGATACTTAACGGTACGACCGGCATCGCCGTCGGCATGAGCACCGATGTACCGCCGCATTCTCTGCGCGAGGTTGCCGCAGCGCTCGTGCACATGATCGATTCACCGAAAGCAGGTGTCGCCGACCTGATGAAGTTTATCAAGGGGCCGGACTTTCCGACGGGTGGCGAACTTGTGTCGCCGAAATCTGACATTCGACAGATATATACGAGTGGCAACGGCACGCTCCGACTCCGCGCGTCTTACAAGATTGAGGACGGCGACATCATCATCACGGCGTTGCCGTATCAGATCTCGGGCGCCAAAGTACTGGAACAGATTGCGACTCAGATGCGCAGCAAGAAGTTGCCGCTGGTCGAGGATTTGCGGGACGAGTCCGACCATGAGGATCCGATTCGACTCGTCATCTCGCCGAGGTCGAAAAAAGTGAACGTCGACGAACTGATGTCGCATCTTTTTTCGACCACCTCGCTTGAGCGCACGGTTCGCGTGAATATGAACGTGGTCGCGCTGGATGGCAGGCCGCGGACATTCAGTCTGCCGGAATTACTGAAAGAATGGTTGCAGTTCCGTCGTGAAACCGTCATTCGTCGCCTCAAGCACCGCTTACAAATTGTGCTCGATCGATTGCACGTTCTAGACGGTTTGCTGATTGCTTACCTCAATATCGACGAAGTCATTCGAATCATCCGCACCGAAGACAGGCCGGGACCTGTACTGATGGCTACCTTTCGCTTATCGGAGATTCAGACCGAAGCAATTCTGAATCTTCGACTAAGAAATCTGGCGCGCCTCGAGGAAATGAAAATTCGCGGCGAGCAGGGAGAACTGAATGCGGAACGGGGGTCGCTTGAGAAGACATTGAAAAGTGCGGCGCGCCTTAAAACCCTGATCAAGGCGGAAATTCAGCAGGATGCCGAAAGCTATGGGGATGAACGCCGGACCGTGATCGTGCAGCGAGACGCCGCCCAGGCGCTGGACGAGACCCAGCTCGTCGCCAGTGAGCCGGTCACGATTGTCTTGTCGAAGCGCGGCTGGGCCAGGGCCGCAAAGGGTCACGACATCGACGCGCCGGCGTTAAATTACAAGTCGGGAGACGGCTTTCTGGCGCTGGCGCAGGGACGAAGCAATCAGCAGGCAATGTTTATCGACAGCACTGGAAGAGTTTACAGTTGTCTGGCGCAGACCCTGCCCTCTGCACGGGGTCAGGGTGAACCCCTGTCCGGCCGCTTCAAGCCACCCGATGGTGCCGAATTTTGCGGCACGATGATCGGCGCAGTAGAGGACAGATATCTGTTGGCAAGTGATGCGGGTTACGGCTTCGTGGCTACCCTGGGCGACCTCGCATCGCGAAACAAGGCCGGCAAGGCCGTTTTGCGGGTACCGCAAGGTGGCCGCGCCGTGGTTCCCACGGCGGTGCCTGCAGGCCATGAATGTCTCATCGCCGCAGTAACTTCAATAGGTCGCCTGCTGTGCTTTGAGTTGGAAGAACTGCCGGAACTTGCGAAAGGTAAGGGCAATAAACTGATCAACATTCCCGGCAAGAAATACCGCGACGGAGAGGAGCGGCTGATAGCCGTGTGCGTCGTTCCCGAAGAGAGCAATTTGCAGGTGCTTACTGAGAATCGCCTGATGACATTGCGCTGGAATGATCTGGATCATTACTACGGGGAGCGCGCACTGCGAGGCAGCTTGTTGCCGAAAGGCTGGCGAAAGGTTGAAAGGCTTGTCAGCGATTTGCCGCCGGCCGTTGGCGCGAAAGAGTAAGGGACAGCTGTGCTGCCCCACATTACTCAGCTTTTCTTGCCGTCTATACGTTTCGGTTCCACGGTGACATCGCTGCCTGACGCTGCCATCTCGCGGGTGATTTCCATCGAATCCTCCACGACAAGGTCATCATTCTGAGCCTCGAAATCCGAGGGAATATGGGTGTTTGTTAATTCTGCCGTAATGCCGGTGTCGGAAACTGTGGGCAATTCGAAGCCGCGCGTCGGACCTGCGGCCGATTTCACAAATGACTCCGGCAGTACGGCAGTCGCGTCATCCTCCGCAGTCGGCGCCGCCAGGTGCCGGGAAGGCCCTTCCGACGTCAGGTCGATTTCGGGAAGGCTTGTCGTATCGTCATCACTGCTGTTGTCGTCCATTCGATTGGCGAGTTCTCTCGCTGCTTTCTCTACTTGTTGATTCAGGATTTGCGTGGCAGTCAGCTCATCCTCGTAATCCTGCTCCAGGATCTTGAAGTCCATTTCCGAGGTGAGCGTACCGCCGCTCAACGTGTAGTCGTCATCTTCCGCATCAATCTGTATTGCCTGCAGGTCTTTCGCGGTGTCGTCGTAGTCACCCAGCGTCTGTTTCGTTGCATCGACAATCATCGACATGTCGTAGTCACCGGCCGGCGGTTCCTCGCTTTCCAGAATCGTGGCGGGTTCTACGCGCAGATGCGGCGCAATAACATCGGTTGTAGCAGACGGAATTGATGCAGCGTCACCGTCGGCGACGCCGACGTCAACGCTTGCTGATTCTTCACCTGTCGAAAAACTGAAGTCCTGCGCGACATGCATGTCAGCGGTCTCCTTCAGCCCGGTGCCAGCTTCGAGATCGGCGTCCAGGGAAAAAGCTCGGGAATTGATGGTATCTTCGAAATCGAAATCAACCTCTTCGATTATCGGGTTTCTCTGCGTTGGGTCGTCATCGTGACGCCGGCCAGGCGCCAGCTCTGCACCCTCCGCATCAGGCCCGAAACGGTTGCGAATCATCCGGCCGAATAGCAATAGTCCCAGGAACAGGGCCAGACCGATACCGCCCAGCCATGCAAGCCAGCCACCGCCAGCGTCCGTTGCGAACTGGTCCGTTTCACGAGTCGTTGCGCTTGCGCCGGCACTGCCCGGTGCCTGACCGGTTACGACCGGTTCGCCTGTCGACACAGCGGTTCTGGTCGTCGTAGAGGCAGCAGGCGCAGTTTCCGCGACGACTGTCGGGAATACCTCGCCCTGCGCCATGCTGACACTGCCTGTCTGCGCCGGCTCAGCGGTCGGCGCAAGTGTGGTTGTCGCTGCACGGCTTGCTTCGGGTTCAGTTGGTAACTGCTGCGCTGGCCGCGCCGCCGCCGGCGGTACGACAGACGCAGTGGCCGGCGCCGTGGCGCGACTGCCGGTATCTGCGATGATCGGCCTCACCGGCTCATTCATGTCCAGCTTTGGCACATACAACACCGCGCCAGCCAACAAGCGATTTACGTCGTTGCCGAGAAAGGCGTCGGGATTTGCTGCAAAAACAGCGTTCACCGCGGGCCACAGTCTTACCGTGCGTCCTTCGACTCGGGAGACAATGGTAGACACGGTATCACCCGGCTGTACGACGTAATTGTCGTTCATTTTAATCGGCGTGAGTGACGTCGATGTTCGCTGCTGCTGCGGGCGCGCAGCCGGATTGCCGGAGACAGCGGTTGCAGGGGCCTGGCGCGGCGTGCGCAGGATGTCAGTTCCACGCACTGTCACTGGCGTTGCTATTTCCTGAACGGCTATGGTTTTGGCTTCTTCGGCCGGGCGCGCCGGGTCGATCATGAGTGTGTATTCACGCACGAGGTTCGGCGTGTATGGACAGTCGACGGCAACCTGCATGCTCAACAAGGGCTCTTTGATCGGGGTGTTGCCAGTAAACAGAATCTGTTTGCCGGTGACAGAAACCATCGCCCGACTCACCGTTGGCATCGCGCTGTTAGCAGCGGCCGGACGGAGGTAGATACAGTAGTCGAACAATTGCTCGTTGGCATTCAGGGCGTAGGAAATACTGGCGCGCAATGGCTGACCCAGCGAAGAAGTCACCGCCACTTCGCCGAGTTCGATGCCGCTGGCAGTCATGGGTGATAGCACACAGGCGCCGCTTACAATAAGTGTCGGCAGGACCTGGTGTGGCTTGCGTCGTAGCAAATGGCTCGCGCTGCGCTTGAGTAAGGAATTTTTCACTGATCGACTTCCCGTTATCAATATTTTTACTGCATCCCTGCTTGCCACGCTTGTCGTGTGCGGCAGTGCTTATGAGGTACCAGACTAGGCAGCCCCACGTTTACTGTAAACAGACCTTTTCAATGTTTTGTAAATTGACGTGCGCGGCAGTCATTCACGTTACAAAATTGTGACTGTCATCACACTTGCCTGCATGAACCGCTTGGTGTCAAAAGGAGGGCTGAAACGGCACGATCTTTGATTTGCGCTATTTGGCGCCCATCGCTTCAAGTGTCGTATGTACGACACCTTGCGGCTCTTGCAGCACGACTTCGGGTTCGTGCACGTAATGGCCTTGCATAAAGTGCACGCCGAGCTGAAAAAGAACGGCCATGGCGTTCGCGTTCTCTACGCGTTCCGCAATGGTTTCTATATTGCGCTGGTCTGCTGCAGCGGCAAGCTGCCGCATCGACTCCTGCATATCGGTGTCTGAAACGAGGGTATGCATTAGCTCGCCGTTGATCTTGATATAGTTGGGTCGCAGGATGTCCAGAATCTGAAAACGATTCTTATCGACACCATAGTGTTCAAGCGCAAAGCCGATGCCAAGCATTTTGAACTCATCTGCTTTGACTTTGGTTTCCTTGATGAACTTGGCCGCTTCCTGCTCCGACACCTGTATTACCAGGTTTGAGGGATCAAAGTCCTTCCGATCCAGTTCTGCCGTTACCCAGTCTGAGAGCGAACTGTCTTGCATGGAATGGCGAGAGAGTCTGATGAACACCTTGTCTGCGTTATGTTCCTGACAAAAATCAATAGACTCATTGATAATCCATCGATCGATGGTCTTCATCAGATTGTTGCGCTCAGCCGCAGGCAGAAACTCAGAGGGCAGGATGGCATTACCCTGTTCATCTATCATACGAATCAGAAGATCGAACATTTTGCTTGAATCACTGCGCAAGCCCGCAATCGGCAATTGGGCAAGGCGAAAGCGCTTTTCCGCTAGCGCGGCAGAAATACGTTTGACCCAGATCTGGTCGTACTTCTCGAGGCGGGTATCGACGTCCGAACTTTCGCGCAAGCAGACAGTGTTGCCGCCAGCCGCCTTACCCTTGCTGTGTGCTTCTGCCGCTGCTGCGACGATCTCTTCAAGGTTGGAAAACACGCCACTTACACCAACAACACCTATCGTACAGGTGACTGTTATGGCCTGTTGTCCGACCCGGAAACTGTGCTTCTGCACGTGTTCCAGTACCTGTTTGCCCCATACTTCGGCATCTTGCTCACTGCCGCGTTCCAGCAACGCCATCAGCACGGTACCCTCGAATCGTCCGGCGACGTCGCGCGGGTGCAGGCGCTTTCTTATTTCCTCTGCGACCTGGGCAATGACTTCTTCGGATTCGATGATGCCGACAGTGTTCCGAATTTCCGAAAAATCATCGAGCTTGATATAGGTGAGGACGTGCAAGCCTGATTTGGGCTGTTTCTGCAGACGCTTGGTGACGCGTTCCAGAAACTGTGCGCGATGAAAGAACAAAGTCGTTGGATCTCGCTTCAGGGCTTCATGCACAAGTTTCGTTGGCTCTTCTGCGATTTTGACCGGCGGAGCGATACACACCTGCACGTGCGGCCCATCGTCAAATTCGCTGAGCTGAAATTCAAGCTCAAGGTCGGTAGCTTCGCCATCGTGCAGCCTCGTCCTGGCACTCAGCTTGACGCCTTTCTGCCACTTTCCGCGAACCGTCGCCACCAACGCACCTTTGACCGCGGCCTGACTCTCCGGAAGGAAATGGTCCATTAGCGGCGTACCGAGAACCTCTGCCGAGTTTTTGGCCTGGAACATCTTGAGCCACGCATCGTTCATTTGCGTAATGATGCCTTCCTGGGAATACGCGATTGCCGTGCTGGAATTCTGCATATAGTCACGCAGCTGGCGGCGATACTCAGATGCCGAGTTAAGGGTGGAATTGAGCGCACGTTCGACCCTGAACGCGCGAACTTCCCGACTGACGACAGCCTGTAATCGGGCCCGCTGCTCCAGCGAGACCAGGTCGCAGGCACCTGTACGCATTAACTTCAGAATCGCGTCTTCATCGGCGTTCGCACTGACCGCCAGCACCGCCACTTCAGGAAGATAAGCTTCTTTTTGCTTGATGACTTGCCGCAGGGAATCTGCATACGCATCGATATTAACGATGATGAGTTCCAGTTGGCCGTCATTCAGAATCGCGGTGAACTCAGCCGGGTTTTTCACCCAGTGGCAGTGCGCAGCGTGGCCTGCGTCCCTCAGACTGGAGTTCACCAGTTCCACGTTATCCTGATGCGCCGACAGTACGGCGATGGAAATGGCATGTTTCTCGGTCAATGCGCGAGCCCTGAAGTCGTTGACTGGGTTGGCCATAGGCGGTTGTGGCCGGTATTCGAGTCTATACAGAACTCGCCCGGTCGTCCCTGACGCCATCTCAAAACCGTGACGGAAATCAACAAAATAGCAGGACGGCGATGCAGTCAGACGGGAGTGCCATCGCTGGCGATATGGCCAAAAACCATGCCGATTTTAGGTTTGCGACCATTCACGGGTATCATGGCGCCCGCCGCGGGCCTCGAATGACTCGCGAACATCCCCCATCAAGCGCTTAAAACCGCGGCTAACTGCCGCACTCAGGTACATCAATGGCCAATTACAGCACCAGTGAATTCCGTTCCGGACTACGCATCATTCTCGATGATGCACCGTGCATCATCGTTGAAAACGAATTTGTGAAGCCAGGCAAGGGGCAGGCCTTCAACAGGGCGCGCATCAAGAATCTCAAAACGGGAAAAATTGTCGACAAGACATTTCGCTCTGGTGAGACCGTAGAAGCTGCCGACGTCATTGATACCGATATGCAGTTTCTTTATGCCGACGGCGAATTCTGGCACTTCATGCTGCCCGATACGTTCGAACAGTTCGCGGCGGATGAGAAAGCCGTCGGCGAAGCCAAAAAATGGCTGACAGAACAAGATGTCTGCCAGATTACGTTATGGAACAACACGCCGATAGTGGTGATGGCACCGAATTTTGTCGAGCTTGAAATCACGGAGACTGACCCGGGTGTTCGCGGCGATACGGCAAGCGGCGGCGTGAAGCCGGCAACACTGTCTACCGGTGCAGTCGTGCGTGTGCCGCTGTTTGTCGAGCAGGGAGAAGTCGTCAAAGTCGATACGCGATCGCAGGAATACGTCGGTCGCGTTAAATAAATGCGTCGTCCGGACAGCTTCCAAGCGCCAGCGCGCTGACAAATTTTTTACAGAGCTGTTCGACCCCGTCCTGATCCTCGAGGGTGAACCGTCCAGTCGACGGACTGTCGATATCGAGCACGCCAAGCAGGCGCCCCTCAGTAACGAGAGGCACGACGAGTTCGGACCGCGATGCCGCATCGCAGGCGATGTGGCCAGCAAACGCGTGCACATCCGCTACCCGAAGCGTTTTCCGCTCTGCTGCCGCAGTCCCGCAGACCCCCTTGCCGAGAGGGATGGAGACACAGGCAGGTAGCCCCTGAAAAGGGCCGAGCACCAGCTTGTCACCACGAGCCAGGTAAAGCCCCAGCCAGTTGATATCCGGCAATTCCGTATACAGCAGCGCCACAAAATTGGCGCTCATGGCGAGCCGGTCATCGACACCTGACAGCAAAGCGTCGAGTTGTTGCCCAAGCATTGGATAGTCAGTCATGTGTTTATTGTCCCGGCGTAAATGTAACGACGTGATTGATGTCATTTTCCTCGAGCTGAAGCATCAGAAGTCGCTCCAGACCGACGGCGACGCCCGCACAAGGTGGCAGACCGTGCTGCAAGGCAGCCAGCAGCGCGTGATCAATATCATGCACAGCGCGGCCGGCCGCTTTGCGTAGGCGCTGGTCGTTTTTGAAACGGTGCTGCTGTTCCTGCGCATCAGCAAGTTCGACAAAGCCGTTGCAAAGTTCAAGTTCTCCCAAATAGACCTCAAAGCGATCTGCCACTCGCCTGTCATCCGGGCAGCTTCGCGCCAACGCTGCCTGACTTTCGGGATAGTGAAAGATAACGGTAAGGTTCCGCCGGTCAAATGCCGGTGCAATATGCGTCGTGATCGCGAGCGAGAGCCATGCATCGCGGTCCGAACCCAGCGCGGTCCGAAGCCGGCTATCGGCGCTGGTCGCTTCGGCAAGCGCATCGACGTTTGCCGTGAGCGGGTCGAGACCTATTTGTTCGAGAAACGTCTCCTGATAGCTGCAATAACGCACCAGAGAAAGTGTCAGCCGCGGCAACAATGCACAGATCAATGCAACCGTTTCCTCCATCATCTCGCGGAGTCCGAAGCCGAGCCGGTACCACTCGATCATGGTGAATTCCGGCAGGTGCCGGCGTCCGCACTCTGCATCGCGAAATACTGGTCCGATCTGGTAGATGTCCGGGTAACCGCTCGCCAGCAGGCGCTTCATGAAGTATTCGGGCGATGTCTGCAAAAACGCCGCGCCGGAACCGGTGCCGGTTGCCAGGCTCTCTATGTTCGGGTCTGTGACCGTTGTGGCGGACAGGACTGGCGTATTAACCTCGAGAATCTGCCGTGTGGCAAAAAACTCGCGACAAGTACTGGTCATCTCGGCGCGCGCCCTGGCCGCCGCGACTCCCGAATTCGGCTGCCAGGTCACCGATTGCCCGTCGTACCGATCGCCTGTCCCATGAGCACGGTGGCACCCGGTCCGACCAGAGAAAAGTTATCGGTCGTGTCTGCGGGAAACACGACGATGACGGTCGAGCCGAAATTAAACCATCCCAGCAAATCGCCTTTTTGCACTTCCGGCGACATGCCACTGTCACGGAAATTAATCGCTTCAACCACACCATTTTTTCGCGGTCTGATATCTCCGGTCCAGATCGTGTTGATCGTGCCGACGTTCATCGCTCCGACGAAAACAAGCAGCAGCGGGCCGTTATCCGTACTGAAGTGACATACGAGTCGTTCATTGCGAACGAACAAGTCTGGCAGATGGCGAACCGTCGCGTCGTTCACGCTGAAAAGATCGCCGGGCACATACCGCATGGAATGCAGCATGGCGTCGACCGGTGCATGGACGCGATGGTAGTTGTAAGGCGCCAGGTAAATGGTCGCGTAAGCCCCGTCCACATATTTCTCGGCTTCTGCGGAATCGGTGGCCAGCAGTGCCTGCAACGTGTAGTTTCGCCCCTTGGCCTGCAGCAAAGCGTTGTGCTCGATTTTTCCTGCGGCACTCACGGTGCCGTCAACCGGCGCTGCAATGACATTGCCGGCTGCAGCCACCTGTCTCGCGTCCGGCATCAGTTCGCGAATAAAAAATTCGTTGAATGAAGCGAAATCCCCGGGCACCTGCAGGCGTACATCGTCGATATCAACGTCATATGCGCGCACAAACTGGCGAATAAAAAAGTTCTTGATGACCGGTATCCTGATGCCAGCCAGGCCGCGCGCCAGAGACGTAAGCAAATATTGCGGCAGTAATTTTTGCAACTGCACAAACAGGCGTGCGATTGGTTCGTTCATATTCTGCAGCGACTGGTCATTCGTTGACAGCAAATCTTGACTGCAGCGTCGCATCGACGATCAGCAGCCCTTCGTTGTGTTGAATTTCCAGAGATACGGTATCCCCGGATTGCAAATCCTGCCGTGGCTCAAGAAGCATTAAATGAACGCCACCCTGCATCAGCTGTACCTCGCCTCCCGCCGGCACGCTGAGAGAACTGACCGGGCGCATTCTTGAAACGCCGTCTTCCAGGGAGGTCTCGTGCAACTCGACGCGCCGGAATTGAGGACTTGCCGCCGCTTCAATGATGACGTCAGCATTGCCTTTGTTCTGCAAGGTCATGTAGGCAACGCTGCTACCACTGCCCGGAACCGGCGCGTAAACGCTGACATCGGTGACTGCCAGCGACGGACCGCCGTCGGCACTGCAGGAAAACTGAAAAAGCAACGCTGTGGCCAGCAACAACGCAACTCTGTTCAATCGGCACCTGTCAGCAGTGGTACGTCGTTGACGAACTCATCGACGGAATGCGGGGCCGAGAAAAGTGCGCGCCACAGACCGTCCTGATCAATCAGCAGCACTGCTGCGGAATGGTCAACGCTGTAGTTGTCGCTCGTCTGGGCCGACTTCTCGAAATAGATACCCAGGGGCTTCGTTAACCGCCGCAGTTGCTCGTCGGTGCCTGTCAGACCTTTCATGTCAGTGCCGAAATTTCGCACATAGGCAGCGAGTACCTCCGGCGTATCTCTCTCAGGATCGACACTCACCAGAATAATCTGTGGAAACTCGAGGTCCTGTTCGATGCTTTGCGAGCGTGCAATGGCGAGTTGCTGCAAGGTCGCGGGACAGATGTCAGGGCAGTGCGTGAAGCCGAAAAAAAGCAGGCTCCACTGGCCTCGAAAAGAGGCCTTCGTGAAGGACCGTCCGTCTTCGTCGATCAACGTGAAGTCCGGCAGCTGAACCGGCTGTGGTAACACGGTTGCGTGAAGCGGTGCCGCGTTGCCGCCGGAGAAAGCGCGAAAAAACAGCAGGCTTCCGCCAACAAAGGCGAGAAGCACGAAGACCAGTGCAATATTTCTGCGGAGGGGGTTCATTCTGGGCGGCATTCTAACGCGTTTTCACCGCAGTGGTTTCGCATTAAGTGATAGATTTCTGCGCTGGCTCGCCCGACAATTGCATGCAATGTCTGCCACAGTTGCGAAACTTATCGAAACCATTGCCTGCGATTTTGCTGCGGGGCAGCTTATCTATGGCCACGGGACCGACAATGCCCTGGATGATGCCGCTTATCTCGTGTTTGCGGTCATGAACCTGAATCACGACGATGCGGCCGCAGCGTACCGTCTGGTGGTAACACCTGAAGTAGAAAAACGGATACGTGCGCTGGCGAGCGAACGGATTGAGAAGCGGCGGCCGGTCGCGTATCTGACGAACCAGGCATGGTTTGCAGGTCTGGAGTTTTATGTAGACGAGCGAGTGCTGATTCCACGCTCACCGCTCGCCGAATTGATTGTCAGCCGCTTCGAACCGTGGTGCAAAGGCGACGCAGTACGCCGAATTCTGGATCTGGGCACCGGTAGCGGCTGTATCGCTATCGCTGCTGCGCTTGCGTGTCCGGCGGCGCAGGTCGACGCCGTTGACATTTCCGCCGCTGCGCTTGAAGTAGCAGCGATCAACGTTACAAGGCATGCGCTGCAACAGCGGGTAAGGCTGATTCGCTCGGATTTTTTTTCGGCGCTTGAGCCCAGACGCTATGACGTGATCGTCAGTAATCCCCCCTATGTCGATGCAGTGGACATGGCGAATCTGCCTGCCGAATTTGCTCACGAGCCACAGCTGGGCCTTACGGCCGGTGGTGATGGTCTGGATTCAGTTCGGACGATATTGCATGATGCCTCCCGATTTCTCGGCGATGACGGCATCCTTATCGTTGAAGTGGGCAATAGCCAGCGGGCGTTGCAACAGCTGTTCCCGGATCTTGCGTTTACCTGGCTGGAATTCGATATGGGAGGAGACGGTGTCTTCCTGCTGACGCGCGCCGAACTCGACCGTCATTTTGATCGCTACAGGACAGCATAAATGTCAGGCAACAGCTTTGGACGCCTATTTATAGTCACCACCTTCGGCGAGAGCCACGGCCCCGCTATGGGGTGCGTTGTGGACGGCTGCCCACCTGGGATGGCACTGTCGGCCGCCGACATTCAGCTGGACCTTGAGCGGCGTCGACCCGGCAAGTCGCGCCATACCACCCAGCGCCAGGAACCGGACGCGGTACAGATTCTTTCCGGCGTGTTCGAAGGTACCACTACCGGGACGCCCATCGGCCTGTTGATTGCCAACGTTGATCAGCGTTCACGCGACTACGGTGATATCAAGGACCGCTTTCGCCCCGGACACGCCGACTACACCTATCAGCAGAAATACGGCATTCGGGACTATCGCGGCGGTGGCCGATCGTCCGCCCGCGAAACGACCATGCGCGTGGCCGCCGGCGCCATCGCCCGAAAGTATCTTGGCGAGCGCTTAGGGATTCGCATCCGCGGTTTCCTGGCGCAACTCGGGCCGCTGAAACTGGATGCACCTGACCTCGACAGTGTTGATAACAATCCGTTTTTTTGTGCGGACCCGGCCCGTCTCGACGAGCTGGCGCGATTCATGGACGAACTGCGCGAGCAGGGCGATTCCATCGGCGCCAAGATCAGCGTGCTCGTTGAAAATGTCCCGCCAGGCCTGGGTGAACCGGTATTCGACAAGCTGGAAGCGGATCTGGCACACGGATTGATGAGCATCAATGCCGTCAAGGGAGTGGAGCTCGGCGCCGGCTTTGCCGCGGTTGCCCAGCGAGGCAGCGAACATCGTGACGAGCTGTCGCCGGAGGGGTTTGCTAAAAATGATGCCGGCGGAACGCTGGGCGGCATTTCGTCTGGCCAGAACATCCTGGCGAGTATTGCGCTAAAACCGACATCGAGTATCAGCAAGCCTGGTGCAACAATCGACCGGCAGGGCAAGTCCACTGAAATCGTCACGACGGGTCGACACGATCCGTGCGTCGGTCTTCGCGCCACACCGATTGCAGAAGCAATGGTTGCACTGGTCCTAATGGATCATTACCTTAGACATCGCGCACAAAATGCCGATGTCGACCCGGAAACACCGGTCATAACCAACGTGCCAGGCTGAGGCCGGGTCAGTACATAACGAGTAAAACGGAAGCATTTCCCCGATGTCGAAGACTTATGATGTTGCCATCGTCGGCGCAACCGGCGTCGTGGGCGAAGCCTTGCTCGAGATTTTGGCATCCCGCAAGTTTCCTGTGGGCAAGGTCTATGCACTGGCAAGCGAGCGTTCTCTTGGCAAAACAGTGCCGTTTCGTAATCGACCGCTGGACGTTGAAGACCTGGCCACGTTCGATTTCGGCAAGGTGCAAATCGGCCTGTTTTCAGCCGGGGCATCCGTTTCTGAGATTTATGCACCGAAGGCGGCAGCGGCAGGCTGTGTCGTCATCGACAACACTTCACGATATCGCTATGACGAGGACATTCCCCTGGTGGTGCCAGAGGTTAATGCCGAGCGAATCGCCGATTATAAAAACCGCGGCATCATTGCCAATCCGAACTGCTCAACGATACAGATGGTCGTGGCATTGAAGCCAATTTATGATGCGGTTGGCATAGCGCGCGTCAATGTCTGTACCTATCAGGCAGTCTCTGGTGCCGGGCGTAGCGCTGTCGAGGAGCTGGCGCAGCACAGCGCCGCCATGCTGAACGGAGCACCAGTGAAAACCAAAGGCAAAGGCAAGCAGGTCGCTTTCAATGTTGTCCCTCATATCGACGTGTTTCTGGACAACCGGTACACGAAAGAAGAGATGAAAATGGTCTGGGAGACCCGCAAAATCATGGCTGACGACGATATTGCCGTGAATGCGACCGCCGTCCGGGTGCCAGCGTTTTTCGGTCATTCGGAGGCCTGTCACATCGAGACTCGCCAAAAAATTACTGCTGCAGACGTTTGCAGACTGTTGCGTGACGCACCCGGCGTACAGCTGATGGACGGAACGGAGACCGGCGAGTATCCGACGGCCGTCACAGACGCCTCCGGCAACGATGCGGTATACGTTGGCAGAGTACGTGAAGATTTGAGTCATCCGCAGGGAATCAATCTGTGGATTGTGGCCGATAATATTCGTAAGGGCGCGGCTCTAAATAGCGTCCAAATAGCTGAAATATTGGCGAAAAACTTTTTATAAGCTATAGTTCACCACCAATGCTTTCGGGCACCTTAACAACAATCATGCAGGCTCCGGAGCGATCCGTTTCAACGGAATGGGGAGCTGGGGATTCAGAATATGTCGTTAGGACTTAATCGACTGTGGCTCGTGCCACTTCTCCTGCTTGCAGGTCAGGCATGGGCACTGGGTCTTGGCGACATCAGACTGACTTCCTCCCTCAACGAGCCCCTTCGGGCAGAAATTGAATTACTCGCCGCCACCACGGAAGAATTGACCAACCTTACGGTGCAACTTGCTTCGGGCGAGACGTTTCAACGCTACGATCTCGACCGGCCACTGTTTCTGACCCGCTTGAATTTCACCTTGGTACGATCCGGTCGTGCTGATGGCAACGTGGTGCGGATCACCTCGAATGAGCCCATCACAGAACCCTTTGTCACCTTTCTGGTAGAAGCGTCCTGGTCCCGCGGCAGATTGTTGCGTGAGTACACCATCCTGCTTGATCCGCCGACCTTCGCACCGCCACCGGTCACCCAGGCGGCGGAAGCCGTCAATGCACCGACCCGTGCGGCGCCGTCCGATAGCGGCCAGATCCAGCGTCCGGCCAGCGAGCCACAGCCGCAGACACCAAGCCGGGCGCAAACGCCGGCAATTCAACCTCCGGTGCAGTCGGCCGCGCCTGCCGCGACGACTTCGCAGCCCGCAGCACCACAGGCTGGATTCGATGCAACGTCGGGCGGCCAGCGGGTCGTACAGCGCGGCGACACGCTGTGGGGAATCAGCCGCAATGCCTTGTCGGATCCGCGTCTCACTATCAACCAGACGATGCTGGCGATCTACCAGGCTAACCCGGATGCCTTTGAAGGCAATATCAACCGCCTGCGGGCCGGCGCCAGTCTGCGTATTCCGAGTGCAGATGACGTGTACCGCATTAGCCGCGGCGAAGCGCTCGCCGAAGTGCAGCGGCAGAATCAGGCCTGGAGCGGCGGTGCCGCGATCCAGGCTCCACCGCAGCCCAGGCTGACACTTGTACCGCCCGACGAAGAAGACGATGTCGCGCCGCCGGAGACCCAGGTGGATACGGGTCCGGCCGATGCCGTAGTCGAGACGCCGGCAACCGAGTTTGTCGATCCGGTGGATGCCCGCATCCAGGAGATCGAGGCCACGCTTGCCGATCAGGATGCACTGCTGGAAATTGCTGACAACGAGCTTGCCGCATTGCGTAACGAGTTGGCCGAGCTGCGCGGCGAGGAGCCGCCGGTACCGGAAGTTGCGGACGAGGTGGTAGACGACGAGCTCTTGTTTGAGGATGACGTCGACGACGCTGTCGACGACGAGATTGCCGAGCCTGAGGTGCAACCCGCACCGGCCGTAGTGAGCCGCAGCCGGGATCGGGACGAGGGCATTGTCGATACGCTCCTGGGTTACGTCACGAATTTCTGGGTGCTGATCGGGCTGGCACTGCTGGCGACGGTGGCCATCCTGTTCTGGTTTATGCGCCGTGCCGGGCAGGATCAGGGCGACGTCACGGGTGTCTGGGATTCGCTGGATGCGGACGAAGTCAGTTCAGAATCAGCGGCATCGACCGAGCGTTTGCGTGCATTAGCGAGAGATGACGACGAATCATTCGTGGTGGTCGAGACGAGTGAGCAGATTCCCACGGTCGCCGATGCGTCCGAGACGCTGGAAGTGCCCGCGATGGATGCCGGCGTCGCCAATGACGCGTACGGCGAATCTGACTTTACGCCATCAGTTGAAGATACCTTCAGCAGTGAAACTGCGATCAACCTGGATCAGTCTGACCCGATCGCAGAGGCTGACTTCCATATGGCCTACGGTCTTTACGATCAGGCCGCTGACCTCATTAATGGCGCTCTCGTTGCAGATCCGGGTCGCCAGGACCTGCTTGCCAAGCTGTGCGAGATTTACTTCGTGTGGGGTAACCGGGAAGCATTTATTGATGCGGCCGAACGACTCAAAACCGCGGCAGGCGAAGATGGCCATCCCGATTGGGACAAGACCATCATCATGGGGCAACAGATTGCGCCAGAGCATGCGCTGTTCTCGGGCGTGAGCGCGGAAGGCGCGACCCGTGCTGTAGACCTGTCGTTTGACGGCGGCAATGAAGACAACAGCGCGCTTGACATGAATTTTGACGGCGGACCGGACGGCGCCGTGAGTGATGTCATCGATCTTGGCGGCGAGAGTGACGAAGAATTTGGCGGCGAGACAGGTACTGCGCAAGCGCTTGGCGACGCCAGCGGTATCGACTTTGATTTCGACGACGAGTCTGATATGGACGCATCGATCACTCGTGAAATGGCCGAAAGTACCATCGAAAGCCCGACCGTGTCCGAGCAATTCGCCACTGACGCGACCGGCGAAATGCCATCTCTTGCCGATACGTCGAAAGACCTGAACGTGTCGCCGACCGATGCTACTGCTGAAATAGATCTCGCTGATCTTGGGCTTGATCTCGACAGTCTTAGTGATTCAACGGCGTCAGACGATCTCGGCGACGACGATGACGATCTGCTGGGGGACCTTGAAGACACCGCCGAAAGCCGATCCCTGCTGATTGACGATGATCTTGACGCGACAGGCAAGAACGCTGCGCTGGACGACCCGGTGTCGGAGTCGCTGGTCGCAACGGGCAGGAATCCCACCATTCGCGAAGATGACGACACCGTGCAATTCGGCGAGGCGTTCGATGAAACGCAATCGCCGACGTCGGAAATGCCGACGATCAACGAACCAGGCGGAGACATCTCCTCTTTGGGGGATGACGAGGCCACGATGCTGGCTTCGCTGGACGATGATGACGACGTGTCGGAAGTCGGACTGGATACCAGCCTCCTGGATGCCACCGGACAGACGCAGGTGCTGAGCGACGAGCTGGCGGTCGACACGACGGACAACGTGGGTGCACTGAGGGATGATGCAGAGACGCTCCTGGCCTCGCTCGATGACGACGACGACGAGGAATTCGATTTCGCGAAAACCGAGGCGCTGCCAAAGGATGCCTATGACGGTGATATGTCAGCGGATGACACCGGGCGGATGCCAGGGCTTACTGGCAGTACCGATCTGGACCTCGACCTCGATGACCTGACAGCCGCGCTGAAGATCAGCGAGGTGGGCGACACGGTGAATCAGACACGTGACGATGCCACGGTCGAGCAGCCGAAAATCAGCCGCGACGGTTCAACCGGCGGGAGCAATACGACCAGCGTTACGCAGGCGCTGGATCCGGAAGATTTGTCCAGTGAACTGCATGAAGCCCGCACGATGACAGAAGTCGGGACCAAGCTGGACCTCGCAAGAGCGTACGTGGATATGGGCGACCCGAGTGGTGCACGCAGTATCCTCGAGGAAGTGCTTGACGAAGGCGACGACGCTCAGAAGCAACAGGCGCAGAAGCTCCTCGACTCTTTACCCTCGTAACGCATTCCAGTCCAATTTTCCTGCTGCGGGCAACTCGGTTCAGGCCAGTTCGCCAGCGGTACTGGTAAAGCAACGCCATCATGCGAATCGTCCTTGGCCTCGAATATGACGGCACCGGGTATGTTGGCTGGCAGCGACAGAAGTCCGGCACTGGTGTCCAGCAGGTTGTCGAGGAGGCGATCGCTCAGGTAGCTGACCATGCGGTCACTGTGGTATGCGCGGGCCGCACCGATGCGGGCGTGCATTCCAGCGGACAGCATGTCCATTTTGATACCGCTGCGGAACGCACAGACAGGGGCTGGCTGCTGGGCGTCAATGCTAACCTGCCAGCGGATGTCAACGTGCGCTTTGCAACGCGCGTTAGCGACGACTTTCACGCGCGTTTTTCAGCAACGTCCCGTAGCTACCGGTATCTGATCCTGAACCAGCCAGTTCGATCGGCTATTGCCCGTCGCCAGAGTTGGTGGATACATGAAGATTTGAAAGTCGAAAAAATGCACGATGCAGCGCAGCAACTGATCGGGCGGCATGACTTCTCTGCGTTTCGCGCTTCCGGCTGCCAGGCGTCGACTCCCGTGCGGGATGTGCAGCATCTGTCGGTCGTGCGACAACAAACCCTGATCATCATCACTATCAAAGCCAATGCATTTCTTCAGCACATGGTCAGGAATATCACCGGATCGCTGGTCGCTGTCGGGAGAGGCGAACGCGATACGAATTGGTTGGGTGACTTATTGCAGGGTACTGACAGAAGAAAAGCAGGCATCTCGGCGCCTGCTGAAGGCTTGACACTCGTTGGCGTTTCCTACCCGCCAGCATTTGGCATCCCCGCGGGAAGTCGGGACAGTCTTCCCGTTTACGTTTATGATTCGCCGCTATGAGCTGGTTCGAAAAACTGATGCCATCCCGCATAAGCACCGAGAAACGTACTCGGTCGGTGCCGCAGGGCGTCTGGATGAAATGTGCCTCTTGTGATGAGCAGTTATACCGGAAAGAAGTTGAGCGTAATCTGAGCGTCTGTCCGAAATGTAATCATCACATGCGAATTGGCGCTCGCACCCGACTAAGCTATTTTCTCGATGCGGGAACCGGTGAGGAGATCGGCGCCAAACTCGAACCTCTCGATCCACTCAAGTTTCGCGATAGTAAAAGGTATCGCGACCGCCTCCTGCAGGCACAGAAAAAGACCGGCGAGAAAGACGCACTGGTTGCGATGAAGGGCACCCTGAAAGAATTGCCCGTCGTCGCCTGTGCGTTCGAGTTTGCGTTCATGGGTGGTTCGATGGGCTCCGTGGTGGGTGAACGTTTCGCGCGAGCTGCGAGGGAAAGCCTTGAGTCGCGCGCGCCGTTGATTTCATTTTCTGCGAGCGGCGGTGCGCGTATGCAGGAAGCGTTGTTTTCGCTGTTGCAAATGGCAAAGACGTCAGCCGTGCTGGCGGAACTCGCCGAACGCAAGGTGCCCTATATCTCTGTGCTGACAGATCCGACAACGGGCGGTGTTTCGGCAAGTCTCGCCATGCTGGGTGACGTCAATATTGCAGAGCCCAAAGCGCTCATCGGCTTCGCCGGGCCAAGGGTGATCGAACAGACGGTCAGGCAAAAACTTCCGGAAGGCTTTCAGCGCAGCGAATTTCTGCTGGATCACGGCGCATTGGACATGATCGTCGATCGACGCGAGCTCCGGCAGGAAATCGCCAATCTGCTGGCGAAGCTTGAAAGACGTCCCGCCCCGCCAGCGTAGGCGCATCCACTGAACACTGCAGGCTTCAAGTCGCTGGCAGACTGGCTGCCCTGGCTGGAAACTCTTTCGCCGCGTGAGATCGTGCTCGGTCTGGAGCGGGTCCGGAAAGTTCTCGACCGACTGGGGCTGGCTACGCCGCACCTCGTCCTGAGCGTTGGCGGCACGAATGGAAAAGGCTCCAGCGTCGCGATGCTGGAACGTATGCTGCAGGGCGACAGCATCCGCACCGGCAGCTACACGTCGCCCCACGTCATTCACTACAACGAGCGGATTCGCATCGCCGGCACTCCGGCAAGTGATGACGTCATTGTTGCGGCGCTGGAGCGGGTTGAGGCAGTAAGGTCGGATTTGCCGCTGACTTTTTTCGAGTTTGGCACGCTCGCCGCGCTGGTTGCTTTCGACGCCGAAGACGTTGAAGCCTGGATTCTCGAGGTGGGCATGGGCGGCAGACTGGATGCGGTAAATGCAGTTGAACCACATGGCAGCATCATCACCAGTATTTCGCTCGATCACTGTAGCTGGCTGGGTGACGACCGGGAGACTATTGCCAGAGAAAAGGCCGGCATCATGCGGCGGAACAAGCCGGTCATATTCGCGGACCCGGATATGCCGCAAGCTATCCTGACCATTGCCACCGAACTCGGCGCCGATTTGCGACGACTTGGTGTGGACTACGAACTGAGCGTGGCAGCGGAAGCAGCCGGGCGGTGGTCGTGGCGGGGTCGCGAATGTGCGCTCGACGAGCTGCAGCGGCCGTCGCTGCCGGGTGCTGCCCAGCTGCAGAACGCCGCCGGCGTGCTCGCGCTGCTGGAGGCGGTCGGCCTTCTGCCCCTTCTGGAAAAGAAACGCGTCAATGACGCCTTGGGTGGCATCGTTTTGCCGGGCCGGTTCCAGATTGTTGAAAAGCGTTCCCGATTCATACTGGACGTCGCGCACAATCCCGGTGCCGCTACCGTGTTGGGTGCATTGCTCGGCAAAGAGGTCGGTCCGATCACGGCTATCATTGGCATGTTCGGCGACAAAGACGTCTGCGGGTTCCTTGCGCCACTGCTGGAGCGGGTCGATCGCTGGTATGCAGTCACCGTATCGGGACCGCGCGCAGCTTCAGCAGTCTCGCTCGCACGTGATATCGCCAACGCCAGCGGCAAGCCTTGTCGGGTCGTAGACGACGTTCAGGATGCGATGCAGCACGCGGCGGATCACAGCGACCCCGGAGCCTCAATTCTTGTCACAGGTTCCTTCTATGTCGTAGGCCCTGCGCTCGAGTGGCTGGCGACATAGGCTGGGTTATACTCGCGCGACATGCCACGGAGGAACAGACCTTGCTTAACCTGTCAGACAGGGCACTGAAGGAACGCGTCATAGGCGCCATCGTGCTCGTTGTTTTTGCTGTACTGGTCGTACCGATATTTCTCGACGGTCCGGCAGACGTAGAAGAAACAGTCAGTGAAGTGGTCACCTTGCCCGGACAGAACAATCAGGAGAGAAAGCGCCAGACGATCGTTCTCGATCAGGACCGAAACGAGCCGGTTCCGGCAGCCAGGGCGCCCGTACCGGCGCGGCAGGAGGCGGCAGTGCCGGTAGCAAAGCCGGACGCGGCCGACATCGCGGACAAAACGGCGGTAAAACCTGACGTCAGTCCGGAGGAGGCGCCCGCCAAAATCCAGCCTGTTCCTGCACCGGTCGAGAAACAGCAAAAAGTCGCCGTCGTTGCATCCAGCACTGAAGCGCAGTCGGAAACAGGGATGTGGGCCGTCCAGTTAGGCAGTTTTTCGGAGCAGCAGAATGCCGAGCGTCTTGCTGCCAGTTTGCGCGATCAGGGCTACGCGGCATTTCTAAGCAAACTGCAAACCGGCAGCGCCAGTTTGCACCGTGTGCGCGTCGGGCCGCAAAAGGACAGGACCAGTGCTGAGAGCATTGCGGCGCAACTCGCCAAGGGCGGTCACAAAGGTCAGGTAGTGCCGCATCCGTGATTCCGCCTGGCGTCTCTTCTGCTAGAATCGCACGCCTTGTTCCCCTGCGACCTGAAGTCGCGCGTCGGGCGCAGTTATGCGCGACGCAATACGCTCCTTTCTGATGCCGATAGTCGACATAGCCTTGATACTGGTAGCACTGACTTCGGTTTTCATCGGACTGTTCCGCGGTCTGGTTCGCGAGGCTATGTCGATGACGACCTTGATCATCGCTATCTGGGGTGCCATGTATCTCGGACCCCATGCCGGCAAATGGCTGGGCAGCATTGAATCGACGGAATTGCAGTTGTGGGCTGGTCGCATCATGGTCTTCGTGGTCGTGCTTGCGGTCGGCGCGTTGCTGGAGTGGGGTATTGCCAAGATCATTCACCTGTCGGGTTTGAGCGGCACAGACAGGGCGTTGGGTGCATTCTTCGGTATGGTTCGATCAGCGCTGCTGGTTGGCCTGTTCATTCTCGGCGGACGCTATGCGGGTTTCGACGCGGACCGCTGGTGGCATGAGTCGAAAATTATTCCGCTCGGCGAACCAGTTGCAGACTGGATCACCGATATGGCGCCGCGCGGCGTCGAGCTGCTGCAGCCGCCGGACCAGTTGCCGGAGCAGTTCCGATTGCAGCTTTTTATGTCAGCAGGCATCTAGATTCAGGACAGACTATGTGCGGTATTGTCGGAGTAGTAGGGAAGCGGCCGGTCAATCAGGCGATTTACGATGCGTTAACGGTGCTGCAGCACCGCGGGCAGGACGCCGCCGGTATCGTGACCTGGGGTGAGGACGGCCTGAAAACCCGCAAAAGTAACGGACTGGTGCGTGACGTTTTCCGCCAGCGCCACATGTTGCGACTGACGGGCAATATTGGCATGGGGCACATTCGTTATCCGACGGCGGGCACCGCTAAATCGTCTGAGGCGCAGCCGTTCTACGTAAATTCGCCGTACGGCATCTGCCTCGCGCATAACGGCAATCTCACCAACCATGATGACCTGAGCGCACTGCTGACACTTGAGGATCGCAGGCACCTGAACACCGGCTCCGATTCTGAAGTGTTGCTTAATGTGTTTGCGCATGAATTGCAGAAGGGGACCAGCGGTGATCCCGGGGTAGCTCAGATTTTCGAGGCGATAGACGCTGTTCACCGGCGCTGTTCGGGTGGCTACGCCGTTGTCGCCATGATCATCGGGCACGGCCTCGTGGCCTTTCGCGACCCCAACGGTATTCGACCGATTGTGCTCGGTGAGCGCGAAACCTCCGAGGGTATGGAATACATGGTGGCGTCAGAATCGGTGGCCCTCGACAGCCTCGGTTTTCACAATCGTCGCGACCTGCGCCCGGGCGAGGCCGTGTTTATAGAAAACGATGGCACCTTGCATCGCCACCAGTATGGCGGCAAGACGAGCTATTCGCCGTGTATCTTCGAATTTGTCTATTTTGCACGTCCGGATTCCATTATTGACCGGCTCTCGGTGTACAAGGCACGGCTGCGAATGGGTGAACAACTGGCAGGACAAATCGTTCGCGAATGGCCGGACCACGACATCGACGTCGTCATACCTATCCCGGATACGAGCCGCACTGCAGCGGTACAGGTCGCCTACCATCTCGGCGTGAAATACCGTGAGGGTTTCATCAAGAATCGCTACATTGGCCGGACGTTCATCATGCCGGGCCAGGCAGAACGCACCGAGTCGGTGCGCCGCAAGCTGAATGCAATCGATCTCGAATTCCGCAACAAAAACGTCTTGCTGGTAGACGATTCCATCGTACGCGGCACCACCTCCCGGCAGATCATCAGGATGGCTCGGGAAGCCGGCGCGCGGCGCGTTTACTTTGCCTCCGCCGCGCCCCCGGTTCGTTACCCAAATGTCTATGGAATCGACATGCCCTCAGCATCTGAACTGATTGCCAACGGCCGCACGGTAAAGCAGGTGGAGGAACTGATCGGTGCCGATCGCCTGATTTACCAGGATCTGCATGGTCTCATTCGTTCGGTGCGTCACGACAATTCCGAAATTTCCCAGTTCGACACATCGTGTTTCTCCGGAGAATACGTCACAGCTGATGTCACCGATGACTATCTGCGGGCGCTGGAGATGGCACGATCAGATGCTGCCAAGGCGGAACGGCAAGGCAGTGAGCAGACGCCGGCACCAACGATTGGACAGTCGCTCCCCAACTCAGGAAAAGCCGTCAACGCCTGATTGGGCCGGAAAGCCGAATTAGACGAGACTGTTTTAAGCAGACAAACGGGCCAGTCATGTACACCAAGGTCATGATCATCGACGGGCATGCAGAATTTCGGCGCCTGTTGACGCACCACGTCAATACCCACTGGCCTGATGCGATTATCACGGAGTTCGATCCGCTCACTGCAGGAAACCTGCCGGACACGTTCTCCGGCGCGGGCAATGATGTCGTGTTGCTTGGCAACAGCCAAGGCGATCGCGACCCGCTGAGCACGCTGCGGAAGTTTGTTGCAACGCCAGGTTTTCCACCTGTCATCTACTTCGGCGAAGACAATAAGGCGCAGGCTCTGAAAGTTGGCGCCAGCGCCTGCTTCGAGCGCGGCAATATCCGTCACAATGCGCTGATCGTGCGTATGAGTGACGTCCTGCGCAGCCACCATAAGGTGGCCAACACGGACTCTTTGTTTGTGGGTGATATGGCCACCGGAATTCACCCGCTCATCAAGGGATATCGGTTTGTCAGACGGCTTTCCACCAGTGAGCATTCGGCTGTCTATCTGGCTGTCAAGGAGAGAACTGATACAGAAGTTGTACTCAAAGTTTTGCGGCAGGTTCCTGATGTTTCCGACGGACTCGGCGCATTCGACCGCTTCCTTCAGGAATACGAAATGATTGCCGAACTGGATCATCCCAACATCGTCCGGATTTTCGATCTGGGTGTAAGCGACGACCACGCACACATCGCCATGGAATACCTGCCTGGCGGCGATCTGAAGCGAAGAATCGCAGCGGGCATTTCTGAACCTGCCGTAGTCCGATACATACAACAAATCGCCAGTGCGCTGGCTGAACTGCATTCGCTGGGAATTCTTCATCGCGACCTGAAGCCGGGCAATATCATGGTCCGCGACAACGGCAGTCTGGCCCTCATCGATTTCGGCCTGGCGAAACGCATGCGTCTTGAGCAGGAAATTACGGGTCAGGGAGAAATCTTTGGCACGCCTTATTACATGAGCCCTGAACAGGGGCATGCAGCCGATGTCGACGAACGCAGCGACCTTTACGCCCTGGGTGTGATCGCCTTTGAAATGTTCACCGGGCGCAAACCGTTTCTCGGCGGCGATGCGATGAGCATTATTTTCAAGCACAGCAAGGCGCCTATTCCTGCATTGCCAAGCCATCTGGACCATCATCAGGCGCTGCTTAATATGTTGCTGGCCAAGGCGCCGGAGGACCGGCTGCAAACTGCCGACGAGGTACTGAGTTGGCTCTAGTCCCGGAAAATGTTGCCATCTTCCTGAAGTCGGAGACTCCCGATGAATGGCTTCGGGAAGCTGCCGGACGAATTCCGGAGCTGTTGCATGATCATGCCAACTGTGAATTGAAGGCAGCATCAACCGCGCTGGGATTTATCTATCGCTACCCGGGCAAAGCACAACTTGCCCATCGGATGTCGCGACTCGCTCGCGAGGAGTTAAGGCATTTCGAACAGGTGCGTGCTTTCCTGACCGAAATGGATATACCGTTTGCACACGTTTCCGCATCGCGCTACGCGAAATCACTGCGAGAGGTGGTGAGAGAGCAAGAGCCTTTGCGGCTACTCGATCTGTTATTGATTGGCGCATTGATTGAAGCCCGCTCCTGCGAGCGCTTTGCGCGTCTGATTCCCCTGCTGCCGAAACGCCTGGCGAGGTTTTATCGCGGTTTGTTAGCTTCGGAAGCTCGTCATTTCGAGCACTATCTCGATTTCGCCAGGCAGGAATGTGCTGTCGATGAGGCGAATTTTGCAAAACGTCTCGACGAGCTCAAGTCGCTCGAGGCAGCGCTTATTACATCGACAGATACACAGTTCCGCTTTCACTCAGGCGTCCTGCAATCCCCTGCAAATAGTCAAAGGTGATCCATCAGTAAACGCGGACTGGCTGTTACCGTAACAATGGAAAAACTCCGCGCTGTCTATCGCGACAATGCACTCAACACGGGCCCTTGTTCGTCCCAGCGCAGTACGCTGCCCTGCTCGAACCAGTCACCCAATACGATGCGCCTGGCAGAGCTTCCGTCCAGGTCAAATTCGTGTACACCCGGCCGATGGGTATGGCCGTGCAGTATCGTCGATACTCCGGCATCCCGGAGTGCCTTTTCGATAGCTTCCTGGTTGACGTCCATGATCGCATCGTCAATTTGCTCGCCGCGAGCAAGGCTCTCTTTCCGGGCCCTGGCGGCAAACTGCAATCGTTCTTCAATGGGTTTGCTGCGCATCATTGCCTGCCATTCGGGATCCCGTGTCATTCTGCGCACCGCCTGGTAGTCATGGTCGTCGGTGCAATAGATATCACCGTGACTGAGCAGCACTTTCTCGCCCCAGAATTCTGCGATATGGGGGTCGGCGAGCAGCGTCACGCCGCATTCGGACGCGAAATCATCGCCGATCATGAAGTCACGATTGCCGTGCATGAAGTAAATGGGCACGGCTTGTTTTGTCAATTGCTGCAACGATTGCTTCACCCAGGCGTAGTGTTCGTTCGGGTCATCGTCTCCAATCCACGATTCAAACAGGTCTCCCAGAATATAGAGGGCGTCAGAATGCGCTGCCTCAGCTTGGAGAAATGCCAGAAATTGGTCAGCGATATCCGGACGGCTGGCATCCAGGTGAAGATCTGACATGAACAGGATCGGCACTGGCGTTACTCGAAGCGGAAACGGGCGGCTTTCTTAATAACCACAGGGACCAGCGGCACATCGCTGGCGAGCGGCCCCTGCGGTCCGGTGGGCAGCGCCGCAATTTTTTCCGCGACGTCCATGCCGTCGATGACGTAGCCGAAAACTGCGTAGCCCCAACGATCGGGCCGCGGATCGAGAGACTTGTTGTCGCCCAGATTGATAAAGAACTGGGCCATTGCCGTATGTGGAGTTTCCTGACGAGCCATGGCTATGGTGCCGCGAATGTTTCTCAGACCATTCCCCGATTCGTTAAAAATGAGCCCGTCGTCCGGTTCTTTCAGTTTGAGACCCGGCGTGTATCCGCCGCCCTGAATCATAAAATCGGGAATGACGCGGTGAAACAAGGTGCCGTCAAAATAGCCATCGTCTACGAGGTTCAGGAAATTGGCCACTGTGACCGGGGCTCGTCTGCCATCCAGTTCGACGACGATGTCGCCCTCAGTCGTCTCAAACTTTATATACGGGTGCGCCGGCACAGCATCGTCGGCCAAGGCGGCAAAAGCTGTTAAAAGCAGAAGGAGGAAGAACTTATTCATAGTGACGTACTCTCGTCGAGGGACACTACGATAGCAAACGCCATGACGATGCTGAAGGCGCAAACGGGGCGTCTACCGTACCGTGTAAGCGTCCTGACGGTAGCGCGGATTGACTGACCCCAGACCCGGTCGTATCATCGTGCCCCCGCCGGGACCGGCCCCGGCGGCGATGTTCGGTAATCGGGGCATGGCGCAGCCTGGTAGCGCATCTGCTTTGGGAGCAGAGGGTCGGGAGTTCGAATCTCTCTGCCCCGACCAATACCGAATCTGACTGAAACCGCAACGACGGAATCCATTGCGCCCGTAGCTCAACCGGATAGAGCATCAGCCTTCTAAGCTGAATGTTGCAGGTTCGAGTCCTGCCGGGCGCGCCAAGTTCTCCCTCGTCCATTGGGCGGGCGAAGTTGGCAGGTGAGAACTTACCTTTAGTGGGCAAGAATTTAACGGCACAATGTGACCACGTAGAACCAAGCCAGGCAGCGGCAAAAGAATGTCGACAAACTTGCTGCCAGGCCGGGCAGAACCGAATGACACATTCTGGCGGCAACAGCGCAACACATCCCGCTGGCCTAAGGTGAATCAGTTCAAGTACGATTAGCAGATCTGTGGTGGGCGTAGCTCAGTTGGTAGAGCCCCGGATTGTGATTCCGGTCGTCGTGGGTTCGAGTCCCATCGTCCACCCCAATTCTCCTACCTTTCAAGCAAGTACGCTAAAGGCAGGTGAGAATTGATCTTTAGTGCGATGTAGTTAGCAGCACGCAGATAAGCTCTGCTGCCAAACGAAGTCCGAAGATGGCAGGTGAGAATTGATCTTTAGCGCGATGTAGTTAGCAGCACGCAGTTAAGCTCCGCTGCTAAACGAGGCTCGCAGACGGCAGGTGAGAATTGATCTTTAGCGCAATGTAGTTAGCCGCACGCAGATAAGCTCCGCTGCCAAACGAGGCCCGCAGATGGCAGGGGAGAATTGATCATTTGTCGCATGCAGTAAGCGGGCCCTTATTTTCGTGGCACTAAAGATCGACTGTTGCAGAAAGACGGCTTCGGCCGGCATCCAGAGCGGGCAGTGTGCCCTTGGCTGGATGGCACTAAAGATCAATTTTCACCTACCATTGGGGTGCTGGCAGGCCAGGTAAAAGCTTCGGCTTCGATCGAGATTGCGGGCGAGCATTGTGCCGCTAATGAGAAAGCACTAAAGATCAATTTTCACCTACCATTGGGGTGCTGGCAGAGATTGTAGGAAAATTGGGCCTCTAGCTCAGTTGGTAGAGCAGGAGACTCTTAATCTCTTGGTCCGGGGTTCGAGCCCCCGGGGGCCCACCATTTTCCTGTCCGCCTGCCCTGAAGAGCGTCTTCTGGGCCGCAGACAGTGCTGTTTCCCAATGCCGCAGATTCCACAAACCTGCAGGACGAAAGGCTCGGCAAACCGGCATTTCGCGCTATACTGCGCGGCTGAACTGAAGAGCAGCGGACGACTCGGCGAAAGTGGCGGAATTGGTAGACGCGCTGGATTTAGGATCCAGTGGGGCAACCCTTGAGAGTTCGAGTCTCTCCTTTCGCACCAGTTATCTCTGGCGCCGCATCTCCTTGTTTTCACATATTTAATTAACATTTCCTGCGGCGCCACAAGGGCTTGCCGGGAACGCACAAAGGTCGAGAAAATGCAGGTTACAGTCGAATCCACAAGCGCGCTAGAGCGGCGGATGCGTGTTGAGTTACCGGCCGAGAGAATCGAAAAAGAGATCGAATCCAGGCTCGCCAGGGTCGGGAAAACGGCCAAGATCAAGGGTTTTCGGCCTGGAAAGGTGCCCGCCAAAGTCGTTCGGCAACGTTACGGAGGACAGGTGCGCCAGGAGGTGCTGTCCGACCTCATGGGCCAGAGCTATCGTGATGCCGTGCAGCAGGAAAATCTTAGCCCGGTCGCGCAGCCGAAAATTGAGCCAGAGGTATCTGCGAAAAAAGACAGCTTTGCCTATACGGCTACGTTCGAGGTGTTGCCAGAGATAAAACTTGACGGCATCGGGTCAATAGAAGTCGTCGTGCCGGAAGTCGACATCGCGGATGCAGACTGCGATGTGATGATCGAAAACCTCAGAAAGCAAAAGGCCAAGTGGGTCCCGGTGGCGCGAAAATCCGCTGATGGTGATCGTGTGGTCGTCGATTTTGATGGCAAGCTGAATGGCGAACGATTTGCAGGAGGCAAAGGCAACGAGGTTCCGATTGTGCTTGGCGAGGGACAAATGTTGCCAGATTTCGAAAAGGCATTGTTCGGCGTATCAGCGGATGAAGAAAAATCGGTCAAAGTCCGGTTTCCGAAGGATTACCACGCAGAAGAACTGGCAGGTCAGAAGGTGGAGTTCGATCTGAAAATCCATCGCGTGGAAGCGCAGGAGTTACCGCCACTTGACGACACCTTGGCTGAGTCCTATGGCGTCGAAGAGGGCGGACTCGAAAAGCTCATATTGGACGTCCAGGAAAACATGTCGCGTGAAGCAGAGCAGAAAGTGCGCGCAGACATCCGCGAGCAGGCAATGGGCGGCCTCCTTGAGAAGAACCCGCTGGACGTGCCCACGTCACTGGTGCATCAGGAGGCGCACTCCATGCAGCACGAAGCAATGCGGCGGATGGGCACTGAAGACCATGATCAGGCACCGCCGATCGCGGAATTGCTGGAGGGGGCAGAAAAGCGGGTGCGCCTGAGTCTGCTGCTACGCCAGCTCATCGACGAGAATGAAATTATGCTGGATTCCGATCGCGTACGACGTCGGATTGAGACACTCTGTGCCGGCTACGAGAATGCTGAGGAAATGGTCTCGATTTACCTTGGTAATCCGGAGGCGATGTCACAGATCGAGCCGATGGTGCTTGAAGATCAGGCCGTGGACTGGATAGTCGAACATGGTCAGAAAAAGTCGAAAAAGATCAGCTTCACAGAATACATGAAGCCAGTAGCGTAGAATTTATTGCTGCGCTGAGAGAACGGCGTAATTCACAAATGAAAACAGGAAACTCCATGAGCGTAAACGCATTGAACCTGGTCCCGATGGTTGTCGAGCAAACGGCTCGCGGCGAGCGTGCCTATGATATATACAGCCGATTGCTGAAAGACCGACTGATCTTCATCGTCGGGCCGGTTGAAGATCACATGGCGAATCTGATTGTTGCCCAGCTTTTGTATCTGGAATCGGAAAATGCGGACAAGGACATTCAGCTCTATATCAATTCACCCGGGGGCTCGGTCACCGCTGGCCTGTCGATCTACGACACCATGCAATTTGTAAACTGTCACGTTTCGACCATTTGCGTGGGTCAGGCGGCCAGCATGGGCGCGCTGCTGCTGGGCGGTGGCGAGAAGGGCAAACGCTTCGCATTGCCGCACTCCCGCATTATGGTTCACCAGCCCAGTGCCGGCTTCCAGGGCCAGGCAACGGATATCGATATACACGCCCGCGAAGTGCTCGAACTCAAGCGGCGGTTGAATCACATCATGGCCAAAAACACCGATCAGCCGCTGGAGGTTATCGAGCGCGACCTTGAGCGAGACAACTTCATGAGCGGTGAGGCGGCGGTAGCGTATGGCCTGATCGACACGGTCCTTGGGAACCGGACGGAAATGACGGCGTCAAAGAAACTTCAAAGCAAGTAATTTCAGTGGCCTCTGGCCACAATCCACAACTATGAGACATGGCGCTTTGCACCCGTAAAGGGCGCATGTTATATACACAGGCAGTCGTAACAGACTGATTTCTGGTCAAAGAGGCAGGTAGGTATGAGCGATGACTCCCGTGGAAAAAACGAGGACGGAAAGCTCCTTTATTGTTCTTTTTGCGGCAAAAGCCAGCATGAAGTCCGGAAGCTGATCGCAGGGCCTTCTGTCTTTATTTGCGATGAATGTGTCGAACTCTGCAACGATATCATTCGTGAGGAGCTTGAAGATGCTGGCGAAACCGGCCACGACAAGCTGCCCAAGCCGCATGAAATCAAGGCCATACTTGACGAATACGTGATTGGTCAGCAGCGCGCCAAGAAAGTGCTGGCAGTGGCTGTGTACAACCATTACAAGCGACTTGACGACCGAGCCAGCGACCGCAAGGACGACATCGAACTCGCGAAAAGCAACATCCTGCTCATCGGTCCGACCGGCTGCGGCAAGACGCTTTTGGCGGAGACGCTGGCCCGACTGCTGAATGTTCCGTTCACGATCGCCGATGCGACCACGCTCACTGAGGCGGGGTACGTGGGTGAGGATGTCGAGAATATCATTCAGAAGCTCTTGCAAAAATGCGACTACGATGTTGACAAGGCGCAGACGGGTATCGTCTATATCGATGAAATCGATAAGATTTCCCGCAAGTCCGATAATCCATCTATTACTCGTGACGTGTCCGGCGAGGGCGTGCAACAGGCCCTTCTTAAACTCATCGAGGGCACCATCGCCTCGGTTCCTCCGCAGGGTGGCCGAAAGCATCCGCAACAGGAATTTCTGCAGGTCGACACGGGTAATATTCTGTTCATCTGCGGCGGCGCGTTCGCCGGACTCGAGAAGATCATTCTCGACCGTTCCTCTAAGAGCGGCATCGGCTTTACGGCCGACGTCAAAACCGAAGCGCAGGAACAAAACGTCGGTGAGCTACTTCACGATGTGGAACCAGAGGATTTGATCAAGTTCGGCCTCATTCCCGAGTTTGTCGGTCGCTTGCCGGTGGTCGCAACCCTTGAAGAACTTGATGAAGAAGCATTGATCAGCATTCTTCAGGAACCGAAGAATGCGTTGACGAAGCAGTATCGAAAGCTTTTCGACATGGAAGGTGTGGAACTGGAATTTCGTGAAGATGCGCTGCGAGCAGTGGCAAGCCGCGCGATGAAACGCAAGACCGGCGCACGGGGACTCCGCACTATCCTCGAAAGCGTCCTGTTAGACACCATGTACGATCTGCCATCTTCAACGAGCGCGCGGAAAGTGGTGCTGGACGAGGCCGTGGTCAACGGGGAGACGCAACCGTACGTGATTCATGAATCGGACGAACCGCCCACGGTCAACATCGAACAGCAGGAACGGGCAACTGGCTCTGATAGCTAAAGTGACCGCTATACGTGCCGACCACTAGTACAGGTGCTGACAACTTCGCGAAATGTCAGGCCAAACGAATGAGCGGGCACTGATGCTTTGCACGCAGCTGCTTGAATACAGCGTGTTCGGACACATGTCCAATCTAATCTGACCGGAAACCAAGCGAGGGATCAAATAAAGTGTCTGATGAGCTGACTGCAGAGAATGAAATAATCGAAGAAGACGACGCCAGGGGCATACCGGTCCTGCCACTTCGAGACGTCGTTGTTTACCCGCACATGGTTATCCCGTTATTTGTCGGCCGCGAGAAATCAATCGTTGCTCTGGATCGGGCGATGAACAGTGGCAAGAAAATCTTGCTAATTGCTCAACAGGCCGCAGACATGGACGATCCGGCACCAGAGGATCTGTACAAGGTTGGCACGCTCGCCACCATCCTGCAGTTATTGAAGCTTCCCGATGGCACAGTGAAGGTGCTGGTCGAAGGGGCTGAGCGGGCCAGCGTCGAAGAGATCTTCGTCGACGATCACTTCTCTGCCGAAATTACATTGCTAGCAGAAGAAGATCGCCTCGATGAGCGTGAAATAGATGTTCTCGTCCGCTCGATCATTGCCCAGTTTGAACAATACGTAAAACTCAACAAAAAAGTGCCGCCGGAAATTCTCACATCGCTTTCCGGTATTGATGAACCCGGTCGGCTTGCCGATACGGTGGCGGCACACATGGCGCTGAAACTGGCAGAAAAGCAGCGCATCCTTGAGATTCGCGATGTCAAAGTCAGGCTCGAGCAAATTCTCGGCATCATCGAAGGCGAAATTGATGTGCTGCAAATCGAAAAGCGCATTCGCGGGCGCGTGAAGCAGCAGATGGAGAAAAGTCAGCGGGAGTACTACCTGAATGAGCAGATGAAAGCTATTCAGAAAGAGCTCGGGGAAATGGAAGACGCACCAAACGAACTCGCAGACCTCGAATCAAAAATCGAAAAAGCAGGGATGCCAAAAGAAGCCAAAGAGAAGGCGACGTCAGAGCTCAATAAACTGAAGCTGATGTCGCCCATGTCGGCGGAAGCGACTGTGGTCCGTAACTATATCGACTGGCTACTCAAAGCGCCGTGGAAAAAGCGTAGCAAAGTCTTGCGGAATCTCAACCGGGCGGAAGAAATTCTCGAAGAAGACCACTATGGTCTCGACAAAGTAAAAGAACGAATACTCGAATATCTTGCCGTACAGCTGCGCGTAAAGCGGCTTAAGGGTCCGATCCTCTGTCTCGTCGGGCCGCCGGGCGTTGGCAAGACGTCGCTTGGTCAGAGCATCGCAAGGGCCACCAATCGCAAATTCGTGCGCATGTCGCTGGGCGGCGTTCGTGACGAAGCAGAAATTCGCGGACATCGACGGACTTACATCGGCTCAATGCCGGGTAAAATCGTACAGAATCTGGCGAAGACCGGCGTGCGCAATCCGCTGTTTTTGCTCGACGAAGTCGACAAGATGGCCATGGATTTTCGCGGCGATCCTTCGTCCGCATTACTTGAGGTGCTGGATCCGGAGCAGAATTCCGCGTTTAACGATCATTACCTGGAAGTTGATTTCGATCTGTCAGATGTAATGTTTGTCTGCACAGCCAATAGTCTGAACATTCCGGGTCCACTGCTTGACCGCATGGAAGTCATTCGCATTCCCGGCTACACAGAAGACGAGAAACTGAATATTGCAACCCGCTACCTGATTCCGAAACAGATGAAGGAAAATGGTCTGGCAGATTCAGAACTCGCAATTACCAAACCTGCCGTGCTCGACATGATTCAACATTACACCCGTGAATCCGGCGTCAGAAATCTCGAAAGGGAAGTGTCGAAAATTTGCCGCAAGGTCGTGAAGTCCCTGTTGCTGAAGCCGCGAGATAAGTCAATTCGCATCACTCCAAAAAACGTGGAAAAGTTTCTTGGCATTCGCCGCTTTCGTTATGGCAAGGCTGAAGACAACGATCAGGTCGGGCAGGTTACCGGTCTGGCATGGACCGAAGTGGGTGGCGAACTCTTGACGATCGAAGGGGCCGTCGTGCCAGGGAAGGGAAAACTGACTCACACGGGGCAGCTCGGCGATGTCATGACAGAATCTATCCAGGCGGCGATGACTGTGGTTCGCAGTCGTTCTGCAGTGCTTGGTATCGATCCCGACTTCCATCAGAAAGTGGATGTGCATGTACACGTACCCGAAGGCGCGACGCCGAAAGACGGTCCGTCTGCGGGAGTTGGCATGTGCACCGCGCTCGTTTCGGCACTGACGAATATCCCCGTGCGTAGCGGTGTGGCAATGACCGGCGAGATTACGCTTCGCGGCGAAGTGCTGCCGATTGGCGGTCTTAAAGAGAAGTTGCTCGCAGCCCACAGGGGCGGCATTGATACGGTGCTGATCCCTCAGGAAAACGAAAAGGACCTTGCCGAAATACCGAAGAACATCAAAGACAAGCTGAACATTGTTCCGGTGAAATGGATCGATCAGGTGCTTGATGTTGCTTTGCAACACATGCCGGTTCCAGACGCCAAATCCAAAGCGGCGGACAGCGACGCGGATGCGCCGAAAAAGACTCGCAAGTCACGCGATATAGTCCGTCCGCACTAGCTCCCGAAACCCTCGCAACCACCGCTCTCGTTGACGCTCATTGGGGCGCTTGGTATAAGCTAACGCGAGTCTTCAACCGCGGGAAGCCAAGCAGGTCAAGGCCTTGGCGGTTCACTTCAGTGTGGTCAGCAAGACTAGGGTGGGGCGATTTGCTGCTGGCAATCGCACACGGAGATGCGGTGCAATCCATTTCGCATGCCGCATTATTCATTCAGAAATTAACGGCAAGGGTGAATGCATGAACAAGGGAGAACTTATTGACGCGGTTGCAGGCTCGGCAGGACTGTCGAGATCGGAAGCAACCAAAGCAGTCGACGGAGTGCTGGACAGCATTACCCGTACGCTCGCAGGCGGCGGATCAGTATCACTCGTCGGCTTTGGCACTTTCACGGTAAAGTCGCGAGCAGCACGCATGGGACGTAATCCGAGAACCGGCGAAGCGATCCAGATTAAGGCCAGTAAAGTGCCCGGATTCAAGGCTGGCAAAGCCCTGAAGGATGCCGTAAACTAGCGCGCCCTTCGGGTCAGGGGGTCTTCAAGCGGTCTCCTGCATTAGGGGCAGTGACTTTAATTGTTTGTCATGTGAGCGGCGAACGGCCGGTCAGGCAATTATGGTCACTGTCCCTAAATACTGCCCGCAAGAATTGGGTGCTTAGCTCAGCTGGTAGAGCATCGCCCTTACAAGGCGAGGGTCGGCGGTTCGATCCCGTCAGCACCCACCAGGTTACGGAGTGGTAGTTCAGCTGGTTAGAATACCGGCCTGTCACGCCGGGGGTCGCGGGTTCGAGTCCCGTCCACTCCGCCACAAGAAATGCCGGGTCCTCGCGGGCCCGGTTTTTTTTTGGTGACCTGGAAACCCTGTTCGCGACGCTGCACTTGGCCTCCGGGACCGGCTAACGTATCATCGCTGGCCAGATTTCGTAGGTAAAGACCGCGACTTACGAACGGTTCTCATGACGGCGGACGATACCGCTGCCACCCATTTTTCACTACTCAGATAATCATCATGTTGCAAGACATTCGTGAACGATTTTCCGGCGTATTCGCCCTCGTGCTACTCGGCGTTCTTGGCATTTCATTTGTCTTTTTCGGTATAGGCAACTTTAACTTCCTCAATACGGGGAATGCCGCCGTAGTGGAGGGTGTCGAAATAAGCACCGCCCAGCTCGAGAATGCCTATCAGAACCAGCTGCTGCAGTTGCCGAATTATGGTGATTTGCCGCCGTCAACCTTGCGGCTTATCAAGTCCAGCATGCTGGAACGGCTTATCCGTGACACGTTGATCGAAGTGTATGTTGCAGAGAACGGATTCCGCGTGGGCGACGATCAGGTGGCTGGCCTGATTCAGTCGGAGCCGCAGTTCCAGCAGGACGGCGTTTTCCAGAAGCAGCTTTATTACGACTGGCTGGACCAGATCGTCGTCGATCCGCAGGTATTCGAAAACCAGCAGCGCCGGGCGATGCGGACGAGTCAGCTGCAGCGCGGCATTGGCGCGACAGCTTTCGTGACGCCTACCGAATATCGTCGCTACCTGAACCTGATCGCTGAGCAGCGACAGGTTTCCATGGCGACATTCGACATTGCGGCGCTCGCAGAGACGGTGGTTGTGAATGACGAGGACGTGGTCGCATATTACGAAGCGCAAGCGGATGAATTTCGCTCTCCGGAGAGCGTGGACTTCGAGTATCTGGAGATCGACCGGGCGGCGCTTGGTGAGAGCATTGAAGTCAGCGAGGATGCGCTTGCGGAATATTATGAAAGCAATGCCAGCCGCTTTCGACAGGATGAACAACGCCGCGCAAGTCATATTCTGATACCTGCAGATGATGAAGATGCTGCTGCAGAAGAGGCCCGTGCTCTGGTAGCCCGGGCTCAGGCAGGAGAACCGTTCGCGGATCTTGCAAGACAGTATTCCAAGGACGGCGGCACGGCGGAGCAGGGTGGAAACCTTGGCACGATGCTGCAATCGCAGATGCCCGGCGCGCTCGGGGATGCGATATTCTCGATGGACCAGGGGGAAGTCTACGGGCCGGTCAGAACAGACTTCGGATTCCATATTGTCAAACTTGATGAAGTTGTTGCCGGCGGCCCGCTGCCGTTGGATCAGGTGCGCGGCGAACTGTTAGAGGAATTGCGGGCCGGCCAGGTTGACCAACGATTCCGCGACCTCGAACGCCAAGTGTCTGACGCGTTGTTCGACGCCGACAATCTGCGGGATATTGCTTCGAATACGGGTCTCGAAGTGAAATCCGCCACTGGCTTTACGCGATCCGGAGGGGAACCGTTCGGCGGCAATCAGACGGTGATCAATGCCGTTTTCGACCCGGTCGTTCTTAATGATCGCGAGCCAAGCGACGTTCTCGAGATCGACGCCAGTCGCGCTGTCATGGTGCAGGTGACTGACTATCACGAGGAAGCGATCAGGCCGCTCGAAGACGTGCGTCCGGACATCGTCTTTGCTTTGCAGTCCGATCGCGCGCTGAACATGGTTGACGACCGGGCCCGGCGGCTCAGAGAGGCACTGCAAGGTGGTGCAGAATTCTCGGAAATCGCGAATCAGCTTGAAGCGCAATTCACACCCGATCTGGTGCTCAATCGCACCCAGCAGGATATTGATGCCGCGGTGCTAGACGCCGTATTCCGTTCCAAAAAACCATCGCCAGGCAAAGCAAGACTTGGCAGCACGGTCACCAGCACCGGTGATTTCACTGTATTTCTCGTCAAGGCGGTTCTTCCTGGCAGGCCGGAATCCATTCCGCTTGCCGAACGGGATCAGCGCAAGGAGGAGCTGCAAATGACCGCTGGCGCCGCTGATTTCAATGCGTTTGTTAACGAGTTGCAGCGCAATGCGGACATTGAGCGTGTTGAAAGCGCATTGGCCGATCCGGATTTGCTGCCTTAAGCGACGTATGATGTTCCGGCCGGCGCGAGGTCGGCGATGACGCGAGCGGTGATTCACCGCAGGGTGGAAAGGGGAAGCCGATGAAAAAAATGGCACTGCACTGGCAGATTCTGATTGCAATTGCTTTAGCCGCGATCGCAGGCTGGGGCGTAAACGTCGCGATAGCATCGGGCGTTGAAAATCCCTCGCTTTTCGGTGTCAGCTACATCGCATTTTTCGACTACATCGGTTCGCTGTTCCTCAACGCATTGAAGATGATCATCGTGCCACTGATTTTCTCTTCCATTGTTATCGGCGTAGCGGGAATCGGTTCCGGGGGAAATCTTGGGGCGCTCGGTGGCAGGACCTTGCTGTTTTACGCGGTGACCACCCTCGCGGCTACCTCCCTCGGTTTGCTGCTAATCAACATCGTCGGCCCGGGTTACGTAAACGGCGTGCCGGCGGGAGATATGCTGGCGCTAGATTCATCCGGTGAACAGATTGCTGCAATCGCAGAGGGACGGGGTCCCGGTGACGTTGCGCAGGTGTTTCACAGCATGGTTCCGCCGAATATCATTCAGGCGGCTGCCGACGGCCAGATGCTCGGCATCATATTCTTCGCGCTGTTGTTTGGTTATTTTATGACGCACCTCGGTCACGAACTCGCCGAGCCGCTGTTCAAATTCTGGGACGCCGTATTTCATGTCATGATGCGCATGACCGAATGGATCATGGCCTTCGCCCCGATAGGTGTTTTCGGGCTCGTCGCCAAGGTGGTTGCAGAAGCGGGTTTCGAGGCGGTCAGGCCGCTGGCGGTATTCGCCGTTACCGTTATCGTCGCGCTGCTGCTGCATGTCTTGGTCATAATGCCGCTGTTCCTGCGCTTTGTTGGCAGGATTCATCCTTATAAAATGTTCCCGGCCATGGCGCCCGCCATGCTGACCGCGTTCTCGACGGCATCATCTTCGGCGACATTGCCTATTACGATGGATTGCGTCGAAGACAACGTTGGCGTTTCGAACAAAATTTCAAGCTTTGTATTGCCGCTGGGCGCGACCGTTAATATGAACGGCACGGCGTTGTACGAATGTGCTGCAGCAATGTTTCTCGCGCAGGCTTACGGACTGGACTTGACGATCGGCGTGCAGTTCTCGATTGTGTTCATTGCGCTCCTGACATCAGTTGGTGTTGCCGGTGTGCCATCCGCCTCCCTGGTGGCCATTGCCATTATCCTGGGTTCTGTCGGCCTGCCCGTCGAAGCGATCGGGGTGCTCCTGGTATTTGACCGGATTCTCGACATGGCGAGAACCTCGGTAAATGTATTCGGCGATTCCTGTTGTGCAGTGATCGTTGCACGGCTGACCGGTGAACAAACCAACTTTGCAATTGACGGTGACGGCTCGACCGGTCACGGCGGACATCAGCACGCGTAATATGAACGGGTAGGAGCCTGCCCCGCGGGCGAATCCCCACTATTCGTCGTCGAAGGTCATTGCCATGATATTGGATCCGGCGTCAACGAAGGTCGTTTCGCCGGTGATGCCGCTCGCGAGGTCGGAGCAGAGGAACGCGGCGGTGTTGCCGATTTCCTCGATAGTCACTGTACGTCGCAAGGGCGAAGACTTTTCGGCATAAGCCAGCATCTTCCGAAAGCCGCTGATACCGGCAGCCGCCAGCGTTTTTACCGGGCCTGCTGAAATCGCGTTGACGCGGATACCCGCAGGTCCCAGATCTGCGGCGAGAAAACGGACACAGGACTCCAGACTGGCTTTGGCAAGACCCATGACGTTGTAGTGGGGCACCACCTGCGTCGCGGCATTGTAAGTCAGGGCGAGTACCGAGGGGTGCTTCCCGTTATTCAACATTGGCATCGCTGCCTTCGCCAGGGCTGCGAGGCTGTAGGCGGAGATATCATGGGCGATGCGAAATCCTTCGCGATTAATTGATTCCGTGAAGCCACCTTCGAGCTGGTCCCGAGGTGCAAATCCGACGGAGTGCACCAGGACATCGAGGCCATCCCATTGCTTCGACAGCGATGCAAACACCGCCTCTATTTCATCGTCGCTGCTGACATCGCAGGGATAGCAAAGTCCCGTGTCCTGACCAAGTCTTTCAGAGAGCTTCGTCACGCGAGACTGAAGTTTTTCGTTCTGGTAGGTAAACGCGATCTCGGCGCCTTCACGGGCGAACGCTTCCGCGATACCGGTTGCAATCGAGCGGTCACTGGCAACGCCTACGATCAGCGCGCGTTTTCCGGCCATAAAACCCATGTCTGTATTCCCCTTTCGTACTGGCAGGCCAACGAAGCGTGGCCGCGGTTTTTTTAACCTGATTGCGTCGTCACGTCGACATACAGCGTCAACTTCTGGCCGGGGCGCAGTATCTTGTTTTTATCGATGCTGTTCCAGCGGACCAGATCATTGATGGAAAGGCGAAAACGATTGGCAATGAGATACAGCGAGTCCCCGGACCGCACCGTGTAATTGAGCTTGCGCGTCGTCGCATTCCCCGGCGCGGCACGTACTGCCGCTGACGGCGACGTCGTCCAGACGACCAGTTTCTGACCAATCGACAGCGTATCGCGCGGCGCCATACCGTTCCAGGCCGCCAGTTTCATCATATCGACACTGTAGCGGCGACTGATCGACCAGAAGCTCTCACCTGAACCCACGGTGTGCTCAACCCGGTTTCCCTGTCGCTCTGTATTTTGCTTACGCGCCTGACGTTCGTCCGCGCTTTGCCGGTATTCGCTCAGCGGCTTTGTCGCCACAGGAATCATCAGGTAGGCGCCCGCACGAATGGTATTTCCAGACAGCTGATTGGCGCTCTTGATCGTGGAGATCGTGACGTTATATTTTTCGGCTATCTGCGAGATAGCCTCACCATTCTTGACTTTGTGACGTTGCCAGCGAACGCGATCCTCAGCCGGCAGTGCTTCCAGTGCGGCGACAAATGATTCGGCCGCATCGACAGGCAGAACCAGGCGGTGCGGCCCGTCTGGATCTGTCGCCCAGCGATTGTTGCCGGCGTTGTGACTGTACAGCAGGTCCAGGTCGATGCCGGCGAGCTCTGCTGCCAGCGCAAGGTCGAGTTGACCGCCCACATCGGCCACGACGAACTGGGGCTCATCAATGAGTTCGGGAAGCGACACGCCGTGCGCGTCAGGATCGCGCACCAATTCAACCAGTGCGAGCAGCCGCGGCACGTAGGCACTGGTCTCCCTGGATAGCGAAAGATTCCAGAAATCAGTAGGTCGGGACTTCGCGCGGTTGCGCTTGACGGCTTTCAGGACATTGCCTTCGCCGGAATTATACGAGGCGATGGCGTGGTGCCAGTCGCCGTCCATCAGCTTGTAAAGATGTTGCAGATAATCCAGCGCTGCTGCGGTGGAGTCGAGTGCATCGCGGCGGCCGTCGTACCACCAGTTTTGCGTCACCCCGAAACGCCTGGCAGTCCCGGGGATCATTTGCCACAAGCCTGCGGCGCGCCCGTGCGAATAGGCGAACGGATCAAACGCACTTTCCACGATCGGCAGTAAGGCGAGTTCGTATGGCAGGCCGCGTGATTCCAGTTCAGACACGATAAATGGCAGATAGCGCTGGGCGCGGGTAAATACGCGATCCAGGTATTCGGGATGCCGCACGAACCAGTTGAGTTCCGTCTGGACCCTGGCATTCATCACCGGATCCAGAGCAAAGCCACCGCGCAGTTTTTGCAGCAGATCATTCGCGGCACTCGTCGACGCCGAAATCTCCTGCGCAAAGTCATCCAGTTCCAGCCAGACATAATCGCTGGCCGCGCTGCTACCGCCAGCCGGAAGAAGCTCAGTTTCACTGGTAACATCCAGCGCGCGCGGAAAAATCGGCTGGGCGACGGTGGCGACGCCGGCGAGCAGCGCGAGAGTAACCAGTGCGGGGAGCGCGAAGACGAGGCGCATACGGTGTTTTGAGATGGGCATCACGCTATCCTACGGACAGGCAGGCAGCATGCAAGTACCCGCTTCACAAGCTGCCACGTTAGCCAGCCGGGGAGGCCAGGTATGCAAGAACATTTTTCGTCCACGTCGCGGGCAGTGCCGGCGGCGAAGGCCTGGCTGCAATCGCCGCTTGGCCAGTCACTGCTCTTGCAGGAAATGCGACTTGTCGAAGAAGCGCTTGAGGGCCTCTTCGGCGAGCAATGCCTGCAGCTCGGCGTGTGGGGAGAAGCAACGACTTTTACCCGGTTCGCGCGGACACAGCGAGCGACCACACTGGCAGACTGGAATCAGGTATCAGCCGACGACCAACCCGCTGCCTGGTGTCGGCTGCATCGGCTGCCGGTCGCCAGTCACTCTATCGATGTCGTGCTGTTGCCCCATACCCTTGACTATTCAGAAGATCGCTCGCACGCGATTTTGCGCGAGGTGGATCGCGTGCTGACCCCTCACGGACATCTCCTGATTCTGGGCTTCAAGCCCGGTGGCCTGTGGGGCCTGCGGCGGCTGGTGCCTGGTGCCGCGATGCCGCCAGGCGCCGGACGGCTGATATCGGAGGGCAAAATGTCAGACTGGCTGCAACTCCTGGCGATGCATATCCACGGACAGACCCGGTATTTCTTTCGCTGGCCGCTGCCAGCCAGCAGAGCGCAGTCATCTGCTGCGTGGGAAAGCAGGGGACGCCGCTTCTGGCCCGAACTTGCGGCGTGTTATATGCTCGTCGCCCAGAAGCGGGTGGGGACACTGACACCCGTCAAGCAGCCGTGGCGTGCACGACCGAAAGTCGTCGGCGGCATTGTCGAACCAACCACCCGGGCATCGCGCATCCGTTTTGACCGACATCGTTGAGATATTCACGGACGGGGCCTGCCGCGGCAATCCCGGGCCCGGCGGCTGGGGTGTGGTGCTGATAGCCGGCACCTGCCGAAAGACACTGCACGGGGGTGAAGCTGACACCACGAATAACCGCATGGAACTGCGAGCAGCTATCGAAGCACTGAATGTATTGCACGGGCCCTGTGAGGTCCTGCTGCATACGGACTCACGCTACGTCATGGACGGGATTGAGAAATGGATGCCCGCCTGGAAAAAACGCGGCTGGAAAACGGCCGCGCGCAAGCCGGTCAAAAACCAGGATCTTTGGCAGCAACTGGATGCAGCGTGCCAGCGGCATACGATTACTTGGCACTGGGTGCGAGGTCATACCGGTGTTGCTGGCAACGAAGCAGCGGATGCTTTGGCCAATCGGGGGGCAGATGAACTTTAGCGGCAGCGCATCGTTCCGCCCGCCGGGCCAAGCTGCAGGAGCGAGCCCGGCTCGCGAACAATCCAAATGAAACGGCAAATCGTTCTCGACACGGAAACGACCGGACTCTCAGCGGCGCAAGGACACCGTGTCATTGAAATCGGCTGTGTAGAAGTCGTTAACCGGCGTCTTACCGGTCGAGAATATCATCGCTTTCTTAATCCCGAGCGGGATATCGATGAAGGCGCAGAGCGCGTGCATGGCATCAGTCGCCGCGACCTGGAAGGCGAGCCGCTTTTTGCTGAAATAGCTGAAGAATTTCTCGACTTCATTCGCGGCAGTGAGTTGATCATCCACAACGCCGATTTCGATGTTGGTTTCCTGGAGCACGAACTGCAGCGGATGAAACATCCGCAGGCGGCGCTCAGCGCTCATGCGATGGTGCTCGACACGCTTGCGCTGGCAAGAGAAATGCATCCTGGTCAGCGCAACAGTCTTGACGCACTGTGCAAACGCTATTCTGTCGATGCGACCAGACGCGACGTGCATGGCGCCCTGATTGATGCCGAACTGCTGGCCGGGGTCTATCTGGGGATGACCGGCGGCCAGACCACGTTACTGCTGGACGAAGACGATGACAGCCTGGCGCATTTACACGCGGAAGTGGTGGTCCGACCGCGCCGCAGCGACCTTAACCTGGTTGTAATTCGGGCGAGTAATGAGGAGCAGGCGCTGCACGAAGCGTTGCTCGACAAGATGCAGAAGTCCGGTAGCTGTTTGTTTCGTCAGGCAAAAACGGAGTCTGTAGCAGTTGACTGACGCCTGAACGGTGCACCAGCGCATGCAGGATGTTGGCGGACAGGTTGCTCTTCAGGCAGCAGTGCCGGATGCATCGCAGCTGGATAAGCATCGACGGTTTTCTTTAGAAGGCAAGAAACGCGGCTCACCCTGGCGTTGCGTGCCCGATGCACTCCGCGGCTTGCGAACTGTTTCACCCAAAAGCTCACGGACCTGTGTTTTAATCCCGGGCCACAGGAAAATCAGCCGCTTACGCTGGTCATAAGACACAGGAAAATCATGAGTTTCGATATCAAAAATATCCGGATCGGCGTCATCGGTCTCGGATACGTAGGTCTGCCGCTTGCTGTCGAATTCGGCCGCAAGTTCCCGACGGTCGGATTTGATGTAAAGCAGGCGCGAATCGATGAGCTGCAAAGCGGCACGGACTCCACGCTCGAAGTCAGCGATGATGAACTGGCGTCCGCGGACAAGCTGAAGATGTCAGCCGACATTGATGACCTGCGCGAGTGCAATTTTTTCATCGTCACAGTCCCGACGCCCATTGGCGACGGCCAGCGGCCGGTTCTCAGTCCATTGCGGAACGCCAGCACAACCATCGGCAAAGTGCTAAAAAAAGGCGACGTTGTCGTCTATGAGTCGACGGTGTACCCGGGCGCAACCGAAGAATTCTGCGTGCCGTTTCTCGAATCCGGCTCGGGTTTGAAAATGAACGTGGACTTTTTTGTCGGCTACAGTCCGGAGCGGATCAATCCCGGGGACAAAGAGCACAGACTGCCGTCTATTCTCAAAGTAACCTCGGGATCAACAGCGGAAGCTGCGGACTATGTAGATCAGGTCTATCAGGCCATCATTACGGCAGGCACGCACAGGGCATCCAGCATCAAGGTCGCTGAGGCGGCCAAGGTGATCGAGAATACACAGCGAGACGTGAATATCGCCTTGATCAACGAGCTGGCGATGATCTTCGAGCGCGTCGGCATTGACACGCAGGAAGTGCTGGAAGCAGCAGGTACGAAATGGAATTTCCTGCCATTCAGACCGGGCCTTGTCGGCGGTCACTGTATCGGCATCGATCCGTACTACCTGACCTACAAAGCGCAGCAGCTTGGTTATCACCCGCAAATGATCCTGGCGGGCAGGCGCATCAATGACAACATGTCACAGTATGTCGTGACGCGAATTGTCAAGCTTATGTTGGCGAAGGGTATTTTGCCGCGCTCCGCAAGGACACTCATTCTCGGTCTGACGTTCAAGGAAAATTGCCCCGATGTCAGAAATACCAAGGTAATCGACATCGTGTCAGAGCTGCGGTCTTACGGGGGTAACGTTGACGTGCACGACCCGTGGGCTGATCCCGACGAAGCACGTCAGGAATATGGAATCGACCTTGTCGACGAGCCGAAGCACGGCGAGTACGATGTTGTCATCATTGCGGTATCACACGATCACTTCAAAAAGTTGGGGGCTAAGGGAATCAAGGCTTTCGGCAAACCGGAATCGGTTCTCTATGATATTAAATACCTGCTCTCGGCAGACGAAACCGACGACAGGCTCTGATCGGCAGGTGTACTGACGATGAAAATACTGGTTACCGGCGCGGCGGGCTTCATCGGCTCGACGACATCGAGACAACTGCTCGAGCGCGGCGATACGGTTGTGGGGCTGGACAATTTCAATGACTACTACGACGTCAGTCTCAAAGAAGCACGCGCCAAAATTCTGGACGGCTACGATACGTTCCACATGCAGCGCATGGAGCTCGCAGACAGAGCGGGCATCGAGAAGCTGTTTAAAAAGGAGCGATTCGAGAAGGTCGTGCACCTGGCAGCACAGGCCGGCGTCAGATATTCCATAGAAAACCCGCATTCATATATCGAAAGCAACATCGTCGGTACGATGAATATCCTGGAAGGCTGCCGGCACAATAATGTCGCTCACCTTGTTTACGCGTCCTCAAGCTCGGTCTACGGCGCGAACACCGCAATGCCTTTTTCCATCCATCAGAATGTCGACCATCCGCTTGCGCTGTATGGCGCTACGAAAAAAGCGAATGAATTGATGGCGCATACTTATTCCAACTTGTATGAGCTGCCGACTACCGGCCTGAGATTTTTTACGGTTTACGGACCGTTCGGCCGGCCGGATATGGCTTTGTTCATGTTCACCAAAAACATCATCGAAGGGAAGCCGATCGATGTATTCAATTACGGCAAACATCGCAGGGATTTCACCTACGTCGACGACATCGTCGAGGGCGTCATACGGACGATGGATAACACGGCCACGCCCAACAAGGATTGGAATGCGGCTGAGCCTGACCCTGGCACCAGTCGGGCGCCTTATCGCATTTACAATATTGGCAATCAGCAGCCGGTCGAGTTGATGCGTTACATCGAGCTGATCGAGGAATATGTGGGCAAAAAGGCGGAGAAAAATTTACTGCCGTTACAGCCTGGCGATGTTCCTGATACCTGGGCTGATACCTCTGATCTGGCCAACGACGTCGGTTTTAAGCCAAGCACGCCTATCGAAGTCGGGGTGCGAAACTTTATCGACTGGTACCTCGAATACTATCAGGTTGAACTGTAGGACCATGCAGGACGCCGAACCAGGGTCACGTTTTCCCGCTGATCTGCCAGCCTGGCTGGCACTGCAAAGTCATTACGATAAAGATATGCACTCGCAGTCCATCGCCGCGTTGTTTGCGGACGATGCCAATCGCTTTGATCAGTTCTCGATCGGCGCTGCCGATCTTTTTCTCGACTATTCCAAGAATCTCATCTCTGCAAAAACGAGAGAGCTGTTGCTTGATCTCGCGGGCGAAGCGGGCGTAGGTCAGGGCATTGAGGCCATGTTTCGCGGGGACGCAATCAATAACACCGAAGGTCGTCCTGTATTGCATGTTGCACTGCGTGCGGCGGCGGAAGATCAGGTTGGAACGGGCGTCGCTGGCGTTGCTGACGTGCAGAGCACGCTTGCCGCGATGGCTGCCTTTGTCGATGGTGTGCACGCCGGCGAAATAACCGGCGTGAGCGGCCAGTCATTCACCGATGTCGTTAACATTGGCATCGGCGGATCTGACCTTGGCCCGGTTATGGCGAGCAGAGCGCTGCGCCATTGCTGGAAACCCGGTATGCGGTTCCATAGTGTTTCGAATGTTGACGGAACCCAGTGGATCGATCTGACGTCAGCACTTGACGCAGAAAAAACGCTCATAATTATCTGCTCGAAAACGTTCACCACACAGGAAACGATGTCTAACGCCGCGCTGGCGCGAGAGTGGATGAAATCGCAGCTGGGTGACAACGCCATCGACCAGCACTTTGCAGCGGCATCGACCAACCATGCCGCGATGGATAAGTTTGGCATAAACCCGGATTATCGATTCGGCTTCTGGGACTGGGTCGGCGGTCGCTACTCGCTGTGGTCTGCCGTCGGGCTGTCGCTGGCACTCGTCATCGGCATGGACGGCTTCCGGGAGCTGCTTCGCGGCGCGCGGGAAATGGACCGGCATTTTCGGACAGCACCGTTTGAGCAGAACCTGCCGGTGTTACTCGCGCTTATTGCTATCTGGTACAACAATTTTTTTGGCGCGGAAAGTCAGGTAATACTGCCCTACGATAATCGTCTTGACCGCTTCGCCGCCTACCTGCAGCAGTTGCAGATGGAAAGCAACGGGAAAAGTGTGCGCCGGGACGGGCAGCCGGTCGCCGTGCAGACGGGTGCCGTGATCTGGGGCGAGCCGGGCTCGAACGCGCAGCATTCTTTTTATCAGCTTCTGCATCAGGGCACGCGGCTGGTACCGGCAGATTTCATACTGCCGGTGCAGTCATCGGGAGCGACACAGTCGCTGCAGGATCTTGCCATCAGCAATTGCCTTGCGCAGAGTGAAGCGCTGATGGATGGATATGCCGCGGAGTCGGAGGACGAGGCGTATCGCACGCATCCAGGCAACCGGCCGAGTAACACGATCCTGCTGGAAAAACTGGACCCCGGCACCTTGGGCCAGCTCCTGGCACTTTATGAGCACAAGGTCTTCGTAGAAGGGGTCATCTGGGGAATCAATTCCTTCGACCAGTATGGTGTCGAGCTGGGGAAACGTCTGGCGAAGTCACTGACGGATGCCGTGAGCGGTGATTCGGGCGCTGTCGCTAGCAATGCGTCGACCCGCGGTCTGCTGGGCAAAATCCATGGTATGAAGAAGCGATTGAACGTGGCCTTGCGGCATTAGCCCGGATATCGCCCGCACGGCGGGCTCCTACAGAAAATTCACACGTCATGATCGCATCGTCATTCCTCAGGCACCGCCGACAAAAGCATTGTAGGAGCGGCCTTAAGGCCGCGATCGCCCGCAGGGCGGGCTCCTACAGACACTAATTAACGTTGTCGAATTGGCCTGAAGTTGCGGATGACCGAATCCTGCCCGCAGCAACTGATTCTGAATAGGCGCCCTCTTCTGCGGCCATTCCTGCTAACATTTTGCCCGCCCTGCATGTGGTCCCCATTCCTCAGGAGCGAGGCCTGAACGCCACCGTGAAATTGTCAGTTACATTGTGTTTGGTTATCGCGACGGCCGTTCTCAATCCGGCTGTGGCCAGCCCATTCGTCAGCGCGGGCGATATGTCGCTACGAAGCGATATACAGCGTCTGGCAGACTACGGCATCATCAAGGGCCCGGTGACGACCTGGCCGCTTGCATGGGGCCCCATCGCTAACGATCTCCAGGCCGATATCAACGCCGCCGATTTGCCGCCGGCAGTACGGGCAGCGCTCGACCGTGTCCGCACCCGCGCTGCCTGGGAAAATCATACTGGCGAGTATCGCTTCCGCGCCGGCGTATCTGTTGCGGAGGACGCCACTCGCATTCGTGGATTCCACAACACGCCGCGTGAGAAGGGGGAAGTCAGCGCCGGGATCGGCTGGACGGGCGACTGGCTGATGGTGGATTTGAACGGGCAGGTCACCGATTCACCCGCCGATGGAAAACAGTATCGAATGGATGGCAGCTCGATCGGCATTGCAATTGGCAACTACTCGATCACCGCCAATACGCTGGAGCGATGGTGGGGGCCTGGCTGGGATGGCAGCCTCATATTGTCGAACAACGCGCGTCCGATCCCGTCACTATCAATTGACCGCAATTTCACGGACGCATTCGAGAGCCGCTGGCTGAGTTGGCTGGGGCCGTGGGATTTGGCCGTTCATTACGGGCAGTTTGAATCGGAGAGAGTCGTGCCGAACGCGCGTTTTTTCGGCATGCGCTTCAATTTCCGACCCTTACAGGGTCTGGAGATCGGTCTTTCACGTACCGCGCAATGGTGTGGCAACGGGCGGCCCTGCGGATTTGATGTATTTACCGATTTGCTCCTAGGCATCGATAACCGGGGCGGTCAGGGCGTGGACATCTCCAATGAGCCAGGCAATCAGCTCGCGGGCGTCGATTTCCGCTGGGTGATCCCCTGGTTGGGCGCGACGACAGCGGTATACGGTCAGCTCATTGGTGAAGACGAGGCGGGTGGATTGCCGAGTCGGAGCCTGGGGCTGCTGGGCGTCGATGGTGCTGGCATGCTCGGCACGCGATGGTCCTATCACTGGTTCGGCGAATTCGCCGGCACAAGTTGTCAGTTCTACGAAGACAGCGAGCTTTTCAACTGCGCCTATAACCACGGCATTTATCAAACCGGGTATCGCTTTCTCGGCCGATCTGTCGGCCACGGCGCTGATAACGACGCGCAACTGTTCTCTGCAGGATTCACCCTGTCAGACGACGAGGACTCGCAATGGCACGCCATCCTGCGCTTCGGCGGGTTAAATCGTGGCGGATTCGCCGATTCGCGCAATACGTTAACGCCGACTCGTCAGGATATTTTCAGCGCCGATGTTTCTCACCGCCGATTCTTTCCGTTCGGGCAAATCGAGATCGGCGTTGGTTTCGAGCAAATTGACGACAGGGTCTCCGGGCAGGATCGCGATGACATTCGCGGATTTCTGCAATGGCGCAGCGCCTACTAGAGAAGGCGCACGGATTGGCGTTGCAGCCTTTAACACTATCTCTTCGGGTTAACATTGGTACAATCCGCCGATCGTATTGGGAGCGAATCATTGCCTGTTTTGACATCCAGCCGAGCGAGGCGGGCCGCGAGCCATTATTTTGCCGTACTTGTCTTTGCGATGTTTTCGGCCTTCCCACCAGCTGCCTATTCGCAGAGTGTCTCGCTGTCGCCACAACAACAAGCGATGATCGATCAGCTACCTGCCTCACAGCGGCAGGAGGCGATGCGAGCGCTGCGCGAGATGCAGCAAGGGCAAGCAAACGGCGCAGGAGAGTTATCCAGCCTCGGTGAGCAAAGCGAGCGAAGGCGCTCCCTGGAAGTTGATGGCGCTGAGGACAGCGACGATATTGCGGGAGTCGCGCGCGCTGCCGGAGGTTCGTCATTAATTATAAGCTTCGATCGGCGAGAGGACCTGAGCCGGGACGAGCAGCAAAAGTTTGAAAACGATGTTGCCTTGCAGTCTGTCGATGGCACTGGTTACTACGAACTCACCCGGGACGGCGGCTTAATTTTGCCCGGCCTGACTACGGTTGCATTGCTGGGGCTCGACGCCTATCAAATCGAACAGCGGTTGATGGCGGAACAGGATCTGCAACTATTCGAGATCAGTGTAAGTATTTTACAAACTGAGGCGACCGGTACGGATGCGCTCGAGCCGTTCGGCTACGAAATGTTCGAATCGGACCAGGCTGGATTTGAACCGGTCATGAGTGGGCCGGTACCCACTGACTATGTCCTCGGGCCCGGTGACAGCGTGCGGGTTCAGCTTTTCGGCAATGTAAACGAGATTTACGAGTTTGAGGTATCTCGCGACGGTGTTCTGAATTTACCGGAACTGGGTCCAATTACGGTCGCCGGTCTGCCGTTCTCCGAATTCAGGCAGGATATCGATCGACGTGTTCAGCAAATGCTTATAGGCACACAGGTTAGTGTGACTATGGGCCAATTACGTTCGATCCGAGTGTTTGTTACAGGCGATGCCAACCGACCCTCCTCCTATGTCGTCAGCAGCCTGGCGACGATCAGCACGGCCTTGTATCGGAGTGGCGGCGTCAGTCGCGTAGGTTCACTGCGAAATATTCAGCTCAAGAGAAGTGGCGCGACTGTTGCGACGTTCGATCTGTACGATTTACTTCTTAACGGTGATACATCCGACGATCTCCGGCTGCAGGCAGGCGATGCAATTTTTGTCCCCCCTGTCGGTTCGCAAGTTAGCGTGACAGGCGCCGTCAGGCGGCCCGCTATTTACGAATTGCGCGGGAACGTCAAACTTTCGGAATTGATACGCCTGGCTGGCGGTTTTAATGCCGACGCCTATCCCGACGCAGCAACGATTGAGCGTATCGGAGATTCGCGCCAGAGAATGATCGTCTCTATAGACGCCGACAGCGAAGCCGCAAGCCGGACAGACGTCAGGTCCGGTGACGTTATTCGCATTCCGGAGGTAGCGCCGGAACTGGAGCAATCTGTTGAACTACACGGCCATGTCCGGCGCCCTGGCGCGCGCGAATGGCGACCAGGCATGCAACTCACTGACCTTATCGCGAGTCCGGCAGAGTTGCAGCCAGGCGCGGATTCGAATTACGTACTGATTCGCCGCGTGAATGAGTCTGACAGGGAGATTTCCGTACTATCGGCGAGTTTAGCGCAAGCGCTGGAATCGCCCGACTCTGATGCGAACATCCGCCTGGAACCGCGCGATAACGTTTTCCTCTTCAGCAGGGAGTTCGGCAGACAGCGAGTAGTACAACCCATTCTGGATGAATTGAAATTACAGGCGCGGTCCGGTGCACCATTTCGCGAAGTCAGTATTTCGGGCGAGGTGCAGGCGCCCGGAACGTATCCGCTTGAACCTGGCATGCGTGTGAGTGACCTCATCCGCGCCGGCGGCAGTCTTTCAGAAGCCGCTTACGCCGTCAGGGCGGAACTTGTCCGGTACGAAGTAGTTGATAATGAATTCCGGTCTACCCAGGTTGTCAATGTTGATCTCGCAGCGGTACTGGCTGGCGATTCGAATGCCGACGCATTATTGCAGGAACATGACAACCTCCGGATTAGCGGGCTTCCCGCATGGGATACACTTTGGACCGTTGAGCTGGAGGGCGAGGTTACCTTTCCCGGTTCATATCGGATCCGACGCGGTGAGACACTCTCGGATGTGCTGGATCGTGCAGGCGGGCTGACCGATGCGGCGTTTCCTGAAGGCGCGATCTTCCTGCGTGATTCACTGCAGGCACGCGAGCAGGAACAGATCGAAATCCTGGCGCGGCGACTTGAATCTGACCTTACTTCGCTGTCGCTTGAATCAGAAAATACTTCAGGTACTGACACGCTGGCTACAGGGCGGGCTTTACTTTCTCAACTTCGTTCGACTGAAGCGGTTGGCCGTCTGGTGATAAATCTCGATCAGATTCTGCAAAGCGCGGGTCGAGCGAATATTGTGCATGACGTTGAGCTCCGCGATGGAGATAAATTGCTTGTCCCGAACCAGGCGCAGTCAGTGACTGTCATAGGGGAAACTCAGCAAAATACGTCTCATTTATATCGTCCCGAACTTTCGCGAGACGATTATATTGCTCTCAGCGGTGGACTGACTCGGCGGGCAGATCGGAAGTTAATCTATGTTGTGCGAGCAAGCGGCGCCGTAGTGACTGACAGTCGTTCAAAATGGTTTGCGAGAAGGGATACGTCGGCCATACGACCAGGTGACACTATCGTAGTGCCTCTCGAAACGGACAGGATCAGGCCGCTGACGATGTGGTCGAATGTAACCCAGATTCTTTATCAGGCAGCAATTGCGGTTGCTGCTATTCAGACCTTCAATAACTAGAACGTGGTTGTAAAAGGCGTAAAAATCCAATTGGACGTGTGCGAATTGTTATGCGCTATGGATATGCGACCTGGCTATCAGGTGGTGGATTCTGGCGGATTCCGCGTATCGGAGTGTGGGCAGTGAGTACTGACGCAATAGTCCGGCAAAACGACGACGTCGACCTGGTGACCTTTCTGCGGCGGCTATGGGATGCCAAAGTCATCTTATTACTGATTACAGTTACTTTCACGGCATTGTCGATTGCATACGCGTTGTCCGCGCCGGCGGTCTTCAGCGCAACTACCGTCATAACAAGGGTGAGCGAGACGAACGCAGCCGGAGCAGGGTCTTTGGCCAGTCAGTTGGGAGGACTGGGCAGCCTGGTGGGTATGAATATCGGAACAAACAGTCAGGGACAGGAATCTCGTGCTATTTTGCGGTCCAGGCGGTTGGCTGAGGGATTTATTGTGCAGGGCGAGTTGCTGCCGACATTGTCTCCTCCCGGCGAAGAGCTCTCGTTGTGGCATGCAGTCAAGATGTTTCGTGAACAGATTCTCACGATTCGAGAGGATGAAACGAATGCCACAACCGCGATTACTATCGACTGGAAGGACCCGGCGGTGGCAGCAAAATGGGCCAATGCGTACGTGGCGCTTGCCAATCAAATCGTACGACAGCGTGCGAAGGAAGGGTCTGAACGAAATATCAAGTATTTGAGCGAACAGATTCTGCAGACTAACGTTGTGGAACTGCAACGTGTGATGTACAGCCTGATCGAAGCCGAGACAAAAACGCTTATGCTAGCCAATGCTCGGGCCGAATATGCCTTCGCCACTATTGATCCCGCTGTCGCGCCTGAAGTCAGAACGAGTCCCCGGCGCAAGTTGATTGTTGTTTCCGGCACTGCGCTTGGATTTTTAATAGGGGTTCTAGTCGTGTTTATCATCAATATCGGTCGGCAGATCCGACAGCAAGCGTAAACCACCTCAAGTGGCGCCTCCGAGTCTCCGCTTTCTGTTGCTTCGCTTGTGGCATCATCTTGCCAAGCGCCGCCGTCGGCAGTACCTTCTGCTGTTTGTATTAATGTTGTTGAGTGCGGTGGCGGAAGTTGTCAGTCTTGGCGCTGTGCTTCCGTTCATAGGAATTCTTTCCCAACCTGAACGTGTCTTTGAATACGGTCCAATCGCCCGGTTGGCAGCGTACTGGGATATCACTTCGCCAGATCAGCTTGTGTTACCACTTACCGCAGCATTCATACTTGCGGCGGTCGCTGCGGCTGCGATGAGAATCAGCGTCTCGTGGTTAAGCGCACGACTGACATTTTCCTGCGGCGCGGATCTGAGTATCGAGATCTACAGACGTACGCTTTATCAGCCTTATCACGTCCATGTGGCTCGCAGCAGCAGTGAAATGATTAGCGGCATTACTGGCAAGATTGGCAGCACAACTTTGGGGATTATCCTGCCAGTACTCACACTGACCAGTGCGGTTATTCTGCTTGCAGCGATAATGTTCGCACTCGTTGCCGTGAATCCTTTGGTCGCACTGACCGCGACCGTTGGTTTTGGCATATGTTACGGGCTTATTACCTGGCTGGCGAGATCTCGTCTCAGAAAAAACGGTGCGCTTATTGCACGAGAACAAACGTTGGTCGTTAAGGCGCTTCAGGAAGGGCTCGGGGGAATACGCGACGTGCTGCTTGATGGCACGCAGCCGGTTTACTGTGAAGTGTATCGGCAGGCGGATCGACGCTGGCGATTGGCGCAGGGAGAAAATGTGTTTATCGGACAGAGCCCTCGCTTCGCAATAGAAGCGCTCGGCATGGCGCTCATCGCATTCTTCGCTCTCATCATGAGCCGGCAACCGGGGGGTATCGCAGCGGCTTTGCCGTTGCTCGCCGTTCTGGCATTGGGTGCACAAAGAATGCTGCCTGTAATGCAGCAGGCATATGCTGCCTGGGCAAGCATTGGCGGCAGTCACGCATCATTCGCAGACACGATAAAACTGCTGGATCAGCCTATGCCGGAAGGCAACGATTCCCCGATCGCGTGCCCGTTGCCCCTCCATCGTTCGATACGGTTCGATGATGTCAAATTTCGCTACAGTCCCCACGGTCCCCTGGTGCTTGACGGATTGAGCTTGGAGATACCGAAGGGTGCCCGGGCGGGATTCGTGGGGAGTACGGGTAGTGGCAAGAGTACGATGATGGATGTACTTATGGGGTTGCTGATACCGACTGAAGGAGCGCTCATCGTTGACGGAGAGCCTGTTCGCGGAGATCGTATCCGTGCCTGGCAGCGGTCCATTGCACACGTGCCACAAAGTATTTTTCTTGCAGACGCCACTCTGGCCGAGAATATTGCGCTTGGTGTACGCGCCGCCGACATTGACTACTCCAGAATCAAACTTGCCGCGCAGCAGGCGCAGATAGCGGATTTCATTGAAGTAGGCGAACAGGGATATGACGCGATGGTTGGCGAGCAGGGCGTCAGATTATCCGGGGGGCAACGACAACGCATCGGGATTGCGCGAGCCCTATACAAGAAGGCTACGGTTCTGATTCTGGACGAAGCTACCAGCGCCTTGGACAATGCTACTGAACAAGCCGTGATCGATGCGATTGAGGGGCTCGACCGGACGCTGACCATTCTCCTCATCGCGCATCGCCTCACAACCGTGCAGCACTGCGATTTCATTGTGTTCATACAAGGGGGCAGAGTCGTGGCGCAAGGTACTTACGAAGATTTGCTGGCATCGAACAGCGATTTTCGAAACATGGTGTATTCAGAGAGTTCCCGCCAGGAGTAAATGGGCAGTATGTTCAATAAAAAATCTATCTTGATCACCGGTGGCACTGGTTCATTCGGCAAAGAGTATGTACGAACCATATTGAGAGAATATAAACCACGGCGTCTGGTGATTTACTCTCGTGATGAACTGAAGCAGTTTGAGATGCAGCAGGATTTCAATGACGCATGCATGCGATATTTCATCGGTGATGTGCGGGATCGTGACCGCCTGATCCAGGCGATGGACGGAATAGACTATGTTATACATGCTGCCGCGCTCAAGCAGGTGCCGGCTGCCGAATACAATCCAATGGAGTGCATCAAAACAAATATTCACGGCGCTGAAAATGTTATTCAAGCTGCCCTTGCCAATAATGTCGACAAGGTCATCGCCTTGTCTACCGACAAAGCTGCCAACCCTATTAATCTTTACGGCGCTACCAAGCTTGTATCAGATAAGTTATTTGTGGCAGCGAACAATTTTGCCGGCAAGCATCGAACAAGGTTTGCTGCTGTACGTTACGGCAATGTAGTCGGCTCGCGTGGTTCAGTCGTGCCATTCTTTCGCAAGCAAATAGCAAACGGATCGGACCACCTTCCCATTACGGATGTAGAGATGACTCGCTTCTGGATAACGCTGCAGCAAGGCGTCACTTTTGTGCTGAAAAATTTCCAGCGGATGCATGGCGGTGAAATTTTCGTGCCGAAAATACCGTCGGTGAAGGTCGTAGATCTAGCCAAGGCCATTGCCCCGAATTTGCCTCATAAAATTATTGGCATACGACCTGGGGAAAAATTGCATGAGGTGATGTGTCCTGCGGATGATTCACATCTGACGCTGGAATTCGATGATCATTACGTTATTAAGCCTACGATTTCCTTTTCTGGTCCGGTAAATTTTGAACTAAACAATCTGGGTGAAACAGGACGCGCCGTTCCATCCGGGTTCGAATTTCATTCCGGAAAAAATTCACAGTTTCTCACGATAGAAGAAATTCGCTCGCTGAATAAGGGCGTATGACGGCTATGATTCCCTACGGTCGACAAGAGATCACGCAGGACGATATTGACGCCGTGGTAAAGGTTCTGCGATCTGACTTTCTCACGCAAGGGCCGGTCGTGCCGCAATTTGAAGCGGCAGTGGCAAAAAAAGTCAAAGCACGCTGCGCGGTATCGGCAAACAGCGCAACGTCCGCTTTGCACCTGGCGTGCCTGGCACTACAGCTCGGCAAGGGCGATCGATTATGGACCGTCCCCAACACGTTCGTTGCGTCTGCGAATTGCGGGCGGTATTGCGATGCTGAGGTTGATTTTGTTGACATCGATCCGGTGTCCTGGAATCTGAGTATTCCGAAACTCCAGGACAAATTACTTCTGGCAAGAAAAAATAGTTGTCTTCCAAAGATTGTCGTTCCGGTGCATTTTGCAGGGCAGCCCGTAGAACAGGAAGCAATCTGGGAGCTGTCGCAGGAATTTGGCTTCAAGGTACTGGAAGACGCGTCGCATGCAATCGGCGCAACACGGCACGGCGAGTCTGTTGGGAGTTGTCGTTGGTCTCACGTCACGATCTTCAGCTTTCATCCTGTGAAAATTATGACGAGTGGTGAAGGGGGCATCGCAATGACGAATGACGATGCTGTGGCAGACCAGATGAAGCTCCTTAGAAGTCATGGCATCACGCGCGAGTCCGCGCGTTTTTCCAGATCAGGCACTCATTCTGAGTGGTACTATGAGCAGCAGTCGCTTGGCTACAACTATCGTATGACTGATTTGCAGGCGGCGCTCGGCTTGAGTCAGCTTTCGCGAGTCGACAGTTACGTTCGGCGCCGAAACGAACTCGCCCGTGTTTATGATGTTGCTCTCGCGGACATGCCATTGCAGTTGCCGAAAGTGCAGGCAGGCAACCAATCGTCATTTCATCTGTATGTCGTCCGCGTGCATTGTGATCAAGACAGCGCAAAACAACGTGTTGTATATGAAACGCTTCGGCGCAACGGAATCGGCGCGAACGTGCATTATATGCCTGTACATCTGCAACCCTATTATCGGAATCTGGGTTTTTCCGATGGCCAGTTTCCTGAGGCCGAGAAACATGGAAAGTCAGCAATAACGTTGCCGCTGTACCCTGGCCTGACGGCGGAACAGCAGACTTCCGTCATAAATGTCCTCGAGGCAATAATGTGAAGCTCGCGGTAATACCGGCACGCGGAGGTAGCAAGCGTATCCCGCGAAAAAATATTCGCGACTTTGCGGGAAAGCCGCTGATTGCATATTCGATTTCGCTGGCGCTCGGCTGTGAACTGTTCGACCGTATTATTGTGTCGACAGACGATGAAGAGATCGCTGACATTTCATTATCGCTGGGCGCTGAAGTCCCTTTTCGCCGTCCTGATCACCTGGCAGATGATTTCACGGGAACCACCGAAGTCATCGCTCATGCCATACGTGGAATCGCGAAAGACGAAGCGTCTGAGCTTTCGGCAGTCTGTTGCATCTATCCAACAGCGCCGTTTATTCAAGCTGAAGACCTCAGCAGAGGCTTGGATCTACTGCTAGCCGACGACTGGCAATACGTTTTTGCTGCGACCAGTTTTTCTTCGCCAATTTTTCGTTCGTTCAGTGAGAGTCCGGACGGAGGTGTGAAGATGTTTTTTCCGGATAAGTTCCAGGCGCGGTCACAAGACCTGCCTACCGCGCTGCATGACGCGGGTCAGTTCTATTGGGGAAGAAAAGATGCCTGGTTGGAGAAAAAGCGTATCTTTGAGAACCATTCGCGCGTTGTCTATGTGCCCCGTTGGCGCGTGCAGGATATAGATTCCGATGAAGATTGGCAAAGAGCCGAGCAGATCGCTGCATTGCTTCAGAGTCGCGCCGCCTCCAGCAGTTACTCAGGAACGTGATGAATCAGCAGAATCCTGACCGTTATGTTTTGTTGATCGAGGCCGGGCGCAGTGAAAGCTGGATAGGCAGCATTTGCAGCACCAACCTGCGCGTTGCAGTACGCAATCTCCTGTGTCTCCCTACCGCATTGCCGGAAGCAGGAAACGAGTTTGCTTACTGACAAAAGTATCGTCTTTCGGGTAGACGCCTCTCAGACCATCGGTGCAGGGCACGTAATGCGCTGCGTGTCGCTAGCCCGCGAATTGCGACACAGAGGTGCGTCAATTGTGTTTGTCTGCCGGCAGCTTGATGGTCACCTCGGCGCATGGATAGAAAATGACGGGTTTGACGTTTGCGTTTTGCCCGAACGCCGATCGGAAGCTGGAGAATTAATTTCGCGCCAAGATAACCCGTGGGCCGGCGCGAGCTGGGAGGAAGATGCGGCGGACACTATCCGGGCGATATCCCGGCTGGATCGTAAACCAGATTGGTTAATAGTTGATCACTACCAGATTGGTGCCGGCTGGGAGACAAAGCTTCAGTCGGTCGTGTCCCGTATTGGCGTAATAGATGATCTGGCAAATCGAAAGCATCGCTGTGAATTGTTACTTGATCAGAATGCTTATCTTGATGCGGCCGATCGATATGGCGCGTTGCTGCCTCGCCATTGCCGCTCGCTGTTGGGGCCTCAATTTGCATTATTGCATAGTGATTATCGACATCAGCGGCGCAATGTGTCCGTTCGTACCGGAAGAGTGAGGAGAATACTCATTTCCTGCGGTGGGTTTGATTCTGCGAACTGCACAGGACACATTCTTGATGCCCTTGAACTTATAGATCTCGGTGCTATTCAGGTCGATGTCGTCATTGGCAGCTTGCACCGTGATCGCGCGGTCCTCGAGTCAGCATGTTCAGTTTCTGGCTATATGTGCCACGTGCAAACGAATCGAATGGCGGAACTTATGAGCGATGCGGATATGGCAATTGGGACCGGAGGGTCATCAGCATGGGAGCGATGCTGTCTCGGTGTTCCCTGTCTGACGCTCGTTGTCGCGGACAACCAGCGAAAACTTGTGCATGATGCGGGAATTGCCGGAATACTCTTTGCCCCAGAGGTTTCCCCTGCAGAAACTGAAAAGCTTGCGGAGCATATCCGGTCATTCATTGATAATTCGGCATTGCGAGAAAGCATGTCCGCGAACGCGATGGCAATCGTAGACGGATTCGGTGCTGACCGGGTAAGTCGCGCACTTGGGGTGTTTTCCGTCAAAGTACGGGAAGCAGAACCAGAAGATTCAGCACGAATTTTTGCATGGCGTAACAGCGCCAGCATCAGAAACGTATCTCGAGACGCCTCGCCAATTGCCAGGAAAACTCACGATGAGTGGTTTGTATCGGTGCTCGAAGATCCTTTGCGGCAAGTATTGATCGGAGAATTGTCTGACGAAGCTGTGGGCGTTGTTCGCTTCGACATGCATGATCATGAGGCAGAAATATCGATTTACCTAGCGCCCGAACAACAAGGCCGTGGATTAGGCATCGAGCTGTTACTGGCGGCCGAATCCTGGCTGATCAAAAAGGAGCCGGAGATGACCTTATTGAAAGCGGAAGTGCTTTCTGACAATCAAAAGTCGCGCAGTCTGTTCAAGGCAGCAGGCTATTCCAAGAGTGACACGCAATTTTGCAAAAGGCTCTCGTAAATGGGTAGCTCCGTGTCTATTGGTAAACAACGTGTCGGGCGGGAAAACCCGCCACTGATCATTGCGGAATTGTCTGCGAATCACAACGGGTCTCTTGATCGCGCGATGGCTATCGTTGACGCCGCTGCGCAAGCCGGCGCACATGCGATAAAGTTGCAGACCTATACCGCAGATACGATGACAATTGATTCGCGTATGCCGGAGTTTGTAATCGAGGATAAAGACAGCTTGTGGAACGGCGAATCGCTTTACGAGCTGTATCAAAAGGCGTGTTTACCGTGGGAGTGGCATAAGCCAATTATAGAGCGCGCGGCGGCCCATGGAATACTGTGTTTCAGCAGCCCGTTTGACACGACCGCCGTTGAGTTTCTGGAAGATTTGAATGTGCCGGCTTACAAAATAGCGTCTTTCGAAATCGTACACTTGCCTCTCATACGCTGCGTGGCGCAGACTGGAAAACCTCTCATTATTTCGACAGGTATGGCGACTGTCAGCGAAATTGAAGACGCTGTCAGGACTGCGAGAGAGGGCGGATGCACGGACCTTGTGTTGTTGAAATGCACCAGCACGTATCCCGCCTCGGCAAGGAACAGTAATCTTCTTACCATTCCGCACTTGCGTGCCATGTTTGACTGTGAAGTCGGGCTATCCGATCACACGATGGGTTTAGGTTGTTCAGTTGCAGCTGTGGCGCTTGGCGCTACCGTCATAGAAAAACATTTTACTTTGAATCGCGCGGACGGGGGTGTGGACAGTGCTTTTTCCCTGGAACCCGCGGAGATGCAAAATCTGGTGCTCGAAACAGGGCGGGCTTGGCGTGCGCTGGGGCATGTGAGTTACGGCTGCATCGATGCTGAGGCAAAGTCCCTGGCATTTCGGCGTTCTTTGTATATAACGCAGGATCTGCGCGCCGGGCAGGTACTGACACCTGAAAACCTCCGTATAATCCGGCCAGGATTCGGTCTGGCACCACGTTTCTATGACACTGTTCTCGGCAAGACAATCAGCTGCGACGTTGTGCGGGGTACCGCCTTGAAATGGGAGCTGGTTGGTGGATGATCGGTCGAATTCGACCCAGGAAGGCAGTGTATGTAAGGCGCTTGTTATTGGTTGGGATTACGCGGGAGTAAATAATCTCTGGCGCCACGTAGACAAGCGAAGCGATATTGTTTTCTCCTTTATCCTTCATCCGAAGCACACATTCGCAGAAGCTGACAAAAATTGTGCCGTCCAAAATCTGTATTTTATTTTCGAACATGCCGGGCAAGGCTTACCGCCGCCGGATCATGAATTCCTGGCTTCCCTCGAGCGCGACGGAGTGCCTACAGTCAACAATATGATTATGGGTGACAGAGTAGTCTCGAAGCTGCCGTATACGGATGCGCTGAAGTATGCGACATTTCTGGGCAAGAGAATCAAGACGCTAATTGAAAAGGTCGGCCCCACCCTTATCATCGGCGGTTTCGATGCGCTGCACAGTGGAATTGCAAGAGCACTGGCCGAGCACGTGAATGTTCCATGGTTTGCACTCAGCTTCAGTGTCATCCCGCCGGGTTATGCATGCTTCTGTGATCGGATGACTCCGGGGTCGCGGGTGACAATGGAACATCGCGAACCAGGCGCCAGCCAACCCTTGGCGGAGAAAACACTTCTCGAATTCGAGCAGCGCAGTCTCGTAGCTCCTGCCTACGTTGAGCCGTCCCGAAAAGGAACCTGGCGGCAGACGAAGCAGTTGCGGGCGAGATTGGAGGGTGCTCGTCAAACACTGCAAAAATCCGGGAAACGGGAGTTTCTGCGATTTACCGAGTATCGGAGCGGCCATAGTGTGCCCGCCGCTGTCTGGCATAGCATTAAAAAATCGCGCGCCAGGAGTGCGCTGGCCAAAACTGATACCGTAACTACACCCGGCGATACGCCTTACGTATTTTTCGGCTTGCATATGCAACCTGAGTCAAGTATCGATGTGTGGGCGCCCTTTTACAGCAACCAGCTGTGGGTGATTGAAACGATATCGCGGTCCATTCCTCCGTCGCACCGACTCCTGGTTAAGATACATAAGAGCGACGTGTCCAATTATTCGACAGCTGCACTTCGAAAAATGAAGGCATTGCCGGGCGTAGAACTCGTTGCACCACAGGCTGATTCCAGAAGTTTTATTGAAAAAGCCAGTCTGGTAATTGCTATTCAGGGGACTATCGGGATGGAAGCAGCTTTGCTCGGTAAATCGGTGATCATGCTGGGAGAATCGCCGGTGAGCGTATTTCCCAGTGTGAAAAGAATTGGGAAGGTGCACGACTTCCCGCAATTGATACGTGACATGCTGACTGCAGAGAAGCCCGCGAGGCGAGAAATTCTGAGAGCGTTTGAGACATACTTGCTGCCGTTTATGCCAGCCTGCCATAACGACTGGGCCCGCACGCTGAACTCTGCAGAGATTGACAACTTCGTTGCGCTGTTCGAAGTCCTTCGACAATATGTGAATGTCAATGTCTCCGATGCCTGAGCAACGAACTTCGCAACAGCGCCTGACTGCTTCATATGAATCTTAGGAACGCATAGTCCAGTGGCCACGCAACCAGCGGAGCTACACGAGTCCGGCGAGGCGGGGATTTTCCGGTTACGTGTGGTTGGGCTCGCAAGTTCATTTTTACTTGCATTCATGGCCGGGCTTGCTCTGACGACGACCGCGTACGTGGAGTCATTCCATTCCGCACGATTGGCGGTCGTGTACCTGCTAATTATTCTTTTCCATCTAATGCGTTTTCAACGATTCTATGTCACCAGGGAAGCGCTGATTTATGGAAGCTTGTTCGGTTATATGCTGTTGCAGCTGATCTGGGCGCCTGATCTAAGGCTCGCCATGAATACCGTCGTCCCGGCAGCCTCTTGCGTACTTACTTATATATTATTTGGTTCATTAATCAGGTATCACGACAGGCGTGCCGTCCTTGGAGGCATATTCTTCGGCTTCGCTGCAGGTGCCCTGCTATATACGCTCACAACGGGTTTCCCGTTGCGGTACCCGAGTGAATTTTCCTACAACGCGATTGCGTCCATGTATCTCTTCGGGCTGATCTCGGCATTGTTCTTAGGCTGTTATATCCGATCTACCATCCCCATACTGCTTGTCGCGCTGGTTGTCCTGTTACATATCGTTGCGACGACGTCTATCAAGAACAACCTTGGCATAGTGCTCGGTGCCGGCGGCGCAAGCCTGATCTACCTCAAAGGTTTTACTCAAATTATCCGCAGGCATTCAACTTTACTTCTCGTTGTGAGCGGACTTGCCGGTATTTTCTTGGTCAGAAACCCGTTAATTCTGGACGCGCTCCAGCGGGGGTCAGACAGAATAATACTGGGGCTGAAGGTATTGCAGGCCAGAGAAGACTTGCCAGGCTATAACGCACTGGGAAGGCGTAGCGAATGGCAGTCTGATGGATTAAGCGGCTGGCTACAGAATCCGGTGTTTGGCCATGGTCCTGAGGCATTCCGATCAGAATTCGGAATCACATCCCATTCGACCTATGTAGACCTCCTATACAATTCAGGCGTCATAGGATTAGTACTGTATTACGGGATATTTGTTTCGGTGGCATTGAGATTGCGCTCGGCAGCGCGCGATGATAGTCGCAACCTCCTGATGCTCGTGTTTGCTGGTCTCATTTGCTATGCATTCGTTTCTTTCTCCGGAATGTTGCACTACAGCTCAGCATTTGCTGCCTTTATCGCGCTGAGCGTCGGTCTGCTATCGGAACGAAAAGTCGGAATGGTCAAGTGACTGGGAAAATTAGTGATCTTGATGGGCCCGTTGGAATTTTTGTCTGGGTAGATTCAAAAATGGGTGGCTCAGAGCGGAGATTCTTCAGATTGTTCGACTATCTGCAGGCGCAGAAAGTTGACGTGCACCTGTTTACCTCCACAACAGGCGCGAAAGCGTTCTCATCGCTAGGCCTGCGTGCGCAGAAAAACAGAGTACATGCACTGCCAAGCCGGATTCGCCCACTGGGCAAGTTTTCCCGATATCCGGCGCTATTTCAACGCACTGCTCATCTGATTCGAGGATTGAGAAAACATAAGATTCGTCACCTTCATTTCGGTGGCAATCCTGGCATTGACACGGCGATGTATGTGCTTTTTAAAAAATTGGCGTGTCCTTTTTCAGTATCTTTGGTAGATCCGGTCAAGGACTATCAAGCGAATACTCGCAGAAGTCGATACACGAGAATAACGATCCGGCACTGTCGGCGTGTCGATTGCCTCAGCGAACAGATAAAGAACGATTTACTTTCTTTCATTGCTGAAGACGTCGCGAACAAATGCCTGGTGTCGCCTTGTAGCTTCACAGATGCCAACGCAGCGCTATCAGGAGAGACCAGGAACATCGATGTGGCAATGGTTGCCAGAATGGTCCCGTGGAAAGGCCATAAACTGCTTCAAGATGCACTGTTTCATCTTGAAGCAGAAAACGAAGATGCGTTGATTGTCTACGTGTGCGGGTCGGGTCCGGCCGAAGCTGAGATCAGGCAGGGTTTTGACAGGATCACCAGACACTCGGTTCGCATTCAGTTTGAGGAGAAGCCATTCGAGATCCTCTCCCGCAGCAAGATTTTCGTGTCCATTCAAACCGCAGAGAACTATCCGTCGCAAAGCTTGCTGGAAGCAATGGTTTCCGAGTGCGCTGTTATAGCAACTGATGTGGGATCAACCCGGCAGCTGCTGGACGAGTCCTGCGCTATTTTGATACCGCCGGACGCCGAAATGTTGGCGAACGCAATACAGACCGTTCTTGCCAGCGAAACAATGAGAGCGCGCTTGGGCGCTAACGCCGCGATAAGAGTAAAGTCGACTCAAACAGTTGAGAGGTTTGCCCGCTACTTTTTGCGGGACATCTTTGCCAGCGAGGAAGGCCCGGCACCGTCTCGGGCAATAGATTCAGTTTAAGTATTCTCCATGAAAATTTTATGACCCGTGTAGACAAAATGAACGCAGATCCGGACATCGATTACGGCGACAGATTTCGATTTGGCGCCAACTGGGCGCACTTCCTGAACGTACTTAACGAAGACAGAATTGAAGCAGCGACGACGTCATTGAAAGATTACTTAGGTGTAGATAATTTGGAGGGTCTGCGGTTTCTCGACATTGGCAGCGGGTCCGGTTTGTTCAGTTTAGCTGCTCGGCGTCTGGGTGCCTCCGTGACCTCGTTCGACTACGACACTCAGTCCGTGGCATGTACTACGGAACTGAAGCGGCGATACTTTGCAGATGACGACTGTTGGCAGATTGGCACTGGTTCGGTGCTCAACCGCCAGTATCTTGAAGAGCTGGGGACCTTCGATGTTGTATATAGCTGGGGCGTGCTACATCACACGGGAGCGATGTGGCTAGGCTTAGACAATGCGATAAATTGTGTGAAACCAGATACCGGAAAGCTGTTCATTGCGCTTTATAACGATCAGGGGTGGAAGTCACATTGCTGGTGGTTCGTCAAGAAGATCTACAATAGGCTGCCCGCGTTTTTGCGTTCATCCTATGCGTTTGTCATCTCTGCTGTCACTCGCTTACTTGTGATTATCAAGCACACAATAAAATTGCAGCCAATGGTAGCCATAAAACCTATGCTCGCAGACAGACGTGCCAGAGGCATGAGCGGTAAATACGACATGATCGATTGGATTGGCGGATTCCCTTACGAATTCGTAGCTTACGACGTACTTGTCGAGTATCTCGGCAATAAAGGCTTTTCAATTATAAAGTCTCGACAAAACAGAAGCTTAGGATGTCATGAATTGGCGGCGACACGCACTGTATGTGCGGTTTAGCAGGCTTCTACCAGCCCGGAGGATTCGCAAAAGATTCTGCAGGCCAGGTTGTTCGTAAGATGGCTGGCGGGCTATTGCATCGAGGTCCGGACGACGCCGGATCGTGGGTCGATGGCGACGCAGGGATTGCGATCGGGCACCAGCGACTTGCGGTGCTTGAGCTTTCCGCCGCTGGCCATCAGCCAATGAGTTCCGCATCTGGACGGTTCGTGCTTGCATTCAACGGCGAAATTTATAACCACCTGTTGTTGCGTGAAGAGTTGCAGAAAAGTGGTTATTCGCCGGACTGGCGAGGTCACTCTGATACTGAGACGCTGCTTGCAGCCTTCGAATGTTGGGATGTGAAGACTGCCCTGCAGAAGAGCGTCGGTATGTTTGCCATTGCTTTGTGGGATCGAAAAGAACGAGTGCTAACACTGGCCCGGGACCGGATCGGCGAAAAACCGCTTTATTATGGCTGGCAGGACGGCAAAGTCTTTTTTGGCTCAGAATTGCGGGCGCTTCGTGCGCATCCCGGGTGTCGATTGAAGATCGACCGCAACGTTCTCGCGATGTATTTCAACCGCGGATACATTGAAGCGCCTCATTCCATCTACGAAAATATATACAAATTAGTGCCGGGAACATTTCTGCGAATTGACGCGCTGAATGACGGTGTTCCCGAACGTGTGCAAAACTACTGGTCATTGAGCGAGGTTGTGGATCGAGCGGCGTCGCAGCCCTTCGCAGGTGACGACCAGGCGGCTATCAGTGAACTGCGATCGATACTGCAAGAGGCTGTGGCGCTGCAGGCCGTAGCAGATGTACCGGTTGGGGCTTTCTTGTCCGGTGGCATTGATTCCACGACAGTGGTAGCTCTGATGCAGGCGCAGTCCAGCCGGCGCGTGCGTTCATTTACAATCGGATTTGAAGAAGAGGAATACAACGAAGCGCCGCATGCCAGGGCCGTCGCGCAACACCTTGGGACAGACCATACCGATCTGCAGGTAACTGCACGTGAGGCCATGGATATTATCCCGACATTGCCGCAAATTTACGATGAGCCATTTGGGGACAGCTCGGCCATCCCGACAATTCTGGTATCGCGACTCGCGAAGCGTCACGTTACCGTTTCTTTATCCGGTGATAGCGGAGATGAGCTCTTTGGTGGCTACCGCCGGTACCAGCGTGTGGCGGAAATCTGGCGCACTGTCAATCGTGTTCCTAAGCTTGCTCGCCGCCCCTTGAGCCTGACGCTCAGCGCACTATCTCGACTACGCCGGCACTCGGACCCGGGGCGCAAAGCACAGCAGTTTTCGGTTTTCTTGTCCGCGCAAAGTCGAGAGGTGTGCTATCACAGGTATTTGCAGCAGCGGCAGAATATCCGCGAGCTCGTCTACGGCACGACGCGCCAGGTGTCTCATCCAAATGCTGAGCTTCCTTCAAGCTTCAATGGCGGGTTTTTCGAGTCGATGATGTTTGCAGACACGCTAAGCTACCTCCCGGATGACTTGCTGACCAAAGTCGATCGTGCTGCGATGTCCGTCAGCCTCGAGACGCGAATTCCGATGCTGGATCACCGGGTCGTTGAGTTCGCCTGGCAATTGCCCATGCACTTCAAGATTCGGCAGGGCGAAGGTAAGTGGTTACTGAAACAAGTGCTGCGTAAATACGTTCCTGACGAAATGATCGATCGACCTAAAATGGGTTTTGGGGTGCCGGTCGGGAGATGGCTGAGGGGTCCGTTGCGCGACTGGGCAGAGAGTCTGTTGTCTGCTGACAAACTGCGGGCCCAGGGATATTTGAACCCGGCAATCGTCCACAAGGAATGGCAGCACCATCTCAAAGGGGACGGATTGGCTGCCGACAGAATCTGGCAGATTCTGATGTTTCAGGCTTGGCTGGCAGAATTCGGTGATACCGCGTGATTATTCAGAGAAACAGGACTGGAACATGTCGTCACAGAAACTGACCCTGTTTCTACCCTCGCTGGAAGGCGGCGGGGCAGAGCGGGTGTTTGTGCAACTTGCCAATCGTTTTGCTGCCATGGGGGTCTCTGTCGATCTGGTACTGGCGACAGGCGGCGGCCCTTATCGAACTGAAGTGTCTGCTGCAGTAAGACTGGTCGACCTCGGTGCCACCCGTATGAGAGCCGTACTGCCCGGATTCCTGCGCTACCTCAAGGAAACCAGGCCAGTTGCTGTTCTCTCGGCTCTGGATCACGCAAATATCGTATCGGTTATGTGCCGATTCCTCGCGCCAGCTAAATTTACAACCATCGTGTCCATGCGTTCCGTGCCCACTGCAGTTTATCGCGCCGATAAAACCGCACGGCGTTGGCTCATGTTGCAACTCATCAAGGTGCTCTACCCGAAGGCAGACCTGATAATCGCGAATTCCGGTGCGGTAAAGCAGGATCTCGTGAACGCTCTTCATATTGCCGAAAGCAAAATTGCGGTCATCTACAATCCACTCGATATCAGCCAGATAACGGAACTTAGCCGTAAGGACATTGATCATCCCTGGGCAGATCCTGGTGCACCACCGTATATTGTCGCGGTAGGCAGTTTGAAGGCGCTCAAGGATTTTCCGACCTTGATCAGGGCGTTTGCAATCGTTCGCCAGCAACGGTCCTGTCGCCTGATCATCCTGGGAGAGGGTGAGGACCGCTCGAAGCTCGAAGCCATGGTCAGATCGCTCGACCTGGAAAACGAGGTTCTGTTGCCTGGCTTCGTCAACAACCCTTTTAACTGGATCAGGCGCGCGACCTTATTTGTCAGTTCATCTCTGACGGAAGGCTGTCCTAATGCGATTATGCAGGCACTGGCGTGCAACACCCCGGTGGTGAGCACTGATGGCGTGGGTGGCGCGTCGGAAATTTTGAGCCATGGAAAGTGGGGGCGATTGGTGCCAACCGGAAATGACGTGGCAATGGCGGAGGCAATTCTGGAAGCGTTCGAATCAGTCGAGCAACCCGATACGATGCGAAGAGCCAACGACTTTGCCCTGGAGCAAATTGCCGGCGAGTATCTCAGACTCCTGTTGCCTGATTTTCAGTCTCCACCCGACAACGGCGAACCGTAATGTGTGGCATAGCCGGTACTGCAATAGCACCCTTTAGCTCGATTGAAATCGCACCGGCAGATCGCACGGATGCAATTGCCGCTTTGCGCCATCGCGGCCCCGACGACCACGGCGAGTTTCAGGATGAAAATGTGTGGCTCGCACATACACGGCTGAGCATTCTGGATCCATCAATGGCGGGTCATCAGCCGATGTCTTCGGCCGACGGCCGCTACGTCATATCTTATAACGGCGAGGTCTATAACTTTCGCCAGCTGGCCGCCCGTTACCAACTGGAGAATCTGCGCTCCGCTTCCGATACGGAGGTGGTGCTAAATTTGTTTGCCCGCTTAGGTCTGCAATCGCTGCCCTATCTGAACGGCATGTTCGCATTTGCGTGCTACGACCGTGATGCGCAAAAGTTGTGGCTTGTACGGGACAGATTCGGCATCAAGCCCCTGTATTTCCAGTTTGACAGTGACTCACTGACATTTGCATCGGAAATCAAAAGTATTCTAACGCTCCGCACTGGCCCGAGGACTTGTAACTGGAGTGCGCTGCATGAATGGCTGTATTACGGAAACGCTTTGGGTGGCGATACGCTCTATCAGGGCATACATCAGCTACTGCCTGGACGATATCTGGAGCTCGACCTCAAATCATTCGAATATGAAGTTGGATCGTACTGGTCGCTGAAGGATGATGTGCCACCTCGACCAGTCCGTGAAAAACGCGAAGACGCGATCGCCGAAACGCGCCGGCTTCTCGAGCAGGCGGTAGCCCGCCAGCTGGTCAGTGACGTTCCTGTCGGCGTCTTTCTTTCCGGCGGGATTGATTCCAGTGCGATTGCCGCGTTTGCATCGCGACATTACGATGGGCAGCTCGCAACGTATTCCGCCGGATTCGATTTTGCAGCGGATGGCGGAGAGTTGCCGAAAGCCAGAACCGTCGCAGAACGTTTCAAGACGGATCACCATGAAATTCAAGTCGGCAGCGCTGATCTTCCCGGCGTCATAGAGAAGATGGTCGAACATCACGATATGCCGTTTGCTGATGCGGCCAACATTCCACTTTACCTGATGGCAACCCATTTAGACGGACAGTTGAAAGTCATTTTGCAGGGCGATGGTGGCGACGAGATTTTCGGCGGCTATCGCCGTTATTCGACTTTAAAGTACTATACATTGCTCAGGCCGTTAGCCCTGGTTTTTAAACACTTTCACAAAGCCTTGCCAAAATCGGTGATGCAACAGAGAATCGCTCGCTATTTGCACGCGTTTGCAGCTTCGGACCTGGCGACGACGATGGCACTTCTGTTGACACCCGAAGACGTGCGATCGCGGCCGTTGGGTGTTTTTTCTGCGGAGGTCGCCAGGCGCATGACGGACGCGGGCGATCCGTTCAGCAGATACCGTTCTGTTCAGTCAGAGTTTTGTGATCTTGATACTGTCAATCAGATGTCAATGGTAGACACGTCCGTCATACTGCCCGACATCTATCTGGAGAAGGTGGACCGTTCAACTATGGCTGCCAGTCTTGAGGTGCGCGTGCCGTTTTTGGACAATGATTTGACCAGCTATGTACTAAGCCTGTCGGGGCGCAGCAAAATGCCAAATGGCAGGCCAAAATGGCTGCTGAAAGAGGCGCTGCGCGGGATCGTGCCGGATGAAATTTTGTTTTCACCAAAGCGGGGCTTTCAGGTGCCCTACGGTTTCTGGTTACAGTCGTCGCTGAAAGCCCTGTTTTTCGATAACCTTGCGACTTTCGTCAGCAATAATCCCGGTATTCTTGATCCTGAACGCATCAGTTCCTTGTTTGCGACAACAGAATCAGGAAGGCAGAATTATTCTCCACTGTTGTGGAAAATGCTGAATTTTCTTGTCTGGGCCAATACCTCAAAGGTCGATTTTGCTGAAGCAAGGTAGCATCCGGTGTCACTGACAACCGCACAGTCGTTTCCGCCGCTGGTCTGTCCCGTGGATGGCGAGGAATTATCAAGTGTCTCCGGACACGGAATGCGTTGCTCCGCGGGTCATGAGTATACCGTCCGCCTGAACATTCCACGCATTGTGGCCTCAGAAAGCAACTACGCCGACGCATTTGGGGAGCAATGGAAACAGTTCCGTACTACACAGCTTGATTCCCATTCAGGCATTACAATTTCTCGGGATCGCCTTCACCGCTGCCTGGGCGCAGACCTCGTAAGAGGCTTGCAGCAGAAAGACAAGGCAAACATCCTCGAGGCAGGTTGCGGTGCAGGAAGATTCACGGAAATTCTGCTGAATCTTCCCGCTGCCATCGTGACGTCGACTGACTTGAGTTCAGCGGTAGAACCAAACCAGGAAAACTTCCCACAGTCGAGTCGACATCGGATCATCCAGTGTGACATCAATGCACTGCCGTTCTCGCCTCAACAATACGATGTGGTCGTGTGCCTGGGCGTTGTCCAGCATACGAAGAGCCCGGAACAGTCCATTGCGAGTCTGTACGCGCAGGTCAAACCGGGTGGCTGGTTGGTCATAGACCATTACACGCATATGCTTTCCCGCTACACGAAAATCACTGCAAACCTGCTTCGACCCGTCTTAAAGCGCATGCCGGCTGACTCAGGTATGCGAGTTACCGAAAAAATCACGCGCTTGTTCTTTCCGCTGCACAGAGCGACCCGGCATTCGCGACTGGGTCAGATCCTTCTATCCCGTATATCGCCTCTGGCAACCTACTATCACACAATTCCTGAGCTGAGCGATCGGCAACAGTATGAATGGGCGCTGTTGGATACCCATGATGGTCTAACCGACTATTACAAGAGACTTCGAACCGGCCCGCAGTTGCAGAAGACGCTGGAAGGCCTGGGCGCCGAAAATGTCTCCTGGGTCAAAGCAGGCAACGGCATCGAGCTACGTTGTCGCCGGCCCGAATAAAGACCAAATTGCCAACGTCAATGCGGGTGCTGTGGACTCACAATTTTGATCCGGCTGTCGCTACCAGTGGCGTCTTCATGCATACCGCGGCGACGGGGATCCGAGCTCTAGGCGTCGACCTGCATCTCGAATATCTGGGAAATTTACGCTCTGTTTCCCAGCTACTCCGAGCGCGAAAGCGGGTCAGCGAAATCGCCCCTTCTTTCGACGTGGTACATGCGCAGTATGGTTCGGCCTGCGCGGTAGCTACTGCCGCAGCCGACGCAGTGCCAAAGGTGTTGAGTGTTCGCGGCAGTGACTGGCAGGTGTATCGCTCATCGGCAGGTTTTCCTAGCGTGCACTCGAGAATAGCGACGTTTCTGACAAGAGCATCAATTAAGCGGTATGCATGCATTGCTTCAGTCTCGAAGCGCATGTCAGGTGACATATTGGAAGTAAGCCCGCATAGCAGAGTCGAGTTCGTTCCCTCGCCAATCGATCTGTCCCGGTTTATACCCAGGAATAAAAAGGAAATCAGAAGCGCAATGGGTTTCCCGGATAGTGATGAAAAGTGGGTGTTGTTTAACTCGCGACACCTGAATAATCCGGTGAAGCGGTACGCACTCGCACAACGTGCTTTTGATTTGGCCAGGCAACGTGACAATCGACTCAGATTCCGCCTTGCAACGGAAATGCCACACGAAGCAATTCCGGAATTTGTGGCAGCTTGCGATGTAATCCTTTGCACGTCAGAAAATGAAGGCTGGCCGAACTCAATCAAAGAAGCGCTCGCCTGCAACGTGCCATTTGTGGCCACTGATGTCGGAGATCTGCATGACATTGCCGATGTCGAGCCGAGTTGTCGTGTCTGTCCTGCAGATGCGAATGTGCTCGCCGACAATCTCTGTGACGTAATCGGGCAAAAGAAGACACCCGGACTTCGCCGGCACGTCGAGGAAATGGGTCTGGCAGAGATCAGCGCAAAGACCATCGCCATCTATCAGTCTTTGCTGGATTGCTAGGCTTTCGCTGTTGTGCCAGTTGCTGTTAATCTTCCGAAAATTTACGGGAATAAGCCTACATGTTGAAAGTTGCTCTGGTCGGTTGCGGCCGCATCGCCAAGCGTCATTCCGAACTGCTTGGGAATGGTCAGATAGATGGCGCAAGTCTGGTTGCTGTTTGCGATCTCGTGGATGAGAAAGCGCAGAAGATCTCGGCATCATTTGGCGTGCCGTGGTTTACAGACATGCATCAGATGATGAAGCAGACGGATCCGGACGTTGTGGTTATCCTGACTGAAAGCGGACGTCATGCGGAACACGCCATTGCTCTGGCGCCATACGGCAAACATATCGTCGTCGAGAAGCCAATGGCACTGACGCTGCAGGATGCTGATGCCATGATTCGGGCTTGTGATGAGCACGGTGTGCGACTTTTCGTGGTTAAGCAGAACCGCTTTAATGTGCCTGTCGTCAAGTTACGTCAAGCGCTTAAGGCCGGTCGCTTTGGGGCGCTGACCCTCGGCACGGTGCGCGTCAGGTGGTGCAGACGTCAGGATTACTACGACCAGGACGCGTGGCGAGGGACCTGGGCACTGGATGGCGGCGTGCTAACGAACCAGGCCAGTCATCACGTCGACTTGCTCGAGTGGATGATGGGCGAGGTAGACTCGGTATTCGCGAAGGCAACGACGGCACTTGCTGACATCGAGACTGAGGACACCGCGGTGGTATTGCTAAAATTCCGTTCGGGTGCAGTTGGTGTGATAGAGGCCACGACTGCCGCCAGGCCTACTGATCTTGAAGGCTCGCTGTCTATCCTCGGGGAAAAGGGTACGGTTGAAATCGGCGGATTCGCTGTAAACGAAATGAAGGTGTGGCGGTTTGAGGAGCCGGATCCTGACGACGAGAAAGTGCTCTCGGAGTTTTCCGTCAATCCACCCAATGTGTACGGCTTTGGTCATCAGGCGTACTACGAGCATGTTGTGCACTGTATCCTGAACAAGCAGCCCCAGTTGGTTGATGGCCTTGAGGGCCGCCGCAGTCTCGAGTTGATTTCGGCGATCTACGAATCCATTGAAACAGGGAAGGAAGTATCAATGCGCTTCGTGCCGCGGCAGTGCCGTCTTGGTCAGAGAAATTGAGCGTCCGAGACCCGTTGACGATGAAACACCCCCCGAAACTTCATGAGAGCAAGATCGTTGATGTGGATTTTGGCGCGGATGTAGAAATCGTCCAGCCGGTCAATATCTACGGCTGCACAATTGGATCTGGCAGTTTTATCGGCCCATTCACGGAAATTCAGAAGAATGTGCATATCGGCAAGCGATGCCGTATTCAGTCGCACTCGTTTATTTGCGAAAAAGTCGTTATCGGTGACGACTGTTTCATTGGCCATGGAGTGGTCTTCATCAATGATCTCTTCGAGGATGGCGGGCCTGCAGGTGGGGACAAGGCGAAGTGGAAATCCACGCACATTGGGCATCGCGTTTCAATTGGCTCGAATGCGACGATACTGGCAGTGGAAGTCGCTGATGGGACGGTTATAGGAGCAGGCGCGGTGGTCACGCGCGATATCCTCATTGCAGGCGTTTATGCTGGCAATCCTGCCCGGCTCTTGCGCTCACTGGAGGGCTAGCCTGTGAAAGTTCCGTTCGTTGATCTTGGTGCGCAATATCAAGCGCACAAAAGCGACTTCGATGCGGCGATAGCCCGGGTAGTAGAGAATACGTCATTTATTGGTGGTCAGCCGGTAAGGACATTCGAAGAGACATTTTCCAGGCAATACGGCGTCAAGCACTGTATTTCATGTGCCAATGGTACAGATGCAATTTACATCGCTCTGAAGATGCTTGGCATCGGCGCCGGTGACGAGGTGATAACGTCCGCGGCAAGCTGGATATCCACATCGGAAACAATTTCGCAAACTGGCGCGGTTCCGGTTTTTGTCGATGTTAACGAGAATTACCTGATCGATACTTGTTTGCTGGAACAGGCGCTGACGGAGAAAACAAAAGCTGTTATTCCTGTTCATTTGTATGGGCAAGCTGCAGAAATGGACGACCTTGTCCGGTTTTGCCGAAAGAACGGGCTGAAAATGATTGAAGACTGTGCGCAGGCGCACTTTTCGCAGTGGCGGGGACGGCGTGTAGGTACGTTTGGAGATGCCGCAACATTCAGCTTCTATCCGGGCAAGAATCTTGGCGCCTGGGGAGATGCCGGAGCGATTGTCACGAATGACGATGACCTGGCAAACGCGTGCAGGATGTTTGCAAATCACGGAGCACTGGTAAAGCATGAGCATCTGATGGAGGGTGTCAACAGTCGTATGGATGGATTGCAGGCATCCCTGCTAACGACGAAACTGCGATATATCGATGAATGGACCAGGGCGCGCCAAAGGATTGCGCAAAGGTATAATGAGTTACTGACGGGTGTTGGCGATCTCAGCTTACCTGCTGTACACCGACATGCAGAGCACGTCTACCACCTGTACGTGGTGAATACAGCGCAAAGGGATGCCCTGAAAGAGGAGCTCGCTGCCAACGAAATACAGTCCGCGATTCATTATCCAACCGCGTTACCCCTGTTGCCCGCTTACAGACACCTCGGAATCACGGCTGAACGAGTACCCGTTGCCGCGGGAAATCAGAGCCGAATTCTGTCCCTGCCAATCTATCCGGAAATGAGCGACCAGATGATTGAATTTGTCGTTCAGGTCATCAGGAGCTTCTTCAAGAAAAATCCGTCATCTGCCTGATGCGGATAGTCTATCTGCATCAGTATTTTGTAACGCCCGAAATGGCAGGGGGCTCTCGCTCTTACGAAATGGCTCGTCGCCTTGTGGCGGCGGGCCATGAGGTCCACGTGGTCACGAGCGATCAAGGTGGCGACAGTGTAAACGGCAGGTGGAGAACAACGGTCGAGTCCGGGATACAGGTGCATTGGACACCGGTTACTTACAACAACACGATGAGCTATTCGAAGCGAATTATCGCTTTCATCAAATTCGCCTGGCGCGCCGCCTTGAAAGCCACCGCAATTCGTGGCGACATAATTTTCGCCACCAGCACGCCACTGTCCATTGCATTGCCGGCAGTATATGCATCGAAACGTTGCAAAGTCCCCATGGTGTTCGAGGTGCGGGATCTCTGGCCCGCCGTGCCGATTGCAATCGGGGCGCTTTCTAACCCGCTACTGAAACAGATGGCGATCTGGCTCGAAACTTTCGCCTACCGCAATGCGAGCAGGATCGTCGCACTGGCACCCGGTATGCGGGATGAAATCATTGCCACAGGTTATCCCCCGGAGCAGGTGACTGTCATTCCAAACGGCTGCGATCTGGACGTGTTCGAAGACAGCGAGGTGGCGCTCGACGTGCGCGAATTTCATCCCTGGCTTGAGGACCGGCCGCTGCTTGTTTTTACAGGCACCTTTGGTCTGGTGAACGGAATGGACTACCTGGTGCACCTGTCTGACGCTATCCGCAACATTAACCCCGAAATGCGAATCGTCGCGGTGGGGGGCGGTCGGGAATTCGAGCGGGTGAAATCACTGGCGTCCGAAACCGGCGTCCTGGAAAACAATCTGTTTCTGCTGGGACAGATGTCCAAAATTAAGGCCGCTCGCTGGGTAATGGCAGCCGATATGACGTTGGCACTGTTCACGGGTCCGGAGATAGTCTGGCGCGATGCAGTACAAAATAAGTTCTTCGATTCTCTCGCCGCCGGCAAGCCGGTAGTCAACAATTTTCCGGGCTGGCAGGCACGCATCGCTACTGATGCCGGCGCCGGCCTGATCGTGAGCGCGACCAATTTCGATCAGGCAGCGAACGATATTGTCACTGCGCTCGCCAACAAGGAGTGGATGATCGCCGCTGGGACGGCTGCGCATGATCTCGCTCGAAATCGCTTTGATCGCAATAAACTTGCCATGGACTTATTGCAGGTGTTGGAAGGCGCTCACAGTCAAGCGCGTTGAGCGCGTTCTCGCGCTAAGGTGCCAACCAGTTTAATTCGCGGATTCGCTGGTTCATAAACGAGGCGCCGGCACTGGTTAAATGACCGGTATCATAGATCAGCGGCTGATTGTTCTGTCCTATCAGGTCGCAGGATTCTCCGGCTGCGGAGACAGTGCAGAATACCTCATACTTGGAAAGGTAGGTGGCATCGGTGCGTGCGACTATGGATTCGAGTCGCTCATTCTGCCGGTCCCAATCTGTTCGTTTATTAGCAGCAAAATAGCTACCCCAATCCTGCCTGGCAATATCCTTACGAGCGATCTGATACGTTAAGGACGCGATGTCGTTGAAATTCGCGGATCCTAAAACCAACAGGCGACGGTCTGGTTGGGTAAAAAATTGAATAACGTCCTGAATATTTGTGACCGTGTGCTGTTGCCAGGTTGCCGTCACCAGTATATGCGATGCCGCGTGGCTAAGGCCGCTTGCTAACAAGTCTGTTGTCTCGGTATGACAGACGGACCGCAATGGCGGGCGCTTGGACAAATACTGCATGCAAGCGTCGTCCAGGCGCAAGAATCGGAAACTCCATCCCGGGAAGCTGTCTCGATCGATGCTGAGCGCTACATATAGATCTTCCGCAACGGAATCACCGAGAATCAAAGCCGTATTTTGCTGATCAGGATCGAACGGCCGGCTGGCTTCCGTCAGTAGTGGTGTCCAGACCGATCGTCGCAGGCGCCTTTCCTTCTCGACGTCAACGAGCATCGATCGACCAGGTTCTTGAAGATTTGCAAATTTGATCTCTGCAAACCCGTTGGTGCGGTGCCCATAGAGTCCCATGCCGGAAAATATCAGGACCCCCAGCACTGAACAGGCTGCTACGACCTGCTTGCTGATTCTAGTTCGGCCTCTGAAAGGGGTTTCGACATAGCGATAACTCAGGTACGAGATTGGAATCACAAGCGCAATTAATGCTGCATACAATAGGGGAGGGGGCTCAGAATTTAGGGCGATGCGGGCAAATGCGAATACAGGGAAATGCCAAAGATAGAGGCTGTAACTGATTTTCCCGATAAACACGCACGCAGGCAGCGATAATATTTTGCCGGCAAAATTGCTTCCGTTCGCGAACAGGATTACTAACAGAGTACCCAGGATCGTCGGAAGAGCGTACACACTCGGGAAAGGTGTCTCACGATCAAGTAGTAGTATGGAAAGCATGATCAACAATAGGCCCGCTACGGAAAAGTAACCCCCGTATGCCGAGTTCGGGCGATTGTTACCGAGTACATACAGTGCAGCCAGCGAGCCGGCCAAAAGTTCCCAGGCTCGCGTGAATGGGAGGTAGAAATTTGCATCAGGCGCGGAGTGGGAAATTGTCTGGGCGAGAGAGAAACTTCCGATAAAGATGATGACAAAAAGCCATGCCAGCGAGTGTTTCGCCAGCCGGTGAAAGACAAGAACGGCTAGCGGGAACAAGAGATAGAACTGCTCCTCTACAGCGAGACTCCAGGTATGCAGCAAGGGTTTTAACTCTGAGGCGAGTTCGAAGTATCCGCTCTCGAGCCAGAACAGTACGTTGGCTGAGAACAGTGATACTGCCAGCACGCTTTCTGCGAAGTCCTTCAACTGGTGCGGCATCATCAGAAACCAGGCCGCGGGCGTGATAAACGCTACTAATGCAAACAGCGCCGGCAGGATACGACGGGCGCGTCGTTCGTAAAACGCGATGAGAGAGAATGACCCGTCACGCACTTCGGAGATGACGATCAGGGAGATCAGGTAGCCACTGATGACGAAGAAAACATCGACGCCGACGTATCCTCCGGAGAACATTCCGAAGCCGGCGTGAAACAGAATAACGGGCGCTACCGCCAGTGCGCGCAAGCCATCGATTTCCGGCCGATATTTCATTACTGGAATACTCTGGATGCCCATTCCAAAATTATTCTGATCTTGGGCAATATACGACGAACTTTGGAAGGAGTTGAGTATAATCGGCCAGGCCAAATCTGCTAACCGCAAATTTGGCTGCAAGCCGGCCGATGTTCGTCGAATGCAAACTGCAACTACTCGATACGCGAGATCTGATGGAGCAATATGAAGCGATTGAGCGATACGGTTCTGTCATTACTGGCCATTGTTGTCTTGCTCCCCGTAATGGGCGTTATCGCAGTACTGATACGCTGGAAGTTGGGCAAGCCGATTTTTTTTCGCCAGGAAAGGGCGGGTCTGAAAGGAAAGCCTTTCCTGCTGGTCAAATTCAGGTCTATGCAGGATGAACCGTCTGATCACAACGGCGATAGCAGCGACGCCGATAGAATGACCTCATTCGGCCGCATGTTACGTTCAACCAGCCTCGACGAATTGCCGGAGCTATGGAATGTTCTTCGCGGCGAGCTCAGTCTTGTCGGACCCAGGCCCCTGCTGATGGAATATTTGCCGCTTTATTCAGAGGAGCAGATGCGTCGTCACGATGTTCGGCCGGGCCTGACTGGCTGGGCGCAGATCAATGGGCGGAACAGTCTGTCCTGGTCTGAGCGATTCGAGCTTGATGTTTGGTACGTTGATAATCGTTCGTGGTGGCTTGACACAAAAATACTTTTTCTGACGATTCTGCGCGTGTTCGCGCGCGACGGTATCAATGCGACCGGGGAAACAACGATGCCCCGATTCACCGGGTCCAGTTCGACCGACAGCCTATGAATTTACCGTTATATGTCATCTACGGTGCGTCCGGCTGCGGGCGTAGCATTTTGCCCGTCGCGCGAATGCAGTTGGCGAGGTGCGGCGTGTCACCGAGTCAGTTAATTTTTGTCGACGATTCCCTTGCCGGTACGTCATCGAATGGCCACCGGGTACTCAGCTACGATCAGTTTCTCAATGAACCAGCGAGTGATCGATTCGCGGCAATTGCAATTGCCGACGGCAAGATTCGGGAAAAGCTTGCTCTGAAATGTGACGCCGACGGCATTAAGGCCTGGACAGTGCAGGCAGAAAACGTAGTTGTCATGGACGATACAACCGTGGAGGAAGGCGCGCTGCTTAGTCCATTCGTCACTCTGACATCCAATATTTGTATCGGTCGTCAGTTTCATTGCAATCTCTACAGCTATGTAGAGCACGATTGCCGCATCGGGGATTTCGTGACTTTTGCGCCAGGGGTTAAATGCAACGGCAATGTAATAATCGACGATCATGTCTATATCGGCGCCGGCGCGATTATAAAAAATGGCACAGCCGCAACTCCACTGCGCATTGGGCGCGGCGCAGTTATCGGTATGGGCGCGGTGGTCACAAGGGATGTTCCGGCGCATGCGACAGTGATCGGTAATCCAGCCCGGCCTCAGAAGGCGCCATTATCTTGCTGAATACGCCGTTCCCCCCATGGCCCTCTTACACCGCGGACGAGGCAGCCGCTGTTCACGACGTGCTTCTATCTAATGCGGTCAATTACTGGACAGGGCATGAAGGTCAGAAATTCGAAGCCGAATTTGCGGGTTGGACCGGGGCGAATCACGCGATCGCCGTAAGCAATGGCACGATCGCACTGGAAGCTGCATTGCACGCGGCGGGTGTCGGACCCGGCGACGACGTTATCGTGTCACCGCGAACCTTCGTGGCGTCTGCCTCTGCAATCGTGATGGTCGGCGCCAGGCCGCTATTTGCTGACGTTGATGTCGACACCCAGAACATCACTGCCGAGACCGTCGCTGCCGTGCTCACGCCGAATTCGAAGGCGATCATCTGTGTCCACCTCGCGGGCATGCCTTGCGACATGGATCCCCTCATGGAACTGGCCGGGAAAAACGGGCTATTCGTCATTGAAGACTGCGCGCAAGCGCATGGCGCTCGGTACAAAGGCAAGTCGGTTGGAACGATCGGACATATCGGAACTTGGTCGTTTTGCCAGGACAAGATCATGACCACGGGTGGCGAAGGCGGCATGTTGACAACTAACGACGCCGATCTGCACGCAAAATTGTGGTCGTACAAAGATCACGGCAAGGACTGGCAGGCGGTTTACGAGCGCGAACACCCGCCCGGTTACCGCTGGCTCCACGACAGCATCGGTACTAACGGGCGCATGCTCGAGATGCAGGCGGTGATCGGCCGCATTCAACTTGGTCGTGTGGACGAGTGGGTGCTGGCACGTCGCCAGAACGCCGACCGACTTCGTGAGGCAGCGCGAACGCTGCCGGGACTGCGGGTTCCGGACGTTCCGGCGTGGGCAGAACATGCCTGCTACAAGTGTTACCTGTTCGTCGACAGCACCGAACTTAAGACCGGTTGGCATCGTGACCGAATCATGTCTGCGATAACTGAGCAGCACATCCCGTGCTATTCGGGGTCCTGCTCTGAGGTATACCTTGAGAAAGCGTTCGTGGATCGCGGGCTGGCGCCAGCCGAGCGACTGCCAGTGGCCCGCCTGCTTGGCGATTCAAGCCTCATGTTCCTCGTGCATCCGACCCTCAAAAGCCAACATATCGACGCCACAATAAGCGTACTCCGGGATGTCATGAGAAGTGCCGGCCTGTCCGGCGAGCAGCGCCGCTCTGATCGATCAGAGCCTGCCGGCGGGTAAATGCTGGTCTTGCATCCTGCAGGGACAAAGGCGTTGCGGGGCGCACATTATGTGGTAGATTGGCGCCCGAATGTGAGCGATGGGATTAGAGCGAATGCGTCCATGCCGTATTTACGTGCTTTTCAGAGACCGATAGGCGTCTTCATGAATGCGGTCCAAACAATGACTTGTATGGTTCAAAAAGCAGCGTATTTTCAGCTGCTTACACCTTGTTGTCCTCCTCAGATCGAGTTAGCTCCCGCCCGTTATGACTGAACCTCAAGAAAGCTACGGCTTCTTTCGAGCCACAGAGCACAGAATTCGCACCAGAATAGTCAGTCTTCCCCGCAGCGTAAAACAAACCCTGATGCTGGCGACGGACGCCGTTGGCATCTTCGCGAGCGTCTGGGCGTCTGCGTGGCTGCTGTTCCCCGGCGCCTTGAATTATTTTGAGCTGATCCTGATTGGCGGATCTACCGTGGTCGTGGCCTTGTCTTTGCAGGCCCAGCAGGGCCTCTATCACTCGATCATTCGATACGTTGGCATCGACCTCGCAATTGCTGCAACCAAAGTCACGCTTATTTCAGCCACTGTACTGGCGGTAGTGACGGCCTCATTTTCCTTTGCCGCGCAACCAGTCCGGTTTGCAATTATTTATGCGGCACTCTGTCTCCTGTATCTCGTCGGTAGCCGTTATTCTGCACGGTCATTGTTGAACAGGCGTAACCGCGGCAGAGAACGGGTTATCGTCTACGGGGCGGGTGAAGCGGGCGCCAGACTGGCACTCTCAATGCAGGACGGCGATTCATTTTTGCCCGTTGCATTTGTCGACGACAAGAAAGGATTGGTTGGCAAACGGGTCGGCGGTTTATCTGTTTACACCCGCGATAATTTTGCCAGCCTTATTGAACAATTTGACGTCAGTCGCATCCTTCTCGCACTACCCAGTGCGTCCCGGCGCAGACGACTCGCGATCATCTCGGCCCTCGAGAAACTGAACGTCCACGTACAGACAATTCCGGATTTAAATGACCTGGTCACGGGTAAGGCCAGAGTTGATGACATCAGAGACGTCGACGTAGCGGACCTGCTGGGCCGAGACTCCGTACCGCCGGATAAGACATTGCTCACGTCGTGCGTGACGGGCAAGAACGTAATGGTCACGGGGGCCGGCGGTTCAATCGGTTCCGAACTCTGTCGCCAGGTTCTCAAGCTGGAGCCGAAGACGCTATTGTTATTCGAGTTGTCCGAAGTCGCCCTCTACAACATCGAAAAAGAACTTCGGAACCTGATGCAAACTAACAAAGTCGATTGCGAAGTTGTCGCATTACTCGGCTCTGTACACCATCAGGATCGCGTGCGTGAAATTCTGCAGACATTTAACGTGCACACGGTTTATCACGCGGCAGCTTACAAACATGTTCCGCTTGTAGAGCGCAATATCCTCGAGGGCATTCACAATAATATTTTTGGCACCTTACACACCGCACTGGCTGCCGTGGATGCTGGCGTTTCGACGTTCGTCCTGGTCTCGACCGACAAGGCGGTAAGTCCGACCAATATTATGGGTGCCACAAAACGTTTCGCCGAGCTGGTTCTTCAGGCATTGGAAGACGAGTACGAGGATACCTGCTTTTGCATTGTGCGATTCGGCAACGTGCTGGAGTCGTCTGGTTCGGTGGTGCCGCTATTTCGAGAGCAGATTCGAGCCGGTGGGCCGGTAACGGTAACCCACCGGGATATCATCCGGTATTTCATGACGATTCCGGAAGCGGCACAGCTCGTCATTCAGGCAGGCGCAATGGCGCGTGGCGGTGATGTGTTTGTATTGGACATGGGCAAACCTGTCAAAATCCAGGACCTTGCTCGCCGAATGATCCATCTCATGGGACTGACGGTGCGTGACGACGATCATCCCGACGGAGATATCGAGGTAGAATTTACCGGCTTGCGGCCAGCCGAAAAACTGTACGAAGAACTGCTTATCGGCAGAGACGTATCTGGCACCAACCATCCGCGGATTTTGCGGGCGAATGAAGAATACATCCCGATTGAGGAATTAAAACCACTGATCGCTGTGCTTCGCAATTGCTGCCAGGAACTTGATCGTGACGGCGTGCGCAAAGCTTTGCTGGCGTCAGTTAACGGTTACAATCCGACCAACGGTATCGACGACCTCGTCTGGCGAAAAAATCAGGAATCGGGTAGTGATAAAGACTCAAGCAAGATCGTTAAATTGCCCCAGCGATCTGCGTGAAAGGCAGCAAGCTGTTTAACTCTCTGAAATTTTTCGCTGATGCACGACGCGAGAGTTGCTTGGCCGTATAATACCCGGTCACCCGCTACGAACTCATCGCAATGAACCTCTCTATATTCGGCTCCGGCTACGTCGGCCTCGTCACAGGCGCC